>JBGVTE010000058.1:0-124047 GCA_041862375.1 Candidatus Aminicenantaceae bacterium
ACAAAGAGCGTACTTCTATTGACTAAATGTCTGTTAAGAAAGGAGATGCTTTATGACAGAAAAAGAAAAAATAGGAATCCAAAGTGGCGAGATGATTCATTCGTCATGTAGAAAAGATATTGAGGAAATGATAGATGAGTTTTTCTCTTGAGTGAATTAAAGTTTATTATTGTGAACGTTTCTCTTGCCAGGCGGCAACACCAAAGGTATCAAGCAGTATACTGTGTCTATCCCAATCCTTGAGATATTCATCAAAATGAATCCCTGAATTCGACGATATGTTTACGTAGTCTGCAACAACAGAGCCAAAGAAATCTGCATTAGAGCTTAAAGTTATACAAGCATGAGGCGTATAGAGTGTCCCGTAAAATTGAAAATTTGACACAAATTCCAAGTCTTCAAAAGAATCAGCCCCAAGAATACATAGTGCTTTGGGATTTAGATTTAAATTTATAAACCTCGCGTAGTCATCAATTTTTAAATTGCCTTCAAGAATGAATTCAACCGCGCTGTTTTCCTCAATTATAATTTGTGAGTTTAAGTCCAAAATCATTTCATATACAACATGAATTACCAAAGGGTCCTCAACCGTTCCCCCGCTAAAACGTAAAATTTTATCAGATGGAATCTTGAAATTCTTATACTTACCGCTTTCGGTAATAGTTACATCTGATTCTTCTACAGGATATTTCCAGTCCCAGTAATCTGGAAGACCTTCAGGCAGAATAACAGAAGGGAGTTGCTTTGCTTCTTCTAAAACTGAAAGAGACCCATTCACCTCAGCGTTGTTTTCTATAGATACAACTGTTTCTGGATCACTACTAGGCCCTGAATAAACATTGCCGTTGACCACAACATTGTTTAACAATCTAATTGCTGAAGCATTTGTGGAATTCGTACCGATTTTTCCCTTCGAACCTGGATCTGAAGGATTATACGGATCTTCATCCGAATTGAAGCTGTCAGTATACGCATTTCCGTGAATCTCAATCCCTGAATTACCAAAAATTCCATAATTGAAGAAAGATTCTTTTGACTGATCCAGTGCGACCCTCACGGTTTTATTCAGATTAAGGTCGCCTACAAAAGGGACTATGCCTTTGGCTTCGATGATGCGCACTTCCCCGGAAGGATTTATAACCGTGATCTCAACCGTGCCAGCATCGTTCCCTCCTGAAGTCAAAAAAGGAGAGATGGTCATTGTCCGCTCATCACTATCACCATCCCAGCCAGAGATATCTCCGTAATTAATCTCCCATATTGCTCTCTCTATTCCAGCCTCGGCTAAGTATAAAGCTTTCATGGATTTAAATGACTTTTCAGTGCCCCTAAGTTGTACGGAAACCTTTGTTATCAAGGGTAGTGCTATAATTAGCATCACTGTTGTGGCCATAAGAGAAACTACAAGTACACTGCCTCTTTTCTTGTGTCCTTTATTTTGAGTCATTTTATATCCACAGTTTATGAAAAGACAATAGACCAATTGAAACTTAATAATAAATAGCTGGACTTGTGCTCTCCTTTCCTTTTTTTAATACAAGAATTTTGACTGCACATTAAGGCACCTTATTACATGCAAATATAATGCTTATTGAAATTGGCTTTGTCATCACCTATCGCGGTATTTTTTTGTTGATTTTCATGCCTCTGGATTTCACCGTTAAAGGTGATCTTCTCTCACCCCTGAAAGGAGCCCTGTATTGATGTTTATGGAAGCTCTAACCAAACATTTATACACAATATTATATTTAATAAAACTCTTTTCTCATTGATTGAAATGCATCGGCCTCAAACCATTCATAAGCTTTCATAATTCCCTGGGCTGAATTATAATTATAGTCTGTGAAAAAAGATAAACTTAAATTATCAGCTTTAGCATTTCTCCTCGTACTTTCTTCTCTTTCCTGTATTACTTTACATCAGAGATATCCTGCGCATGACGTTGATCATTCTGATCCATGGATATTCTCACAGCCCACCCCACAAACTCAACTCTCTCCAGAAGCTACTGAATATCTTGAGCAACACTTCTCAGCGAGTAACAGTATAAAAAAGATCGGGAGCATTCTAAGCTGGATAAGAAGAAACTTTGACAATTATAAGGGTGGTGGCAAGATGGTTGCTAAACAGAGCGCCCAGCAGATATTTGACAGCCGAAAACTCACAGGATGTAATGATTGGGGAATACTTTTAACAGCTATTCTAAGAAGTCAAGGATATCCTGTAGTTTTTTTAAACGCTGCTGGCATTGAATGGGCAAAAGCCTACAGGAAAAATCCCACAACTGCATTTTCGGGCCATGTTTTTCTTGAAATCTACCTTAGCGGGAAATGGATAGTGATGGATTCGGTAACTGGCGAATACATCGATGACTACGACATAGATGATCCTGTTATCCCCATACCTAAAAAGAATGCATCTGAAAAAGGATATTTTGTGTATCAGAAAGGGCTGGACCATTGGACTATGGGTATACAGAGCATTCAAGACAGTAAAAAAATCATGAGGAAATTTGCCCTGAATTATCCCTTAGAAAAAATCATTATTAAACACAAAGAGATAAAAAAATTAACTTCCACAAAATAAAAGCTCTCCTTCAGTTATCATCATTATTTACGTATAAATAATAACTGCTAATTACATGCTGTAGTATATAAAACAGTTACAAACCCTCCTTTTCTCACTTTGCTTTTTATAATATCCCTACATAGCCTCTAGAGGTGAGACAAACACTTCAAAATTCATCTTAAGAATCCTCCTCAATGGCTATTGACGCTAAAAGGACTCTTTGTAATCATAATCAGCAACATGAATTTAAAAAATTTTTTTGACTTCATCTCTGAAAAAGATAAGAGAAAATTTAACGATGCATGCCGTCGTTGTTATGGATGGGCTAAGTTGACAAAAATTGTTAATTTATTCAACGCTTGCTCAAAGGAAAAAAATGGAATCTAACCTGGGTGAATTCCTTCTGAAAGAAAAGCTTTTAACAGCAAAACAACTGGAGGAAGCTACCAATTTACATAAGAAAAAAGGAATCGGAATTGGATCTGCTGTGACTGAGTTAGGATTCATCTCAGAAGAAGAAATAGCTCAAGCATTAACCCGGGAGTTAGGCTATCCATATATTGACCTCGATCAATTCGAGGTTTATCCCGATGTCATAAACCTCATCCCTCTCGAATTAGCTCAAAAATATTCGATTATACCGATCCATAGAATCCGCTCTTTTTTAACACTGGCTATGGTCGATCCAACTAACCTTGCCGCCCTTGAGGATATAAAATTTCGCACTGGTTTAAGCATCCAACCAGTCATTGCTTCCGAGTCTGCAATCAAGAATGCAATAAACAAATATTATGGTTCTCCCTATGCTCTCCGCTTAAAGAAAAAGCTCGAAGCTATAGAGCTGGCCGAGGATACGAGTGTTAAAATCATCGAGGAAGAGGAAAAGAATGCTGTTGATGTTGATGAACTCATTGAATCCATAGAAGAAGCTCCGGTTATCTCTCTCGTAAACTCACTTTTCGTAGAAGCAATAAAGAAAGAAGCAAGCGATATTCATCTTGAACCTTTCGAGAGCGGCTTGCGAGTGAGAAACCGCATTGACGGCATACTCTACGAAGTAATGAACGTTTCTAAGAGATTCAAAAATCCATTGATATCCCGCGTAAAAATAATGGCAAACATGGATATCTCTGAAAAAAGGCTGCCCCAAGACGGGCGGATAAAAATGAATATAAATAGAGATGACGGGAACAGAAAAACAGTTGATATGAGAGTATCCAGCATACCTACGATCTTTGGAGAAAAAATTGTTGTCCGTATTCTCGATCGGGAAATGCTGAAATTAGACCTTACTCACTTGGGCTTTGAAAAAGAATCTCTTGCTTCCTTTAAACACGCAATTGAACAGCCGTGGGGAATAATCCTGGTTACCGGTCCTACCGGAAGCGGCAAGACGAATACTTTGTATTCTGCTATCTCCAACCTGAATGCCATGGAGAGAAATATTACTACAGCCGAAGACCCAGTCGAATTCCATTTCCCTGGAATAACCCAAGTTAACATCAAAGAGGAAATTGGATTGGATTTTCCCATTATACTAAGGTCTTTCTTAAGGCAAGATCCAGATGTAATGCTTGTTGGTGAAATGAGAGATTATGAAACTGCAGACATTGCCATTAAGGCAGCCTTAACCGGCCACCTAGTTTTTTCAACAGTTCACACCAATGATGCAGCATCCACGGTTAGCAGATTAATAAACATGAATATAGAAGCATTTCTAATCGCCAATTCTGTAATTTTGATCGCCGCCCAGAGACTGGTAAGGCGCCTGTGTAAAAAATGCCGTATCAAATACGAATTGCCTGTTAAGGCCCTGGTGAACATCGGTTTTACGGAAGAAGAAGCGAAGAATATTAATCTCTGGAAACCCAAGGGCTGCAGCTCCTGCAACAACACAGGGTACCGAGGAAGAATTGGACTTTTTGAGGTTATGGAAATTAATGACGAGATTAGAAAGCTCATTCTGGACAGAGCCCAAACTAAAGACATAAAAAAGAAGGCTGTCGAACAAGGCATGCTTACCTTGCGACAGAGCGGGCTTATTAAAGTAAAAAACGGGATAACATCTGTAGAAGATGTCCTGAGAGAAACAGTACTAGATTAGGATTAACAATGGCTAGAACAATTCAAGAGCTATTGAAAATCGCTGTTGAGGAAAATGCCAGTGATTTGCACATAACCACTTACATCCCTCCCCAAGTAAGAATACACGGCGCTTTAGTTTCTCTGGCTCACCCGCCATTGACTCCATCTGAAACAAAAGAGCTTGTATACAGTATTTTGACGGATAAGCAGAAAAAACAATTCGAGGAAAAGTTAGAGCTCGATTTCTCCTTTGGCCTTAAAGATATGGGTAGATTCAGAGCTAATATATTTATGCAAAAGGGAGCTGTGGCAGGAGCTTTCAGAAGAATTCCCCCAACGATATGGAGCTTCTCAGAATTGGGGATACCACAAAGAGTTGCCCAGCTTTGTTATTTGCCCAGGGGACTAGTTTTAGTAACCGGACCAACAGGAAGTGGAAAATCAACAACGCTCGCTTGCATGATTGATCACATTAATCAAGAAAAAAATCTTCACATCGTTACTATAGAAGACCCTATTGAATTCTTTTTTACTGCTAAAAAGTCCATGATAAACCAGCGGGAACTTCATGTTGACACGTTGTCGTTTGCCAATGCACTCCGTTCTGTTTTAAGGGAAGACCCAGATGTGGTTTTGGTTGGAGAGATGCGAGATCTGGAAACAGTAGAAGCGACTTTACGGGTTGCAGAGACTGGGCATCTTACTTTCTCTACTCTTCACACAAACTCAGCTGTGGAAACAATATCGAGGATAATCGATATTTTTCCCCACCAGTATCAAGCTCAAGTGAGAACACAGCTCTCTATGAATCTGGAAGGTGTGCTGACTCAAGCTCTCTTACCGAGAGCTGACGGAAAAGGCAGGGCTTTAGCTATGGAGATACTCATCCCGAATCCAGCCATAAGGAATTTAATCAGAGAGAATAAAATTCACCAGATTTACGCTACCATGCAAGCTGGCCAGGAGAAATCAGGCATGCTGACTTTCAACCAATCTCTGGCAAACCTCTATTTCAAAAGACTCATCACTCTCGAGACAGCTATGAATGTCTCTCATTATCCAGAAGAACTTACAGATATTACTGAGAGGAAAGAAGGGCTCAAGGTATCGTCTATACATTTCCAGCCAAGGTCATTAAAAAAATAGAGATAGGTAAAAATGGCATTATACGTTTGGAAAGGAAAGAATCGCTATGGAGATATTGTACAGGGAGAACGCACAGCCAATTCCCTAGAAGACGTTGCAGGGAGTCTCAAGAGAGAACAAATAACTATTTTTAATGTAGTAAAAAAAAGGTCTGAGCTCCAGATACCTTTTCTAAAGAGAGAAAAAGTAAAGCTTAAGGAGCTGGCTGTATACAGCCGCCAGCTATCTGTCTTGATAGACGCTAATCTTCCCCTGATCCAAAGCCTTAATGTATTGTCAGAACAGATTAAGAACAAGTATTTTTCCCAAGTCATTCGTGGAGTTAGAGAAGATGTCGAGGCAGGCTCAACTTTGAATCAAGCTAAACGGAAATATCCTAAAGTCTTTGATAATCTCTACTGCAACCTTATTTCATCAGGAGAACAGAGCGGTTCCCTCGACATTGTCCTTCAACGCCTGGCAGAGTACATAGAAAAAATAGTGAAATTAAGATCTCAGGTTAAACAGGCAATGGTATATCCCTTAGCCATAATGACTTTTGCCATTGTAGTATCTATTTTCCTGATGTGGAAAGTTGTTCCTGTTTTTTCAACTCTGTTTGTTGAATTAGGAGCCAACCTTCCGATCGTTACTGTGGTCGTTGTCTCCATCAGCAATATCATACAAAAATACCTATTATATATATTCCTCTCTTGTATCGGTTTTTTCATTCTCTTTAAGTACCTGAAGGGAACTCGTCAGGGACGCCAGGCCATAGACAAAACGCTTTTACGAGTGCCTCTCTTTGGACCCCTCATGAAAAAAGTTGCCATTTCTCGAATTACACGCACTCTCAGCACTCTCCTTTCTGGAGGAGTACCTATACTCGAGAGCTTGAAAATAACTTCCTCGACCTCGGGGAATGCTATCGTTGAAAACAGTGTTATGGAAGCTCGAAAGAGTGTAGCTGAAGGAGATAGCCTGACTAATTCTCTGAGGGAAACAAGTCAGTTTCCGTTAATGGTTACTCAGATGATAAATGTAGGAGAAACAAGCGGTACTCTGGATGAAATGTTGAATAAAATATCTGATTTTTACGATGATGAGGTTTCAGCTTCAGTCGCCTCTCTCCTTTCTTTGCTAGAGCCCATACTTCTTATAACTGTCGGGTTGCTCATCGGTACCATTGTTATTTCTATGTATCTTCCAATTTTCAGCTTAATTCAGCAGTTTTAGAAAAGAAAAGTCCGGGAATATAGGAATAAAATAAATGAACCTCAGAAGAAGGAATTCAAAAAGTAATGGGCCCATCCTCTGGTTTATAGTTTTCCGCTTAGTAGTCTTAACTTCTCTCGTTGTTGCGGCAGTAATTATTCAGTACAGTACTTCCAGCTTTCTTCCCCTTAATCCTTACTATTATATAATTTTAATAAGCTATTTTTTATCCTTAATCTATTTTGTTCTTTTTTTGTGGGGAAAGAATTACAGCCTGCAGGCATACTTACAAATAATTTTTGACCTTCTCTTGATTACCACCCTGGTTTATATCTCAGGAGGATTGCGTGGCTCTTTCTACTTTCTCTACATCTTCGTAATAATCGCCGCAAGTGTCATCATCTCCTCAAAAGCAGCTTATCTTACAGCAGGTTTAGCTGCTATCTTCTTTGGACTGCTCGTGGATGGAATGTATTTTAAGATAATTCCCTATTTCAATCCTGACCAATACATGGAATTGTCCTTGGGACACGTCCTCTACAATATTTTTATAGCCTGGAGTATCTTTTTTATCATCGCTTTCTTAACTAATTACTTAACAAATAGCTTGAGAGGAGCTAAAGAGAAGCTCCGCCTTGCTCAGCAAGACCTTGAAATCAAAAACCGATTAGCATTAGCAGGCCAAGTTTCAGCGAGTATAGCCCATGAAGTGAGAAATCCTCTAGCGGCTGTCTCAGGTTCAGCTCAACTTCTCAAGAAAGAATTAGAATTGACGGGCGAACAGAAAGAGTTGATGGACATCATCTCCAAAGAGTCAAAGAGAGCTTCTCAGTCTGTTGAACATTTTTTGGACTTGGCAGCTCCTGGAAATCGCATGTGTTCTCCTATTAGCCTTACAGATGCTCTACGAGAGATATTGACAATCCTTCAAGGTAGCAACGAGCTCAACGGAAACTATCGTATAGAGGGAAATTTCAACTCAACTAAGGTTCGCTACTACGGCAACGTCAATCAATTTAAACAGATCTTCTGGAATCTCCTTAAAAACGCCCTGAAAGCTATGCCAGGGGGAGGAACGTTAACCATAAATTTTGTCCAGGACAGAAAAGACAAACTCCAGATAAAAATTGCCGATACGGGAAAAGGGATGACAAGAGAAGAAAAGGAAAGAGTTTTTGAGCCTTTTTATTCCGGATTTGATAACGGAAGGGGTTTGGGTATGTCGATAGTCTACCGAATAGTCGATGACTATGAAGGGAAAATTCACATAAGTTCTGAAATTAATAAAGGAACAGAAGTGACGATAACATTACCCATGAGAAACATAAATAACCATTAATGAGAGGATAAATATCTGAATTATGGAAAAAATACTGGTCGTTGACGACGAAAAGAGTATTCTCGATCTTCTAAAAGTCGCCTTCAAGAAAGAAGGCTGGCGTGTATCTACCTGTCTTTCTGCCCAAAGAGCCCTAGAATTAATAGAAAATAATGATATTGATCTTATCGTCTGCGATATAAAAATGCCTCAAATAAGCGGCATACAAATATTAAAACATGTCAAGAAAAAGAAGCCAGATATCCCGGTAGTAATGATAACCGCCTACGCAAGTATTAATCAAGCGGTAGAAGCCTTGAGAGCAGGAGCGATGGATTATGTTGTGAAACCTTTCGACATAGATGAATTGAAGATCACTGTTAGTCACGGACTTGAACAGAGAAAACTGAGACAAGAAAATATTCTTCTGAAAAAAGAATTAAAAAGAAAGCACAGTCTTGAGAGCATGATCGGAAAGAGCAGGAAAATGATGGAAGTATGTAGTTTAATCGAAAAAATAGCAGATACTGATTCTACTGTTCTTGTCTCCGGAGAAAGTGGAACAGGGAAGGAAATTGCTGCAAAGTCAATTCATCATCTCAGTTACCGAAGGGAAAACCAATTTGTCTCTATAAATTGTGGAGCCCTTCCGGAAAACCTACTGGAGAGTGAGCTCTTCGGTCATACCAGAGGATCATTTACAGGAGCAGTAGCTGATAAAAAAGGTATGTTCGAGGTTGCCCATAAAGGAACTTTATTTTTAGACGAAATAGGGGAAACTTCAGCCTGGACCCAAGTGAAACTCTTGCGAGCTCTTCAAGAAAAAAGAATAAGAAGAATCGGGAGCACAGAAGAAATTCCCATTGATGCACGAATTATCGCTGCTACAAACCAGGATTTAAAGAAAAAAATAAGAGAAGGAGCATTCAGAGAAGATTTGTTTTACCGGCTTAATATCATATCTTTTGAGATGCCTCCTTTAAGAGAGCATACAGAGGACTTGCCCCTTCTTGTCACTCACTTTATAAAGAAATACTGCTTTCAGATGGGGAAAAAGATTAAAAGGGTATCTCCTGAAGTTATGAATATTTTCGAATCCTATTACTGGCCTGGAAATGTCAGAGAACTGGAAAATATAATTGAAAGAGCTATAGCTACAGAGGAATCTGATACAATAAAGATAGACAGTTTACCTAAAGAATTAGTGACTTCCCCACAAAGAAAAGAGCCTCCTTCTCTTCTCAATAAAGGATTTAACCTTACCTCTTACCTGGATGGGCTTTCTCAGAATTTTATAAAACAAGCTCGTCTTACTACCGGAGGAAACTTAAGAAAAACAGCTTCTCTGCTGGGAATAAGTTATCGCTCTTTAAGATACTTGATTGATAAATACGGCTTGAAATCTAAAGCAAATAAATCCTATGAAGAAAAAGAAAGAGAATAAGATGGCTTTTTGTAAAAAAAATGACATTTATTGTCATAAAATGACAAAAAATGTTAAAATTATTTGGGAAGCTTAATTCATGATTCTTAATTTATTTTTTATCAATAACTTACATTTTGCACTTTTGGCATGAACATTGCAATAATTTAAAAAGAACAAAATGATTTCAATTTTTACCTAACTTAGTCGACTAAATCAATTGGACTAGGTAAAGGAGGTTTAAATGTCTCAAAAAATGAGAGGCTTCACACTGATTGAGTTGCTTATCGTTGTGGCCATAGTTGGTATCCTTGCTGCTCTACTCATTCCAAATGCTATCCAGGCTATCCAGAAAGCCAAACAGACAGGAACTATGAAAGACATCGCCGTAATTTCTGGAGCAATTGCAGATTATGTTGTTGACAACGGAGTCGCTCCAGCTCAAGATGGCACCTACGTCGCAGCTTCAACGTTCTATGGTGCAGTTTCTCCCCTATATCTCAAGGTACTTCCTCTCACAGATCAGTGGGCTGAAAATTTCCGAATCTATTGTGGTACTGCTGTTGATGGAAATTATGGTATCTCGGGGGCCGGTTCTGACGATTTCGTGGTCTGTTCCTACGGGCGCGATAAAACACTTGAAACTTTCACTTTCGATGCTAATAATCCTGAAGCTGGACTCTTTGCAATCACTAGCATGTCGGACTTCGACAATGATCTGGTAATGTGGAATGGTTCCTGGATTCGCGGTCGCAGGGGTGCTTCCGTTGGTAGCTAATTAACATTATTTGGCACATCTTTAAATTTCTATTTAAAACGTAGAAGGGGCAATACATTACTTGATGTATCGCCCCTGCCCTCTCACAACGTAAAAAGAACAAAGATTAATTCCTCCCCTCCCCGCCAAAAGAATTTCCTCAATTATTCCTATATTTTCTAATTGAGGACGGTTCTATTTTTTCCTAGTTGTCTTATAAAATTGAGATAAAAAAATAGAAGCGTCCCTGTTTTTTATCAGATTGTGGTATAATCCTAACAACAAAAAATGAGAACCTTAATCCTTTCAGTTTTAATCTCTATTCTATCTATCTTGCTAATCCCTGTTCTTATTATCTGTTGCATAATAAAGTACTCTCAGCCTTTAATCCTGATTGGTAGGTTTGGTCTTCACCTTGGACAAAAAATATTAGGGATAAGCCTTGATGTTGACGGACTCGAGAGGATCAATAGAAAAACATCTTATGTCTTCATGGCCAATCACTTGAGTTTTATGGATGGGCCCATGCTCTTTTTGCTTATTCCCCATCCTGTGAGAGTTCTCCTTAAGAAAGAAGCATTTAGAATCCCTATTATCGGCCATGGAATGAGATGTGCGGACTTTGTTCCTGTTGATCGGAAAGGTCTGAAAGGAGCAAAGCAAAGCATCGATAAAGCTACCCGGCTCATGAAAGAAAAGGGATATTCTTTCTTAATCTTTCCTGAAGGAACACGAAGTCGAAACGGGTCACTCCAGCCTTTTAAAAGAGGCGGTTTTTTCTTAGCTACCAATAGCCAAGTTCCAATTGTTCCTGTAACAATTAAGGGAAGCTTCGAGCTCATGCCTAGAGGGAATTTTTTTATAAAAAAGGGAAAAATAAAAGTGACCTTTCACGAGCCTGTCTCTGTGAAAGGCTTTGACCGAAACAATCTTTCAGCACTCTCCAAAAAAGTGGAAACAATCATCCGGACAGGATTAGATTGAGGAGGGAGAATGAACTATCTGAATATAATCGATGAATATACTCAAATCTTAGAAGAGTTTTTTAAAGCAAAGGTACATCTTCTCGAAAAAGTTGTAGATATGGCAGCTGAAAGTTTGAAAATCGGCCATAAAATTCTTGTTTTTGGCAACGGGGGGAGCGCAGCCCAAGCTCAACATTTCGCAGCTGAAATGGTGAATAAGTTTTTAAAAATCAGGCAACCTCTGAAAGCCGTATCATTAACCACTGACACCTCTGTATTAACTTCTATAGCAAATGATACTTCATTCGATAATATCTTCAGCCACCAAGTTGAAGCTCTCGGTAATAAAGGAGACGTAGCTCTCGGGCTTTCTACAAGCGGCAACTCTCCAAACGTGATAAAGGCAATACATATGGCTAAAGAGAAAGGATTGCTGACTGTTGCTTTTACGGGAAAAGGAGGAGGAAAGCTAGCAAAACCGGTTGACTATCTTCTCGACGTCCCCTCTAAAAGCACTCCCCGTATTCAGGAAGCTCATCTTCTTCTCCTCCACTTATTGGCCCAAGAATTAGAAGAAAGACTGAGCTAGGAGCTTCTATCTCGAACGCCAGAATCCTCCCCGTCGTGGCCTTGATTTGGATTCCCAGTTGTAAAAAGATTTCTCCTCAACAGCTGGAGTTTCTGGTACGTACATTTTGGATTTTTCTTCACTTTTGTCAATGCGAAATGAACGCTCTGCTGCGTAGAGAATTTCTTGGCGGAGTCCTTCTGAGGCAATTTCTTCTGTGAATGTGCGCCTTCCTTCCACTAGATCTTTTACATAGTGCTGAATCTTATCTTCTGAGTAAAATTTATGGATATCATATTCGTCAAGGCTTCTTCCATCACAGGTTTTTATTTCTTTTGTGCCCAAGATACCCTTTTCATACTTATTGATCCCTCGCAAGTCACCTCTCTGAACTTGGGCCATGAGGTTAATCGGTACTCGTTGAGCTTTATTTACCAGTCTTTTCTTTTTTTGGCCATTCTCTTCATAAGTCTCGATTATTTCCCCGATACCCCCTGTATTGTACTGCATAAACTTTATCTTACTCGGGTGATTTGTAACCATGGTCATTATCATCTCATAAAAGCGGTTTACCTTTTTGGCTCTAGAGCCGATGATAAAAGGATCAGTACCCACAATGCGCACCGATTCGCCAGCTCTATGTGGTTGACTGGCATAACTGTGAGTACTTTCTCCCCACAGATAAGCGAGCACTGCCTGCTCAGGAGTGAGTTCTTGGGAAAAGCTCATGATAGTGTTTCTGCGAGTAATAAAGGCAAAAATTAACCCGTCGAGCTCTTCCAGGGGGGGGAGGTTGATTGATTTGGCAGAAATGCCAACCATTTTGCCCTTTATTTCTACTTTGAGCTTTTCACGGTGGACAACAGCCCTTCCATTAGCTGTGAGGCTTTCGTCAAGAAAGTCAACATCCCCGTTGGCGGTAATCATCACATTCTCAAAGAGGGATGACTTATCAGTCAAGGCATTGTACATAGCTTCCTGGGATTCTTTTTCCACATCAGTTTTGACAAAGAAATTATCTTCCGTACCTAAAGCAGAACCATCATTCTTGAGAAAGACAATATCATCTTGAGTGACTTCTGTTTTTTCACCTCTATCATGATCAAGGCCGAGCTGATGACAGGACCAGGTAGACTTGCCTGTGGCAGTTAAGCCAAAGAGAAAAACTCCGTACGTCTTCAGGTTGTCATTGAAATCTCGCACCCTAATAAGTTTTGCTCCAGAATGAAGACCGAGCATTCCTCTTTGGTCTGCAACCCACATGGCTTGGCGGAGAAAGCCCTTTTTCTCTTCTCCCATGTAGTCAGTGCCCAGAGCGATGTTGACATTTTCTTCAGGAAGGACGAGTACCTGCTGGCGAAGCTGGTGTTCTTCGGGAATATGAAGCATGATGAATTCTGGACCGGGACGCTTTCCAGGTTTGAACAAAGTATTCCCCCACATGTAACCGAGACGATAATTGACAAGATCAGCAGCTGAAACGTACAGGTTACAGATAGGATTGTATACATCGTTATATCCCATCTGTCTCCGGATATGGTAGAAAGGTAGAGTGCGGAGGAGGTGGAGTACTTTCTCCAATTCTTCAGGAGCTTTGGATATAAGCATTTGCTGCTCTGGGGTTGGACGAGGGAGAAGAACAGATTCGCTTCCAAGATAAACTGTTTTAGGAGCGATACGGCTTGATATTGCTGAACGCCAGCCGTAGGAGCCGAACTTAGTCCTCATTCCTGTGGCATTTGCTCTGGATTCCAGCCACTTAAGGTCAACACTCTTTATATTGGGCCCCTTGAGAGCTCTCAAAAGCTCGTCTTTAAATTTCTGGCAAGCTTCTTGGTTAACTCTGGAAGTGTTGTTCATTTCCGTAATCTCTTCCTTATCATTCACTCTTTTGCTCACCACATACAATCTTTTTCAGTTCCTCTGGTGAGGCAACCCCGCTGTTAAACAGGTAGCAGGAAGTGCTTTCTAAGAGACGCTCGAAAAATTTCTTCTGGAGCTCCATTCTTTCTGGAGTTGAAAGCAGAAAGTGAGGATTGAAAAAAGGCTGACTTTTAGCAGGAGAAAAAGTCTTGCTTACTCCCAAGCTCTGTCCTGATTCAAGGATACGGAGGGCATCCTCTGTTTCAACTTCGACTACACCTGGTGAAACCGAGTCGTAGCGAAGAATAAATATCCAATGAAGAGACGTTCGTTTGGTGTGTTTTGATGGCCCTTCTATCCAGTAAGGATCAAGCAACGCATAAGCATTTTTTGAGGCTTTATAGCAGTAGGGAGAGCCACGGTCAAGGCGGCAGTCATCCAGCCGCAGGCACTCTGCATCTTGACATTCTTCCTTACGGGCGACGACATTTTCACATTTACTGTTATCGAAAAGCTTCGCAAAGCGGGAATATGATTCAACTGTGTTCGTCGGCGTATAAAGCTTTCTCTCGGCACAATCCGCTAAGGGTACTCCCCCAGAAAAACGGACAAAAACAACATCGTTGGAATGCAAACGAACGTTCTGCTCTTGAAGTAATGAGAAAAAGAGCTCTGTCTTTTTTGTTCCAGGCGGCCCGATTAATATCAAACCGTTTCCTTCAATATCAGCAGACATGCCTCTAATCGAATATACATTAAACTGCCTTTCTGAAACATCCATTACCAGGTTAAGAGCCAAACTTCGGCAAGAACCGTAATGGTCAGTGTTAATGAGCACACCTGTTTTCGTCTCTGAATTATAATAAGCTCGCGGCTCGCGACCCGTTAGTCCATCAACTGCATAGATTATACCGTGAGGCTCCAGCTCAGCCTCCAACTGAGCTGGATACCAGTTTTCAATCCAGAAATCATTGAGGTGGGAAACATTTGTCCTGAGCTGGACAACAACACCGTTAATATTTGCATTCCATTCAAAATAGTTTTCATGGCTGAAGTGACTTTCCACTTCGGCAACTAAAGCATCCCTCATCTGAACATTAATATCAGCTTCAGTAGGTACTGCTCTCTTTACTTTCGTAGCTGTGTTGTTCAGAGCAACCCGCAGTACTTTTTTTGCTGTCTTAAGCTGGGAAAGCGCTTGAATAATCCTGTCCATCCCTTTTTCCAGGTTTTCCATAGAAGTGGCATAGGAGATTCGAATATAGTCATCTGCTCCAAAGGCATCTCCAGGTACAATAGCAACCTTGGCCTCTTTGAGAAGATAGTAAGCCATCCCATAAGAATTACGAATCTGAACGCCTCCGAATTCTTTTTCATGATAAGCAGAGAAGTTAGGGAAAAGATAGAATGCTCCTTGAGCCTTAAAACAGGACACCTCTGGTATTGTCTGGAGCCTCATCAACACATAATTCCTGCGCCTCTGGAATTCAGAAACCATTTTTGAAACTTCATACTGGGGACTGGCTAATGCTTCTATGCTTGCTCTCTGAGAAATGGAACAGGCATTTGAAGTAGAGTGACTCTGAATCTTTGCCATGCCATCGATTATTTCAGCAGGACCTGCTGCATACCCAACACGCCAGCCGGTCATAGAATAAGCCTTGGAAACACCGTTGATGATAATAGTTTTTTTCTTTATATCCTCTCCCAGGAAAGCAACACTTGTAAAACGGAAGCCATCATAGACGAGTCTTCCGTAAATCTCGTCTGCAATAACATAAATGTCTTCCTCCATGACTACATCTGTTAAAGCCTCTAACTGATATTTTTCGTAAGCTGATCCCGTGGGATTTGAAGGATTGTTTAAGATTAGCGCCTTGGTAGCAGGAGACACGGCAGATTTAAGCTGGTCAGGAGTGATAAGAAAACCATTCTCCTCCATAGTTGGGACGATAACGCCTTTACCTTTTGCCAATGTAACAACTTGAGGATACGTCACCCAGTAAGGAGAAGGTATGATAACCTCCTCTCCCTCATTGATAAGAGCAAGGATAAGGTGGTAGAGGGAACTCTTAGCTCCAGAGGAGACAATGATTTCTTCAGGCTCATAGCTCAGTCCATAATCTTCATTCAGCCTATCAATTATAGCCAACTTAAGGCTAGGGATTCCCTCGTTCTCTGTGTATCTAGTGAAATTCTCATCTATAGCACGTTTCCCTGCCTGCTTAATGTTATCAGGTGTAGGAAAATCTGGCTCTCCCACACTCAGATCAACAATATCTATCCCCTCAGATTTCATTGCTTTTGCTTTGGCTGTAATCTTGAGAGTAGGTGAAATCCCGATTTGATTTATTCTATCCGAAATCATGATTAACTCTATTTCCTCATTTTGAGATGATGATTATTTTTCTTCCTTCTCTTCTGGAGAAAGTTTTTCTCTGAAGTATTTTTTTAAATCTACTCCAGTGAGAGACTTAACTACCTCAGGCATTTGAGCCAGCACTTCAGCCACTTGAGCCGTGAGTTTTGAGGTTCCCACACTCCCGTCTCCGCCAACAACCACAATTTTATCTACTTTTGAAAGGGGTTCAGAAACTGCCTTAGCAAGCTCAGGCAGCGCTTTAATATACATCTCAAAGAGAGCAGCCTCGTTGTATTTTTCCCAGGCTTGAGCTTTCTTAACCATAGCTTCAGCTTCGGCAAGTCCCTTTTGCTTGATCTGCTCCGCTTCAGCCACACCCTCAAGCTTGTGTGCTTCTGCTCTTCCCTTCGCTTCAGCCTGAATACGGTATCCTTCTGCTTCAGCTTCAGCTTTAATTTGGTGTTTGCGGGCCTCAGCAGGTTTGATAACACTGGAGTCGAGCTCCTTTTCTCGCCGAGCAATTTCCAGTTCTTCAATTTTTATGGCTTCTTCTTTTTCAATTTGTTTTGCTTTGGCTTCTTCCTTTTTTATTTCCTGGTTAATGCTGTGACGTTCGAGTTCATAGGCAAGATCTGCCTGGGCTTTCCTCCTGTTAACATCAACTTGAGATTGTGACTTTTTGGCTTCATTATCCCACTGGGCCTTGGCAATGAGAGCCTCAGCGGCCAAACGTGCAACTTCCCCTTCTTTTCGTGCTTGAGAAGATTTAACGACCGCCTCTTTTTCTGTTTCTGCTTCAGCAATAGCGGCATCCCGTTTGGCTGCTGCAATCTGGGGCTTTCCAAGAGCATCAAGATATCCCTGGGTGTCGCTAATATCTTTCAAAGCATAAGAAATCATAGTCAGGCCCATCCGCAAAAGGTCACTCTGAGCCGCTTGAATAACTTTCGCTGAAAATTCATGCCTACCCTGGTATATTTCTTCTGCAGTCATAGTACCTATCACCTCTCTCATTTTTCCCTCTAGAATCGTCATGGAAACATCTCGAATTCCGTCCTTTCCAAGACCCAAGAACTGCTCTGCAGCGAGACGAATTGAATGATCTTTTGAGTCTATCTTGACTTGAGAAGTTGCCTCTGCCAGGAGAGGCACACCCCCTCGTGTAAGGACTTCAGGAGTTTTTATATTTAAAGTGATAACTTCCATAGGTAAGATATCAACTGTTTCCAAAAAAGGCAGGACAAATGTTCCCCCTCCAAGGCGGTACCTGTAGCCAATTTTTCTTTTGGTCCCATCAGGCTCAATGACGGTTCGTTTTCTTCCTCCTGAAATGATGAGCACTTCGTTAGGCCCAACCTTTCGGTACTGCTTAGCCATGAGTAAGGATAAAAGCACTATGATAATGATTATGACGCCGATTACGATCAGCCAGGAGACTAGGTTCATCATAACCTCCTTCGAATCATGCCTTACTGAGTGAGGCAAAATTCATTAGAATGCCTTGTTATGAGTAAAAATAGTATATTTAAGGAAAATTATTGTCAAGATAATCATATTTGTAGAAAAATTTGAAAACAAGGAATCTTACATTTTTTTTCGTAAATCATTATTCTGAATTTAGGATGGATTTACTTCTGCCTTGAAGAATTTAATCTTGCATTCCCACCTTTATCTATACTTTTAGGTAAACTTCAGCTTGTCTCCTTAACTTTCAAACCTATTTTTTTCTCGAAGTAGCTGATGGTTCTTAAGATTCCGTCTTCCAAGTCCACCGATGGCTCCCATCCAAGTTTCTCTTTTGCAAGAGAAATATCTGGACAGCGCCGCATTGGATCATCCGGAAGCTCCGGTTTATGGATAATTTTTGATGAGCTTTTAGTGAGTTTGATGATTTTCTCAGCTACTTCCATGATGGTGACTTCTCCAGGATTGCCCAAATTCACTGGACCAATGAAATCCTCTGTGTCCATCATTGTGATCAAAGCTCGGATAAGATCTGAGACATAGCAGAAAGAGCGTGTTTGGTTTCCATCTCCATAAACAGTTAAGTCTTCTCCCTTTAGGGCC
Source organism: Candidatus Aminicenantaceae bacterium (assembly GCA_041862375.1). Classification (GTDB taxonomy): domain Bacteria; phylum Acidobacteriota; class Aminicenantia; order Aminicenantales; family Aminicenantaceae; genus WVZL01. The sequence continues at coordinate 18,317 of JBGVTE010000058.1, forward strand.
TGAACAATAAAATTGCTGATTACCCTTCCGTCTTCTACAGCCATTCGAGGACCATACGTGTTAAAAATTCGAACAACTTTAATATCGACTTTATTCTGACGGTAGTAATCCATCATTAACGTCTCAGCCACTCGTTTTCCCTCGTCGTAGCAACTACGAAGGCCCACAGGATTTACATTTCCCCAGTAGGATTCTGGTTGAGGATGTACTTCGGAATCTCCATAGACCTCAGAAGAAGAAGAAAGTAGAATTTTGGACTTTATCCTTTTAGCCAAGCCGAGCATGTTGATAGTGCCCATAACATTAGTCTTTACGGTCTTTATTGCGTTGTACTGATAGTGGATAGGAGAGGCAGGACAGGCAAGATGGTAAATTTTGTCCACTTCGAGAAAGAGGGGATGAATGATATCATGCCGAATCAATTCGAAATAGGGATGGGAGAGAAGATGGCGAATATTATCCTTACTACCCGAAAAAAAATTATCAACGCAGATAACTTCTCCCTCATTCTCCAGAAGAAAATCACAGAGGTGGCTACCTAAAAAACCTGCTCCTCCTGTTACTAAGATACGATCCATTTCACTTAATCCTTTCTATCCATAAGCCATGAAGAGGAGGCTCTTCTTTTTTAGAGCTTCCTTTTGAATCTGGATTACCTCTTTTGCACCCTTATCAGCTAAACGTAAAAGGGTATTGAGCTCTTTTCTCGAGAATGTATTTTTTTCAGCTGATACTTGAACCTCAACCAACTCTCCTTTATCGGTCTCTACAACATTCATATCAATTTCTGCTTTAGAATCCTCGTTATAGTCAAGGTCAAGAAGCAACTTTCCCTCAACGATGCCAACGCTTACACCGCAAACTAGGTGTTTCAGGGGCATTTGATCGATTATTCCTTCATCCAGCATTTTTTTAAAGGCAAGAGCCAGAGCAACACATCCAGCTGAGATAGAAGCTGTTCGTGTTCCTCCATCAGCTTGTATAACATCACAGTCGACTATTATAGTTCTTTCTCCCATGACGTTGAGGTCTGTAACTGCTCTAAAGGAGCGGCCTATGAGGCGCTGTATTTCTTGGCTTCGTCCAGAAATACGGCCCTGAATTCTTTCTCGCACAGTTCTCTTTTCAGTGGCTCTAGGAAGCATAGAATATTCGGCTGTAATCCAACCAGAACCGCAATTCTTCAGAAAGGGAGGAACTTTTTCTTCTGAAGTAGCAGCTGCTACAACCTTGGTTTTTCCGATTTCTATATAAGCCGAACCGTTAGCAAAATCGAGGTAATCAGGTTTGACTTTTATTGGCCTTAGTCTATCCCAGGGTCGATTAGATCTCATTGTTCTACTTCATTCCTTGGCCTTGTTTTCCATCTATTGTGAAACCATGCCCAGTATTCTGGCTTTTCCCTTATTTGGACTTCTATAATCTTAGTGCATATCTGAGTAATTTTCAACACATCCTGGTCATAGTTTCCACTCAGGCCTACATTCAGAGGTTCCATAATTCTTATACGATAAGCATCTCGTGAGTCAGGATAGCAAAAGGCTGGAACAAGAGGGGACTCTGTCCTGAGAAAGAAGGCAGCTAAGCTCGGGGTTGTGGCTGCCTCCTTCCCAAAAAAGTCAACGAACACTGCTTGGTTACGGAGAACATTCTGGTCAATTAAAATGGCAACTATTTCCTTCGCTCGAAGCGATTGAAGAGTAGGCCTGGCTGCTAGCTGCTTGTAGATTACGCACGAACCAAGTTTTGTTCTTATTTTGATAATTTCTTTTTCGAGAAGAATGTTGTCCAAACGCCGAGCGATGACATTGAATCTACCCTTCTTTGATAAAAAAAATGGTGCAATCTCCCAGTTTCCGTAATGAGCAGAGAAAAGGAGTATCCCTTTCCCCATTCCTAAAGCTTTGTCTAGATTGTCTTCACCCTCAACAGTGATTAGTTTGGTTTTTTGTTCCTCATCGAGTTGACTGAATTTGATTAAGTCCACGAGAGTTTTGCCGAAATGGACAAAAGATTTGCAGGCGATTTTGGCAAGAATAGAAGAGGGAAATTCAGCACCAAGTGCATTTTTCACATTGGATAAAGCTATCAAACGATGCCTTTTATCTAGAGAATAAAAAGCTAACCCGATGAGCTTCCCCATGAATAAACAGAGCTTCCTGGGGAGAATGCAGACAAAAAGCTTGACTCCTTTAAACATCAAGAATTCCGCATACTTTCTAACAGCAATCATTCTCAAAGGTTAAACAAAATTTTGAAGTAAAGAAATTATCTTTTCATAGAATTCTTCTTCTGTATCGAGCTCAACCTTAACATAATACAAAGGAATGTCTTTAAAAATACTTTGGCGCGCAGCAATCTTAACAGCATCCTTTTCGGTTGTGATGACCAACTCAGGATTCTGTTTATGGTATCTTGTGAGTATCTTGCTTAAGGTAGAATAAGGATAAAAGTGATGGTCAGGAAATTTAAAGAAAGAAACTATATCCATACCTCCTTCCTTAAGAAGAATGTAAAATCTTTCAGGACGAGCAATCCCACAAAAGGCAAGAACTCTTTTGCCCTTGAAAGCATCTGCTGGAAGTCTTTCTTCGGTACCTAACCTTTGGTATCCTCTATTAACCACAGTATACCCAAACAGGGAAGCATTGGGAAGGCGAGTCTTTATCTTATTTTTCTCTGCACTCTCCTTTGTCTTCTTTACTAAAATTATGTGAGCTCTCTTCAGAGATGAAACAGGCTCCCGTAAGGAGATTTTTTCCTTTGGATCATAGAGGACAATATCTAAATCTCTATGAAGGCGCTGATGCTGGAAACCGTCATCCAGGATTGCCACCTCGAAACCTAAATCCTTTGCATTCTGGCAGGAATGAATGCGGCTTTTTCCGATAAAAATGCCGGCTTTGGAAGCGTTCTTAGCAACCATAAAAGGCTCATCGCCTGAGTCCTTCCAGTCTCCATACATTCTGGTACCATCAGAGAGCATCCCTCCCTTCCTTTCCCATCTTCCTTTATAGCCTCTCGATACCAGTGCTGGTTTGATACCTTTCTTTAAAAGAAATGATAGCAGGCTCATGACTAAAGGAGTTTTCTCTGAGCCTCCAAAAGCAATATTGCCAACGCTAATTACAGGAAGGGGCGCCTTTTCAGGTTTATATATTTTGAGGCGGTAAAGCAAATCTTTAACTCTAGTCCCAAGCCGCGAAAAGATAGAAAAGGTTAATAAAAGAAACTTCATTTACTGAGGACTATACTATAATAAAAATCCTCTTTCAACCATGGGGACGGTTCTATTTTTCTGTTTTTTTTCTGTTTAATTAACTTCTCACCTTTTTAGTTTAGTGTTTCTTATCTCTGGGAATATAAATAAAAAAGTAAAAAATAGAGCCATCCCCCAATAGTCCATCGACATTAATTATTCTCATGTGATAGTTTTTTTAATCGCCAATTCCACGTCTCAGAATTAAACACTAATGAGTATTCTTCACGGATACTAGCCAATCAAAATTTGCAAGGAGAGAAAGAATTGAAAAAAACAAAATTTTACTCTCGATTTATTCTGGTTCTATGCATCAGTTTGAGTCTTCCCCTATTTCTCAGTTCAGAAAAAACAAAGAAAAAAGACCAAGACCTATTCAACGAATCTGTGCTCGACAGACTTTAATGGAGATGCATTGGTCCAGCTAACATGGGAGGCAGAATTGATGATTTTACAGTGGTAGAAAGCAACCCTCATATCATCTATGTCGCCACAGCCTCTGGAGGAGTGTGGAAAACGACAAACAACGGTGTTACCTGGAAGCCCATTTTTGATGATCAAAATACAAGTACTATCGGAGATATAACTGTTGCCCCTTCGAATCCGGATATAATCTGGGTTGGCACAGGTGAGCCAAATAACCGTCAGAGTTCTTCTTGGGGAAACGGAGTCTACAAATCTACTGACGGTGGAAATCGCCTCTTCAAATCCCGAGACAGGGGAGAAACGTTGGAAGCATCTATAGATCTTACCACCCAGCAGGATAGAGACAAGCTGCCTCTCATGGGAGTACTTTCTGATAAGAATACACTTTCACGAAATGATGGAATCGCATTCTATGGTGATATTATTACAATATCTGAGTCTCCTCTTAAAGAGGGGCTACTCTCTGTAGGAACAGACGACGGAAACCTTCAAGTTTCTCAAGATGGAGGAAAAACATGGAAGAATGTCATAAGCAAAGTCCCTGGAGTGCCGAAATACACCTATGTCAGCCGAATTGTCACATCACATTTTCATGAAGGAACTGCCTATGCCACATTCGATGGCCACCGTAATAATGATTTCAAATCCTATGTATTTATGACTGCTGATTATGGAGAGACATGGAAATCCATATCGAGTAATCTACCCGAAGGTGGCACGGTTAATGTAATCAGAGAGCACCATCGGAATCCTAATCTTCTCTTTGTCGGAACAGAACAGGGTGCATACATTAAAGGAAGCCTCGGACATAAAGTTTTTGTCGCTCCAAATCCGCCATTTGGAGTCATTATCAGCTATTACCTGAAAGAAAAGGTTAAAGAAAACGTAAAAATTGTCATCACGGATAGTGAAGGTAAAACAATAAGAGAACTCAACGGGCCTAAAGAAGCAGGAATCAATTGAATAACATGGGATCTTAGGTATGGGCCTCCGCCTGCGCCTGACGCAGGGCAAACGGGTCGTCGATTCAGAGCCCAAGGGCCCTTTGTTCTTCCCGGAGAATACAAGGTCACTCTTAAAGTCTCAGAAAAAGAAATGACAAAAACGGTAAAAGTGGCAGGAGATCCTCGCATTGATATCACATTTGAGGAGAGAAAGGCTCAGCACGATGCCCTCTTAAATCTCCAAAAGCTATATTCAGTCCTCGCTTCTGCAAATTCGACATCTAACAGTCTCGGAAACCAAGTAGACGGGCTTCTGAAAACATTGAAAAAAATTCCAGATGTTCCTGAATCAATCATCGAAACAGCAAAAGCTATTTCAAAAGAGATGAAGGATATCAGGTTAGAGTTAGCTGGTGACCCGAAATTAGGCTGGCGAGGTTTCCGCACATCAGTCAGAGGCAGGTTGCTCATGCTGAGAAGAGCTGTTGGAGGATACACTGGAGCTCCTTCCCAACGACAACTTCAGCAAATCGACAAAAACTCAAAACAACTAAAGAATCTTATTAAAAGAATAAATAAAGTTATAGAAGAGGATATACTCAAGCTCAACAAGCTTATGAACGAAAATAAAGTACCTTATCTGATACCAGTAGAGAAGATTAAAATTTCAGAATAGAATCATGGGGGACAGGCAACTTTTTTTTGAAGGTGTACAGCTATAAGCAACACTTTATAATGACAAAAATTGTTATTTATAAAAAAAGTAGCCTGTCCCCTTTTTCGTTTACATTTAATGAATAATTATTTATAATATCGCCCACAATAATCAAGAGCTAAGGAGGACGGAGATGAAGAGAAAAATATCGATCATCCTTTTTGCAGCTTTACTAACATTTTCGCTTTTTTCCTGCCAGAAGAAAACCCAGATTGAAGGAATCAGCTTAGATTTCAGCTTCTCTGAGGAAATTTTAACGGATAATTTGATTACATATATGCACTTCAAATGGAAAACAGACAGCAACTTTGTAAAGATGAATAAAGACTTCAATGTTTATGTTCATTTTTGGCATAGAGAGAACATGCTTTTTCAAGATGATCATATACCTGAAATTACCACCTCTAAATGGGAACCAAACAAGGAATACACTTATACTCGAAGAATTTACATCCCTCAATTTATCGATGAATTCGATCCAAACTTTAAGGGAGAAGAAGAGTTAAAGCTCTCTGTTGGCTTCTTTTCTCCGTATGACAGGAGTGGAAAATCACAGCGCAGAGTCCTTATTAAAAAAATAAAAGTTGTTCCCCCTCCATTTGATACTCCTGAAGTTATTTACACAGATGGCTGGTATGAATCAGAGAGTAGTGCTGATTCTTTTTTAAAACAGTGGAATTGGACATCTAAAGAAGCAAGATGCATCATTGATAATCCTCATCGAGATGCCCTCCTGGTAATAAGAGGCGGGGTAAACTTAGAGGCCCTCGATGAGCAAAAAATCATTCTTAGAATAAATGGCTTGATTATAGATTCCTTCATCCCAAAGGACAGTATTTTCGAAAAATCATACGAAATAAAGAAAGAAATGCTCGGGGAGGAAGAGGAGTTCTATCTGGCTATAGAAACAGACAAAACCTTCAAACCAGCAGAAATTTTTCCGGGTTCAAAGGATGAGAGAGAATTAGGAGTCCAGATTTCTTTTATTTATTTTAGATAACTAAAGAACTCAAGATAACCCATCACTAGTAAACTTCCTCTTTCCACTGTTAGAAACCTTATCATCATAAATAAGTCTTTGGGATTAAAGGAATTCTAATTAATCCCACTTACTTCTCTCTGATCCAGCCTGGAGGGACTCCCTCCTTTCGAGCCTGAGCGATAAACTGGTCTACTGCTTCTTGGGCTCTGGCTTCATCCTGGCGCGCTTTCAACAACTTTAGGTATGTATCACTTATCTCTCTCTGGATTTTATCCCGGGAGGTCATATCATTGAAGCTGTAAAATTCCTGCCATAAGCCGTTCATCTTCAGGGCTAGAAGATCAGCAAATTCCTTTGCTTTGCTCCATTCTGCTTCCAGTGAAGCTTTACGTTCTCTAAAAATCTTTTCTTTCTCAGACCTGAACTCTGAGCTCAATCTTTCATCAAATGGAGGTTCCTCAGGAGGATTTATTCCTGATGATTCTCCTTCTTCTTCAGCTCTGGGCATGACAACAGATACACCTGTTCTCTTCCTAACTTTACGTAAATCATTATTGGTAACAACAATTCCCTTCTTTCCTTTAAGGCCTGTTCTCCTCTGTTTTTCTTTTTTTGCCAGCTCAACTAAACTTTGAGAAAAGAGAATAGAAGCAGCTAAAAGGAGAGATAAAAGCGCGATAAAGACTTTTTTACTGGGCATTTTTTGTGATTTTATGATACCTGATATGAACTTCTGTGTCAATCAGATAAGGGATGGTGGAGGCATCTTTTTTTTCATTTCGAACAGCTTTTCGAACATAAAGCTTCTGCCCATCAGAAGAGACTTCCACTGCTCCGTGAAAGTCTGTCCGGAAAACCTTAGCTCCAATCTTTTGGTATTGTGCAATTACACCTTGATTGGGAAGGCCGAACCTGTTTCCTTCTCCCACGGAAATGACAACGATTTGAGGCCTCACTTTATCGAGGAACTCTTGAGAACTCGAGGAGTTGCTGCCGTGGTGAGGGGATTTCAAGAATTGGCTTTTAATCTCTTTGCCGGCTTCTATAATCTCTCTCTCAGCATCCCTCCCTATATCTGAAGCAAGGAGGAATGATGTTTGACCGTATGTTATCCTCAGAACCATAGATTGGTCATTATGGACGCTTTCAACAAAGGGATATGCTTCTCTGGGATGGAGAACTCCCACTTTTACTCCTCTTTCCTCCAAGATGCCACCTCGGAACTGTCTCTTTTGGGTAATCTCTGGCGAAAGCGATTGCTTGAACCCTGAATAGGATTCACTTTCGAGAGGACTGAACGCCTCCCAGAGCTCACCTATCTTGAAATTCTGTGTGACAGCCAAAAGGCCATTTAAATGATCAGGGTGAGCATGGGTTAATACAATGTAATGGATTCTTTTAATCCCTTTGCTCCAGAGGAAAGGAGATACAATTCTCTCCCCTATGTCAAAGCTACTACCGGGAATGCCTCCTCCGTCGATAAGCATCTTTTTACTTCCTGGAAATTCGATCAAAATAGAATCTCCCTGACCTACATCAATAAAGGTAAGTTTTAAGTTCGAAGAAGTAGTAGGAAAAGGATAGGTGATTAAAATAACAAAGAACAGCAGAAAACAAAGAAGGAATATGAGCCTTTGTTTTTTTATTTTAGGAGGAATGAGCAGGAGCAGCAAAAATGAAAAATACCCAATGACTGTTATCAGCTGAGGAGTTGGTATCCTGTACGAAATAAACGGTACATACTCCAAGAGCTTAGTAGAATTGAGAAAAATACTTATAAGAAAATTTATTGCCTGAGCAAAAGGCTTAGTTATAGATGAAGAAACAAAGGAAAGGGGAAGGAAGATATAGCCACTGGCCATTATTAATCCTATCAAAGGTAAGGCAGCGAAATTAAGCAAGAGAGATGAAAAGGTAATCCTGTTAAAGGACCTGGCTATAAAAGGTAAAATTCCGAGTTGAGCTGTAAGAGAGAGGGTAAAAATTTCACTTATCCTCAAAGGGAGATTAGGAATAAATTTGATAAATCTGGGGTAAAAAAGGATGATAGATAAAGTGGCTGCGAAGGTGAGTTGAAATCCCACATTAAAAAGATTAAAGGGGTTAAGAAGGAGCATAAAAAAAGCACTGAGTGAGATTGTGTTTAAAAGATTAACGTCCTTCCAGATTAGCTTTCCCAGGAGAAAAATCAAACTCATAATAGTAGCTCTCATGACAGAAGGTCGCCCCTCAACCAGAAAAGCGTAAAAGAGAAGAAACCCTATTAAAAGTATGTAGGAAAAACGGGCAGAAAATCTCAGCAGTTTAAAAAGTGAAAAGAGGAGGAAAGAGATAATTGCAATATGAGCTCCAGAGATAGCAAACAAGTGATAAAGACCTGATTTTTGAAGGGCTGAAGTGAGAGAGGGATCCAATCTTCCTCTTTCCCCCAAGAGAAGAGCTTCGAGGACTGACCCCTGAGGGGAAATTGAGCCATGAGCTGAAGAGGGGAAGTATTCCTCGATTTTTTTCTGAAGTTCTCTCCGGAGTTTTGATATAAGATGGAGAAGAGAATATTTACTTCCTTCATCTATTTTTTCGACAAGAAGAGGACTTTTCGAGAAAGCTCTTCTATGGATATTCTGTATTTTCAAATAGCTCGCTAATGAAAAACTTTTAAAATTTCTGTACCCTTTGTTAGAAAGAAGGAGAGCTGAAACTTTTATCCAGTCATGAACATGAAGAGCAAGGGGAGTTGGAAATTCTGAGGGATGACGGACTGTTACTCTTAAGTTCCCTTTTGTTTTTATCTCTTTATTCTGATAAATAACCTTATCCACCTTTAAAAATAGATAATCTCTGTCTCGGCCCCGTGAAGGAGATTTGTACAGCCTTCCGTAAAAATCTGCATAATCCACAAACTCTAATCTGTAAAGAGAGCTCTTTTCGAAATTTCTCTGATGGATTGAGTACAAACTCGAACCAAAAAAAACTGTGAAGATAAGTATAAGAATGAAAGCAATTCTATTTTTCTTAAAGATATAGAAGATCCATGCAAAGGCTAAGGAAGTGACTAAAATTATAAAATAGATGTGGGAGGAAATAGTCAATAATGAAGAAAACAAAATCCCGACTGCTAAAGAAGCGGCAAGGAAGAGAAAAGGAAAAGGCATCATCTGAGAATTAAATTGTTATTCTTTCTTTAAATGTGCCGTAGGCCTCTTGAAGAACAGAATTAATCTCTCCGAGCGTTGCCCAAACTTTAGCAGCTTCTATGAGAGAGGGCATGAGATTTCTATTCTGCTTTACTGCTTCCTTAAGGATTGATAATTTCTTGCTAACTTCTTCTGCTGGTCTCGTATGTTTGAGCTGATGAAGTTTTTCAACCTGTATTTTCTCATTCTTTTTTGTAGGTGAGTACAATTTAAAATGAATTTTTTCTTCCTCTTTTACCAAATCGTTAAGACCAATGACAGTTTGTTCCTTATTTTCAATCTGCATTTGATATCTATAAGCGCTCTCCTGTATCTCTCTCTGAATAAATCCTTTCTCAATTGCTCTCAACATCCCTCCCATTTCCTCTATTTTTTGGATATATTTTTCAACCTGTTCTTCAATCTGGTCAGTTAAACACTCGATAAAATAGGAGCCCCCTAAAGGGTCAACAGTATCAGCAACTCCACTCTCATGGGCAATAATCTGTTGAGTGCGCAGAGCTAGCTGAACTGATTCTTCAGTTGGCAAAGCCAGTGCTTCATCTCTGGAGTTAGTATGGAGAGATTGAGTTCCTCCAAGGACTGCTGAAAGTGCCTGGAGGGCGATCCTGACTACGTTATTCTCTGGTTGTTGGGCTAAAAGTGTCACTCCGCTTGTCTGGGTGTGAAACCTAAATTTCATGGAATGGTGATTTTTCGCATTGAACTTCTTCTTCATATATCTTGCCCAAATTCGCCTTGCAGCTCGAAACTTCGCAATCTCTTCAAAAAAATTATTATGAGCAGCTAAAAAGAAAGAAAGGCGAGGAGCAAAAGAGTCAATCTCCAGACCTGCTTCTACGGCAGCCTTCACGTAGGCTAGAGCATTAGCCAAGGTAAACGCTAATTCTTGAACAGCCGTGGCACCAGCCTCTCTGATGTGGTAGCCGCTTATGCTAATGGTATTCCAGCGAGGAACATTTTTATGGCAAAACGAAAGAATATCAACAATGATTTTTAAAGAGGCTTGGGGGGGATAAATGTACGTGCCCCGAGCAATGTATTCCTTGAGAACATCATTCTGGACCGTCCCTCCCAATTTACTCCAATTAATTCCTCTTTTTTCTGCAAGAGCTAAATACATAGCCAGAATTATAGCTGCGGTAGAATTGATTGTCATAGAGACACTAACTTTATCCAAAGGAATGCCCTCAAAGAGCCTCTCCATATCTTGAAGTGAGTCTATAGCAACCCCGACTTTTCCAACTTCCCCTTGAGATTGAGGATGATCTGAGTCAAGACCTAATTGAGTGGGGAGGTCGAAGGCGACACTTAATCCAGTCTGTCCTTGAGAAAGGAGAAAATGAAACCTTCTGTTTGATTCTTCTGCTGTTCCAAAACCCGCATACTGCCGTATTGTCCAAAGTTTCCCTCGATACATCGTGGGGTAAATTCCTCTAGTAAAGGGATATTCTCCTGGTTGGCCAAGTTTTTTTTGGTAATCGAAGCTCTCCAGATCTTCTTCTGAGTAAGCTCTTTTAATGCTAATTTGAGAGGAGGTTAAAAACGTATTTTCTCTTTCTTTTTCTTTCAAGGAAGCCATGTTCTAAAATACTCTCTCTAAAATCATCTTCTGAAAAAACACTAGGTGAGTGTAGGCATGCTCCTCATAAACTCGATTAAGATTTAAGAATGTACGTATCGTTATGAAATGTATTTGGCAAAGATCTCGGTGCCAGCATAGCGACCTTTATTCCCTAATTCCTCTTCTATCTCCAGAAGTCTGTTGTATTTGGCCACTCTTTCGCTTCTACTCAGTGAGCCGGTCTTTATTTGGCCTGAATTGAGAGCCACGCTTAAGTCAGCAATAAATGCATCTTCGGTTTCTCCAGAGCGGTGGGATATTACTGTAGAATAGCTTTCTTTTTGTGCGTGGGTTACTGTCTCTACTGTTTCACTTAGGGTTCCGATTTGGTTCAATTTGATAAGGATCGAGTTTCCAATCCCTTGAGCCAATCCTCTCTTAAATCTTTCCAAGTTAGTAACAAAAATATCGTCGCCAACGAGCTGTATTCTATGGCCAAGCTTCACTGTTAATCTCTTCCAGCCCTCCCAATCGTCCTCGCCTAAACCGTCTTCTATTGAAATTATGGGATATTTGTGAACCAAATTTTCGTATAGTTCAATCATCTGTTCTGTTGATTTCTTAGGAATTCCTGATTTCTTGAAAATATACGTTTTATCCTGAAAGAGTTCAGAAGCAGCTACATCGAGAGCAAGGTAGATATCCTTCCCTGCTTTGTAGCTAGATTTATGTATGCTTTCCAAGATCAACTCCAAGGCTTCCTCATTTGATTTTAAATCGGGAGCGAACCCTCCTTCATCTCCAACTGCAGTGCTGTAACCTGTTTTCTTAAGGATTTTCTTAAGATGATGAAAAACCTCAGCTCCCATTCTGATTGCTTCAGAAAAAGATGGACTGTTCACTGGAACTATCATGAATTCCTGAAAATCGACGTTGTTATCAGCATGTGACCCACCATTGAAAATGTTTATCAAAGGGACCGGCAGGACGTAATCAGTCCTTTTTCCTAAATAAGCATACAAGGGCACTCTGAGTGCTTGAGAAGCTGCCTGAGCAACAGCCATGGAGACAGATAATATAGCATTAGCACCAAGCTTGTTCTTTAGAGGAGTCCCATCAAGTTTCTTTAACTTCTCATCTATTTCATCCTGTGCAAGGGCGTCAAAGCCTTCGAGTGCCGGTGCAATTACTTCATTAACATTAGCTACTGCCTTTAACACTCCTTTTCCAAAATACCTAGAGGAATCTTCATCTCTTAGCTCCAAAGCTTCATACTTGCCTGTGGATGCTCCAGAAGGAACAGAGGCTATGCCTACCACACTCGATTGAAGGGAAACGTAGGTCCTTATAGTCGGGTTTCCCCTTGAATCTAAAATTTCTCTTGCTTTAATTAAAGATATAGTGGTTTTATTCATCTAAACTTTGGTGTTATTATTTTGAATATAAAAATGCTTTTTATGGAAAAACTTTGGATTGGCTGAATTATGCTTCTATTTTTTTTCCTCCTCAGCTTCTTCTGGAATTTCCTCTGGAACCTTCTTTGTAAGTTCTTGTGTTTTTCTCTCAACGAATTCTTTTATTGAATCCAGTCCTTCCTGAGTCTTCTCTTTTACAACCTTAATCCCCTTTTCTGCTTCTTTGGCAATTTTCTCATAACTTCCCTTAGCTTTCTCTCCAGTCTTGGAAACTTCTTCCTGAATCTTCTTTCTCGTCTCTGCTCCGCTAGCTGGTGCAAAGAGAACTCCAAGGACAAAACCAGTTGCCGCTCCGAGTAGAAAGGATAGAGTTACTTCAAAAGCACTGGAGCCGCTGTTATTTGCCATTTTTATCCTCCTTTCGTTTTTTCAATCGCCGCCAACCAAAGCGCAATAAAGGAAACAGAATGGGCCAATATTTGGAGGATGGTCTCAAAACCTTTGCCGTTAAAAACCAGGTTATTTCAGAAAAATTGGCTACAGTTTTTTTGGAAGCCTGGATTATATCTCCAAATTCATCGATCTTAGCCTTAACTTTTTGATCTGTTTCCTTTAAATTTTTAGCAAGTTCTCTTATTTCAACAAGCGTTTCTTCTCCCTCTCTGGCTGTCTTACGAAACTGTACTAAAAAAGCAACCAAAAAAGTCACCGCTACAACAACAGCTAAAGTTATAATCAACAATAAGAATTGGCCTAACGTCAACGGCATTTCAGTTAATACATAAAATAAAAAGAAAACTTTGTCAAATTAAATAAGTAAGCATCTTTTTTCCCCAATGATATCTGTTACTCAGCATGATTTTTCAGGAGTTCCAAGGGAATCACTTTTTTCATTATTTGAGTTTTCTATACACCCCAGGTTGGCTGTTTCGCTTTTTCAAAAAAGGGACAGGCTACCTTTTAAAATGTAGGTAAAGTTTATGTTAACAATAAAAGAATGACGTGTGTCAGAGAAAAATTTTCTCTTAAGTCTAATTACTTCCAGAGGATTTTACGGAGACTGTCCAGGAAGTGTTCCTCTTCAATTTCTTTAAGAATCTTGGGAAATTTCGTTTCCTCTCTACAATCAAGGGCTGCTTCCCACTCATTAAAAAGAGTAGACGAAACAAACTCGTATTCTTTTTTTAAAAGCCTGTTGATCCCTCTCAAAGCCTGCCAATGGGTTATCATCAAGAGCGCCAACACCCCAAAAAAAACATTTGGTCCAGGAAGGATTGCAGCCAATCCGCTCAGCGGAAGGAGGAGAATTTCTCCGCTTAGTAAAAGAACATGCTTTGTCTTTTGTTTGCGTAGAAAAAAACGAAATTTGCTCCTAATTCTCTTTTTGTCTAAACAACCCGAATGGAAAATTGTGACTTTCTTTTCCGAGCTCAATGCTCTTCTAAAAGCCTGTTCTTGGCAGAGTATTCTCTGTGGTAAAAGCATAAGTTTTTTCTTTGCCAAATCCCAAATTTCTTTCCATCGAGAGAATCTAACCTGAATCTGTACTTGAGGTTCTGAAGAAAAATACCGATACTTATGTCGATAGTCTCGGACAAAGAAAAATTTCATAGAGTTGATTTTATCATGCTCATCAAAAGATAGGCAAGGCTGGCTATGCCCTGGAAGAAGGGCAATGTTCTATCTCTACTTTCACAGCATCATAAAATTTAAATACCAAACTGGAACTGGGAAGGTAAAATTGAAAAGAAAATAGAACCGACTCCAATTTGACTATCTCCTCTGAGTTAGAAGATAAATAAAGAAAGGAGCACCAACTATCGCAGTAATGATCCCAATAGGGAGTTCAGTAGGAAAAAGAAGAGTGCGTGCCAATAAGTCTGAAAACACAAGAAAAATTCCTCCTGTAAGGGAAGAAAAAAAGAAAAGATACCTATGGTCGGGTCCTATGAGGATGCGTATCCAATGGGGAACTATCAGGCCCACAAAGCCGATGATCCCGCTCACGGATACAGATGAGGCAGCAAGTAAAGTAGAAGTGGCAAGGAAGATCTTTCTCGCTCTGCCTACAGGACATCCCAAAGATTGGGCAGCTTCATCGCCCAGCACTAAAAGGTTCATATCCTTGCTCAGCCATTGTGCAACAACAAAACAAAGAAAAAAATAGGGCGCCATAGCAGCAATCTGTTTCCAATCTGCAAGCTGAAAACTTCCCAGAAGCCAGAAGACAGCCTGCTCAAATGATTCAGACTTTAAGAAGATTAGAAACGATGTGAGGGATGAAGTTAATGCTCCTGCAGCAATACCTACTAAGAGGAGAGTTTCAACCTTGAAAACACCTCTCCGCTGGGAAAAGAGATAAACAAGGTAAACGATGATGAATCCAGAAGCAAAAGCAAAGATGCTATGGAGGGAAAAACCCGCTACTGTCATATTCATGCCAAGATATATACACAGGACTGCACCGAATGATGCACCAGAAGAGACACCAACAACAAAAGGGCCAGCCATAGGATTTTGGAAATACCCTTGGAGGATTGCCCCAGATAGAGAAAGCGATGCGCCCACTAGAAAAGCCAGCACGGCTCGAGAAAGCCGGAGGTCGATAAAGATAGTAGTATATTTCGTTTCCTTTTCGAATAGAAGATTCCACAGATCTCTGAAGCTTGTGGGAACAGGGCCCTTAAGAAGAGAAACGAGAAAGCTGAAAAAGAAGAGACTTATGAGGACAAGAAGAAGCAACCGTCTTCTAGCCTGTATTCTCATCGTAATTGATTAAATATCTGAGGGTGAAGGAGTGAAACAAGTTGAGCAAAAGCCTCAATGATACGAGGACCGGGACGAGTAGCAAGATTTTCATCAAGAAAGTAGATGCGGCCTTCTCTTACAGCTCTTATGCTCGTTAAATAGGATCCTTCCTCTATCCACTCTTTAGCCTGGATAAACTCTTCCTCTGATTTAGCTAAAATAATAATTATTTCTGGATTCTCGTGGATCAGTTGTTCTCGGTTGTAGCTGAGCCATCTCCTGGGAATAGTACCGGCAATATTAATCCCTTTTGCCTTTGTCAAAAGGTCATTTAGGAAACTTTCTCTGCCACAGGTCCAGAGCCCCTTGCCGTGAAGAGAAAGGAAAACTTTTGGTCTGTGAATGACAGAAGAAAGAACAGACTGTATTTTCACGTATTTACTTTTCATGCTTCTAACGAGATCATCTGCTTCTCTCTCTCTTCTCGTAATTTTTCCTATTTTTCTAATAATGCTGTATACAGACTCAATATTTGATCCCATCCCTAAGATAAATACTGGCACCCTCAACTCTTTAAGGCGCATGAGGTGCTTCAACGGATTGCCTCGAAAACCAATCACTAGATCGGGATTTAATGACTTAATCAATTCCAAGTTGGGATCAATCATTCCTCCAATTCTTTCCTTGGCTAAAGCTTGCGATGGGTAATCGCAATAGCGCGTAACACCTACTATCTGCTCCCCTAATTCCAGAGCAAAGAGAATTTCTGTGATGTTTGGAGCAAGGGATATTATTTTCTGAGGAGGGGATGAATAAACATAAGGATTGCCTAAATCATCTTTAGTTATTTTATCTTGATTCTCCTGAGCAGTTATGCCCAGTGCGAAGAAAATGATCAAAGAATTAATTACTATGCGTTTCATCCTCTCTTGGATACCTCGGAATCAATGATATTTCAGGAAGCTTAGAATGAATATTCTCCCTTATCTCGACTTCAGCTTGAAAGACTTCTTTGATATTGGCTTTTGTAATTAACTCCTGCGGCAGACCTTGAGCCTGAATTCTCCCTTCTTTCAAAAAAATTATCTTTTGAGAATAGGGAATGGCGAGGTTAATATTATGTTCTGTTGAGAGAATAGTCTTTCCCTTTTCTTCCTGGAGACTTTTCAATATTTGATAAATCTCCACCTGGTAACTTATATCTAGATGGGAACTTGGCTCATCCAGAAAAATAAGGGGAGTGTCTTGGGCCAAGGCTCTGGCAATAAAAACTCTCTGGCGCTCACCACCGCTGAGATGGGCAATTTTCTTCTCTTTGAGATGAGAAATCTGCGTGAGTTCCATAACTTCCTCAACTATCCGAGAATCGCGGTTTGAAGTGCTGCTCAAGCGCCCCTGATGGATATACCTTCCCATAAGAACAATCTCTATAACGCTAAATTCAAAGGCAAAACTGAATATCTGGGGAACGTAGGCAATTTTTTTTGCAATTTGACTACGGTTTAGGGTGGATATATCTCTCCCCTCAACTTTTATCTCGCCAGAAGTGTTTTTCAATAACCTCTGAAGAGCTTTAATCAGAGTGCTCTTGCCTGAACCGTTCCGCCCCAGGATCGAGATAAATTCTCCACTATTAATAGAAAAAGATATTTCCTCTATGACAAACCCATCCTCATATCCCGCAGAAAGTCTGTTTACCTCTAGAATATCCACTTAAAATTTATCCCTTCTCGTCTTTTCCTAGAAAAATGGAAGTATTTTTCTACTCTAAAGAGAGATAAATCCGTATTTAGACTAATTTTTTTTTAAAAAGCCGCCTTTGTCAAGGTGAATTTCCTTAATCTTGACTTTTGGGGGCAATAAAACTAAGATTTATGATTGAATTTAAAACGGGAAAGGGCCCAAAGAAGAGGCCTAAAAGCTCTGGAATAATCAAAAAATGAAAGAAGACTATAATTTCCTACAAATTGAGAAAAAGTGGCAGGAAATCTGGGAAAAAGAACAGATCTTCAAGGCCTTAGAAGATCCTCAAAAAACTAAGTACTACTGTCTTGAGATGTACCCTTATCCCTCAGGTTACATCCACATGGGACAGGTGCGGAATTATTCCATAGGAGACGTCATATCACGGTACAAAAAAATGAGTGGCTGTAACGTTATTCATCCTATTGGCTGGGATGCTTTGGGAATGCCTGCTGAAAATGCTGCTATCCGTCACGGAGTTCATCCTCAGAAGTGGACTTTGGATAACATTGCTCACATGAAATGCCAGTTAAAAAAATTGGGCTTCAGCTATGATTGGTCAAGAGAGGTCAACACCTGCCTTCCTGAATACTATAAGTGGAATCAATGGATTTTTCTTAAGATGTTCGAACAGGGCTTAGCTTACCGTAGAATAAGCTGGATTAACTGGTGTCCTCGATGCCAAACTGTACTTGCTAACGAACAAGTTATCGGAGAACTCTGCTGGCGGTGTGACTCCGTAGTTGCCCAGAAAGAAATGGAACAGTGGTTCTTAAAGATTACCGACTATGCCGAGGATTTACTTTCTGGCCACGAGATTTTAGAAAAATGGCCAGAGCACGTCCTTTTGATGCAGAAGAACTGGATCGGGAAGAGTACAGGAGCACATACAGTCTTTCCAATCGTTGACTCATCAAAGTCCATCGAAGTTTTTACGACAAGAATAGATACTATTTATGGAGCAACTTTTCTAGCCCTTTCACCTGAACATCCTTTGAGTCGAGAGCTTATAGGTGACTCTCCACAGAGAGAGAAATTCGAGGAATGGATAGGCCGCAGTATTTCAGATTTTAGACTAAAAAAGAAGTTAGGAACGGAAGAAAAAGAGGGAATTGACACCGGGAAGAAAGCCTTGAATCCTTTTTCCGGTGATAAAATTCCGATCTGGATTGCTAACTATGTGTTAATGGAGTATGGAACTGGAGCAGTAATGGCTGTCCCTGCTCATGATCAGAGGGACTTTGAGTTTGCTAAAGATAATTCTCTGTCCATAAAAGTCGTTATTAATCCTGAGAACACCTCACTCACTGAAAACGAACTAGAGGAAGCTTTTGAAGATTACGGAAAACTTGTTAATTCTGGCCCCTTCTCTAGTAAAACATCCGAGGAAGCAATTAAAGAAATGGCTGCCTATGCAGAAAAAAATGGATTCGGCCATGAGAGTACGATGTATCGTCTTCGTGATTGGGGTATTTCTCGACAGCGCTACTGGGGAACACCCATTCCAGTAATATACTGTGAAAAATGTGGAATAGTCGGCGTTCCATACGAAGATTTGCCTGTGATGATTCCCCATGAAGTAGAGCTTAAAGGAGAGGAAGGCTCTCCTCTAGAAAAAGTCCCAAGTTTTGTTAATACCACCTGTCCACACTGCAAAGGAAATGCACGACGTGAAACAGATACCATGGATACTTTTATTGATTCTGCCTGGTACTACTTCCGTTACACCTCTCCGCACGAAGAAAAGCTTCCCTTTGACACCAAATCAGCTGACTACTGGCTTCCAGTCGACCTCTACATAGGTGGAGTGGAGCATGCTATTCTTCACCTGATTTATGCCCGTTTTTTCACCAAGATTTTGAAGGACTTGGGTTTCACTTCAATAATTGAGCCCTTTCCTCGGCTGCTTGCTCAGGGAATGGTGATAAAAGACGGTGCTGCGATGTCAAAATCAAAAGGAAACGTTGTCTATCCAGATGATTTTGTTGAAAAATATGGAGCTGATACCCTGAGGCTTTTCATTCTTTTTGCTTCTCCTCCAGAGAAGGAATTTGTCTGGAGTGATGAAGGCGTAGAAGGATGTCATAGATTTTTACACCGTGTCTGGACGATTGTTCAGGAAAATCTTGACTTATTTAATAAAGATAGTTCCGAAGCAAGAAGGAAAAACAAAGAAGGGGAAACAATTACTTTGATAGAGAAAAAAATTCATCAGACTATAAAAAAAGTAAGCGAGGATATCGAAAACAGATATCATTTTAATACAGCTATTAGTTCTATCATGGAGTTTTATAATTTCATCAAGAAAGAAAAAGACAATTTGAGGAAGGACGAGAGAGGAAGAAGCCTTTTAAAAGAAGCCTTAGAAACCTTGGTTTTGCTCCTTACCCCGTTTACACCGCATATTTGTGAAGAGCTTTGGGAAAGGATAGGTAACAGTACATATCTCATACACACTCCATGGCCCGCTTTTGATCCAGATTTGGCGAAAGAAGAGATTGTAACAATAGTTGTTCAAGTCAACGGAAAGTTAAGGGCTAAATTCGAAGCAGAGAGAAACTTATCCCAAGAAGAAGTTAAAGAAAAAGCTCTCTCTTTGAGTCGAATTCAAGCCATAGTTGGAAAAAATAAAGTAAATAAGATAATATATGTCGAGAATAAATTAGTAAACATTGTCTTATAGATTGTCTGTTGCGCCATGAAAAAAATCCTTGCTCTTCTCCTCATATGCCTTTTCTTTCTAGAGTGTGGCTATCACTTCCGTGGCACGGGCAGCTTTCTGCCACCTCATATAAAAAGAGTCAGTATTCCCATGTTTAAAAATCTGACAACTCGATATGAGCTGGACTTGAAGTTAACCCGCAGTGTAATTGACGAATTTGTAGCCAGAGGAAAAGTAGAGATAACGAGCGATATGGAAAATGCAGATGCTATTTTAGTCGGCGAGATTACATCTTTTACAGTTAATCCCATTGCATTCTCTGAAAAGGCTACTGCCGACAGATATAACATTATTGTAGTTGCTAAAATTACACTGAACGACTTGGTGCAGCGAAAAATCATTTATTCTAATCCCGCTTACATTTATCAGAAAGAATACGAAGTGCCAGAAGGAACAGATTTTGAAACAATAGAGACAGAAGCAGTGGGCAAGATAGCTGAAGAATTTGCAAGGAGTGTCATAATAACTATTTTAGAAGGATTTTAGGGATTGTTCTCACACCTGTTGCGGAAAGAAATCAACGAGAAAAATCTTCATCTCTGCTATTTTTTTTTCGGAGAGGAAACCTTTCTTGCATCTCAATTCATTCAAGAACTCAAGGGAACTCTTATTTCTCCTGATATTCAGGAGTATAACGTAGAAAGATTCAATCTGAACGAAAACTCTTGGGCAGAAATCATTGATTTAGCCAGAACTATACCCTTCTTCTTTTCACCATGGCGAATAATTACTGTTGAAGTGTCTGAAGGGTACAAAAAAAATCTTACTCCTTATGAAGAAAGAATGCTTAAGGATTATTTTTCTTCCGTGCCTGGCAAAACTGTACTCGTTATCATCTGCAGTGGAAAAATCCATAAAAATCATTCCCTCTTCAAGTTTTTTTCATCGCTCCCTCCTTCTCTTATCTTTCAAAAGGAAATGAAGCCTCTAAAAGGAAAAGAGCTCCATGCCTGGATGGATAGAAAATTCGCTTCTGAGGGAAAAAGCGCTACACATGATGCAAAAAGGAGGCTAATGGAAATAAAAGGAAATAATCTCAGGAGCCTCGATAATGAATTGGATAAGCTCACAGTCTTTGTGGGTGATAAAAAGATTGTTGAGCTAGATGATGTGAATCAGATTTCCGGCTGGGGAAAGACTTTCGTTGAATGGGAACTCTCGAATAGTCTTGAAAACGTAGATTTTGAACAGAGCCTTATAGTTTTGAATAATTTGTTTAAAGAAGGGATCAAGCCAGAATACATAGTTGGTATAATTGCCAAATTTTTTCACGATATCTTCTTAGCCAAACTCTGGTTAAAAGAAAAAAGCAGGGATAAAAAAACCATCTTCCAGGAATTGAGACCTCATATCTCTGAGAGGTTCGGAAGTTTTTACAGGACTAAATTTAAAGAATTTTTCTTTTTAGTGGAAAGCATATCGCAGAATGATTTGAATCACATACTCAAAGAGCTTGAAAAAATTGACTTGAGCATCAAAACTTCTGATGTAGCTTGTCAACCCCTCCTAGAGAGATTTCTTTTTGCTTTTTGCTCAATTAGAAAGGAGGGAAATTTATTTGGAAGGAGAGGCATTGATTAATTCTACCTGCCGGCTTAGTCTTGACTTGTACCTGTTTCCCTTGTTTTCATGAATAGTGCCTTTTTTTACAGATTTATCGATGACAGAGAATGTTAGGGGAAGGAGCCTTTGTACTTCTTCTTTGTCTTTATTTTCGATTGCTTCACGGAGATTTCCAATCTGACTACGGAGGATAGATTTGTTCCTCCTGTTAATGGCCCTTCTACGGAGGCTTCGACGCCACTGTCGAATTGCTGATTTATGATGAGCCATGTTTATCTCCTCACAAGAATTAAATATGATAAAATATCTTCCCTGCAAAGTCAACTTTCCAACATGAATAGAAATCTCTTTATCTCCAAAATAATGAAGTTGTACCAGGAGATAAATTATGTTTTTTGGATATAATGGTTAAGAAGGAAAGATGGACCAAAGAGAACAAAAGCGAAGATTGCTGAAATCAACCTTTGCTGTTTCTGGGCCTACGGTTCTGAGCAGAATACTGGGCTACTGCAGGGACATGATTCAAGCATTCTACCTGGGAACAAGCAGAGGAGCAGATGCCTTTACTGTTGCTTATATCATTCCTAACTTGTTGAGGAGGTTAACCGGGGAAGGAACAATGACTGCGGCCTTTGTTCCTATATTTACCCAAGTGAAGAAAGAAAAATCGAAAGAAGAACTCTGGAAATTTGCCAACACCTTTTTCTATGATTTGACTTTACTTATAGCTCTTCTTGCAGTGTTGGGAATAGTACTTTCCCCACTTCTCGTAAAAATAATTGCTTTTGGCTACAAGCAGGCACCAGGAAAATTGGAGCTTACTATTGTTCTTACACGAATCATGTTCCCCTATATTTTCTTAATAAGCCTGGCAGCTCTCGCCATGGCTATCTTGAATTCGTTGCATAAATTTGCAGTACCTGCTCTCACCCCTGCACTCTTCAACCTGGCAATCATAACTCTGGCTGTTGTATTTGCAAGAAAGATGGAAGAACCTGCTTACATCTTTGCAGTGGGGATTGTAGTCGGAGGACTCTTTCAAATCGCGTTCCAGCTTCCCTTTCTTTGGAAAAAAGGTATGCGATTTACATTTGGTCTGTCCTTTGCTCAGCCTGCAATTCGCAAAGTGGCAATGCTCATGGTGCCTGGAATATTCGGTGTTGGAATAACTCAGATAAACATAGCAGTCAGCCGAATGCTCGCCTCGCTTCTGGAAGAAGGAAGTGTCTCATCCCTTTACTATGCTACAAGGATCAGAGAGCTTGCCTTGGGACTTTTTTCGATAGCTCTTTCCATAGCTCTTTTGCCTCTATTTTCCGAGCAGGCAGCTCACAGAGACATTGCGGGAATGAAGAAGACTCTTATTTTTTCCCTAAAACTGATATTCTTTATCACCTTTCCAGCAATGGTGGGACTTTTAGTCCTCAACCGACCCATTGTCCAGGTGCTATTCCAAAGAGGGCTATTTGGAGCTCAGTCAACCACAATGAGTGCCACATGCCTTCTCTTTTTCTCCATAGGACTCCCCTTTATCTCTTCAGCTAAAATCTTAGCGCCTGTTTTCTACTCCCTCAAAGACACAAAGACTCCTGTTATTATCGCTTTCTTCGTCATGACAGTATATCTTTTGCTCTCTTTTATTCTAATGAATCCTCTTAAAGTGGGAGGCTTAGCTTTGGCTTTATCCCTTGCAGAAGCATTCAACTTACTTCTCCTCTTCTTCTTTCTAGAGCGTAAGATAGGAAAAGTCGAGAAGAAAGAAATTTTCTCCTCAGCCTTAAAATCCGCCTTTTCAGCAGCCTCAATGGGAGCTGTAATATGGTTCCTTATAGAACAAGTTGACTTCCAGAAACTTGAATTCCTTAGCCAGCTTGGAGCACTGTTTGGAACCATCCTCTTAGGAGTTCTAACGTATGTCCTGTTAAGCCTGCTTTTCAACAATCAAGATTTAAAAAGCCTCAAGGATATTTTATCAAAGGAAAGAATTGTGCGATGAAAATTGTCCTACAACGGGTAAAAGAAGCTTCAGTCGAGGTTAAGGGAAAAGCAGTTGGAAAGATTGGTCGTGGGCTCTGTCTCCTCATTGGCATCGAAAAGCAAGATTCAGAACAGGACGTACAGTACTTAGCAAAGAAAACTGTTGAGTTGAGAATTTTCCCTGATAGAGAAGGCAAAATGAACCTATCTTTACAGGAAACTAAGGGAGAAGTTCTTGCAGTCTCACAATTTACCCTTGCTGCTTCAACAAGGAAAGGGAGAAGACCCAGCTTCGATAAGGCAGAGGAACCAGTAAGGGCTGAGAAGCTCTTTGACTATTTTGTTGATTTAATAAGACAAAGAGGAATCCAAGTCAGAACAGGAGTTTTTCAAGCAATGATGGATGTCAATTTGATTAACGATGGACCGGTAACCTTCGTTCTTCAATCACAGGAAATGTAAAGACAGTGGAATCCTGGTTTAAACCATCTCCAGGATATGGCCCATTTTTTCCTTTTTTGTCTTCAAGTATTTGAGATTGAGCTTATTTGGGGGAATTTCAATGGACACTCTCTCTATTATTTCTAAACCATAGCCAGCCAAACCGATAAATTTGCGGGGATTATTGGTTATTAGTCTGAGCTTATTTATGCCTAAGGAGACTAAGATTTGAGCTCCTATCCCATAATCTCTCTGATCAGGCTTAAACCCAAGCTCTCGATTAGCTTCTACCGTATCTAATCCTTTATCCTGGATAGCATATGCTTTAACTTTGTTAGTCAGGCCAATTCCTCTCCCTTCCTGGTTAAGAATATAGAGAATTACTCCCTTTCCTTCTTTACTTATTATTTTCATCGCTTGATGAAGTTGCTCTCTACAATCACACCGAAGGGAGCCAAAGGTGTCCCCAGTCAAACATTGTGAATGAGCTCTGACAAGAGTAGGCTCGTTCCTCTTTAATTCCCCTTTTATTAAGGCTACATGAGTTTCTTTGTTAATAGTATCCTCGAACACAATGATCTTGAAATCTCCATACTTCGTCGGTAAATTTGCCTCTTCAACTTTTCTGACAAGTCTTTCATGTTTCAACCGATACTTAATTAGATCAGCAATTGTCAAAACACAAACATTATGTTTTTGACTAAACTCTATAAGCTGAGACATTCTGGCCATGCTACCATCTTCGTTCAACACTTCACAGATAACACCGGCAGGATATAGGCCTGCTAGCCGCGTCAAATCTACCGAAGCTTCTGTTTGACCTGCCCGCTCCAGAACTCCTCCATCTCTTGCTCTTAGGGGGAAAATATGTCCGGGACGGGTAAGATCTGAGGGGCATGTCTTGGGATCTACAGCCGTCAGGATTGTTTTGGCTCGATCGAAGGCAGAAATCCCCGTCGTGACGCCCTCTTTAGCATCTACAGAAACTGTGAAAGCTGTCTCGAAGGGAGCTGTGTTGTCTGCAACCATCAATGGCAGCTGGAGTTCTTCCAATCTCTCCTTCTTCAGGGGCAAGCAAATCAGCCCTCGGCCGAATTTTGCCATGAAATTAATGATCTCAGGAGTAACTTTTTCGGCTGCAACCATTAGATCCCCTTCGTTTTCCCTATCTTCATCATCAACAATAATAATAGGGTGACCGTTCTTTACTTCTCTTATGGCCTGTTCAACAGTGGCAACTCTAAACCTGTTTTTCATCTTTTTAACCTCTTGCATTCCCGACGTCTTTTCTTATTCTATTTCTTTCCTCTGCTTATTAAATTATACACGTATTTTCCGACTATGTCACACTCTATGTTTACTTCATCTCCTCTTTTCAGCTCCCCCAAGTTTGAGTTTCTCAAAGTTATCGGGATAAGCTCAATCTCAAAAAAAGAAGAAAAAAGATATGATATCGTAAGACTCACTCCGTTTATGGCAACCGAACCCTTAGGAATGAAATATCTTTCTAGCTCGGGTGTAAGAGAAACTGTAATCCTCTTACCTGGTTTTTTATCTAAAATTTTGAGAACTTTTCCCTTTGAGTCGACATGCCCTGTAACAAGATGTCCGCTTAGCAGAGAAGAGAGCGTAAGAGGAGGTTCAAGATTTAGCTTGTCGCCATGTCGGAGATGGGCCAGGTTAGTTTTCTGAAGAGTCTCTTGGGAAAGATTAAAAAAGAGCATATGCTTTTCTTTCTTGATGAGGCTTAAGCAAACGCCGTTAACAGCAACACTTTCTCCGATATCTAATTGAGAAGATAGCGATGGTGCTTCAACAGCTATTTCCTGTTTGGCCTGCCGATATCCTTTAAACAGACCTATATGATTAATGATACCTGTAAACATTAAAAATATCCTTCTACGATTATATCATCATCTATCTGAAAATGTCGTATTCTATTCAAGGAGAGTGAATCCTTAATGGAGTCTGCACCTTCTCCTCGAAAAAAAGAAGGTGCTTTTTCTCCTCCTATCAATCTTGGAGAAACAAATAAAAAGATTTTATCAACGAGTTTCTCCTGTATCATTGAAGTGAGCAAACGCTCCCCTCCTTCCACAAGCACACTCGATATCTCACGTTTCCCCAGCCATACGAGAACCTCCTTTAAATCAATAAAACGCGATGAAGATACAAGTTGAATAACTTCCACTCCTCTTTTCCGTAACATATCAGCTTTCCTTTGAGAAGTATTATTATGGGTGAAAACGAAAATCTTACCACAATCGATAGTGGAAAGAATCTTAGCCTTTAATGGAAAACTAAGGTGGGTATCGAGAATTACACGAGTTATACGCTTCCCTTTCCAGCTTGGATGGCGGACGGTCAACTTGGGATCGTCCTTAATGAGCGTGTTAATCCCTATCATTATTCCATCATATTCTCCCCGCAAAAGATGAGTATACTCCCTTGTTCCTGAAGAAGAAATCCACTTTGATTGGAATTTTTTGGTAGCAATCTTTCCATCTAGACTCACAGCAGCTTTGGCGGCAATGAATGGAATTCTTCGAGTAATATATTTTAGATAAAACTCATTGAGTATTTTATTTTTCTCTGCAAGCAATCCTGGCACAACTTCAATCCCAGCCTCCTTCATCCTTTTTACGCCCTTTTTATAGACAAGAGGATTGGGATCCAGAGCTGATATAACGACTTTTTTTAGACCAGCTTGAATGATACTTTCTACACACGGAGGTGTTCTTCCCCAGTGGACACAAGGTTCAAGGGTTATATAGGCTGTGCTATTTTTTGAAAGTGAGGCTGCCCTTTGAAGAGCTTCCACTTCAGCATGAGGTCTTCCCGGACCCTTGTGGTAGCCAGAACCAACAATGATATCTCTCTTAACGATGACAGCTCCCACATAGGGATTCGGACTCGCCCTGCCTTTGGCTCTCTCAGCTAATGCATAAGCCATTCTTAAGTAGGAAATATCTTTGAGGTTTTTCATGAAAAAAGAGCTCTTGTAAATTCTTGAGGAGAAAAATTGAGTATGTCAATCTCACCTTCTCCAACTCCTAAGAATTTAATAGGAAGCTGCAATTCATCAACAATACTGATGACACTTCCACCTTTAGCTGTACCATCTAGTTTAGTAAGGAATATACCTGTTATTCCTGAAAACTCAAAGAATACTCTGGCTTGATTCAGGGCATTCTGGCCAATACTGGCATCGAGTACGAGCAGGATCTCTTGTGGAGCTCCCTCAACTTCTCGCTGAATAACCCTTTTAATTTTCCCTAGCTCGAGCATTAGATTTGTGTTGGTATGGATTCGCCCTGCAGTATCGACTAGAAGAAGGTCATAGTGACGCGTCTTGAAGGACTGAATAGCATCATAAATAACTGAAGCTGGATCAGCTCCATACTGGCCTTTTATAACAGGGATGTTTAGCTTTTTTCCCCATAGAATAAGCTGCTCTTGAGCAGCAGCTCTAAAGGTATCTGCTGCTACCATCAGTACGTGCTTCTCTTCTTTCTTGAATCGACAAGCCAACTTGGCGAGGGAAGTAGTCTTGCCTCCTCCGTTTACTCCCACTAACATCACCACTGAGTGATTCGAACTGAGGTTGAAATCAGAGGAATATCGGGCTAGAGTTTTAATGACTTGTTCTTCTAAGATTTTTTTTATCGTCAAAAATGAATCATCCTTCTTACTCTCTTGGCGTAGGGAATTTATTATTTTTTCAGCAGAGGATATTCCCACATCTGCCAGGATCATGGTTTCCAACAGCTCATCAAGGATTTCTTCTCGGGATTTTCCGCTTTGAAAAAATTCTTCAAACTTATTCTTGAAAGTCTGACTCGTCTTCGATAACGTATCTTTAAGATTTACTAACACGGTTCAACTATTATATTTTTCAGCTTTTTAAAAGTCAATTTAGGGGAGCAAGGACATTCCTAAAGACTTCTTCTGGTCAATGAAAAAAAGTGCTTAATAATCTATCGTTATTGTGGAATATAATTGATTGTGCTACATTTAAGACTCAGATGAATACGTCCCTATGGATAGTTTCTCCTCCAAAGGATGAAGCGAATAAGCTCGCTCAAGAGCTTGACCTTCCTGTTGAAATTGCTCAGATAATAGCTAACCGTGGAATCTCAAACCCAGAGTCTGCCTATAAGTTTCTCTTTGGGACTTTAGATGATCTCTATAATCCTCACACGATGAGAGACATGAAGGTAGCGATTGCCCGAATCAAACAAGCACTATCTCGAGATGAAAAAATTATTATCTTCAGCGATTATGATGTGGATGGGATCCTTTCTGTAGTCATGCTTACAAAGGCCCTCGAAACCTTGGGTGGAAATGTAGAATATTTCATTCCTAATAGACTAAAAGAGGGGTATGGCCTGAAGGATAAATACTTTGACTTTGTCCTCAATAAAAAAGCTAGTCTCATTATCAGTGCTGATTGCGGAATAAAAGCCACAGGATTTGTCCAAAAAGCCAAAGAAAAAGGAATCGACGTTATCATTACTGACCATCATCTTCCAGGGGAAAAACTTCCCGAAGCTCTAGCTATTTTGAATCCCGCTCTTCCAGATTCCGGATATCCAGATAAAAACTTAGCAAGTGTAGGTGTTGTCTTTAAATTCATACAAGCCCTCTTTGAACATGAGACCTATTCTTCCTCAATACCCCATTATCTGAAACTCGTTGCTATCGGAACCATTGCCGATATTGCGGAATTGAGAGGAGAAAACAGGATTTTCGTAAAATATGGACTTAAAGGCCTCGAAAATGTCTCAAACATCGGGCTCAAAAGTTTGATGGATACATGCGGTCTCAGAGGAAAAAATATTTCTGTTGCAGATATTGGCTACAGGATTGGACCACGCATCAATGCTGCAGGTAGACTGGGGAATGCTGATTTAGCTGTTCAGCTCTTTTTTTCCAAATCTCTCCCTGAATCGCTTGAGCTCGTTAACCATCTTGACATTTTAAACACTAAACGGCAGAAGATAGAAGAAAAAATCCTTGCTCAAGCTATGGAAAAAATAAAAGTGCGGTCTCTTGATAAACGTTACAAATTGTTGATATTGGGCTGTAATGAATGGCACCGAGGAGTTATAGGTATTGTCTCATCTAAGCTTAAAGATATTTTTTACAGGCCAGTCATCCTTTTTGCCTATGAAAACGGGAGGGCTTACGGATCAGGAAGAAGTATCACTGAACTTCACCTTATAAATTGCTTGAACGGGTGTAAAGATTTTTTCCTCAGCTATGGAGGGCACATGCAGGCCATTGGCTGTGTTCTTCCCAGAGAGAAGATGAATTCCTTCAAAAAAGCTATAAACTCTCTCGCTAACGAAATGCTGGCTAAGGAAGAATTGAGGAGAAAAATACGAATAGACGCAAAAATAGACTTTAACTCAATCAACTTCGATTTCCTTGAAAAATACTTTCTTCTTTTTCCTTTTGGAAGAGGAAATCCAAAACCAGTTTTCCTAACGGAAAGAGCAGAAGTAGTAAGTATTCCTCATAAAATTCAGAATAAGCATACAAAGCTATTGGTACGACAGAAAGACAGGACATTTGAAGCCATAGGATGGGATAAGCCTGAGCTAGCCCAGAGCATCAAAAAATACGCCATAGTAGACCTCGTCTATTCTCTGCAATTCTCCGAGTTTTTAGGAGAGGAAAAAATCTCTCTTTCTGTAGAAGAAGTGAAGACATGAAAACTATAAAAGGAAAAACAAAATTTAACTTGACCAAGATTGTTCGGTTTACAATAGCAGTTACTCTATTTCTCATCTTAGTCATAATATCAGTCTATTTCATGAGCCGTTCCAGAGATCAGACGGAAAATCATCTCAATTCAAAAAAAATAACAACACAAAAAATAGAAACAAAAGAACAGATTGTTCATTTCGAGGTAAAAGGCGAAAGAATGAATTTCCTCATTAAAGCGAACAAACAATACATAGGAAAAGACAGTAAATATCACTTAGAGGGAAATATCGAAATCATAGATTTCGGAAAAGATAAAAGTGAAGACATTTTCATCTACGGAGATAAAGTTGTCTATGATAAAGAACTGAATCATTTTGTCCTGACAGGTCAAGGAAGAGTAACTTATAAAGACCTTGTCATTACTTCGAATCTTTTTGATTATGACAAAAAAAGTGAAATTTTTAAAAGCAATGAAGGCGTCAGCTTTTCATCCTCCCGCCTTCGGGGCTCAGCTAAAAAATTTTATTACTCGATGAAAGAAGAAAATCTGACATTGATGGACAATATTGATCTTGAGCTGACACCGAAGTCGGGAGAAAATTTACCTCTCCTCGTCGAAGGAAATGAACTCGAGTATAACCGAAAAAAGAAAGCAGGTGAAATCTCAGGTAACGTACACCTCTCCCAGGGAATAAATCATGCCTCAGCTCAAGCCTTAAAGTTCTATTTAGCTGAGGATGAAGAAAATGTCGAAAGAATATCCTTATCAGGAAACGTTAAGGCTTATCTAGTCGAAAGAGAGAAAAGAGAAAGTTCCGGTCAAGCTCAGGATGATCCTACTTCTACAGGAGCAAAACGTGAGATTGAAGCAGATGAAATAGATCTTTTTGCCATTGAGGGATTCTCACGAGTTTCTCATGTAGAAGCAAAAGGGAAATGTTCCTACAAATCCATCGATACATCTGGTAGCTCCTTGGAGATTCAAGGAGAAGCTCTCAATTTTCTTTTCGATCGTGAAGGAGAATTACAAAAATTCGAAGCCCTCAAAAATGTAAAGATGAAAGAGCAGCAGGAGAATTCTGAAGAGAGGCGGTTTGTGGAAGGTGAAGAGATGACAATTCAGGGCGATACCAATGTTCTCCAAGTTAAGGGGAAAGATAACATTGGGGCTAGAGTTACATCTCATGATAGTGAAATTCTTGCCAGAGAAATAACGATTTACCTTGAGAATGATAATCTTGAAGCACTTGGTGATACAAAGGTAGTTTTTAAGGGTAAAGGACAAAGAGAGTCTATTGGCTTTTTTTCAAAAGAAAAGCCTGTTTTCATTACTGCCCAAGAAATGAGATATCAAGGTAACAAGGAGCGTTTTATTTTCAGTAACAATGTAAAAGTATGGCAAGAAAAGGAAATGCTCTTGGCAAATGAAATCACACTATTTGAAAAGAAAGGAAATATTCTCTGTTCAGGTGGAGTAAAATCAGTGTTTTTCCATCAACTTAAAAAAGAAAAAAAGGAAGACAGGATAGAGATTTCAGCAGATAAGATGAGCTTTGATCCAGAAAATCATCTCATTTCCTATGAAAAGAATGGCTCTTTAAAGGCAAGAGATATAAAAATGCAGGCTCAATCTATTGATGTTATTCTTAAAGATGAAAAAGGTGAAATGAAAATGATCATTGCTAAAGGAAGCGTTAAAATTATACAAAAAACAACAGAAGGCAAGGGTGAGAAAGCATTATATAACATGGAAGAAGAGGTAGTTACGCTTTCAGGAAACCCAGTATTTATAGACAAAAAAAAGGGCATGATAAGAGGAGACAAATTGACTTTTTACATTGCCGATGGTAGAATCGTCGTAGAAAATAGAGGAAGAGAAAGGTCCGCAACAGTCATAAAATCGTGAAAAATGAAATCCTGTTTAGAAGCAAAAAATCTAGAAAAAAGTTTCAACAAGAAAAAAGTTGTAAATAATGTCTCAATTAAAGTTAGAAGAGGAGAAATTGTTGGACTTTTAGGTCCTAACGGAGCCGGTAAAACCACTTCCTTTTCTCTCATACTTGGCCTAATTACTCAAGATCGGGGAAAGATTTTTCTGGATGGAGAAGACATTTCACGGCTCCCGATGTACATTAGAGCCCAGAAAGGATTATCTCTCCTGCCTCAGGAACCTTCTGCATTCAGAAAATTAAGTGTCGAGGAAAATCTTCTCTCAATCATGGAAACAGTTTTGGGTATCCACTCAAAAAGAGACAGAAACTTAGTGAACACGCTCAAAGAGTTTGGACTAGAGAAGCTCGTGAAAGCTAAGGCTTATACATTATCCGGAGGTGAAAGAAGAAGGCTCGAGATTGCTCGGGCGCTAATTACTAACCCTCGGTTCATCCTGTTGGATGAACCTTTTACTGGAATTGACCCATTAGCTATACTCGATCTGCAAGAAATCATTCTCTCTTTAAAAGAAAAGGGGATTGGAGTAGTTGTCACTGATCACAGAGTAAGGGAAACGCTTAAAATTGCTGATAGAGGTTATATAATAAATGATGGACGAATCTTAAAGGAGGGAACTCCTCAGGAACTAGTGAATTCAGAAAAAGTAAAGAGTAATTATTTGGGACAAGATTTTCAGCTTTCTTGAATTCATAAATCAAGATAATGAAGGTTAAACGATGATCCTTAAACAAAGGCTCGACCAACGACAAGTTCAAAAATTAATCCTTGCTCCTGCACTGCAACAAGCGATTAAACTCCTTCCCTTAACTAACCTGGAGCTTATTGAGGTTATTGATGGAGAACTCTCTCAGAACCCTATGCTCGAGCTTGAGGAAGAGACGGTAGAGAAGGAAACAGAAAAGGAAGACAAAAGTCAGCAGGAAGAGGCAAAAGACCAAATAAAAGAAAGCGATGAAGAAAAAGAACAAACTAGAGAAGAAAATGATCTGGAATTTGAATCTTACTTCCAACAATATTTTGACGACGGATTTCGTTCCTATTCCTCAGAAAAAAAAGAGAGCCTGGCACTAGAAAATATCATTTCTCGGAGTCCTTCTCTATGGGATCACCTGAATTGGCAAGCTAACTTGACTTTTTTTGATGAAAAGGATAAGGAAATTGCTAATCTTATCATAGGAAATATAAATGAAGATGGTTATCTGACTATTTCTGAAGAAGAGATAGCCCAGACAAGTAATGCTTCAGTTAAGAAAGTAAATGAAATTAGAGAAAAAATTAGAAAATTTGACCCTGTCGGTGTTGCAAGTCTCAATCTTAAAGAGGCGCTTTTAGCTCAAATGGACTATCTGCAGATAAAAGACAACATTGCACAAACAATTGTCAATGAACACCTTCCTCTACTGGAAAAGTCTGATTATTCTCAGTTGAGCAAAGTACTCAGCATCCCTTTTCCATCTTTGAAGTATCATATAGAAGTGATTAAAGGTTTGGATCCTGCGCCGGGAAGAAAATACTCCCAGGAAAAAGAATCTTACGTTGTTCCTGATATCACAGCTTCAAAAGAGGGGAATGAGTTCAAAGTCACTCTAAACGATGAGGGAATGCCGCACTTAAAAATAAACAGCTACTACAAAAGACTTTTAGCCAAGGCCGCGAAGGAAAATCCAGAAACCTACAAGTTTCTCCAAGATAAAATGAAAAAAGCTCTTTGGTTCTTACGAAGCCTGGAGCAGAGAAATCAAACTATCTATAAAGTGGCTAAGTACATTGTTGATAAACAGAGAGAGTTTATCGACAAAGGCATAGACTATCTGAAGCCTTTAACTCTTGTTGAACTGGCTCAAGAAATCGGTGTCCATGAGTCCACTGTAGGTAGAGTAGTAGCCAACAAATACTTAATGACGACCCGAGGAGTTTTTTCGCTTAAGTACTTTTTCCATAAATCCCTCATCGGAGATTATGGCGAGGAAATCTCATCTTTAAGAGTAAAAGAAAGGATAAGGAAGCTTATCGAAAGTGAAAATAAAGAACATCCTCTGAGTGACATCGAGATAGGCGAGATATTAGCAAAAGAGAATTTCAGAGTAGCACGCCGTACTGTAGCCAAATACAGAAAACAGTTGAAGATACAACCTTCACACATAAGGAAAAGGAAGTTTTTAATGGAGAAAACTTGATGAATGTCTATTACACAGCTCGTCAAACTAATATTACGCCTGATCTAAAACAATATTGCCAAAGGAGACTAAAATCTTTAGAAAAATTCATAGGATCCTTGATGGAAGTGCATATCATTCTTAGCGCGGAAAAAAACAGACACAAAGCTGAGATTAACATTAAAGCCAGAAGGTCAAGCCTTAACGTTTTTGAAGAAACTCATGATATGTATAACTCCCTTAATGTAGCCTTTGATAATCTGGAAAAGAGAGCAAAGAAGGAAAAGGAAAAATCGAGAGAAAAGAAGAGGAGAAAAATTAGAGAGAAAGAAGCCTTTTCTCTTACTCCTGAGCCAGAAGAACAAGCAAAAAGAATTATTCGTAGCCAGGATTATTCTTTAAAGCCAATGACTCTTGAGGAAGCTATATTTCAATTTAAACTTAATAATAAAGAAGTTTTTGTATTTAGGAAATCAGGTTCAGAAAAATGGGCTGTGATCTACCGACGAGAAGATGGAAGTATCGGCTTAGTAGAGCCTGAATGATACATATTACTGAAGATGTGAAATGACAATGAAAATTCATAAATTATTGATCCACGATATGATCATTCCCGATCTGGAATATCAAGAAGGGGAAGACGCACTTCTCGAGATGGTAAGTTACCTAAAGAAGAAGAATAAAATTATTAAAGAAAAGGAATTATACGAGAAGCTGATCCAGCGAGAAAAACTGGGAAGCACAGCTATTGGAGAAGGTGTTGCAATTCCCCACTGCAAGATAAAAGAGATAAAAGAGCCCGTTGTAATGCTTGCCATATCCAAAAAGGGTGTTGATTTCCAATCTCTCGATGGCAAGCCCTCTCATATCTTTTTCCTCGTAATCTCTCCCCCAGATAATCCAAGCTTGAACCTTCAGATTTTAGCGGGTATCGCTCACCTCGTCCGCAAATCAAAATCACTGTTGAAAAGAATTCTTGGAGCTGAAAATATCAGCACGATTATGGACATCGTTCGGGAGGAAGAAGAGAATTTAAATGAATAGTGAGGAAACCCAATTTATCAAAATCGAAGAGTTCTATCACAAGACAAAAGAAATCCTCAAACTCAAACCTGCTATAAAAGGGATTGAAAATTCTGGAAAGAAAGGAAAATTTTCTTCGAGGAAAAGTTTTTATCCCGTTCAAATTTGGAGTAAAAAAGAAATTCAATATTTAAAAAAAAATACACCTGATAAAAAAAGGGCATTCTTAAATAAAATATTTGAAGACAACCAATTCTGCATCATCCTTGCAGAGAGTCTTCCCTTTCCCCCAGAATTAAAAAACAAAGCCAAAAAAAGGAAAGTGGCTCTTTTTCACTCAGAACTTTCTAGAAAGAGGTGTCAGAAGGAAATAGAAAAATTCTTTCTATCTCTTGAGCGTGAAGAGATTACTATTTCTTCAGAATTGCTTCAAATTTCTGGTCTGGGAGTGCTTATCATAGGAGATAGCGGAATCGGCAAAAGTGAATGTGCCTTAGAACTCATATCAAGAGGCCACCGTTTTGTATCTGACGACGTGGTTCATATTAAAAAAACCGCCGGTGGAAAATTAATTGGAATGGCTCCATCCCTCAGCCGCAATTTCATGGAAATAAGAGGCTTGGGAGTTATAAACATTAGGGAGATTTTTGGGCCAAAGAGCATGCTGCGTCAGACAAAAATTGACTTAGTCATCAAACTCATAAAATGGCAACAAGGAAAAGGATATGACAGGATTGGTTTGAAATTTCCTGATGACTATGAGATTTTAGGAAAGAAAATTCCTCAGCTCGAGATTCCTGTGGCTCCGGGAAGAAATATAGCTACGTTAATTGAAATTGCCTCTAAAGTTCACATGTTGCGGAAAAAAGGTTACAGCGCCTCTGAAGAAATTATCAGTAGTCTTAATCGCGCCCTCTCTCACTCCTAGATATCGGAAGCAAAGAGAATGAAAAACGATAGATTTCTCGTCATCACAGGCTTATCAGGTTCCGGCAAGACAGTATTCAGCCACTTTCTTGAGGACTTAGGCTACTACTGCGTGGATAACCTACCATCAAAAATAATTCCAATTTTTGTACAATTGTGGGAGAGAAAAGAAGTCGAGATTGATAAAGTTGTTCTGGTAGTTGATATTAGAGAGGCGGGTTTTATAACGGATTTTCCTAAAGTTTGGGAAAATATCAGGAAAAGAATCTCTGCAAAATTAATTTTCCTTGATGCAACTGATGAAGCATTAGTCAATAGGTTCAGCGAAAGCCGCCGCCCCCATCCACTCTCTAAGAAAAAATCATTGTTAGAAGGCGTTCGATTGGAAAGAGAAAGGCTGAACGAAATAAAGAAAATGGCTGATGAAGTCATAGACACAACGGCGACCACAATTAACCAGCTGAAAGAGATGATCATGATGAAGATTTCCAAGAAAAAAATTCATAAAATGCAGATATCTATAGTTAGTTTTGGCTATAAATACGGAATCCCATTAGATTCAGATTTAGTCTATGATACCCGATTCTTGCCTAATCCTTTTTATGAAGATGATATGAGAGAAAAAACCGGAAAAAGTAAGAAGGTAAAAGATTATGTACTCAGGGCGCCTGCAACAAAAAAATTTCTGAAAGAACTATATAACTTTATTGACTATCTTATTCCCAACTTTATCAAAGAAGGAAAGAGCTATCTGACAATTTCTTGCGGTTGTACCGGTGGAAAACATAGATCGGTAATAATAGCCGAGGAATTAAAATGGTATCTTCGACAAAAAAAATATGATATAAGAGTCTATCATCGAGACATTTATAAGTAATCTAGCTAGAATGGAAAAAATAAAGTAAAAGAGAAGAGAAAAAGACTAGACAAACGAGATGAACAGAAATGATTGGAGGAATTATAGTCTCCCACGGCAAGCTAGCTGAAGAACTTCTCAATGCCCTTACAATTATCCTTGGCGAAGCTCCAAACATAGATGCTATTTCCATCGGATGGTACGACGATGTCGGAGAGTCGAAGAAAAAGATCAGCCAAAGCTTAAAAAGAGTAGACCAGAAAAACGGTGTAGTAATTTTTACAGATATGTTTGGGGGAACTCCTTCCAACCTGAGTTTCAGTTTTTTAAAAGATAATCAAGTAGAAATTATCACTGGAGTTAATCTTCCAATGCTTATTAAATTTGTATCCCTCCAGAGAAGCAATAATCTAAAAGGGGTGACCAAAAAGGTGGTTGAACAGGGCCAAAAAAACATTCATCTTGCGAGTGCTTTGTTAAGTTCCAAAGATTGAATTGTTCATACTGAATGTTAGAAAAAAAAGTTACCATAAAGAATAAATTAGGACTTCATGCCAGGGCTGTAGTTAAATTCGTAAGTCTCGCAAAGCGTTTTAGCTCTTCGGTCAAAATTATAAAAGATAGTACTGAGATTAACGGAAAGAGTATTTTAGGAATTCTAACATTAGCTGCAACTAAGGGGACAAAGATCAAATTGAAAGTTTCAGGAAAAGACGAACAAGCTACTCTCAACGCCCTTGTGGGCCTCATTAATGATAAATTTCAAGAGAAAGAGTAAATTCCTATGGAATATACAAGACTGAGAGGAATCGGAGTTTCCCCAGGAATTGCAATCGGTGAAGTATTCCTCACAGAAAGAATTCTCTTCACTTCAAAGAAGGAAAAAATATCTCCCCATCACATGAAAAATGAGATAGACAGACTGAAGAGGGCGATTAAAGAAACAAAAAACCAGCTCGCTCAAATAAAAGCGCAGATAAAAAACAAAATTGGGAAAGAGCATTCCTTCATCTTTGAAGCGCACATCATGATACTCGAAGACAAATCACTGCTAAAAGATATTGAAACAATAATAAAAAAGGAGGGGACTAAGGCAGAATGGGCCCTTTCTCAAGTCAACAATAAATATCAGAAGATTTTTGAATCCCTCAATGACGAATATTTCAGACAGAGAATGTCCGATGTTTCAGATGTTTTGACAAGAATCTACAGGAACCTGGAAGCTAAAACTCAGAAGAAGAAAGACTATGATAGAGAAAATATATTGGTTGCCCACGAACTTCTTCCCTCTGAAGCCGCCTTGAAACTCAGCCATGGAAAAGTTTTGGCTGTGGCTATGGATATGGGAGGTCAGACCTCCCATACAGCTATCTTAGCCCGCTCTTTGAACATACCAGCTGTAGTTGGCTTACACAACATCACCCAACAAGTGAAAGACGGAGATTATTTAATAGTGGATGGAACCGGCGGAGAAGTTATCATCAATCCCCCGACTGCCCTCAAAAAAGAGTTCTCCAGCAAGAAAAAAAAGTATGATGATTACAGGGAAGAACTTAAAAAGACTGCTAAATTACCTTCTCAAACTTTAGATGAAGTGAAGTTTTTTCCCTTAGCTAATATCGAGCTCCCTGAAGAAGTACGACTTGCTTTTTCCCTGGGAGCTGAAGGTATAGGTCTCTTCAGGTCAGAGTTTCTCTGTCTTCAAAAAACTTCCCTAGCTACTGAAGAAGATCACTTGGCAGTTTATTCAAGGATAGCAAAAGAAGCTTATCCCTCCCCAGCTTATATCAGAACAATAGACATAGGGGGAGAAAAGACCCTGCCTCAGTTTAAGATAGAAAAGGAACCTAATCCTGCTTTGGGTCTGAGAGCAATTAGATTTTCTCTAAAAAACAAAGACATGTTCAAAGTCCAGATTAAAGCTATTCTGAAAGCCAGTTCCCTTAAAAATGTCAGGATTTTACTCCCAATGATCACTGAAATTGAGGAAATAGAGGAGTTCAAATTAATCTTCCAAGAAGTCAAAGAAGAACTTAGGAAAGAAAATGCAAAATTTGACGAGAACATCCCTGTAGGAGTAATGATTGAGGTTCCGGCGGCTGCAGCTATAACAGATCTTCTTGTGAAAGAGGTTGATTATTTGAGTATTGGCACCAATGATCTCATCCAGTACTATTTGGCTGTTGACCGTTCTAACGAATTTGTCTCCTACCTGTATAAACCTCTTCACCCATCAATTCTACGGCTCATAAAATTTATCATCGATGCTACTCAAAGAGAGGGCAAAGATATAACTGTGTGTGGCGAGATGGCTGCAAATCCCCTTTCGGCCATCGTTTTACTTGGATTTGGTTTGCGAAAATTTAGTATGAATCCCATTTTTATTCCCAGAATTAAAAAAGTTCTTCGGTCTGTTGAATATAAATTTGTGAAAAACGTGGTTCACAAGGCGATGAACTTAAAAACAGCTCAAGAGATAGAGGAATATATTATTGAGAAAATATTGGTCAAACATCCAAAAGCTTTCCTGATGGGAGGAACAGCCTAGTTTATTTATCTACTTCCTTCCGTAGTCATCTTCAAGGCGGACAATATCAGACTCGTCGGAATCGCCGATCCACATTTCCATCACCCGTGCTGGTTGGGTTCCGAAACACCGTAAGCGGTGAGGAGCTCCCTGAGGGATAAAAATTTCTTCACCTGGTTTTGGCTGCCAAACTCTATCAGCCACAGTAATTTCAAGCCCATGATCGAGCACAAGCCAAAATTCGCTTCGACGATGATGATACTGAAGGGAAAGAGCTCTACCTGGGTCCACTGTGATAATTTTGATGCTTCTTGCCAAATCATAGGGAAATGAGCGAAATTTTCCCCAGGGTCGAATATCTTCTTTAATCTTTTTTCTAAAGATCAATTCAATTTCTTTACCAGTATCTTTTAGCATTGATACTCTCAATTACTCCTCTGTTCATCTTATTAGTTCTTATAATTACCGCTTATTCTTTTAATCCTTTATCCCTGTTCAGTCATTATGATTTAAAAACTTCCTGCCCTTATAAGTGAACCTGCAACTTACTGTATCTTCTTTTAGATTGAAACTCTGAAAATACCCCAAAATCTCCTATAGTGCTTTTCTGCTGACTGCTAGAATAAGCGCACTCGTGATTTTTTCTTTATCCTTTAATGTCTTTAATTTTCAACTCTTGCGAGTTTCAGGTTATCTTAAAGTTTACAGGGATTGTAAACTAGTAAGAATTAGGGAGCAAACCCTAGATTCATATACCTCACATCAGAAAGGCACTTCGTCGTCGCTTTCACTTTCTTCAGAAACAGGGCGACTATCTTCCTCTGGAAAATCAGAAGAGAGAGGTTCTTGAGGAACTACTTCTTCAACTGGTTCTCCTCGCTTTCCCAAAAGGACAATAGTTTGAGCATTAATTTCAGTGGTGGACCTTTTCTTTCCTTCTCTATCCTCCCAATTTCTTGTCCTCAATCTACCCTCAAGATAAACCTGTTTACCTTGGGTTAAGTACTTTTCACAGAATTCAGCAAGCTTTCCCCACGCTACTATTCGATGCCACTCAGTGTGATCCCTGCTTTCATTGGTGTTGGGATTAAAAAAACGCTCATTAGTGGCAAGCGTGAATTTTGCCACCGGCCGTTCTGATTGAGGAAGATATCTTATCTCAGGGTTCCTGCCAAGATGGCCGATTAAAGTTACCTTATTAAGGCTGTTAATATCTCTCATTTCTAGATAATAATTCCTTCATCTTTTGTTGGGCGATCTTAGTTTCTTCTGAAAGGGGATATTTACTTATCAAAAGTTTAAAAGCGGAAAGAGCTTCCTCTTTTCTTCCTAATTCTATGAAACTGATTCCCTTTTTTAAATAGGCCCCAGGTACTTTATCTCCATTGGGATAATTAAGAATCAAGTTGTTAAATTCCTCAATCGCTTCCTCAAATTTCCCTTGGCTAAAAAAGCATTCACCAATCCAGTATTGAGCATTATCAGCAAAAGGACTATCCGAGAACTGATTAATGTAAATTTTAAAGCCATCGATAGCCAATTGGAAGTTACCATTCCGGTAATCAGAAAGGGCCATGTTGTAAACCTCTTGCGGAGACAGGGAAACAGTGGGTATATCTGGTTCTTTTTCTTGCTCAGCTTCCTGATTTTTCTTCGTCTTTTCCTTTCTTGAAAGGGCTGGTTTCTCTTCTAATTTTTCTTCTTCAGGAGTTTGAGCGGATGAAGAAGCATTCCTAAAAACAATGAGTCCCTCAGAAATCTTTATGATCTGCAGACTCATCTCTTCTAATTTATTCAGGAGAACCTGATAGTGAACAGGAATTACCTTTATGTCTTCTTTGAGGGCAGCCTGGTCTGTCTGTAAGAGCCTGATTTGGGTGATCAATTCCTTTAGTTGATTCCTGATAGATTCAACATCTTCAGTATTTATCTTTATTTTCTCTTCGAGCTGGATGATTTGCTGCTTAATTACCTGGATGTCTTGGTAAATTAGTTCATAAGCTTTTTTACTTTTATCAGCTCTTGCTGGAATCAGGAGCAAGAACGTGATAAGAAGTGCTCCGATTAATTTCCTAGGCATTAATTATTTTTCAATAATTAAAAGCTGAGATCGTCTGTTTGTTTGCCAGGCAACTTCATTATGTCCAGGGTCTAATGGTTGGCTTTTTCCATAGGAGATTATTTTCATTCTGCCTTCGGAAATTCCAAGTGCGACTAAATAATCTAGAGTGCTTTTAGCTCTCCTTTCACCTAGAGCAAGGTTGTACTCTTCGGTTCCCCTTTCATCACAATGACCTTCGATGAGAATTTTCAGGGTCGGATATTTTTTGAGCAATGCTGAGTTAGCATCTAAAACAGGCTTGGCATCCTCACGGATAAAGTAGCGGTCAAAATCGAAATGGATCATTCTCAAATGCTGCTCTCTATTGAGTTCTTCAAGAGATTTGGACATGAAGATTTCTTCCTCGGTTAGCTCTGGCTTTTTAACAGGAGGTTCCTTTACCTCTTCCACTTTAGGTTGTTCTTCTACTTGTGGTGGAGGAGGAGCCTCTTCCACTTTAGCACGGCATGAAATAAGAAATAGAAAAACGAGAATACAACATAAGGAGAAAATGGTTATCTTTTTCATTTTACCTCCTAATTTTAATTTTATTTGCAATAATTTGTGTAACTCCCTCTTCATGGACTTCATCTTTATATAATTAAAACTTTTTAATGTCAACATCTTATGGAAATATTTTACAAAAAGATTCCCTATCTTAACGAGACCAGTCAGGCAACTTATTTTCGCCTATTGAAGTGAGACGGCGCAAGTTAGCTCCATCATAATCAATAGAGTAAAGCTGAATTGTCCCAGAGAGATTCGAGGAAAAAATAAGGTGACGTCCGTCAGGGGACCAACAAGGAGACTCGTTCCTTGCATTGCTCTCTGTTAATTTAGTTATCTGTTTGGTGCGGAGGTTGAGGACGTATATATCAAATATCATATTTACACGGGAGACATAGGCAATCCTGTTACCAATAGGAGACCATACAGGAGCATCATGGTAGCTTCCTCCAAAACTCACTCTTCGAAAGTTAGATCCTTCTGCATCCATAACATATATCTGAGGAGTGCCTCCTCTGTCTGACGTGAATACTATCTCACGACTCGTAGGGGACCAACTCGGGGCAGTATCAGTAGCCCTGTTAAAAGTTAATCTTTTAATATTCTTTCCGTCACTTTGGGAGACGTAGATTTCAGCATTCCCATCCATGGTTGAGCAAAAAACCATTTTTCTCCCGTTAGGAGAAAATGAGGGAGCAAAATTGGTTCCCTTTGTTGCAACCTCAGCAATTTTTCCTTCATAAATATCCAGTATATATAATCCCGCATTTACTCCTCGGTATGAAGTAAAAGCAATCTTTCTGCCGTCAGCTGACCAGGCAGGCATATAATCCTTAGTCTTGTTAAACGTGAGGCGTGTTTGGTTGTGACCGTCGTAGTCCATCATGTAAAGTTCATCGTTCCCATCTCTGTTAGAAATAAACACAACTTTAGTGGTAAACAGGGGATTTTCGCCATATATTTTCAGGATTTCGTCTGCCATTTTGTGTGCTATGAGACGAGAAAGGGCTTTTTCTCCTTGGTATCGTTTTCCAAAAATAAAGTTTTCTGCTTTTACATCATACAGCTTTCCTTCAAATAGAATTCTTTCATCATTTCCCTGGGAAACTTCTCCTACAAAAAGGATGGATGCCTGAATAGATTGCCAGTCTTTGAAGAATATTTTTCTTGGATCTAATGGTCTTATATAGGAATAATAACTTTGAGGCAGGAACTGGAAAATGCGGCTGTATCTTAAATCAGCTGAGATAATCTGGTAGATATTACGAGCTGCTTCGACAGCTTCGGTGGATGAAGAGTGAACTTTAAATTCAGGTAAAGCCAAGGGAATAGCCGGCATCCCTTCCTTTATGGTAAGGACGACTTCTTGTTGGGTAAAAAGGATGAGTGATGTACTTATCAAGAGAATAGTGTAAATCACTATTTTCTTTGTTTTCATTTTGAATGCTCAAAAATTAAGTGTATTCCTAAGTATTCATTGTCATATTCTCTAGGAAGAGGAGGAAAAGGGGCTGATGAGTGAACTGCCCGTATTGCGGATAAATTCAAGGATTCAATGCCGCTTGATTCTTCAATTTTCACGTTTGATATCTGCCCGTTCTTATAAATCTTGAAGTAGACTATTGTCTGAAAATTCCCTGAAATTCCAGGATCTACTAAAAAAGTGAACCAATTTGTTGAGACTCTATCCATAATTATTTGGAGGTAATAAGTAAAGGGAAAACTAGAAAGCCCAATTTGAGAACCATAGCCTGATCCGAAACCTGGCCCCTCACCTACGCCGATTCTAAGACCAGTACCTCGGCCTGAACCTGAACCAGCTTTTTCAGCAAAACCTTTACTTTTAGAGCTCGGCTCTGCTTGTTTTTTAGGTTGGCTGATTATGGCTTTTTTTTCACTCTTTGGTTTTATTTCTTTCTTAGGTTTTTCGACAGGATGCCGTATGGAGGAAGGTGGTTCTTCCTGAACTTTTTGTGGAGTAGTCAAGTCTCTCAAGGTCTGCTTCTTTTCTACTACAGCCTCTGTTCCACTACCGCCGCTGCCTCCACTGCCGCCTCCACCCCCGCCTCCTGGTAAGGCAATGAGGTTAACATAATGAATCATTCCCTTTCTAGAAGACGTTGGTAAAGAAGGTGAGACTAAGATTGTTATAAAAAGAAGTATATGAGCACTTAACGATAGGATAAAGGCCGTCTGAAACGATCTGTCAATCCTGGAAAGATAGCTCATTTTGCTTCTTCCTCTTTTACTTCAATCGGCTCCGTGATCAAGCCTACAACCTCTGCTCCTGCTTTTTTGGTAATGTCCAGAATACTCATCAAGTATCCATAGGGCAGATCTTTGTCTCCTCGGATAAAAACAATCTTTTTATCTCTCCCATAAAAATATTCTTTTAATTTCCCTTCCAGGAGATGAATGTTAATGATGGAATCTTCCATGTGAATGTATTTATCGCGAGAGATCGTAAGAGTCAATCCTTCTTCGGCTGGAGCTGAATCTGTCTCAGCCTGTGGGAGGTTAACACCGATACCTGATTTCATCATCGGAGCAGTTACCATAAAAATCACCAGAAGAACAAGCATAACATCAACAAAAGGAGTTACGTTAATTTCGGACAAAGAAGTCCCTATCTGTTTTTTGTCAGATAAACGAATTTTAAGAGCCATAGAGCCTTTCTGCAATGTTTAAAAACTCGAAAGAAAAATCTTCCATCTCTGTTATCCGGTCTTTAATCCGATGAAGGAAGTAGTTGTAAGCGATTACCGCGGGCACTGCAGCAAAGAGACCAGCTGCAGTAGCTATCAGGGCTTCAGCTATCCCAGGAGCAACGGAAACAAGGCTCGCAGACCTGACGATGCCTATTCTTTGGAAAGAATCCATAATCCC
This sequence comes from Candidatus Aminicenantaceae bacterium, assembly GCA_041862375.1. Classification (GTDB taxonomy): domain Bacteria; phylum Acidobacteriota; class Aminicenantia; order Aminicenantales; family Aminicenantaceae; genus WVZL01. The sequence goes on from JBGVTE010000058.1 coordinate 62,658, forward strand.
CCAGACTGTTCCAAATAATCCTATGAAAGGAGTTACACTTCCTGTCGTAGCTAAAAAACTCATCATACTTTCCAATTTTGAAATTTCCTGGTTGGAAGCTTTAATCAGCGCTCGGTTTAAGCTTTCCAGTTTAGAAGGGGTTAGGCTACTCCGGGGATTTGACTTGGTAAGATAAACAAGCTCTTTGAATCCCGATTGAAAAAGAGAAGATAAAGGGCTGGAATTATATCTTTTTGCGGCTTCGCTTACCTCTGTTAAACTCTTACTTCTTCTGAAGGCAGCCATAAATTTATTAGAATGAGAAGAAGCCTTTTTAAATGTTCTTCTTTTAAAGAGAATAATGGCCCATGAGAACACAGAAAAAAAGACCAAGATGAGGAGCACGAGTTTCACAACAAGGCTCGCTTCAATGATGAGCTTGAAGAAATCCATGGTTTTCTCTTAAAAAATTAACACATGCCTGGGTCAATGTCAAATAAGCACGGTTCGTAATGCTTTCTATATTACTAGAGAAAAGGACAGGTCATGCTGGCTGTTTAAAAAATAAGTAGCTCAATGTCTTGTTCATTGTCACAGTTGCGCTTTGTGCTCTCTTATCGTAAATAAATGCTCCCAGCCATGTCTACCTCAAATGAGACTGATTGACAAAACACTACTATAGTAATAGATTTTAAATCTCACACCGAGAAAAAGATAAAAGCTTAATAGAGGAGAGAACTGATTAAGAAAGAAAGAGGTTTTCAGCCAGCACAAGTTTTGGCCATCAGTTTCTTTGCTGCTATCTTGGTGGGGACATTACTTTTACTACTTCCCATCAGCACGAAATCAGGCCATATTTCTGTTATTGATGCCCTGTTCACTTCTACATCTGCAGTTTGTGTTACCGGGCTTGTGGTTCAGGATACTCCTGCCTATTTCACTCTAACCGGCCAGATAATCATCTTAGTATTGTTTCAGCTCGGTGGTTTGGGAATTATGACCTTCTCAACTCTCTTTCTTCTAGCTGCGGGAAAGCGAATATCCATTAAAGATAAGATTATTGTTCAGGAGGGTTTTTACCATGGAGTTCCCAAGGATTTCAAATCATTAATAAAAAACATATTTTACTTTACACTCATTATTGAGTTTGTGGGGTTCCTCTCACTGTTCCTGCGTTGGCAAAAAGATTTTACATTGACTAAAGCTCTCTATTATTCTCTCTTCCACTCTGTATCTGCTTTTTGTAACGCTGGGTTTTCTCTCTTCAGCGAAAGTCTTATCACCTATAAGGGAGATATCTGGATAAACATAACCTTCATATTTTTAATAGTTCTGGGGGGGCTAGGATTTTTAGTTCTCCAGGAAGGCAAAAAAGTTCTCCCTGCTGTAGTTAAGAGAAAAAAAATTCACCTCTCCCTCCATTCAAAGCTAGTTCTCCTTATATCTTTAATCCTTGTTGTCTTCTCTTTTGTTCTTTTTAATTTGATAGAAGGAAATCTTACTCTGAAGCAATTCTCAGGACAGGAAAATATAATTTCTTCGTTGTTTCAGGTAGTAACTCCTCGCACAGCAGGGTTTAATACTGTAAACTTAAGCTCTCTAAGTTCAGCCACGGTTTTTCTTTTAATCTTGCTCATGTTTATAGGTGCATCTCCAGGTTCAACAGGAGGAGGTGTTAAGACAAGCACCTTAGGTGTTATATTTGCCTTCTTAAAATCCAAAGTCACAGCCCGTAAGTCCATTAACATCTTTTACAGAACACTGCCCCTTCAATTGGTGACAAGAGCATTTAAAGTAATCTCCCTGGCTTTAAGCGTCATTTTTCTTGTATCCTTTATCCTCCTCTGGAGTGAGCCGTGGGCGAGCATGGAAAAAATACTTTTTGAAGTCTTTTCAGCCTTCAGCACAGTAGGCCTTTCTCTGGGCATCACACCCCAATTGAGTGCTATCAGCAAGATAGCTATAGTTTTGACTATGTATACAGGAAGAATAGGTCCTTTAACTCTGTTGTATGCTTTTAGCCGACACAGAGCCTTAGGAAAATTTGAGTATGTTGAAGAATCAGTCATGATAGGATAGAATCAAAAGGAAGGAGTCTTCTTACATGAAATTTGCAGTAATTGGCTTAGGTAGCTTTGGTTCTAATGTAGCCAAAACCCTCTATGAGAGGGGCCATGAAGTCCTAGCTATTGATAAAGATAAAGAAAAGATTGAAGAAGTCCAAGATTGTGTAACTCATGCCGTGAACATGGATTCAGCAGATAAAGAGAATCTACAGGCTCTGGAAATCAAAGAAATGGATGTAGTAATTGTGAGTTTGGGGCCTGAGATGGAAGCCAGTATTCTTACCGTCTTATTCTTACATGAGATAGGAACAAAACGGATTGTGGCTAAAGCTTTGACCGAAGATCATGGTAAGATCTTAGATGCTGTAGGAGCCAGTGAAGTCATCTATCCAGAAAAGGACATGGCTATAAAAACTGCTCTTAAGTTGAGCTCCCGAAATGTTCTAGAATACCTTCCGCTTACATCTGGTCTTACAGTCGAAGAGATTGCTCCTCCGGAAAAATTTCTGGGAAAAACCCTCAAAGAGCTAGATTTGAGAAACAAATACGGCATCCAAGTAATAGCCATTAAAGAGCTAATCCCTGAAAAAACTATTTTTATCCCAACATCAGACTTCGTCATCAAGGACAGCGATATCCTGATCTTAATTGGAGAAGAAAAACAGCTAGCAAAGATAAATACGCTGTAAGGCAGTAATTCAGTTGCATCTCTCTACTTTACTTTTATAAAAGCAGCTCATTGAGTTAATCTCACTTCTCAAACAGAAAGTAAATTCTTTAATATTTCCAAGGCTACCTGTTTTGCCTGCTTCCCGCTCTCTTTAGTCGGACCTACACAAGAGGGACATCCCTCCCGACATGGACATGCCTTTGTGGTTTCAAGACAGTTTTCAAGGAGAACTTTTTCTAGCTCAAAAAGTGCAGGGCTTAAACCAATTCCTCCTGGAAAGTTGTCATAGATAAAGATATTCGGCTCAAACTCTTTAGAAGAGAATATTTCTTTCCTTTCTCCCTCAGGAATTTTTAAAGGCAAATCTCGAGGGACTACCGACTTCCCAGTGGAGTTATCGCCAATGGAAACACCTACATCATGAAGATCGCACATCATGAACAAAGGGGATACATGGTGGAGGAGATAAGCCAGGCCAAACAATCCGTTTATTTTCTGCTCAGATGAAAAAGGAAGAATCGCGATGATATCAGAAGGAATGGTCAGCCAATAAGCAGTTGTATGCATTTCATTCTGAGGAAGGCTCAAATCTCCAGCGCCCACATTCTCCATAGTGAAAAATTTGATTTTTTTAAACCCGACCACTTGGGTCGCAACATGGACTTCTCCATGGAATATTTCGCACTTTTCTAATTGCTTCTTGTCAAACACGTCAAGAATTTTAACTTTGGTGTAGTCTATAGCATCAGTAAAATAGTCCACGTCTGTCTTTTTGACGTAGGCTTTCCTCTGGGTATAATCAAGCTTTTCTACAAAGTACTGCTCTCCTTCACAGATATAAATTGCCTTAGGATGGAGCGTTGTCAGAGCAGAAGAGAAATCCACCTCAGCAATAGCTTTTGATTTTAAGCTCTTATCTACAACTACAAAGTTATCTGAGCTTATGCTTCTAAGGCTTACACCATCAGCTGGATAGGCATCCGATGTCCAAAACCACTTATCCTTTGAGTGATGAACAAGATTTTCTTCTTCCAGGAATTTGAGGATTTCGCTTAAATCCACTCGGCCGAACTTTTCTCCATCTTTGAAGGGAAGCTCAAAAGCAGCACACTCGACGTGACTAACGAGAATGGAAAGATTATCAGGATTGATCAATGCTTTCTCTGGATTTTTGGAAAAAAAGTAATCTGGATGGTTGACGATAAACTGGTCAAGAGGAGCACTGGAGGCAACCAACACTGCAGCCGATTTCCCTGTTTTTCTACCTGCCCGGCCAGCCCTCTGCCATGTACTTGAAATAGATCCAGGGTAGCCGGCCATCACAGAGATATCCAGGCTGCCTATATCAATGCCTAATTCAAGGGCATTAGTAGAGACTACACCAAGTATTTCTCCTTCTCTTAAGCCTTTTTCAATCTCTCTTCTCTTCAGGGGAAGATACCCTCCTCTGTAACCCCTGACTAGACCTTCTTGCTTGACTGTTTTTTCAATATCTTGCTTAAGATAGGTGAGTAAAACTTCGGTAAGAAGACGGCTTTGAGCAAAGACGATTGTTTGGAGGTGGTTATGTAGAAAAACAGATGCTACCCGCCGCGTCTCGTTTACATAAGAGCGCCGTATGCCCAAAAATTTGTTGACGATAGGAGGTGTGTAGAAGATAAAGAATTTTTCTCCTTGGGGAGCTCCATTGTCGTCAATGAGGGCGACTGGTGCCTCTATCATTTTCTCTGCCATTTCTAAGGGATTAGCGATTGTAGCTGTGGAAAGTATAAATTGAGGATGAGATCCGTAAAACTCAGCGATCCTCCCCAGCCGTCTGAGTACATTTGCCAGATGGCTTCCAAAAATCCCCCGATAATTGTGAAGCTCATCAATTACTACATATTTTAAATTTTCGAAGAGTTTAATCCATTTTGTATGATGAGGAAGAATGCCAGTATGGAGCATATCAGGATTGGTCAGGATAATATGACCGCGAGCTCTTATGGCTTTTCTGGCGTCCTGGGGAGTGTCCCCGTCATAGGTAAAAATCCTTACTTCTTCAGGGAGAAGCTTGATTGTCTCGTCGAGCTCGGCTCTTTGATCTTGAGAGAGCGCCTTTGTCGGAAAAAGATATATCGCCCGACTAGATGGATTCTCAAGAATAGCCTGGAGAACAGAAAGGTTGTAGCACAGCGTTTTTCCTGAAGCTGTGGGTGTAACAATAACAATATTTTTTCCCTCTTTAAGTAATTGCCAAGAAGAATACTGATGGGAATAGAGCTTCTCAAAACCTTTTTCCTTGAGAGCTTCAACGAGGGCTGGATTGGCATCAGGAGGATAATCCTTATACCGTGCCTCTCGGGGAGGAAGATGTTTTATACAGCGTATTGACTCATGCTTAACCCCCATCTCTCTTAAAAATTCTAATGACTTAAGGAGATTTTCTTCTCGAGACATTTTTTTCCTGATTTCTCGGATGAATTTATATTATCAAAAGATGGAGAGAATGACTAGAGAAACTCTCAATTTCTTTTGCTAACTCTGAGGAAGCATCTTCAATCACTAAAATGAAAATTCAGGATTGCGGCAAATAAAGAAAGATTATGCTTGGTGAAAAAATTATTTTCCCGCTCTCCAGGGAAATGAGATGCTCACTGTTCTTGTTTAATCCAGATCAAAAGGATAAAATTAAATCATGCTGGAAGAGATTAGAATAAAAGGTGCCGCTCAGCACAATCTTAAGAAAATAGATATAAACCTCCCCAGGAATAAGCTGATTGTTGTGACTGGGCCCAGTGGATCTGGAAAATCTTCCCTTGCCTTTGAGACCATCTTTGCAGAAGGACAGAGACGCTACATAGAATGCCTCTCTGCCTATGCCCGTCAGTATATAGAACAGATGGAAAAGCCAGAGGTTGAATCTATTTCGGGCATTTCCCCTTCCATCTCGATCGACCAAAAAACTATATCAACTAATCCCCGATCCACAGTGGGAACCATAACAGAAATCTACGATTTTATGCGCCTTCTCTACTCCAGGGTAGGAACTCCCCATTGTCCTTGCTGTGGAAGAGAGGTAACCGCTCAAACTTCTGAACAGATATTGAAGAGAATTACAGAATCTCATTCTGACCAAAAAGTTAAAATCCTATCTCCTCTCGTTAGAGGACGCAAAGGGGAATATCATCGTCTCTTCGATAAATTGAGAAAAAAGGGATTCCAGCGTTCCCGCGTAGACGGTCAGATAAGAGATTTAGAAGATACTTCCTATCTTGAAAAGACAAAAAAACACAACATAGAAGTTTTAGTGGATGAAATAAAAATTTCCTTGGAATCGGAGCGAAGACTAAAAGAAGCTACTGAGAGAGCATTTGAGATGGCTGGAGGAGATCTTTTGTTGTTGAAGGAAGATGGGAGGGAGGTCTATTATTCATTAAAGCTGCTCTGTCCTTATTGTGAGATTAGTTTACCTGAACTTGAGCCGAGAAGCTTCTCCTTTAACAGCCCTTATGGTGCCTGTTCTCAATGCCATGGTCTGGGTTTTCTAACGACCCTCAATGAATGGGGTGAAGTAGAGCTTACAGATGAAGTCTGTTCCCTTTGCCATGGGAGCAGGCTGAGGAAAGAAAGCTTGGGAGTCACAATTGACAGCAGTAATATTTATGAGCTAAGTTCACTTCCAGTGAGCACCTTGATTGATAAGCTCTCATCCTTGAAGTTTTTAGGCTCTCAGAAACTTATAGCTACAAGAATTCTAAAAGAAATAATTTCACGTCTCCAGATTATGGTTGAATTGGGTATTCCATACCTCCATTTAAATCGAACAACGTCATCTCTCTCTGGAGGAGAGGCCCAGCGTGTTCGTCTTAGCGCTCAGGTGGGCTCTCGGTTGAGAGGAGTTCTGTATGTCCTTGATGAGCCTACTATCGGGCTTCATCAAAGGGATAACGGACGGCTGATCTCTCTATTGAGAAACATAAGAGACTATGGGAACTCAATTATTGTAGTTGAACATGATGAACAAACAATTCGCTCAGCTGACTATGTCCTGGACTTAGGACCAGGAGCAGGAGAAAGGGGAGGTTCTAAAGTTGCTGAGGGGAATTTATCCCAGATTTTGGATTCAACTCTATCTTTAACAGCTCAATATTTAAGACACGAGAAAAGCATTCCTGTCCCCTTAAAACGGAGAAACCCAAAAGGTTGGATTGCAATTTTAAAGGCACAGGAGCACAATCTAAAGAACATTGATATCCGCATTCCATTGTCTGTTATGATTGCTGTAACAGGAGTCTCAGGCTCGGGAAAAAGCACTCTCATCTATGATATCCTCTATAAGGGGCTTATAAATATGCTCTACAAGGCTAAACAGAAGGTTGGCAAACACCAGGGAATATCAGGAGTAGATCAGGTTGACAAAGTAATTTCTGTAGACCAAAAACCTATTGGAAGAACTCCTCGATCTAATCCTGCCACATACACAGGGCTCTTTACTCCCTTACGGCAACTCTTCTCTCACACTTCAGAATCAAGGATAAGGGGTTATTCCCCAAGCCGGTTTAGCTTTAATCTCCATGGTGGACGCTGCGAGGAATGTCAAGGAGCAGGATCAAAAAAAATTGAGATGCATTTCCTGCCTGATGTCTTCGTTACTTGTGACCGATGTCAAGGAAAACGATATAATAAGGAAACTCTCTCTGTTCGCTACAAGAATAAGAACATCGCAGATTATTTAGACATGACTGTGGATGAAGCTTACGAATATTTGAAAGCCCATCCTATTCTCAAGAGAAAACTGGCAATCTTGAAAAAAGTTGGCTTGGGTTACATCAGGCTTGGCCAACCTGCTCCAACTCTATCTGGAGGAGAAGCCCAGAGAATAAAATTGACCAAGGAGTTAGGTCGAAAAAGCACTGGCAAGACCCTCTTTCTTCTGGATGAACCCACTACAGGGCTCCATTTCGATGATGTCTTCAAACTTCTTGAGGTTCTCACAGAGCTCATAAAGCTGGGTAATACCGTCATTATTATTGAGCATAACCTTGAAGTCATTAAATTTTCAGACTATATTATAGATTTGGGACCAGAAGGAGGAGAAGAAGGAGGTTGGATCATAGCTCAAGGTACTCCAGAAAAAGTAGCTCGGGTTAAAAATTCTTACACAGGACAATTCTTGAGGAAAGCTTTAGCCGGAGAAAAGGTGTTTACCTAAAGATGGCTTTTAAGGATATCCCTGGTAATTTACATGTAAAACAAATCCTTCGGAAGTCTCTTCAAAAAAGAGGAATTCCTAATTCTCTCCTTTTTACTGGGCCAGAAGGAGTCGGGAAAAAAGAAGTGGCTATGGTAATCGCTAAGGCCCTAAATTGTGAAAAGAAGGAGGACGATGCATGTGAAACTTGTGCCCCCTGTAGAGCGATAAGCAAAGGAAATTTTCCTGACGTGATTACTATTACTCCTGGTGGCAATGTTGTCAAAATCGATCAGATAAGGCTCGTGAAACAAACCGCCTACCTTAAACCCATGGTCGGGAAGAAGAGAGTTTTCATCGTGACCGAAGCTGAAAAAATGACAGAAGAAGCAGCCAATTCATTCCTTAAGATACTGGAAGAACCTCCTTCTTTCTCTCATATCATCCTCGTAACAAATAATTCATACCTTATACTACCAACTATAAAATCTCGCTGTCAGATCCTGTGTTTTTCTCCTGTTTCCAAAGAAGAAATAGAAAAAATACTTATCGAGAGAGGGCATAAGAAAGAGCATGCCAAGCTGATTCCCTTGCTCGTTCGAGGAAATCTTGAACATGCTTTGAGCCTCGAATGGGAAGAAGTCCTAAACAAAAGAAGAAAAGCCTGGAAACTCTTTCTATCTCTTCTCAAAAAAAATGAGATGTCTCTTTTTTTGAAGGACTATACATTTTATAAAAAAAACATAATCAAGGATGAGTTAGAGGAAATTTTAGAATTAATTTCCTCTTTCTGTCGTGACTGTATTGTAGTTAAAGAAAAAGGCGATTTTTGCTTTCTCTTAAATCCTGACTACATAGACAAAATCCGGGAAGAGGAGAAACACTTAAGCCTCAATAAATTAATGGATTATTTGAATCAAATTGATTTTACTCTTTACGCTTTGCGCAAAAATTTAAATGTAAATCTCCTTATTAGCTCGTTTTTCTCAAGTTTCATGGAAAAGGAACATGCCTGAAATCATCTGTATGTTATCAGAACGATCTGGAAAGGTAATTAAGGTTACAAAAGGAAAGGAGGATCTACAGATAGGTGATTTCTGCCTGGTTGAATCTGAGTTTGGAGGAGATTTGGCAGTTGTTATCGATATATCGAGTGAGATATGCAATCATCATAAATTTTCCAAAGGCGCTGCTAAGATTATTCGTAAAGCCACGGAAGAGGACAAAAAGAAATTCAAATGGCTTAAAGAAAAGGAAAAAAGGGCCTTTGATTTTTGTTTAAAAAGGATTAAGACCAGAAATTTGCCGATGAAATTAGCTATGGTTCGCTACTTCTTTGACGAAAAAAAAGGGATATTCTATTACACTGCAGACGGCCGGATTGATTTTAGACAGCTTGTCAAAGATCTGGCTAAAGAATTCAAGATGAGGATCGAGATGAGGCAGGTAGGGGTACGAGATGAAGCCAAGATGATTGGAGGTATGGGAGTCTGTGGACGCCCTCTTTGCTGTTTTAGTTTCATGAAATCCTTTGAGCCAGTTACTATCCAAAAGGCCAAAAAGCAGCAGATTGTGATTAATCCCACAAAAATCTCAGGATTGTGTGGCCGCTTGATGTGTTGCCTGGCCTTTGAAGAAGAAAGTCGAGGACGAATGTATGCCGAAGAAGAAAAAGTAGAAGAGGATTGAATTGAAAAGGAAGACGGTTCTATCTTTCTCTACAAGGAAAAAATAGAACCGCCCTCAATTTGCTCAATTTGGATTTTATCGATGTGGCTCAATCTGAACAATTGTGAATTGAACCTTACCGGAGTTAGCAATTAAAGCTCCTTGAGGAGAAAAAGCTTTTACCTGCCAAGAATAAACATGATCCCTTCTGAGGACACTTTTTATATTTTCTGGAACAGGAAGAATAATATTTTTTGTATTAGCTGCCCAGATAAGTTCATTGCCTGAGTAAAGTGAGATTCTGTACTCTACATTTTCTCCCAATCCTTCCCACCTAAATTGAGTAGGGATTGCTTTTAAATCTTCCACAGGAGCAAAAAGTGCAATGGATTTTCCTCGAACTATTTCTTCTTTATCTAGGATAAATTGTGTCGGAGTTTTTTTGAGGAGAGGAACAACACCCAAAAAGATTATGAGGAACAATGCCACTGTCGCTGTGGCCAAGGCCCACTGCTTAGGAGTGAGAAAAGTAAAGATTTTTTCAAAGGAAAACACTTCCTTCTCCACACTCACATCTTCTTCGAAAATCAAGTGTCCTTTGTTTTTGACCACTGCGATGAGTTCATCCCGCTCAACCATTTTTTCGAAACAGTGTTGACAATTGAAATAGTGTTCTTCGAATCTTTCCCTATCGCCTTCACTTAGCTTATTAAGTAAATAGTCATCAATCGAATCTTCAAATTTACATCTTCGCATTGTCTTACCTTCTTTTCTCAATTTCAACAGTTTAGTCGGATGAGACTAGGATAAATGGAAAAAAGTTCATTCTTTTATCATTTTTTTTAGAAGCTTCTGAGCATAGTCCACTCGTTCACTCACTTGACTTGGAGAAATCCCGAGTTCTTGAGCAACATCATTCCGTGAAAGACCCTTATAATAATAAAGGTGTAAAACTTTTCTGTATTTAGGCTTTAATTTTTTTATAGCCAGTGCTAAAATTTCAGCCTTTTCTTTATTTTCAAGAACTTCATGAGGTGTCTGGAAGCTGAAAGGATCTGGATAGTGCTTCAACACCTTAGTCTTCTCCCTGATATAATCAACGATGCGGCGGCTACATACAGTGTATATAAATGTTCCCAGAGAAGATTCTCCCCTAAATTCTCCCTTTTTTAGTTTTTCTATCACATTAGTGATAATCTCACTAACAACATCTTCACACTCGGGATTGAGGTAACCCAGGGATTTTTTTACTCTAAAGCTAACGATTGGCTTGTATTTTACGATGATCTCTTCTAAATCAATCCCTTTTTTCATTTCTTTTATTTTAGTTTTTGACATTATAAGCATTACAGATGACATTGACAAGCACAGAAATTTCAAATTCTCAGCATCCTTCTTCGACTAATCTTGCGTATCGGAAAAAAGAGAGACAACAATGGACACTGCACGAGCGGAAAAAGAAGGCATTAAGTTTCTTTCCTTCAGGCATAAAAAGATTTTTTTTGACTCCATTGAAAAAAGACAGAAGGAGCTGGCCTTTGAAGTTCTCGAAACCACTCGCAGGATTTCAGGAAAAAATGAGAATAAAAGTACCTGCCCTGAGGAATGACTTCAAATATCAGACTTTTAGTGAGTGATATGCATCATGAAAAATTCAATTTTTTATAGATTTGTCCGACTAAAATAATCTGGATGTAAAAATGGAAAGAATAGCAAACATCGAAGAATTTGAAAGAATGGAAAATCTGTTTTATTCACACTTCGTTCCCCAGGAAGAAGAAGGGGATTGCTTCTCGTTTGATATTATAAAAAGAGAAGATAACAGAGATTCCGGTTTTTTAAGTCCTAGTTCTGGTTTAAAAATAGCGTCAGCTAAAAAAGTCTTGAGGAACTTGAACGAAAACCACACGAGGCTCTTTATGAATAATGGTTATAGCTCCCTGGAAGATTCTCCAGAGAGGCAAAGGTTTTTCAATTCTAATATTCTCCATTTTATCGCAATTACTGATAAATACGAAGATTCGTTATATCATTCCCAACTGGTATCCAATTACACTCTTCTATTGACCCAATATCTTGGTATTGAAGACAGGGAATTTTTGACAGACATCGAAAGAGGAGCGTTACTCCACGACATCGGGAAAATTGGAATTCCTCAATCTATATTGAGGAAACCTGGTTCTTTAACATATGAAGAGAAAGAAACTATCAAATACCATCCACTTTTTGGTTATGAAATGATAAAAGAGTTTGATTTTCTAACAAAAGAAGCACAGGTTGTTCTGTATCACCATGAGCAGTATGATGGAAGCGGTTATCCCTATAGTCTGATAGGAAAAGAAATACCTCTCGAAGCAAGAATATTTGCTATAGCAGATACCCTTGATGCTATAACTTCTGATAGACCATATCGGGAAGGAACAAGTTTCGAAGACGCTCGAGAAGAAATAGAGAGAAACAGCGGCACTCAATTTGATCCCCTTCTTGTAGATATCTTCCTCTCTATTCCCCTTGAAAAATTACAACAAATAAAAGAATCCCATGAAACTTACTCTTCAACTCTTATACACTGATTTTTACTGACTATTACTCCTTTCTTCAAAATTTTTCACCCAAAGCATCAGTCTGGATTTACAAGTATCTCCCTGAGCCAGCAAAGGAAACTTGGAATTAAGGAAGAAATCTTATTATATGCTTTTATGCGCCTTTTTTTCGATTTTTCTTTAGAACCATGGAATAAAGCTCAGCTGTGTGAAAAATTTCTAAAGGACTATTTTCTTTTTTCAGGTTTGACTTTAACTGGAAGAGGCACCCAGGACAATCAGTAGCAATAATATCAGCCTTATTTTTAAAAATTTTCTGCTTTTTCCTCTCCCACATGTGAGAAGAAATTTCAGGATTCTTGAAGGAGAATATTCCGCAAAATCCACAGCAGGTAAAAGGCTCTTCCTCTTCTTTCAGGTTAAAACCAAGGGTTCTTATAAGTTCTTTTGGTTTTGCTCCGAGTCTAGGCTCATTCAGGTAATGACATGGATAGTGGTAAAATATTTCTTTTTTTAAGCTTTGCCCCCTCTCGGGCAAGCACCCTTTAACAATTAAGAATTCAGTAAAATCAAAAATTTTATCGGTCCATCGGGAAAATTTATCATCAAGTTGGGAGTATGTTTTCTTCAGCATCGAATTTCCCGTAGGGCAGACAGTAAGAATATAGTCAGGATTTTCATTTTCAAAAGACTTCAGATTTTTTATTGCCAGTTTCCGAACATCCTTTGTATGCCCTAGGTGTAAGCTTGGAGCTCCACAACACACTTGGTCAGGAGGGGAAACTACGTTAAAGCCATGGTGAGAAAGTGTTGCAAAAACGCTCTTTCGAATTTCAGGGAAAAATAATTTCACAAGACAGCCCTGAAATAAGTAAACCTTCGCCCCCTCTTGCTCTAGCTGTGGCTTTATTTTTTTCAGGTTGAGAGCGGGCAAGAATCTGCCTCTTGCCCATGGAAAAGGCAAACTCTTCAAATAGCCATCTTTCTTCCAGAGCTTTTGGACAACCGATAAAAGTCTAGTGCCGCCTCCGGAAATAATTCTCTTATTGAAGATTGCTGAGAATGCCCTCTCTCCCAAGCCGGGACCTTTCCTGCTCTTAAGTTCAAGAATAAGCTCCCCTGTAGGGATTCCAACCGGGCAGAATACTTCGCATTTCTTACAATCAGCACAAAAATTGAAAAGAGGATAAATTTCCTCTAATGATCTAATTACAGCGGTCATCAAAATACCTATACCTCCCTGGTACACCGGCCCCCCAAAGATATGACCTCCCACTATCTGGAATACAGGGCAGACTAGCATGCAACCTCCGCATTTCAAGCAATAGAGAATATCTTTCAGTATCTTATCCTTGGCTATTTTGAGCCTTCTGTTGTCAAGAATAATAATGTGAAGTTCTTGGGGGCCATGAACGCCAAAGACTAATTCTTTTTCTATATCAGTGGTCTTGCTCGGTCCTGTTATGAAGGAAACATAAGAAGTTAATTTTAGCCCTGAAGAGGCAATGGTCAATGCTTTGATTAGGGTAGAAGCTTGTTCAAGTGTCTTGACAAATTTTTCAGTTGTAAGGAGGGCAATATGAACAGGAGGCAAGGATGTAACAAGGCGAGCATTTCCTTCGTTGCTGACAATGACGAGTGTTCCAGATTCAGCCACAGCAATGTTTGCTCCTGAAATACCAATATCAGCCTCGATGAAGTACTTGCGCATTTTTTCTCGAGCTATCCCGACAATTTCTTTAGAATTGAGAGGTAATGGGATATTTAGATGATCACTTAGGATTTCTGCTACTTCTTCTTTAGTCTTGTGTAAAGCAGGAGCTGTGATGTGGGAAGGCCTCTCTTTGACAAGCTGGACAATCCACTCGCCTAGATCTGTTTCCACAACTTTATATCCTTTTTTCTCCAGAAAATCATTAAGCTTAATCTCTTCGCTTACCATGGATTTCGATTTGACTATGAGCTTAGCCTTCTTCTTGCGAGCAATTTCATCTATCTGGCTTAAAGCCTCATCTGGTGAGGCAACTTGATAGACTTGTGCTCCAGTATTTTTTGCTTCCTCAATAAATTGTTGAATGAGATTAGAAAGATTGTCTATACATTCCTCTTTTATTTCCCTTGCTTTCTCTTTTAATTCCTGCCAGGGAATATCTTTCGAAGTTTTACTGTATTTGGTGTAGTGATGAGTGGAGGCATTTAATAAAGCTTGCTGGAGGTTTTTATTTTTTAGGACTTTCTTTAACTTTCGCTTCTGTTTTATCCTTGAAAACAACTAATGCTCCTCTCTTCTTCTGCTGAGATACGATCGAGCATCCACTAGAATTTCGCGGGGCTTGCTTCCTTCAGAGGGACCAACAATGCCCTCTAGCTCCATTTGGTCAATTATTCTGGCAGCCCGAGCATACCCAAGCTTGAGTTTACGCTGAAGATAAGAAGCTGAAGCTTGTCCTGTTAGAAGAATAAGTTCCACTGCTTTGTTGTAGAGTTCATCTTTTTCCCTCGATTCCTCCCAAGATTCCTGTGCTGATGTTTCTATGACTTTTACAATCTTTTCATCATAAGTGGGGCTACCATGTTCCTTGACAAATTTGACCAGGCGAGATGCCTCAGGGACAGAAATATAAGAACAGTGGAGTCTTATAAGGCGGGGGTAATTAGGTGGCATAAAAAGCATGTCCCCCAAACCAAGAAGTTTATCAGCTCCCGCAGTGTCAAGAATGATTCTTGAATCAATCTTGGATGGAACTCGAAAGGCTATGCGGCTCGAGAAATTATTCTTAATAGTCCCTGTTATGACATCAATAGAAGGCCGCTGTGTAGCCATGATAAGATGGATTCCCACAGCTCGGGCTAACTGAGCCAAGCGGGCAATACACTGCTCTACTTCTTGAGCTCCTATCATCATCAGCTCAGCAAGCTCATCAATAATTATCACGTAATACGGAAGAGGCCTGATTCGTTCTCTTTCTTCTTCAGTTAATTTCCCCTTTTCCTTTTGTAAAATTTGTTTAATCCGGTTGTTGTATTGATCGATATCTCTCGCATTGAGGAGTCCTAATTTCCTATATCTCTCATCCATCTTTTTTACTGCATCTAGCAAAACCGCGCCCGCCTTCTTGGCGTCTCTAATAACAGGGCTAAGAAGGTGAGGGATACCATTGTAGATACCAAATTCTAATCTTTTGGGGTCGATTAAAATAAGCTTTACTTCTTCTGGAGTAGCCTTATAGAGGATACTGGCAATGATTGAATGTAAGGCAACGCTCTTTCCTGTTCCTGTTGCTCCTGCAATAAGAAGATGGGGCATAATTGACAGATCTGATATGTAAACATCGCCATGAACGTTCTTTCCCAGGGCTAGGGCAAGTTTAGAGGGTGACTTCATAAATTTTTCCGACTGAATAACATCCCTGAGCTTAATAATTTCTCTCTTGTTGTTAGGAATTTCAATTCCGAGCGTTGATTTTCCAGGAATCCTCTGCACTCTGACTGATTCTGCCCTCAAAGCCAAGCTTAACTCCTCTGTCAGATTAGCTACCTGACTTACTTTTATACCTGCGAATGGGTGAAACTCATAAGTAGTAATTATAGGGCCTGGATGATATTCCCGTACTTCCCCATCGACACGGAATTCCCTAAGCTTTTCTTCAATCTGTTGCTTTTTTTCATAAAGTTCATTTTTATCAATTTTTTCATGGGCTTTCCCTGGGTCTAAGAGAGAGAATGGAGGAAAAAGATAATCTCCTTTCCTCTCCGTCTCCCGAAAAAGAGGTTTTTGCACAACTGGCGGTGCTTGTGGTTTAGACAGGACAAGCTCCTTGTGCAGTTTTCTTTTTTCTTTTTTCCTTCTCTGTTTTATCTCCTCTTCATACTTTCGCCTTTCTTGCTTCTCATCAAGAGCAGAATATTTTTCAATAACTCTCTTCCTCATCTTCTCCTTAGACTTTGATTTCTGGTAACGAACAACTCTGATCCTGAGTCCTTTAAAGATAAAACTGAAGAATTTGAAAGCAAGGCTCGTAGTTTTTCCGAAGGATATCCCAGTAGACAAGAAAAAGAATAAAATAAATAGAGCTATCAGAAAAATTAAAGAGCCAGTATGGTTAAAGTAACGAATCAAAAGTACTGAAGACACCTCTCCAATCAAACCACCAGCGCCAATTCCTCTCCAGGAAAAATCTTTAAAAAGTATAAAAAGAAGGGAACTTAGGATTAATACCAGGAAAACGAATCCTCCAATTTTTATTGAATAACGTCTCCTTTCTTTAGAAAAAACAAAATACATACCCAGGTATAAGAAAGCAAAGGGGATGAAAAAGGAAGCTAATCCTAAAAATTGGAGCAGGGCTTCAGAGAAAAATGATCCAATCCTTCCACAGTAGTTATGAATTTTCTGATTGGGGGACGTCACACTGGCCCAAGACGGATCACTGGAATTGTAACTAATTAAGCTGAGGAAGGTAAAAACAGCAAAGAAAAAAAGTAATATTCCGATTATTTCATAAGTAATTACTCTTTTTTTTCTCTTTGATTTTAGAGAAAAGCGGGTAATTTCCCTTTTTTTTCTTCTTTTCATTTAAAAAATTATAGCATATTTACGCTAATTTCTGAACGGACACACGACAGACATACACATGCCACTTTCTGCAACAAGAATAAGTCTTTTTAAAACGGCTTTACCAAGGTAAGCTGCTTATTCTTTTTTTTCGAGGGATTCCCAAGCATATCATCTTTAGCGACGAAGAATAATACTATCTCTCAGAGAGTCCATGAATTGATATCTGAATTTTCTAATAAAAAATTGAAAAATTCAACAAACTGGGAAATGGGCAACTGTTCAGGACGAACCAGAGTGTTCAATCTTAACTCCTGGAAAGCATTCTTTAACACAGAAGGAGAAAAGTTGAGCATAGTTAAGTTATTTAAAAGAGTTTTTCTTCTATGTCGAAACGATCCTCTGATAAAATTTCGAAATAACTCTTCCTCCTTGATAGAAAAGAGAGGGTTTGTTCTTTTCTCAAGAGAGATTAAAGCTGATTCTACTTTAGGAGGAGGAGAAAAGGATCTAGAATTAACAATAAAGCACAGCTTGGTCGAAAAATATATTTGAAAAATAATGGAAAGCGGTGAATACTGTTTTCCTCCAGGTATGGCACAAACTCTTTCGGCAAGCTCTTTCTGGAGAAGGAAAATACACCGGAAAAACTGTTCTTTTTCTCCAAACACCTTAAACAATACAGGTGAAGAAATCGAATAAGGTAAATTCCCCACCACCTTCACTCCTCCCTTGAAATTTCCCTCTTTCTTTATAAGCTCTTTAAAAGATATTTTCAGAACATCCTCTTCTAAGATCTCTAGATTAGTTAGCTTCTTTCTCTTTAGCAGAGGAATGAAATCTTTATCCTTCTCGATTGCTACGACTCTCCCGGCTCTTTCAGCAAGGAGAAACGTCAAGGCTCCTTTACCGGCACCAATCTCTATGATTAAGTCATGTTTTTGCGGGGAGATGTACCGGATAATACTTTTTAAAACAGAGGTATCTCTCAAGAAATGCTGTCCCATTGCCCTTATTCTTCCCCTGCCCATTGATTTTAATATATTATCTTTGAAGGTTCTTTGCTTGGAAAGTTAATAGATCTTACTGTTTAATTCGTTAATACACACCTCACTCTTCATTTTTTATTATAGTATATCATGATTTTTCCTCTGGCTTGATGTCATGACCGCCGAATTTTTTTCTGAGTACAGCTAGGAGCGAACCACACTCCCATACGCCCGAGTCCTGTCATAGCTAATTCCATCTTATAATCCTCCTCGGCAAATATCCCTTAGCAAAATTTTGCCCAAGAACTTCTTCTGCAATAAAACAGATTATCCTTTCTCAAGATCATTGATGGATTAAATTTGTAAGTTGATTTAATCCGTCCAATACATCAGTTTTAAGATTTATACGCAATACTCTTCGTCCTCGCTGTTCCAGAGCCTGGTAATCACCAAGTGCTTGAGCATTTATCAACGTTCGAAAAGAATAGTCAGTTTCAGGAATGGCTAAATCTATTTTCGGCTCATCAACAAGCTGGAGGAAAAGGCCATTGTTAGCACCTCCTTTGTGAAGCTGCCCTGTAGAATGCAGAAAGCGCGGACCATAGCCCAGTGTTGTTGCCAGGTGTGTGTGCTTTAAAAGCTCAAGCCTTAGGTTTTGAAGAGCTTCTGTAGCCTCCATCAATGGAGCAAGATAGGCTTGAATAGCCACGTAATCCCCAAGTTTTCCCATGCCGAGCCATTCCTCCAAAGCTCTTGCTATACCCTCAGGCTCATCTAATGATCGCTCCTCTCTCCGGTCGATTCGCTGGTCTTCCACGTCCCTTTCCTCCATTGCCCTCTTGGCAAGGTCTTTGGCGAGTTGCACATCTGGCTGATTAAAGGGATGGATTCCGAGTATTGATCCTGCCGAAGCTACTGCAACCTTCCAAGAGAAAATCTCCCTGCCTAAATCGTATTTCTCCCTAAGGTTAATACGAACAACAGGATGTCCTTTCTTCTCTAGTGCTGTCATTCGTTCTTTGAGCTCTTTACTCTCATCTTCTTCGAGGAAAAAAGAGACAAAGAACCGATCTTTACTATAATCATCAGGCGAAATCCAAGGTTCATTTGAAACAGGTAATATACCTTTGCCATCCTTTCCAGTACTTTCAGCAATAATCTGCTCCAGCCAATCAGGAAACCTTTCCAGAGAGGAAGAGGTTAAGAAGGTGAGTTTATCTCGACTTCTGGCGAGTTCCCCCAATGATGCGCCGAGGATCAAGCCAGAGGAATTTTCTTCTGAAACACAGAAAGCACAATTCTCAGATGCAATCCACGCCCTGTCAAGGAGCCTATGGATATCCATCCCAATGAGGGCGGCAGGGACAAGGCCAAAATCAGTAAAAGCAGAATATCGACCCCCTACATCAGGAGAAGCTTGAAAGACCTTCCTGAAGCTCCTCTCCTTAGCTAGCCTCATAAGAGGCGTATCTGGATCGGTAATAGCAACAAAATGGTTTCCGGGTGCTTCATTCACAAGGCTCACCTTATTCCAGAAATACCGAAAGAGTGATATGGTTTCCAATGTGGTGCCTGATTTACTGGAAACGAGAAAAAGAGTATGAGGCAAATCTAAGGTATCCTCGATAGAACGCACTGCTATTGGATGAGTGCTGTCAAGAACAACAAGCTCTGGATAATCTTTTGTATTACCAAAGGTCTTTTGATATACTTCAGGTGCCAGGCTCGAACCTCCCATTCCAAGAAGGACAACACGGGACACCTTTTCAGCCCTCACTTGCTCGGCGAATGAGATAAAATCCGTCAGTTTCTCGTGCATTAGCTCGGGAAGTGTCAACCAACCCAGACGGTCTGTGATTTCAGGCTTGAACTCAGGAAACCATAGAGTATAATCTTTAGCCCAAAGCCTCCGGGAAATATTCTGTTTCTTCCATACTTTTAACCTATTTTCAACATGGCTTTTATACTTTCCAAGTTCAAAAGTCTGGAACTCTCTCTCACCATGTAATAACGTATGACGTTTCTCTTTTAAAGTATCCAGGAGCAAGTTATATGATTCAGCGAAAGAATTAACGCCATCAGCTTGGAGTTTTTCTGTAATCTTGTCAAGATCGATCATCAATGAAGTTAATCGACTAAGCAATTCTTTAGCCTGTCCCAATCTACTTTGAAGCGTGGGCATTGCTTTGCCATGGTCACGGAATGCATTCAGAGTTTCGGGAGGCATGGTGTTAATCGTATCCGGCCCGATTAGCTCCTCAACATAGAGAACATCAGAATAGACAGGATTTTTTGTGCCAGTACTTGCCCATAGGAGACGCTGCACTCTCGCTCCTTTCCTCTCAAGTTGTATCCAGCTCTCACCGCTGAATATTTTCTTAAACCGCTCATAAGCTAATTTTGCATTAGCTATTGCAATCTTTCCTCTCAGACTGAGTGCTTCAGGAGTATTGACAGCCTCCAGAGCTTTATCCACAGCCGTGTCTACCCTGCTGACAAAAATAGAAGCAACAGAAGCCACTCTATGAGGATCTTCACATTTCTCCAATCCTCTAAGGTAAGCATGCGCGACTGCATTATAATGAGACAAAGAGAACGTGAGAGTTACATCAACGTTCATTCCTTCAGAAATAAGGGTTTCTATGACTGGTATCCCTTCTGAAGTAGCAGGAACTTTTACCATCATGTTAGCTCGGTTTACTTCATTCCATAAACGGCGAGCCTCTTCGACACTTCCTTGGCTGTCGTATGCAAGGTTTGGAGATAATTCCATAGAAACAAAACCATCAGCCCCATCAGTTTCTTCATAGACTTTTCGCAAGATATCAGCTGCCAATTGAATGTCTTCCACAGCCAGCCTCTCATAGAGAGCTCGAACTTCCATATGAGGATTTCTGTCGATGAGGTTTCTTAAGGTGTCATCATAATCAGAGCTTCCGGCTATTGCCTTCTGGAAAATTGTGGGATTGCTGGTAACACCACGCAATCCATCTTCTTCTACTAAACGCTCAAGTTCTCCTCCGGTGATTAAACTGCGGCGGATGTAGTCAAGCCATACTGACTGGCCATGTAGTTGCAAAACATTTAAAGGATTCATACTTTTCCTTCCTCTTATATAAGACCAGCTGTCTGTATCTCAAATTCCCGGAAAATACATAAAAATCATATTTAATTCTCAATTCACTCATTCTTTCTTAACCTACTCTGAGCAAGGGCAGTGGTTACCTTGGTACCACCAAGATCAACACCAAGGTTAATAAGCTCTTTCATTCTGATTTATTCCTTCATATTCTTTATAAAATTTTATTTGGTCCTACCCTGGAGAACTGATAGTGTTCAATCTGCTGCTATTTTGCTCTTCAGGACGTCTATCCTCTCTTGAACACTATCTGAGCGAATAAGGTATGAGCCTGAAACAAACATATTCGCTCCAGCCTTATCAGCCTGGCCAATTGTATCAGGCTTAATTCCTCCGTCAACTTCAATATCCAAATCTGGCTTTAATTTTCTCAGCCTTGCTACTTTTTCCAGAGTCTCGGGTAAAAACGGACTTCCGTAAAAGCCTGGATGGACTGTCATGATGAGCACCTGGTCAAGGTCATACACATAATCCTTTATCTGATCAGTATCTGTCTCAGGATTTAGAGCAAAAGCCATCTTTTTTCTCTTGTTTTTTACTGAGTTTATAACCTCTTGAGGACTCTTTACTGATTCAAAATGAGCTATTAAGGTATCGACTTTCTGCCAGTTTCTCTCAATCCACTCTTCAGGATTTTCAACCATCAAATGGGCCTCAAACTGATACTTTTTCTCTGGAAGTCGGAAATTAAAATCCAGGGACTTATTCGGAACAAACTTGCCATCCATCACATCAAGCTGGAGGAGATGAGCGGAATCCATTATCTTTGAAAAAATTTCATCCAACTTTTCTTGTGAATCCGCAATTACTGCGGGTATGATTATTTTTTTCATGTTTTCCTTTCCTGGGTTGTTATTTTTTTATCTTTTCCAGAGTTAATCTGTCTTAAATAATCAGGATTTCCCAGAGCCACCTCGCTTATACCAAAGCAAAAAAGAGATGTCAATCATCCCTCCCTCTTCCGATTTTTATTTCAATTTTTTCGATACTGCGAAACCAGAAATCGAATCGTCTCCATGTTTATCTCCATGGAGTATAATTATTAAACTTCGGAGGAATGAGTCGTGTTATGACTTACTTCAAGAGGAAAAAATATCAGAAGCGCTGCGAGAGAAAATCCTTAATCTACATCTGCGTATGCTGCGTCTCCTTCTCTCCCTTTATCATCAACTGCTACTAAAGCATACCGGATATGTTTTTCCTTTTCTACATTCCTGAGAAGATAGCTGAATGTGTCGGGGCTTACTTCAGCTATGAGAATCCAGCCTTCTTCTTTTACCTCATAAATTCTGTATTTTTCTACAATCTCATTCTCAGGATTTGCATCCCAATTGAAAAAAACTCCGTATTCGCGGTGTAAAGAGGCTTTGTTCTCCTCTCTCTCTGCTTTAAAATTTAGGGGAGCATACAAAAACGAAAAGTTCACGAGCATCTTCTGCCCAACACTTACATTTTTGATTACTTTTACTTCTCCATTAAAGAAGGTTACTTTTAAATCATACTGATTGCCAGCAGGAGCTCCAAAATGAACCGTAGGCATATCCTGTCCGAGATATCCATACTCTCCACAGATTTCCCTATGACCTTTCAGATACTGAGGCTCATCGACATGCCCAGCTAGGTATAAATCCAATTTCGTTCCGATACTGCCAACTCCTTCAGTGCTATCGCTCACTTCTACCTGTATCCAGTTTGAATCATCACAATCGTTGCGAAAAAGAAGATTATTCCCGTATTTACTAGTAACATAAATATCTAAATCGCCGTCGTTGTCAAAATCTCCCAAAGCACAACCTCGGGGACTTACAGTGGAAAGAGAATCTGCAAGACCCGAGCTATCGATGGAGACCTTTGAAAAGTGACCGCTTCCATCATTTTCAAAGACATTATCCCCGGAGATATACATATCCAGATCCCCGTCATGATCAAAGTCACCAAAACAGACATGATATCCTTCTGTATAGGACCTATCGATTGTTATATTCTGGTAGGCATCAAAAAAGCCTCCTTTGTTTTCATAAAGCTTTACCATTCCTCCTCCAGCTACAGCCAAATCCAAGTCACCATCATTATCTACGTCTGCGAAAGTCATTCCGTTATCTCGGACTCCGGTAGTTAATGGCAATCCCAGACTGCCATGTGTATCACTAAAATTTCCATTTCCATCATTCCTATAAATGGTTGAAGGAGGAGCCCACTTGGCTTCAGCAATATCAATATCTCCGTCTCCATCGACGTCAATGGCAACTACTCCCTGTACAAAACCATCCCAAGATATCCCTCGATGCTGGGTGGAGAATGTTCCATCTCCATTATTCAGGTAAAAATTTTTCAAATGTCTTTGAGGTAAAGGTTGGGTACTCTCAAGCTGGGGATTAGGTAAGGCATTGGAAAAATAGAGATCTATGTCTCCATCACCGTCAAAGTCTGCAGCAGCTACACCTCTAGTTGAAACATCTTCACTCTGTGGAGGAGATATGCCGCTTGATATATCTGTGAAGTAGCCGTTTCCATCATTCTGGTAAATATGATTACGAGCTGGAGTACTGCTAAAGGTTGTTGTAGAAAAAAGATCAAAATCACTGTCATTGTCTAGATCTGCAAAAACTGCGCCGTGTGTTCCCCATCCATACGCATCATCAACTCCCCTCTCTTTTGCTTCATCTACAAAATAATCCCCGTAATTTATGAACAAATGATCAGGAATATCATAAACATTACCAGCCACGTTCTTAACGTATAAATCTAATCTCCCGTCACCGTTAACATCTATCCAGCAAGCCCCGTGTCCTCCATCTAACCAGCCAGCGACTCCGTATTCTTCATTAACGTTTGTAAAATGAATAGAACTGTAGGAAATAAGAGAAAGAAATAAAAGACAGGATCCTAAGAAAAATCTTCTCAGGCACTGTTGAAAAATCTTTTTAATCCCTATCCTACTTCTATCCATGGAGGTAAACCATAAAAATTTATTTCGACTGCTTGTAATCGTGGATGAATCATAGATTTTGAATAGAAATATAACCTGTTGATGTGTTAAGTTCCTCGATCCTCTATCGCTTTAACCTGATTCCTTGCACACGACTTATAACACAAAAAAATTATTCTGTCAAAATTACGAACCAGGCTCTCATCACGGAAAAAATATGCTTACAATTCGGAACTTTTCACATTACTTCTCTGGAATAATCTCCAGTTCAAAAAAGACGCCGAGGAATCTCCTCTCTTCACTCTCTTCAATCTCAAAGAATGGAATAGAACCTTTTGAGGCTTTAATTGTAATCCTATGAAGGTACACAGATTGCATCTGGAATCCCTTTCCGGGAGAAAAGGACAGAGTTCCTCGCTGATTCCTGTTGAGCACGATTTTTTTCTTGCTTCCTCCAACCTTTACTGTAACCTCGTTCCTCATCCGGGGATTATTCAAGAGATGGAAATTAAGTTCTTTTACAGGATAATAGGTTTTAAGAATCATTTCAGCAGAATGATGACCTTTAGTCCAGAAGCCCCTCGGTTCTGCTCTAGGATTAAAATTGTCATCTAAAAAATGAAGCCACCCGTGATTGGGGGGATTTCCTACCTCCTGTCTGAAGGCATGAGCATCGGTGTTGGTGGGAATATTATTGATCAGGGTTAACTCCACTGGAAGTATTTTAAAGGGAAATTTCTTTGCATGGATGGCAGGAAAACGGGAACTAAGATAAGGATTAATAAGAATCTGTGATATAAAAAGGGAAGCCACGATCCAGCTTAGGGCAATCTCATTAAAGCCCTTTTTCAGGCTTGGAAGGAAGAAAAAGAGAGGGTAGATATTTAAGAAGTACCTGTTAACCAAGGCTCCGCCGCCGCCGTTATAATTGTCTGGCATGAGAGTGATGTAGATGAGAATTTCCAAAGCCAGTGCACCCAAGATAAACCATTGGTAGACTTTTCTTCTTCTAAAAAAGAAAAGAATCAAAGAGAGAAAAGCCGGAAAAAAGTACCAGGTGATACCTGTGAACCTGCCCCAAAAATAATAGAAAAGATTATAGAAAATAAATTTAGGTGGCAGTATGTGTTCGCCGAAGTATTTATCAGAGGACATCTTCCATCCAGTGGAATCGAAAGTCATAGATTCTTTTTCAAAGGGATAATTCTCATAGAAAGTTTTACGTTCTCCTCCCTGGTAATTCCAGTCACCGGTAGCCACAAGATTAGTTCCCCAGAATATAGCTGAGGCGATAAGAATAACAAGAATCATAAGAAGAGATTTAAGGTATTTTTTCTTGACTAAAGTATGTAAAACTAATGGACCTGCGAGAATAATATTGGGAGGCTTAGAGAAGACAGCCACTCCGATTAAAAAGCAGGCGCAGTAATCTGACCAATCGGATTGAAGAAAGGCTTGTAAGGTATTTCTACTCTCTTCCCGGCCATATTTTTCGTGCTGTTTATGCTTGTAAAGCCAGAGGAAGAGAACCGTAAAAACAAGGAACATGTTAAAAAAATCTGGACCAATCCATATAAAATAGACAATAGCTACAGAAGCAAAGAGAAAGGTCAGAATAGAAAAGAGGGAGAGAATGGGTTTGTTGAAAAGGGAAAAATAGGCATACCCCATGAGAAGCATGAGGAGGAGAAGAAGAGAGTGAAAAATAAAAAATCCGTTGTAATCGAAGATTCTAACAAAGGGAGCGGCAAATAGAGAATAGGCAAAAGATTTGGCAAAGAAAATTTTATTTTCTTTGCCTTTTTTCAAAAAAATCCCGGCAGGGCCTGTCGGAAATACCCGGTAATAACGGATTAAATCCTTTTTAGTATAGATTAAGTCCCCGTCATGAGCCAGACTCTTGCTCATAGTATAATAAATCGCTTCATCAGCAAAAATAGGATGCTCCTGGAGAGCTGGATAGTTGATAAAAAGAGAAAAACCTAGAAAAAAAAGAAAAATCAAAATAATGGCAGAGAATACTATTCTTTTTTCAGAAAGCATTTGCTAATCCAATACCACAGTCAAAAACAAAATTCAATAAAGCTGAAGGATTTGGGATAACCTCAATTCTTGAAGAATCAAAGTCGCGAGGTCGATGGATTAGCTCTGATTCTTTTGATTAATACCAGTCAGGAAAAATATCATTTCCTGGACTGTCAAAAAGATAAAATACCTCCTGCGTTTTAAGCTTTAATATATACAGCTTCCAGTCAGAATCGTGTTCAACATGTTGAGAGGAGTTAAAGACAATATACTTTCCATCAGGAGACCATGAGGGAAAATATTCGTAGGTGTCATCCATCTTCGTTAATCTTGTTTTTCCGCTTCCATCAGGCCTCATCAGCCATATATCACCTTTTCCATCTGCTTTTGATGAAACATAGACCAGTCTTTGGCCATTCTTCGAGAATCGAGCTCGGCAGCTTTTTCCGCCCTCGTCCAAGAATTTCACATCTGTCGTTTCCATGTTACAAACCGCAACATCCCACCCCATCGTTCTTTTTCCTGTAAAAGTCATAAGAGAAGCAACGGGCGAGATGTGAGGAACGACATTGGCTCTTGAGAACTGAGGCAGAATTTTTTCTGTTTTCTCTGTCTCCAGATTAACTCTGTAAAGAACTCTTGCCTTCCTGAGAAGTCCTTTTTTTCCTCTCGTATAGGCAATGCTCTTTCCATCAGGAAACCAAGCAGGATTCTTTTCATCTGTAGGAGAAGTAACTACAGGAGTGATTCCTGTACCGTCAGCGTTCATGATGAAAATATCATAATTCCCATCAGGGTTAGCAGAAAAAGCTATCTTCTTCCCGTCCGGAGACCAAACTGGATATTCATCATTCCAGGTATTATCGGTCAACTTCTTTATCCCTCTCTTTGTCATCAGGTATATCTCGCTGTCTCCGTCAAAATTAGATTGAAAAACGATTCTCCCCTTAAAAGGAAATTGAGGCTTGAGGCGCTCTTCTCCTATATTCTCTACTTTTGCTTCCTCATTCTGAGTGCACGTAGCAAAAAAAATGAGAGAGAAGAAAAAAATGAAAACTTTTTTTATCTCCATTCTGACATAAACTCACTTTAGTCTTTTTTAGACATATCTCCAGGAAGTATAGCCTATATTATTTCCCTAAGCAATAATTCCTGTATTTATTAAAAAATTCAGCTTCAGCATTTGAAGAAAGCACGAAAATCACAACAAAGACTCAAAAATTTTTTCATTTTCATTTAAAAATGAAAAGGTGATTTCAGTGGGAAAGAGTAAAAAAGTCTATTTCAATATGAAGTTAATTAACAATAAGCTTAATTAAAAAACAAAAAAGTATTTAGATGAAAACACAATGCAGCATTTCAGCCTTTTTTCCGTGTTACAATGATGCAGGTACAATCGCCAGCATGGTTGCTCTTGCAGATGTGACATTAAGGAAAACCACGAGTGATTATGAAATAATAGTAATCGATGATGGAAGTTCTGATTCGAGCAATGCACCAATAAACCCAAGAGGCATCTACGAACTTTCAAACCTAACAGCTCAAAAATTATTTAAAATTTATAATGATAATTACGGTATTCGTTCGATAACTCTCAGATTGACTAATATATACGGGGAAAGAGCTCAGATGAAACACAACCGCTTCAGAGTAGCAAACTGGTTCATACGTCTAGCTATTGATAATGAAACAATCAAAGTCTTTGGAGATGGATCGATTTTGAGAGATTTTCTCCACATCGATGACACTGCAGATGCAATATTGATGTGCGCCCTGAGTGAAGAGGCTATGGGGAAATTTTTAACGTAGTACATGATAAGCCTTCCAGTTTTCTTGAGTTGGCGAAAACGATTATTAAGGTAGCACAGAGAGGTCAGTGGGAATATTCACCCTTTTCGCCAGAACGTGCCGCCCAAGAACCAGGTGATTTCTATTCAGATATCAGCAAAATAAGAAAATTTGTGGGTTGGGAGCCTAAAACAAGCTTGGAAAATGGAATAAAAAAGACAATTCAATACTACAGACAACACAAGCAGTTCTATTGGTAAGAATTAAGATGATTCCGTTTGTAAATTTATCCAAGCAATATCTTGCTATCAAGGAAGATATTGACAGAAGAGCAGATCGAATATGTCTGCCAAGCCGTAAAAGGATTTAAATATTAAAACCGAAAGCCAATCCTATTCCGTATTCAAATCCGCCCAGTTCAGCCTTCAGCTCATTTTTAGTCGTTTCTGCTCTGGAGTATCTCATATATAATTTTAATTGTAATGACTCTATTCCAGGTAGAGGAATAAACATCCCGCATTGTCCGTGAAATCCCAACGCAGAACCGGATGTGGTATGGAGAGTACTCTCTTCCCTGTAAAAGTGATAATCAACTCCTAACTCTGCGAAGGGAATTATTATCTCAGTAACAAAGAGATATGCTCCTCCCAATGAGATTGGCCTGTGTAAGAATTTTGTATCTTCCTTAAAAAAGGTTGATTTCCCCTTCTTGGAAAAAAACCTAAAATCCAAGAATATGAAAATCTGATGCTGGCTCAGAGTGAACACTCTTCGAGAAACCCCAAGACTCCATACATGCCCCCGTCCGGTATAAATACTTTTAAACCTATCATCTCTAATGTCGTAATACCCTGTGTATATACAAATGATTGTATTCTTCATTAATTCACTTTCTTTCTTTACGTATAAAGCATCTTCCTGCGTTTCGCTCTGTTCCTTTTGACACCACTCTTCTTTGAACATCACAGAAGAAGATTCTAGATTGGAATGTGCAATCAATCCATTTGAAATGAATATTAAAATGACAGCCAAGAATAAAGGTTTATCGAGATTCCTTAACATGGACATACCTTAATGGTCTTTTCTCTCCCCAGAACATGGTCCTTCTACATTATCTTTTCTAAGAGTGGAGATAACATAAACATACTTTTCTGACGGAACTATATTCTTGTCAAAAAAGCTAAGGTCGTTATATACAGTCGTAATAAGCTCGAATTGACTATTTTCTAGAGAAACTTTTTTCCTGTAAATTTTATAACCATAAACTGTGCTCTTATCCTGGATCTTAGGATTATCTTGCCATGTAATGTGATTAAACACTTCTCGATAAAAAAGGATTTCATTGCTTATTCTCTTTACCTGGAAAATAGTTGGAGGAAAGGGAAAGTTTTGTATTACATCAAACCACTCTTCTGCCATCAGTTGGTATCCTTTTTCATCAGGATGAACATTATCAGAAAAAAGGGACCGCCACCCGCCTTTATCCTCCGGATAAAAGTAAAAAGCATCAAACATATTTACTAAAGGAATAAGATAATCCTGAGCCAGCTCCTGTATTTTGTTGTTTAGATAGAATATTCTGTACCTGTAAAACTCACGATCCCACATCCAATCTGGCCGTGGAGGAATTGTAGATATGGCAGGAAAGACACCAAACTCCATACACTTTTTTACCATTTCTTTCAGGTTAAAAGCAGCTGTATCCATTGAGATTTCCATAAAAAATACGTCATTTGTTCCTTCCATTAACAAAAGATAACGGGAATTAAGATTTTGAATCAGGCTCTCAATTCTGCCTAATCCACCTTGAGTTATTTCCCCTGGATTTCCCTCATTTACTACTTCCGCCTCTCCAAACATCTTTATCAAAATAGCTTTCAAGCGAGGTACATAACCTTTCTCAGGTGTGGGATTCTTGTTAATATAGCCGTATGTAATACTATCTCCGTAACCAATATATCTTGATTCATCCAAGTCAGGATTAATGATGATCTGAGTATCAGCAGTAACAAAACCAAAGGACTCTTTCTCTCGTAGTTGATTGAAATAGAATACCTCAGATTTTACTTCATACTCAGATTGCCAGATTATGCCGATTTTTTCTCCTTCAACAATCATTATCGGGAAGTTGATGTGCGCTTCACCGGGAAAAACATCTATCTCTTTACTCCAGGTATTATTCTCCAAAAACTTAATTTTAATATGACATTGGCCACCAAAGGACTGAGCCCATGATACAATCGGTATGCTATTTGAGATAACAGATACAGAAGGAAATACATCATTTTTTTGACTGTTATCAGTAATCTTTATTTCTTCAGACCATTTCTCTTGATTCCAATATGAAAAGTATATTTCATAATCCTGACCATCATATCCAGACCAAACAAGCCAGATAAATCCCTTCTGGTCAACGGCTACAGAGGGATTCACATGAGGATATTTATTGCTTTGATTAATCTTGTACAGTGGAGACCAACTGAAGTAATCAAAGGCTCTGCAGAATATTTCTTCTTCGCCTCCGCCTTTTCCACTCCAGAAAATCCAGACATTATTGTTGAGATCAACAATGACTCTGGGAGAACAAGCAGATGAAAATATTTCAGTATCCATTACCCAGGTCTTTTCCGAAATAACTTCATGAACAAAAATTCTGTATTGAGCAGCTTTATAATTAATCCAGACTATCCAAGGGTTGTCGTTTACATCAAAGCTTAAATCAGGAGAAAAATTGAATCCTTCCTCTTCAGTAATTTTTCTTGAAGAAATTACTACATCTTCTTTAAGCTGACCTAATAAAAGTATACTTTGATTATATTCCCACTCTTCCCAGACTATCCACAACTTCCCACTCCTGTCTCGCTTAATCACTGGAGAAAAGGCGCTCTCTTCCAAAAAAACAGTCTTTTCAGAGGGCTCTTCTGTCTGAGGCTTTAAAGTCTCTAAACTAATTTTTTTCTCAGCATTTTTATAAACATAAACAAGATCCCCAAGATGGTTAAATGCTGGTTTTGCAGTTTGCCCCTCAAGTATTCGGTTTGTTCCAGTAGCCCCGAGATTAAGGAACAACAATAACAGGAAGAAAATAGAACCTCTTTTTTTAAAGATATCCATTGTTTAATTCTTATATCAAATTTATATTTGCATGTAAAATGGCCCGGCTTAGCCACTTATGGAGCACGGAATTCTGTTCATTCTTGGGAACATTATTTCATAATAAAGCCTTGTCCCAGAAATTAAATATCTAAGCTGATTGTTATATATATTTATACTGCTAACTAATGAATACAGAATTTAGAGGAAGCACTCAAAAAGAATTGATTGTATAGGGGAAATCCCTTTTTGAGATTTCATTTCTTTTTCATCTCTGATTCTCTGATTACAACTGAGCAGGACATGTCACCTACAATGTTAGTAGTAGTTCGGCACATATCAAGGAATCTGTCAACCCCTAGAATAAGTGCAATTCCTTCTAAAGGAATACCTATCTGTTTCAAGACCATAGCCAGAGTGATTATACCTGCTGCAGGAACTCCAGCTGCTCCAACAGAAGCAAGGGTTGCCATTAAAACAATCGTTATCTGATCAGTAAACCCTAAAGGGATCCCGTATATCTGAGCAATGAACACAGCTGCTACTCCCTGGTAGAGGGCTGTGCCATCCATGTTGATAGTTGCTCCGAGCGGAATAACAAAGCTTGAGTATTCCCTTGGAACGCCGATATGTTCAACACATTCCAGACTTACTGGAAGGGCGGCGTTTGAACTTGAGGTGCTGAAGGCTATAATCATCGCTTCCTTTACGCCCCTGTAATAGCGAAGAGGATTAGTGCGTCCGAGGATTCCTACAGCAAGACTGTTGATGGTGAATGTATAGAGCACAAGTCCACCCACTACCACCAAAGAGTATTTGAGAAGTGTAACCAGGATATGGACGCCGTATTGACCTATGACAGCAGCTATCAAAGCGAAAACTCCATAGGGAGCGAGTCTCATGGCAACGTGAACCACTTGAATGATAGCATCATTTAAGCTATCAAGAAACTTTATGAGATTCTCTGATTTTTCCTTCTTTATGAGTGTAAGAATAATGCCAAAGAGCAGGGCCAGGAAAATGACTTGAAGCATATTTCCTTCTACGAGGGATTTCACAGGGTTTGTTGGAACAATATTAACAATGACCTCTATAGCAGAGGGTTTTTCTTCCATCCTCTGCAGTCCCACTTGAGCCTTGGATTCATAATTCTTGTACAGCTCCTCTTTAACCTGCTCGTTAAGACCATAACCCGGCTTGACTATGTTGGCTAGAATAAGACCTATGGAGATTGCAATCATTGTGGTGATAGTAAAATAAATGATAGTCTTGATTCCGATGCGACCGAGCTTTCTTATATCTCCCAAGCTTGCTGTTCCCAGCATAAGAGAGACGAGAACTAAGGGAACAACAATCATAGTAATAAGACGGAGGAAGATAGTCCCGACGGGCTCAATTATACGAGCCTTCTCACCAAAAACAAGGCCAACTACTACTCCCAATATGAGCCCAATAAATATTTTTGTATGAAGTTTTATTTTAATCATTTACATAAAGCCTTAAGCCCTTCCTACTTTAAAACAAGATAATACAGCGAAAGATGTACCACCTTCTTCTTAAGCCATCTCTTATTTTTATCACCACAATTTGTGAAAAAATATCTTATATACTCCTTAATACGAAGTCAATTATAAATGGAGGAAGTTCATTTTTTATATAATTTATCTTTACCTATCTTTATTTCAGGCATTTCTCATTTTTATAGGGTATTATTATAGGATTAAAATAAAAATAGAACCGTCCCCATTCAGGAAGATTTGCAAGCCATTCTGAGGACATGACTGATTTTTCCCAGATAACTGGGGTAGGTGTATTCTCTTTCAGCCAATTCTTTACACCTCTCGGCTCGACGCTTCGCTTCCTCACTTGAAAGGGCAAACATGATACCCTCAGCCAAACTCTGGGGATTGGGCTCGACAAGAACAGAAATTTTATCGCTTAACACTTGCGAATGAGTCCAGAGATTTGTTGCAACCAGAGGCTTTCCAGACTTCATGTAGGAATAGATTTTGAGAGGAGTGTTTGTCCCTGCAAGCCTGGAAGATACAAGTACATCTGCTAAAAAAATGAATGACGGAACTTTTTCTGGAGGCACCTTGCCAGTAAAAACTACCTTATCAGCAATTCCAAGAGCTTCTGCTCTTTTTTTCATCACCTCAATCTCACTATTTTCTCCGCCCACCAAAAGAAACACAACCTTTTCGTCTATCTTCGCCACAGCTTCAAGGAGAAGAGGCATACCCTGATACGGCTCGAAATTCCCGGTATAGAGGACAATTTTTTCGCCTTCTGTGGCAAACATTGCGCGTTTCTTTTGTAGCTGTTCCTCTGAATAATCCTCCCCCTTAAAATCAATAAAATTTTCTATCCTGGTAGCCTTTGACCCAAATCCTTCTCTGGTCACTTTATTCAAAAGATCAAGACAGACAACGATAATAGCTTGAGATCTTTTGAGGATTAATTTTTCTATCCAGAGAAATGTTCTTTTTATAACTGAAGAGCGAGTAAAATTAAAATTTTCCAGCTGCTGAGGCAGGCTGGAATGCATATCATATACGTGATGTAATTTCCATATTTTGGCCAGAAAGACTCCCAGAAACGCAGCTTCTTCATGGGAGAATATCAAATCATACTTTCTTTTTAGGAGCTGGAAGAAAGCCGTGAGAAAAAGGAGAAAATCAAGGGGAATTTTAGCCAATGAAGGCCCAATTTTAATCTTCTTGATAGAAAACAGGTTTGGTATTCTTACAATTTTTAGGTTTTCAATTTCGACATCTTCTCCGAGGTGATAGGTTACAAGATCAACTTTATGGCCAAGGTCAGAGAGAGCTCTTATCCTGAAGTACTCACTTAAAGGAGTCCCCCTGGGCTGGAAAAAGGGCTCTGGAGCAAGCATTAGAATCTTCATCTGGGAATACTACGGTTGCTCCTCAGAATCAGAATCTACAACTTCTTTAATATAGTAAATGCTTTTCTCCGCAGATTCATGGTATGCCCGCGCCATAATTTCTGCTAAAAGCCCTATTGTAATAAACTGAATGCCAATTATCATAAGGAGAATAGCTAAAAATAGAAGAGGTCGGCCGGCAATACCAACTTTAACAATCAATCGTTGATAGGAAAGATAAAGACCTAAAACAAGCCCGACAGTTCCTGAGGCAAGGCCAAAGAGGCCAAAGATTTGTAAAGGGCGGGTAGAATAGCTCAATAAAAATTTTACAGTCAATAGATCCAGGATTACTTTGTTAAACCTAAATATACTGTACTTTGATTTTCCATAGCGACGCGGTCGATGATTAACCTTCACTTCGGTGATCGAAACACCCATGTAACTAGCTATCGCTGGGATAAATCGGTGCATCTCTCCGTATAACCTAATGTTTTTGATGATCTCTCTGCGAAATGCCTTCAAGGTACAGCCATAGTCATGAAGCTTGACACGGGTTATTCGAGAAATGAGCCAGTTGGCAATGATAGATGGAAGCCTTCTCGTTAAGAATTTATCCTTCCTTTTCTGCCTCCAACCGCTGACGATATCAAAACCTGCCTCAATCTTTTCGATAAAGAGAGAAATGTCATTAGGGTCATTCTGTAGATCAGCATCTAAAGTTATGATGATATCACCTTTAGAGTAATCAAATCCTGCAGAGAGGGCTGCTGTTTGGCCGAAATTTTTTCGAAACTTTATAATTTTTACCCTGGGATCTTTTTTCTGGATCTTTTTTAGGATTACAAAAGAATTATCCCAGCTTCCATCATCGACAAAGATAATCTCAAAAGACTTTTTTAATTTCGTGCATGAAGCAATCAACTCATCATAGAGTTCAACGAGATTTTCTGCCTCGTTAAACACAGGGATGACCAAGGTGTAGTCTAATCTTCTGACATTATCCACATTGGCCACTATAGCATAAAGAAAATACTCCATCAACGATGTTTTGGAATCATTTTGTTTTTTGTGATAACCGATATTTTTATCAATTCATATAAAAGTATTACCATTGTTTTTGTCAAGTTGACAACATACACAATTTAAATTAAAATCTTCATGATTTATCATGCCAGATAGAAAAATCCTGCTTGTTGATTATGAAAGCCAAAACCTGGACTGCTTAGAGAAGCTCCTTGAACCATACAAATTTCAAATCGTAAAAGCCACCGATGGCCTTTCAGCCTACGATAAATTTGTTTCAGAAAAACCAGATTTAATTATTCTTGAAGCAATGTTGCCTAAGTATCACGGGTTTGATCTCACCAAAAAGATTTCACAGGAAGCAAAAGGCAAAGTGCCCATCATAATAGTCACCGGCTTGTATCGAGGTCCGCAGTATAGAAAGGAAGCTCTAAATTATCTCGGAGCTTCTGCCTATTTCGAGAAGCCTGTGGATAAGGATAAACTAATAGAATCAGTACTGAATCTGCTGAATAAAGAAGATGAAATAAAAGAAGAACTTCCTGACCCTGATTCAGTCCTAGAGAATCTTACCCAGAGGATTAAAGCCCGGTCCAAAGGGCCTAAAAAGTGAAGGAATTCGAGGAAAAAAAAGATGGCATTATCGAAGGAGGAGAGAGAAAAATACCACAGAACTTTAAAAGAAACACGAGACCAGATAAGAAGTATTGAGGAGGAAATGGAAAAAGAGCTTGGAAAAACGAAGCAACGCCTTCAGGAACTTTTGGAAGAGAAAAAAGCAATGAGAAAAGTCTATGCCGGGATTGCTTCACTTTTAGGTGTAGAAAACGAGTTTGAGAATGAAGATAAAAAAGAAAAAAGTGAAGAGCTAAGCCTCAAAATCGACAAATCAACAAATGGTCAATGATAAAATGTAAAAATTAAGTTTCGGCCTCTCCCACGTTTCTCGACAGTTTATATCAAAACAAAAGACAAGAATAAACTTCAAATAGATTAGAGCTTAAAGGAAAAAGTAATGGCAAGCTTATGGACTCGATGCAATAATTGCCGTCGGATTCTCTATAAGCAGGATATCATTGACAATCTGTCAGTCTGTCCTGTTTGTAATTTTCATTTTAGGCTTTCAGCTCCTGAACGTCTGCACATGCTCCTTGACGAAGGTCAGTATAAACTTCTCGATCCTAATGTCTTTCCCGTTGATTCTCTCCAATTCGAAGATACACAAAAGTATTCCCACAGGTTGAAGGAAAATCAGGAAAGAACTTCCTATCCTGAAGCAGTAATTAATGCAGAAGGAATGATAGGGAGAATAAAAGTAATTATTTCTGTAATGGATTTCTCCTTTATGGGAGGAAGCATGGGCTCAGTAGTGGGAGAAAAAATTACAAGAGCAGCGGAAAGAGCTCTTAAGGAGAAACTACCTCTGATCATAATCTCTGCCTCCGGAGGCGCCCGAATGCAAGAAGGAGCTCTCTCTCTGATGCAACTCATGAAAACGAGCGCTGCTTTAGCGAAGTTAGACGAAGCAGGAATACCATTTATTTCTGTTCTGACTGACCCTACAACCGGAGGAGTAGCTGCCAGCTTCGCCATGCTCGGAGATATTAACATTGCCGAACCTAATGCCCTCATCGGCTTTGCTGGCCCTAGAGTTATCGAACAAACAATAAAAGAAAAACTACCCAAGGGATTTCAACGGTCTGAATTCCTCCTCAGCCACGGCATGGTGGATGAGGTTGTAGGAAGAAAAGATTTGCGGGCCTATCTAATCCGCGCCCTGCGACTTTTCCTTAATCGCCCCTAATGAATTACAAGGAGTGCCTGCGCTATCTTGAAAAAATACAAAACTTAGGAATTAAGTTTGGATTAGACAACGTTAGAACCATCCTTTCTTCTCTCGATAACCCTCACCGAAAATACCCATCTTTATTGGTAGCAGGCACAAACGGGAAAGGCTCAGTGTGCGCTATGCTTTCTCACATTTTAACATTGCACCACCTCCGAGTGGGTCTTTTCACCTCACCTCATCTTATCAAAGTGGAAGAAAGAATCAGGATTGGGGAAAGGCCAATATCATCACAAGACTTTTGTAGAGAGCTCACCCTGCTCCGGGAAACTATTGAAGATCTAATAACTTCAAAAAAGCTCTCTTCTTCTCCTACTTATTTCGAATTGCTTACCTGTCTTGCATTCAACCTCTTTAAAAAGAAAAAGGTAAATGTGGCAATTTTAGAAGTGGGCATGGGAGGAAGATTTGACGCCACTAATGTAGTCATTCCGATTGTTTCCATAATCACTACTATTTCAAAGGAACACCAAAAATTTCTTGGAGATACTCTAGTGGAAATCGCTTCTGAAAAAGCGGGGATCATTAAACCCGGAATCCCCGTTGTCTGCGGGGTTACAAAAAGGGAGGCTTTCAAGACAATAAAAGAGAAGGCAAGCGAGCTCGAAGCTCCATTTTATGGAGTTTTCGACAAAAAGGATTGCTTTAATCCCAAAAAAACGCAAAGTGGGTATTCTTTTATCTACGAATCAAACAGTGAAAAATACCTATATTCACCTTCTCTTCCGGGAAAACACCAAGGAGAAAATGCTGCAGTTGTTATCGTGGCATCGGAGAGACTCAGTAAGAATTGGAAGAGGTTGGAAAAAGAGAATATTATTAAGGGCATTGAAGGGACTCGATGGGAGGGGCGTTTGGAAATTCTCCCATCTAATCCTCGTGTGATTCTGGACGGAGCTCACAACGAAGAAGGAGCCAGAGCTTTAAAGAGCTATATCCAGGAATTCATTACGGCTCCCTTAATCCTTGTTGCGGCTTTCATGAGAGATAAAAAAATTGAAACAATAGCTAATATCTTGTTTCCTCTGGCTGAAAGAATCATCCTAACCAGATTTCCTTATTACAGAGCTGCAACACCAGAGGAAATATGCGATAAGGCCCTCGAGTTCAAAGATAAGATTATTCTGGAACCTAACACAAAAAAAGCATTAGAGATGGCTCTCTTTCAGGCCAATCCACAAGGTTGCATCCTCTTCACAGGATCCCTCTATTTAGTTGGAGAAGTTAAGAAGTACCTGCCTTACTAGAAAACATTGTCCCGATTGTCTCGTTTTCCTGGTTCATCTTATTACATGAAAGCTTCGCTTAATAGAACGGAAATATCTTATCTCTACATTTCAAACAGTATATCCAGTTTATACTGTCTGCCTTGCTCGCTTTGCACAATAAAACAAGGTAGTCTTGCTTTTTTAGGTTAAAAATGATAAATTTTTGCCTCACTTTATCATCTTCTGCATAGAAAAATGCTTTCCATTGATGGCTCTGTGATAGTAATTTTTATAATTATCTGGATACTGGTTTATGTTCTATCCAAGTTATTTTTTAATCGAGTGCGTGGATTAATGGCAAAACGCGAGGCGACAATTCGGGAGAACAGAGAATCCTGCAAAATTGCACTTCAAACATACGAGCAGAAAATCAATGAAATTGAAGAAAGCCTACAATCTGCAAAAACTAAATCGGATTTAACGATAGCTGAATTCGAGAATAAAGCTTTTAAGGAGAAAGTCAGAATGCTAGAGGAAATAGAGGAAGAATCCAAGAAAAAAGTAGATGAAGCAGAAGAACAGCTGAAAGAGCATATAAAGAATTTAAAGAAAGAGTTAGAGAAAGAGGCTAAGTTATTATCCGAAAGGATTGAGCAGAAGTTTTTACACTGATGAAAAAGGGCAGACAGGTTTTTTTTATCCTTTTTTTACTTCCTTTCTTTGTATTCATGGCTTCAGAGGAAGGAAGTGCCTCCTCAAATTTAATCGATTTTCTGGGTAAAAGTATAAATTTTATCATTCTTTTTGGAGGAATTGCTTATTTTCTTTACAAGCCCCTCCGTAACTATCTCGAAAAACGGTCCCAAGATATTAAAAACTCACTAGAAGAAGCTGAAAATTCTAGACGGGAAGCAGATAAAAAGTTAAAAGCCGTAGAAGTTCGTCTTGAAGGATTGGGAGAGAAAGTTACCAAGATAAAAAAAGAAGCTGAAATCGAAGGCCACAGAGAAAGAGAGAGAATAATTAACGAAGCTAAGAGAGAAGCCGAAAAGATAAAGCAGCAAACTCAAAAGGAAATAGAAATGCTTATCGAGGGGGGGAGTAGGGAGCTAAAAGAATTCACAGCAGAAATGGCCACTAACCTGGCAGAAGAAAGAATCAAAAAAGCTATTACAAAACAAGACCATGAACACTTGATAAATAAATCAATCCAAAAACTTTCAGAATTCAATGAGAAATCAAATACTGATAAAAAGATACACCCAGGGACTCGTTAACACAATAGAGCGTGAAGAAGAGTTTTCTACTCTGAGGAAAGAGTTGTCTGATTTCACATCTTTCCTTTTTAGCCATAAGCAGCTTAAAGAAATTCTATCCAAACCCTTTTTGCCCAGTAATAAGAAAATTGATATAATCAAGGAAATCCTGACTAGAGAAAAATTAAGCAAAAAAGCTTCAAACTTTATAATTGTTCTCACTGAAAACAAGCGGATTGATTTATTGCCTGAAATTCTAGATTTGCTACCACTCCTCTGGAATGAGAAAAAAGGTGTTGAAACGTATGAAGTTACTTCGGCGGTACCCCTGGATGAACTTCAGAAAAAGAAATTAGAAAAAAAGCTCGAGTCTCTGGAAAAAAGGCAGGTTGTTCTGAAGTATAAAATTGACCCTGAATTGATTGGAGGCCTGAGTATAAAAAAAGGAAACATAATTTACGATATTTCTCTTAAAGGCGCCTTATCAAAAATGAAAGAAAAAATTATCGAAAGTTAGGAAGAGAAATGGAAATTAAAGCTGACGAAATAAGTAAAATTATTCAACGCCAAATCGAAGGATATGAAACTGAGGTTGACATTAATGAAATAGGAACGGTGATTTCAGTCGGGGATGGAATTGCCCGGATTCATGGCTTGGATCGTGTGATGTACAACGAACTCCTTGAATTTCCTCAAGGCGTATTTGGGCTTGCTCTTAATTTGGAAGAGGATAGTGTGGGTGCAGTACTTCTCGGAGAGACTCACCTCGTGAAAGAAGGAGACTTAGTCAAGAGAACTCACAGGATCATGCAAGTCCCTGCGGGTCCAGCTATGATCGGACGGGTGATTAATCCTCTCGGACAGCCTTTAGATGGAAAAGGACCCATTAAAACTGATGTATACATGGCCATCGAACGCTTAGCTCCAGGAGTAGTGGACCGTCTCCCTGTAAAAGAGCCTTTGCAAACAGGTATCAAAGCTATTGATGCCATGATTCCGATAGGAAGGGGCCAGAGAGAGCTCATCATCGGTGACCGCCAGACGGGAAAGACAGCTATAGTTATTGATACTATTATCAATCAGAAAGATTCAGATGTGATTTGTATTTATGTGGCCATTGGACAGAAAAATTCCACTACCGCCTATATCATTAAAACTCTGGAAGATAATGGTGCTATGGACTACACAATCATTGTCGCAGCAGGAGCTAGCGACCCTACTCCTCTCCAATATCTCGCTCCTTACAGCGGTTGCGCTATCGGAGAATATTTCAGGGATAAAGGGAAGCATTCTCTTCTCATCTACGATGACCTATCCAAGCACGCCGCCGCTTATAGAGAAATTGCTCTGCTCCTCCGAAGGCCTCCAGGTAGAGAAGCCTATCCTGGAGATGTCTTCTACCTCCATTCAAGGCTTCTCGAGAGAGCAGCAAAATACAACGACAAACACGGTGGTGGCTCATTAACAGCCCTGCCGATTATCGAGACCCAGGCAGGTGATGTCTCAGGCTATATTCCTACTAACGTTATTTCCATCACAGATGGCCAGATTTACCTGGAGCCAGAGCTCTTCAACGCAGGTATAAGACCAGCCATTAATGTCGGAATATCAGTCTCTCGAGTGGGAGGGAATGCTCAGATTAAGGCCATGAAGCAGGTGGCAGGACAAATGCGTCTTGATTTGGCTCAGTACAGAGAGTTGGCAACTTTTGCCCAATTCGGTACTGAACTAGACAGGGCAAGCCAGGCTCAGCTCGATAGAGGAGAAAGACTAACTGAGGTCCTTAAGCAGGATCAATACCAGCCTTTACCTGTTGAAAAACAAATATTGATTATCTATGCAGGAAATAGAGGTTTTTTGGATGAGTCTGCGGTTGGCCAGATTAAGGAATACGAGAATACACTCTTTGAGTTTGCAGAAAAAGAGCACCCTGATCTGCTGAGAAGAATTGCTGAAAAGAAAGAAATTGATGATTCTTTAGATAAAACCATTAGTTCTTTTTTGGAGGAATTTAACCTTAAATTTAAAGGAGAGAAAGACTGAGATGCCAGCTTTACTCGACTTAAGAAGAAGAATAAAAAGTGTAAAAAATACACAGCAGATAACTCAAGCTATGAAAACTGTTTCTACGGCCAAGTTTAAGAAATCGCAGAGAGTTCTTCTCGAAAGTCGACCTTATATGCACGGCTCCGCTGACATATTAACAGATACAATTTATTGGTCTGAAGGACACATTCACCCTCTGCTTGAGGAAAGAAAAGAAAATAAAGTGGAAGGGCTGGTAATAGCTTCTGATAAAGGCCTTTGCGGCGCCTTCAACTCCAACCTATTAGAGAGTGCTCTATCTTTCTTCGAGGAAAAAGCTCGCATTTCAACTGTAAACTTAGTTTTAGTAGGTAAAAAAGCTGTTTCCTTCTTCAAGAAACATGACTTTAAGGTTGACAGTTCTTACTCTGATGATATCGATAAGCTCATATATGAGGATATCCGAGAGATTGCGCAGTTCTTGATGAAAATGTTTGTAATTCAAAAAGTGGACGCTGTCTATGTTGTTTACAATGAGTTCAAATCTATCCTTGCTCCGCGCTTGACTATCTCTAAACTCCTTCCTCTTGTCCCTCCTGAAGAAGATAAAAATCAATATTTTCTGGTTCCTGATTGGGAACCAGACACTATCTCTATTTTAAATTACCTGCTGCCCCTCTATGTAGAAAATCAGGTTTATCATTATTTTCTTGAATCTACAGCAGCTGAACACGCAGCCCGGATGATGGCTATGGATAATGCTACCAAGAATGCTAAAGATTTAATAGAAGACCTAACGCTTGTCTTAAACAAAATTCGCCAGGCTTCCATTACCAAGGAGCTTCTAGAAATAATGACAGCTGTCGATGCTTTAGCAGAAAAATAAAAAACGAGGTGATAAACATGCCAAAAGGAAAAAAGGAAGAAAGAATTGGAAAGCTAGTGCAGGTCGTTGGTCCTGTTGTGGATATAGAATTCAGGAATATGAAACTTCCCGAAATATACAATGCTATTCGAATTACAGGCGAAGGGTTTGATATCCCTGTGTCAATTGATATTATCGTTGAAGTGGAGCAGCATATTGGTGAGGATAGAGTTCGATGTGTTTCGATGCATCCCACAGATGGCCTCGCTCGAGGGATGAAAGCTGTGGACCTTGAAGGCCCCATTCAAGTACCAGTTGGGCCAGAAACATTGGGACGAGTAATTAATGTCATCGGTGAACCTGTAGATTATTTGGGACCTGTTAAGACCAAGGAAAAGTATCCAATCCACCGACCCCCACCGCCGCTTAGTCAACAGAGCACCGAGCTCGAGATGTTCGAAACGGGGATTAAGGTTATCGACCTGATTCAGCCATTCCTTAAAGGCGGAAAAATCGGACTTTTTGGAGGAGCGGGAGTAGGTAAGACTGTTATCATCATGGAATTAATAAACAATGTGGCTATCAAGCATGGAGGCTACTCTGTCTTTGCTGGAGTTGGAGAGAGAACAAGAGAGGGGAATGACCTCTGGCTAGAAATGAAAAAATCAGGGGTAATCGATAAAACTGCTCTTATATACGGCCAGATGACTGAACCTCCCGGAGCCCGACTCAGGGTAGGTTTAGCTGCGCTCTCTGTAGCTGAGTATTTCAGGGATGAGATGAAACAGGATATACTTCTTTTTATTGACAATATATTTCGATTCGTTCAGGCAGGCTCAGAAGTATCAGCTCTTCTGGGAAGGATGCCTTCTGCTGTCGGCTACCAGCCAAACTTGGCAACAGAACTGGGAGAATTGGAAGAGAGAATTACTTCGACAAAAAAAGGATCTATTACATCTGTCCAAGCTATCTACGTTCCTGCTGATGATTTTACTGATCCCGCTCCCGCAACGACATTTTCACATCTAGATGCCACAACAAACCTATCTCGCGCCTTGACAGAGATTGGAATCTATCCAGCAGTTGATCCCTTAAGCTCCTTTTCTCGAATTTTGGACCCGAGAGTAATAGGAGAGGAACACTATCAAGTGACACGAAAAGTGAAAGAAATTCTTCAGAGATACAAAGACCTCCAGGATATCATTACAATCCTTGGCATAGAGGAATTATCGGAAGAGGACAAAATCATTGTAGCCCGTGCCAGGAAAATCCAGCGGTTTCTTTCTCAACCATTTCATGTGGCTGAGGAGTTCACCGGAAGACCAGGAAGATACGTCAAAATAGAAGAGACCGTCAGAGGATTCAAAGAAATAGTTGAGGGCCTTCATGACGACAAGCCTGAGCAAGCTTTTTACATGGTTGGGAACATTGAAGAAGCCTTAAAACTGGCAGAGGAGTTAAAAGCTGCATGAACCAGAATTTGCCTTCATCCCTTCAGCTTAAGATTGTAACGCCAAAAAAAATATTAGTGGAAACAGACGCTCTGGAAGTAACTCTCCCCGGACTGGATGGATATCTAGGAATTCTCCCTGGTCACCGCCCTCTACTAACTGCCGTGGGAAAGGGAACCATAACGTATCGGAAAACTGCTAAGGAAGAGCATTTTTCTATCCGTGGGGGATATGCTGAAATCTGTCCTGATAAAGTATATGTCTTTACAGAATTGAGCGAAGATGAAACTCACAAGCCAACTGAAGAATGAGGATGAGACTCTTGATACCTTTTATTCGGGTCGAATCCATGTTCTCCAGAAGAAAAAAGGATACCGATTCTCAGTTGATGCTCCCCTCCTAGCTGACTTTATTCGAACCAGACATACTGATGAACTTTTGGAACTCGGAACTGGTGCGGGAATAATTCCCCTCCTTCTTAGTATAAAGCCTTTTAAACATATCACTGCCTTAGAGGTACAAAAAAACCTGGCTGATATGGCAAGGAGGAATGTTAAACTAAACTGCCTTGAAGAGAAAATTTCCGTTATAGAGGAAGACTTACGCAGGTACAAGCCAGAAAAAAAATTCGATATTATCTTCTCAAATCCTCCTTACATTAAAAAAAAGGGAGGCCACCTCAGTCCTTCTGTAGAAAAATCAATTGCTAAACATGAGTTAAAATGCAATATTAATGATATAATTAAAAAGACCCATGAGTTGCTAAAAAAAGAAGGGAGAGCTTATTTTATCTATCCTTCAAAAAGAAAAACAGATCTCATGCAGGCTATAGATGAGCATGGGTTACATGTTAACACGCTCAAATTTGTTTGCCCCCACCAGGAGACTCCTCCCAATTTGTTATTGGTTAAATGCGCATTCTCTTCAGGGACAAAAGTAATTCTTCCTCCCTTCATACTCTATAATGAAAAAGGAGAATACACAACAGAAGCTAATGAAATATTTTTAGGAAGAACCAATGCCGCGCATTATCAAGAACCTTAAAGAACTGTATAAATACCGGGCGCTGATCCAGAATTTGGTCAGCCGCGAACTAAAAGCTCGTTATCGTGGAACAATACTGGGATTCCTCTGGTCATTCTTCAATCCTCTCTTGTTGCTGGTTATATACA
Organism: Candidatus Aminicenantaceae bacterium; assembly: GCA_041862375.1. Classification (GTDB taxonomy): domain Bacteria; phylum Acidobacteriota; class Aminicenantia; order Aminicenantales; family Aminicenantaceae; genus WVZL01. The sequence continues at coordinate 107,011 of JBGVTE010000058.1, forward strand.
CAATAGTCTTCGGCTTTATCATCGGGCCCAGAGACCCTTCTCTCGGCGGTACTCCCTGGCTCTATGCCCTTTTTCTCTTCTGCGGAGTATTACCCTGGGGGTGGTTTTCCTCTTCCTCGCTGGAATCAGCCAATGTTTTAATTGTCCAAGGAAATTTAATAAAAAAGATACTTTTTCCATCAGAAATTCTCCCCATTGTCGTTGTTTTTAGCAACCTAGTTCATTTTCTCTTCGGTGTTCCTATCCTTTTACTTTTTATACCTATTTTGGGCAAGCCATACACTCCTTATTTGCTCTTTTTACCTCTTGTCATGCTCGTTCAATTAGTCTTTTCCCTGGCTTTCTCATTTTTTATGTCGTCCTTGACTGTTCACTTCAGGGATATAAAGGATATTCTGGCAAACCTCCTTACATTCTGGTTCTTTTCCTCTCCCATTATCTATCCTATGACTTTCCCTTCCATCCAAAAATCAACCATACTCAGGACATTCCTTAACCTAAATCCTATGACACACATCATGCAGGGTTATCAAAACTGTGTCTTCTTCGGAACGCTTATTCGGTGGAAAAGGCTCGGAGTTACGCTCCTTCTCTCAATCATACTGTTTTTTGTGGGATACTACATCTTTGATAGACTTCGTGACTCGTTCCCTGAGGAGGTCTAGTTGATTGCTATTGATGTTGAGAGTGTATCCAGAATCTACCAGAAATACTCAGCCCGCCACCGTTTCAAAACCTTTAAGAGCGCACTGGTTAAAGGTGATCTTTTCAGAGCTCTTAAGCCGGATGAGCTGGTAACAGCCCTTGATGACATAAGTTTTAACGTAGGAAAGGGAACTACTTTCGGAGTCATCGGGGAAAACGGCTCAGGAAAGAGTACTCTCCTTAAAATCATTGCCGGCATCGCCAAACCAACATCCGGAAGAGTATCAGTAAAAGGGAAGGTTGCCGCGCTCATCGAGCTTGGTGCCGGCTTTCATCCTGAAATTTCTGGAAGAGAAAATGTTTATATCAACGGCATCATGCTGGGACTAACCAAGAAGGAAATCAGCGAAAAATTTGATGAAATCGTTAAATTTGCCGAACTGGAAGAATTCATCGATGCTCCAGTTAAGACCTATTCTTCAGGTATGTACATGCGGCTTGGCTTCTCTATCGCCATAAACGTCAACCCAGATATCTTACTTATCGATGAGGTTCTGGCTGTAGGAGATGCATCATTTGTCCCCAAATGCTTAGACAGGATAGATGATTTTCGCCGGCGAGAAAAAACAATTCTTTTTGTTAGTCATGACCTCCCCACCGTGGAAAAAATATGCGATGAGGTTGCCTGGATCAATGAAGGAAAGATTCAGATAATAGGAGAGCCTAAGAGAGTAGTTGATGCCTATCTTCAAGATGTGGCTCAAAAACAAGAGCAGGACTTTGAAATCCGACATCAAGAGATTGATTTAGAACAAAAATGGGAGGAAGGAGAAAGGGAGAAAAGATGGGGAGGAAGAGAAATTGAAATTAAAAAGGCAAGCATAAAGAGTCTCGACGGTCAGGAAAAGCATGTTTTTTCACCGAATGAAGGAATGATTATCGAAATGGATATTTCTGCATCTTCCAAGATTAAAGACTTCGTTTTTGGTATTGGAATATTTGATTCACAGGGTATCTCCTGTTACGGCACAAATACTCATCTAGAAGATTTTGAGCCTGTCTCTATTCAGGGAGAGGGAAAAGTAATCTGCAAGATTGATAAACTGAATCTCATCAACGGCACCTATTATCTAGACGTTGCAGCCCATAAGAAAGATGGATACCCTTATGATTACCATAGGAATCTTTATTCATTCATGGTCTCATCCCGTCATAAAGATGAAGGTGTCAGCCGATTAACACATACATGGAGTTTCTCTCCTCAAGTCAAGGTAAATCCGCCAGAAAAATATGACAAAGAAAATTCAGAATCCTGATAATCTTAAAAAAATCAGAGAACAGTTAAAACGCCAAGGTAAAAAAGTAGTTTTCACTAACGGATGCTTTGATATTCTCCATGGGGGACACATACACCTCTTTAAAGAAGCAAAAAAATATGGAGATATCTTAATTGTAGCCTTGAATGATGATGCTTCAGTCAAAAAGATAAAGGGCTCCTCAAGGCCCATATTTTCTTTAACAGAACGATTAGAAGTTTTAGAAGCAGTTGAATATATAGATTATCTTACTTTTTTTTCTGAAGAGACACCTCAAAAAATAATCTCTTTCCTCCTTCCTGATGTCTTGATAAAAGGAGGAGACTGGGAGCTTAACGAAGTAATAGGAAGAACAGAAGTTGAAAGAGCAGGAGGTAAAGTAGTGACAATTCCTTATTTAAAGGGCTACTCCAGCTCAGTGATTATAAAGAAGATAGTTGACTCCAGAAGCAAATAAAACTAAAGAGTAGAAGAGCAGACATAAATAAGGCTCACTTTCAATCAAACAATAAAAGCAGTCTTTTAAAATTCAATTCTTTTCGTTGAGAAGCAGTTTTACATCATGCTCAGGATACGAGCTGGCAGCCTTCCGAACAGTGGGCTATGCGGGGAACTGCGTATCTTTTCATCGATCACTCCTTTTAAAAATTTTATACAATACTTATTCTATCAGAATAATAAGATCATTTCAAATGCATTTGATACTTCAACATCGTCATCCTAAAGGATCTCTGAGTCGCATTTTGCGTACTGATTTTTGTTCAACCAATACTAAAGATAGACTCAAAAATAGGAAAAAAGGTAAATACTCTCGATCCAATATTCCTTTATTTTTTTGGTTGATTTAAATGAAGGTAACTATGCCATAGAAAAATCTTTTATTGCATCTTCCGTATCCTGATCTCGATTTCTTTCAGACCTTTAAGCAGCTCTAAAAGCTTTGATGTATCTGTCCCGCCGTAGTGATATGGATAGAGTATTTTTGGCACAAAAGCTCTAGCAGCATCAGCTACCATCTCTGGACTCATTGTGTAAGGGAGATTCATCGGTAAAAAGGCAATATCAATATTCTTCAGCGCCTTCATTTCAGGAATATTTTCTGTATCGCCGGCAATATAGACACGCTTATCACCAAATGTCAGGATGTAGCCATTCCCCTCCCCCTTTGGATGGAAGGGGACGCCGCTATTTCGCATATTAACAATGTTATAGGCAGGAACAGCTTCAATCTTCAATCCTTGGATACTTTTGGCCTCGCCATTCTGCATAACCGTGCCTCCCTCTATCTTCTCAGCACATTTTTGGGTCAGGACAAGATCAGTCTTTTCTGTACGAAGGATATCGATCACTTTGGAGTCAAGATGATCACCATGATGGTGGGTCAAGAGAATAAGGTCAGCCTTGGGGAATTGAGAATAATCTGCAACTCGGCTGATCGGGTCGACATGGATAATTTTACCTCCAAAAGTAAGCATCAGAGTGCCGTGACCAACGAAGGTGATTTTAATATCTCCCTGAGAAGTTTTAAAAATATCCTCCTCAAACTCCTTAGTAGCAGCTGCTGCCAGTCCAAGTCCAATCATGAGAAGGATTACCAAGAAAGATAATTTACGCATAAGCATCCTCCTAACCTTGATCTTCATTTCAAAAATATAGTAGTTTCTAGAATAAATCAAACAGTAAGAATTTCATGCGATTGAAGGAGCTTAACCTTTACTTTAAGACTATAGGGACATACGGCTTCACAGAATCCAGAGCAGCCGTCGCAGTAAAGAGGTTTTTTTCTGTCTTCTAACTCTGCATAGTAGCGCATAGCTTCCTTTTCCATCTTGTAGTTTTCATAATACATGCCATAGCGGAGAACATCATTGACAGCAACATCATTCGGACAGACTGCAAGACATTCCTTGCAACTTACTCTGCAGTAATCCTTTTCCGCTTGACGCTGATAATCAGCGAGCATCTTGAGCGAAGCTCTGTTGAGAGGCTTTCCTGATGCAGCCACATACTCTTCAACATGGGAGTAACTACTCATGGTCGGTATACAGCAGTCAATATTAGGATTACTCATAACCCAACGAATAGCAGCTTGTGGGTAGCTAACTTCTTTGTTTATAAGAGACTTTAAATTTCCGTGTTTTCCGCCAGCAAATACCTTCATGGCTACTAATCCAATTCCTTTTTGGCGAGCCTGTTCAATTAAAGATTCAGCCTCCTTGCCTTCCATGTGATTGTAAATTAAAAGCACAACCTGAGCAAAATCCGTATCAAGAGCTTGTTTCAGGGTAAGCTTCGGGCTATGGGTGGAAAAGCCAGTGAAACGAACTTTCCCATCTTTCTTAAGCTGAGCATATGCCGCCTGGAGTTCTTCATTCTTGAGCAGAGAAAGATCATTCGCACCATGAATCATTGCGACATCAACATAGTCAGTTTGCATACGCTTTAAACTTGCCTCCATTCTCTTAATGATATCTTCTCTCTTTATTCCCTGAGGAGAGCGGAAGCCATGTTTGGTTGTGATGGCTATTTTGTCTCTTACATCTTTTAAAGCCTGACCGATCATAGTTTCACTTTTAGTGCGCAGATAGCTTTCAGCAGTGTCGAAATAAGTAACACCTAGGTCATAGGCATACCTTAAAACATTTGCCTCAAAGAACGAGATTGTACCACAGCTGACATCGGAGACTTTTAAGCCCGTTTTTCCCAAAGTATTATACTTCTGAATCTTAATCGAAGAAGACCTGTTTAACCCAGAAGCTGAATTATTTGAACTGGCTTTCATATCTTTAGCTAGTCCAAAACCTAGAACACCAGATGTAAAGGCTGATAAAAATCTTCGTCGGTTTAAATGTGCCATGATTTCCTCCTTTTTCATTTACTTTCTTTTTACTTGAATAGGTAAAAGGGGTTCTAATTTTTCGACAATCTGAGAGAAATCTGTAGCATAGAAGTAGATTATATGCGATTCTCCCTGACGTTCATCTAAAAACATTATTTTTGCTCCCTGAGGGAAAGAACTCCTGGGAGGCAATTCTGAAGATGAAGCATAGAAGACTAGTTCAACTTCCACTCCCTCCAAGAATAAGAGGAGCCGGTCATCCGTTTTGAAACCAGCTCTCTCAATGCATTCTTTTGTCCAGTTAGTAGTTATGAAAAGATTATTCCGCATCGTCCTGAAATCAACAATATTACCTTTCAGAAAACCCTCAGAAGCTGTGACTTCTCCCACATTTACATCAATATTGGAGAAAAATCCTTTTTCCAGAGTCTCATTCATTTTTACTTCAGAAATTTCGTATGTACTGCCTCGCGTTCCCACTTGAGATCTAAACCAGGAGGAAGGAATCCTCACCCCGTCTATATCTTGAAAGGGACCAAAGTCGTGATTGACCTCATATCTGCCACTCTCGGGCTCAAATCCTCTCAAAACCAACCTCCTGAGTGTAAATTCCTCCTCATCAATATAAAAATCAACCTGTAAATCCCCAATACTCGTTGACAGCTGGTAATGTTTCTCTGGACCAAATCTTTTTAACCCTTGAACACGGAGTCGTCCTTCAAACTTCATGAGAGTGAACAAGCCGCTTCGCAACTCAGCTAGAACCTGGAATGTATGTTTCTGTAGTCCTGAAAACTCAGTAATGTTTTTGAAACAATTTCTTTTCACCTTGTCCTGATCAACAATAATCACTTCGGTAATGACAGGATCTTTCCCGGTAACCATCTTCATCTGCCCATCAAAAGAAAAATAGTACGTTGTTAATCCTGATTTAAAAGAATAATTCTTAACCTGAGCCAACTTTTCCTTTCCGCCTGCCGCCTGGATATTTTTTTCAACAATTTCCCTTACTGAAAACTCGCCTTGGGAATAAGAAAATAAAAAAGAGCCCAGAGCATACAAGAGGCTTGAGATGTACACAATCAATCTACGCTTAGTCATTTCGTTCTCCTTAAAATTTTTTACTTGAAATATTCTAAAAAATAATATTAAACCCTGCAAGACAAAACTTATTTTTTCCATTTTTATGCTTTCCTTATGTATCTCTCTCTGGCCACAAAATGGAAAATCCATTCTTCTAAAGCTACTGATTCTAAAAAACAAATTGATGAGCTGAAGAAAACCCCGATTCCATGTTAAAAATCAGGCTTTTAAAAATAAAAGGTTTTTGAGATAATAATTCTGAAAAAAACTTTAAAGGAAAAAAGACAGAAGAACTGAAGAATCATTAAATTTTAAAATCTAAAATGACTGATACTGCTACGATCGGATACGGCCACAGTCTTCGAAGGATTATGGAACGTACAGTTCACCTAAAACAGGTACATAAGTCAGACCTTCACTTTGGAGATTTGGTTCTCATTACGACACGGAATTCTCTCTACTCAATCTTTGTTCTTAATAAAGGTTCCTATCTCGTCTCCGGTGGTTGGTTTGACAGGAAGGGGCTCTCTCCCAGGATAACAACCATTGCTGGATGCACATGGGGTGGGAATATTATTAAGGTAGATATTCTAGCAGCTTGTGGCCTCCGTCTTGAATTCGGAAATAGAGTCATCACCACCACCATTAAAAAGGTTATTGTAATTCGATCTGAAAGTAATAATTAAGGGAATAAGTTTTATAATCTCCAATTGGGGAACATGAAATAAAACTCTCCTCGGAGAACAAAAAACGTCAGCTATACAGAGATCTTGCCTGGATATGGCCTATTGTCAGTCCTTCAAAGGACTATGAAGAAGAATCAGCTGCTTTTTTTCAAACGGAGTTATATTTTATTTTTCAATAAAACTTTAAGGTAAAAAAAAGGAGGAGAACAGCAACGTTCTCCTCCTTAACTCAAGAATTAACTGAAGCGCTTATTTCTTTTCTAAGGAGATTCCACCGCTAAAGGTCGAAAGCTTCACATCAGCACCTCCTCCTTTGACAACTCCATGAATCTCTCGCTTCATCATCTTTCCAGATATTGTAATGTCAAAATCACTCTTGATATTTCCGCTAAAAGTTGAAGCCTCAACCTCAAAGCCAGAATCAGGAGGGAGAATCATTTCAATGTTCCCGCTATGAGATTTCAGAGTGTATTTCCCCTCAGGATTAATTTTTCCATCGTATATTATTGATCCACTCAACGTTTTTCCTCTTACAACTTTAGCCTCTGAGACCTCCGACAGCTCAACCTTCCCACTTACTGTTTCTGCTTCAATTGAACCTCTTAACTTATCTAGTGTTATATTCCCGGAAACAGTATTTAAATAGGCATCTCCCGTGATGTCCTTGAGTTTCAAATCTCCGCTTACAGCTTTGCACTCAACACCCATTCCAGCTCCAATTAATACCACATCTCCACTCACTACACTCACCTCCACTTCGCCACCGATATTCTCAAGACTGACATCTCCACTGACTGATCTTATCTTCGGAGATGCCTTATCAGGAATCATTAGCTGATAATGAATAGAAACGCTCAAAGACTTTAATTTTGTCTTAGGGTACTTGGTTTCAATCCGGAGAATATCACCCTCTTTATTCACTTCTATCGTAATCTTTTGCGCATTCTCTTTTGCCTTTTCAAGTGAGGAAGCCTTGGATACTTTAAGAGCATCAATTTTTACCTCTCCCTTATCCCAGCTTTTAACTTCGATGTTTCCAGACACATTTTTTAGGACAATCTTGCCGTCCCTTGCCAAGCTTTCTGTCTTGGCAAATTTTTCCTCATACTTCTCCTTTGCCAATAATTGCGAAGGATAAAATCCTACAACCAGAAACAGAGCAGCCAGAATTGCCAACGCATTTAATGCTTTGTTTACTTTCATGTTATACCTCCTTTATTTATATGGTGGTCTTTAATTCCCCTTTTTGGGGTGACTCTTTTTTTGTTCTCATCATCTCATTAAGAAAATCCACTTTTCCCTGATAAGCTGCCAATAAGTAATTCCGATTTTCAATGTTATCAGGTTCACTGAGGACAGCTTTTTTACAGGCCACTATTGAAGAGTCGATGGCGTCAAGATTTTTCCGGAAAACTACAGCAACCTGCGGATCTAAAGTTCCTTCCTGAGCTACAGCTGCCTCCCACAAAGCCCTTATCGCCAGTTGGTAGTAATGCTCTGCTTCCTCCAGTTTGGCAATTGTGTACTTCTTCAGATCCTCTCTTGCCAGTGCTTTCCTTCCCTTCCAGTACTGTACTCCCATTGTAACTGCGCCTACAACCACGGCCAGCAGCACTGCTGTACTAAAAACATATTTGAGCTTTGGAGGACTAAAAAGAAATTTGAACCATTCTGCTTTTCGGGATCTTAGTGCCAGAACTTCCTGTTCCTGAGTTTCCAATCTTTCTTTTATCCGGAGCCAGGTGTGTTCTGAAGGTGAGATTTTTCCTAATTTCTTGGCTCCCTCAACGATCTTCTGGAAGTTTCTTAAGAGCTCGTGGCAATCCAAGCATGTATCTAGATGCTGCTCAAGGCGAAAACTCTTACTGGCTTCCAGACTGCCGTCTATGTATTCGCTGATTAGCTTTTTTGCCACTGAACATCGCATGGCCTTACCTCTTTATATCAATTGTTTTTTTTCAAGATGCTCTCTGAGTTTTATCCTTGCCTTGAAGAGCTGGGATTTAGATGTGCCTACAGAGCATCCCAAAATCTCAGCTATCTCCTCATGCTTAAAGCCTTGAACATCATGGAGGAGAAAAATATTTTTCAGTTTGTGTGGCAGAATCTGTATAGCATCATCAAGGGGCTTCTTTATCATCACGTCCAGGGAACTGGAGGTCTTTTCCTCAATTTTTCCTTCTACTTCTTCCAGAGGTATTGTCTTTTGGAGACGGTTCTTTCTTGAGCGCAGATAACTGTAACATGTATTGATTGCAACACGGTAGAGCCAGCTCACAAAGGTTTCGTCTCTCTGAAGGTCTTTCAGGTGAGTAAAAACAGTGATAAAGATGTCCTGCAACAAATCCTCGGCGACAGCAAAATTATGGGTATATCTGTAAACAAGGTTAAATATAGACTGCTTATAAAGTTGATAAATTCCCTCCATTGCAATCGTGTCACCCTCTCTACCCCTTTTCAGTAAGTCCCTAAGAAAAGGTGAACATCTGAGGCCAACCTCTTTCTCCCTCAGTTTCTCTTCCTGACTCATTGTCGAAATTTCTTCTTTTTGACTTATTGTAACATACAGGCCACAATTGACTCTAATCAGTTCTTTTTGAGTTGTGGCTATTACTGAGAAATACACAGCAATTTCTCTCCTCACCATTAAATGATGAGAAAGAAGTAAAAAAGGTTGCTTGTAAAAAAATTTTTTTTATTTTTGACTTCAGTATTTTCCTGTGTTATAAGGTTCTCAGTAAAAATTAGCAATGGAAAGATTTCTTTTCCTGCTGGGTACACACATCCATTTAAATACAGGAAAGCAAATTGAAAATATCTTATGGTAAAGTTTACTTTAAAAACCTTCGAGGAGGTTAGACATGAAACTTAGCAAGAAAGCTTTTGCGCTGACAGCTGGAATACTTTGGGGGATAGCAGTTTTTGCAGTAACAAACCTGCTCCTTCTCACAGGAAGCGAGGGTGAGCTCATCTCAGCCTTAAACAATGTCTACTTCGGTTACAGCTACAGCTTTTTAGGAAGTTTAATCGGTTTGCTTTGGGGCTTTGTTGACGGATTTATAGGTGGCTGGCTTTTTGCTTTCATCTATAATTTATTCGTTAAAACGAGCTAAAAGACACTCACAATTCATCTCACTATTAACAGGTGACTCCTCACTCACTGGACTTTTTATTTTTTGCCTAATTTGTAAATAAATTCATAGAATTATCAGGGTCATACCCAAGAAAAAAAACCACTGGGTCGCAGATTAGTTCTATTTCTTGTCGGCAGATTTCTACTCGGTTATGTCGGCTTATCTTGATCAAAAAACGTACAAATTGAAAGGGTTTTCTTCTCTGTGCTCACAGAGTTCATTGGTACAGCCCTTTCGCACTATTTATTCGCCTAAATCTTTGTTCCCCTTTTTCTTGGAAGGATTTGGTGCGGCCGAGCATGCTGGACTGTAAGATAGTATTCAATTACTCCAAGCTGAATATATCGAAGGGTATTATCTTCTTTTGTGATATTCTAGCAACCTTTGGCTGAACCAGGACCAAATTCTTTTGTGGAAGTCGAAGCTCGGAGGGTTTTCATCCAAGATAGTCCTTAAACTCCTTTCCTCTCTATCCTGAAGTGTAGACCTGAATCTCTTCTCATAATCCCAGAGAATTGGAAATTCAGGATGGAACTGCACACCAAGCACATTGGGGAATTTCTCATGATCTATAGCTTCGACTACTTTCCCATCTAAAGAAGTAGCAGCAACCTTTATTCCTTTTCCGAGTTTTTCTACCATCTGGTGGTGAGCACTGAGGATGTATGGTGTATCCTCTTTCTTAAAATCCAAGTCCGAACAGAATTTCCCTTTCTCCATGAGCTTTATAGGATGCATGTTATAGGGGAAGAGCTCTTCCTCAGGATAGAGCCGAGCTAAGGGATTTGTATGCCAGTTTTCTCTAAAAAGTCCAGCGACATCTTCAAAATATTTTTTCCCGTACTTCTCAGACCAGATGTCCTGAGTCAAAGTGCCTCCCGTCCCTACGTTGAGGCTTTGGCATCCAAGGCAGATTCCCAAGATCGGAAATTCTGGTTCAGAGTCAAGAAAACCCTTGAAACTATCATCCTGAAGGCCTCCCAAGAGATAAAAAACAGAGGAAAGTTCTAAGTAATGACGAAAAGGTGTATAAATATGGGTCAAGAGGTTGGTTTTTTCTCCGTAAATCTCAGGAGGAATATCTGCTCCACCAAAGAATATTATTCCGTCTGATTTTTTAAAAATAATTGCTATTTCAGGAGTTAGGGGGTTCTCTCTAAAGAGAACATCTTTACTGAGCGGAGCAGAAATCTCATGGAATTTAAACCACTTAAGACTATTTTCTTTAACGAATTCCCTTGATTTTTGGTAGTCAGTGTGTTCTTTTTCGTGGTAAACCCCGATCACTGTAAGCTGTTCAAGAGAGAGAAAACCTTGATTTTTAAGTTCAACAAGTGATTTAATAGTCCCAACTGATGGGAAAAAAATAGTCAGCCTTATTTCTTTGTGATCAAGGCTTGCTGTATCAAAAAACCTTTCCCGGCTTTGAGAGAGAAGAACGCCTCCCAAAACCAAAAAAATACTAAAGGTGAGAAGGAAAAATTTTGATCGAAAGAGACTTTTCATTTTTTTCTCCTAAATCAGAGACATGACAGCTCTCGAGAGAACAACCTGAAGGAGTTCTTTTTTATACTCGTTTTCCTCCAGAGGCTTTGCATCATTCAGAGCTTCCCTCACAGCTTGTTTTAAAAGATCTTCGGAAATACTTTTTCCTCTTATTACTTGTTCAGCCTTTTTTAATCTCCAGGGAACTGGCGCTACTCCACCAAGAACTATTTTTATATCTCTAAAAACATTTCCAGAAACTATCCCATTTACAGCTGCTGAAAGAAGGGCAAAGTCCCAAGCACCTCTTTCTTTGAGCTTATAATAAGTGCTCTTTTCTCCACTCGTAGCAGGAGGGATTATTACCTCCCGTACAACCTCGTCTGAATCCAGAATATTCTCCTTCCGGACATTTACTCTGGGAAGGACATAAAAATCTTCCAAGGGCATTGTTTTTTCTCTTGCTGGAGCATTAATTGTAACTTTTGCATCCAAAGAGATGAGTGCAGGAGCTAAATCAGAAGGGAAAACAATATAGCACAGCCCTCCCCCAAAGATAGCATGGTATTTATTTCTACCTCTTAAAGCAAAGCACTCACTCCCTCCCTTTTTCCGGCACCTTACTTGAGGGTCACGATAATACCAGCAGCGGGGTCTCTGACATAGATTTCCTCCCACTGTCCCCATATTCCTGAGCTGAGGAGTAGCGACTGCATTGGCAGCTTCATGAAGTCCTGGGAATACTTGCTTAATCAATTTATTTTCTGCAACTTCAGCAACACTCGTCAAAGCACCAATCCTAACTCCATCCTTTTCTTTTTTTATGTAAGATAAATTTGTTATAGACTTAAGATCCACAATTACATCTGGTTGAATTATCTCATCTTTAATCTCTCCCAAGAGGTCAGTTCCTCCTGCCATCAGATAATATCTTTCTTTTTTCTCAGATAATATCGATGTTAATTGGTCAATTGTTTGAGGCTCAGCTATCTTGAAGTTTTTCATCAGGTCACCTCCTTTCTTTTCAGAGCCCTCAGGACTTTATCAGGAGTCATGGGTATTTCTCTTATGTGGACCCCGACAGCATTGTAAACTGCATTAGCCACAGCAGCAGCAATAGGAATTCTAGGGGGTTCTCCGATTCCTTTGCATCCGAGTATGTTAATTCTAGGGTCAATCATATCCACAAAAAGGGTGACTATCTTAGGGATATCGAAGGAGGTAGCAATTTTATAGTCTCTTAAATTAGGATTAGTTACTGTTCCAGTAGTGTTATCCATCACTCTTTCTTCAAAGAGAGCCGTGCTTACTCCCTGAGTTATACCACCGACAACTTGGCTTTCTGCTGTAAGCTTGTTAATAACTCTTCCAACTTCATGAACAGCAACAACGTTAAGAACTTTTATCTGGCCTGACTCTGTGTCCACCTCTACCTCAGCAAAGTGAGCGCCAAAAGTGTTATAGGCAAACCCAGAAGGTCGTCCTGTGTATTCTCCGTGAAAGACTTGTTCCCTCCTAAACTCTCTAAAAAGGTCTTTGAAGGATATAGAATGAGCTGGATTGTTTTTATCAAATAATTTTTTATTTCCGAGGATGACATCATCAGCATTTATATCTAGCTCTCTGGCTGCACGGTTTTTAAGGTAATCAGCAGCTTTAAGGGCTGCATCCCTCACTGCAGGAGCAATAGAAGGAGTCGTTGTGCTTCCCCCTGATGAACCACACCAGGGATATACTGTCTCTCCAATCTTGACTGTGATATCTTCCGGTCTTAAACCTAACGTTTCTGCAGCAACCGTAGCCATGTAAGTCCTGGTGCCTGTCCCAAGGTCTTGGGTACCGCTGACAACCTCTACACTTCCATCCCGGTGAAGTTTGATATCTGCGAGAGTCCCAGGCCTTCCTACTCCCCACCATATCTGACTGGCCATTCCCAGACCTTTGCGTATTTTTCCATTGCCTTTCCCGGGCTTTTTATTTCGGTTTTTCCATCCGATCTTTTTCGCTCCCATCTGATAGCACTCGTCAAGTCCTTTAGAGGAATAAGGTATCCCAGTATCTCCGAGGTTTTTTTGGGCATAGTTTTTCATCCTCAATTCTAATGGATCCATACCAATCTCATTAGCCAGCTCATCCAAGAATCCTTCGAGGGCAAAAGTTCCCTGGACATGACCCGGTGCCCTTGTAGGTCGTGATGCTCCAGTATTAGTGAAAATTGTGAATTCTTCTACCTTTACATTAGGGCATTTATAAATATCTATTAATGGTTCTGAGCATCTATCACCTCTGCCTATACCTCCACAAGTATAATTCTTGAGGTAGAGAGCCATGATCGTACCATCTTTTTTTACTCCTCCTTTTATGGTCTGCAGGGAGGAAGGGCGGTTTCCTACACACAGGGAATTTTCCTTTCTGGAAAGGATTATTTTTACAGGTTTTTTAGCTTCTTTTGCCAGCAATGCAGCTACAATTGTATAATCGTTGAGTCCCAATTTACTTCCAAAACCACCTCCCATGTATGTTTTTATCACCTTTATCTTGCTTGCAGGTATTTGAAGTTCACGAGCAAGACTGTCTCTGACATTAAAAATAGCTTGAGTAGAGTCCCAGATTGTGAGTCTATCTCCTTCCCACTTGGCTAAACTTCCGTGAGTTTCTGCGGTATGATGGATTTCAACAGCCGTTTTATACGTATTCTCTAGGACAACATCAGCTTTTTTAAATCCCATCTCAATGTCTCCTCGATTATACTCATTAAACTTCTGGACATTAGCAGATTTGTGCACTCGAGGAGCACCCTCTTCTCTAGCCTTTTCTTCTGTAACTGCGAAAGGAAGAGGTTTGTAAACGACTTTTATCAATTTTAAGGCATCATCTGCAGAATTTTCGTCAACTGCTGCCACAGCTGCAACCTGTTCACCAGCATATTTGACTTGCCCTTTCTGTAGCTGGATAACAGCATGCACACCAGGTAAGTTCCGAGCCTGGCTTAAATCCACAGAACCTACTTCAGCGCAAGCGTGGGGGCATCTCAATATTTTCCCTTGGAGCATTCCTCTGAGCTTAATATCATGAGTAAAGGGAGCATTGCCGGTAACAATTCTCTTTCCATCGATTCTTGGAGTAGATTTACCGATAATCTTAAATTCTTCTCCTTCTGGAGTGGGTAGAACCTCAGGCTCCTCTGTTTCCTTATCCTTGAATTCTTCATAGTAGAGGAGATTTAAATCTTCAATTTCTGGTTCTAATTCTTTCTTTTTCATTTTAAGACCTCCTCATACTTCTCGATGCAGCAGAGACAGCTTCATAGATTTTAAAATAGTTCCCGCAGCGGCATAAATTCCCTGAAAGAGCTTCTTTTATTTCTTCTATCTCAGGAATCTTATTCTTGTTAAGAAGAGCCACAGAAGACATGATGATCCCTGGAGTACAGAATCCACATTGGTATGCATCTTTGTTAATAAAAGCCTGTTGAACAGGATGGAGCTTTCCTTTGGTCGCTAATCCTTCAATAGTAGTGACTCTTTTTCTATCTGCTCTTACAGCAAGAAAAAGACAAGAATAGACAGGCCTTCCTTCCAAAAGAACGGTGCAGCCTCCGCATTCTCCCCGAGCGCATGTCTTCTTTGTGCCAGTCAGATTCAACCTCTCTCTTATGACATGGAGAAGCGTTTCCCTTGACTCAACTTCGAATGAATAATTCTTTTCATTTACAGTAAGAGTGATTTGCTTTTTGGAGTAAAGGAGTATCTTCCCCTGTTTTGATGGGAGGGCATGTAAATCTTTGGGAAGGAATTCAGGGACTACAGCAGCGCTCAAAGCTCCACCACTAATTCCTTTGATAAAATCCCTTCTCGTGAAAGTTTTCCTTTTCTTCTTTTTATCTCTTTCCATTTTTTCTCTCCTCTTCGAGAAAGAACTATATCTATTCAGCCCAATCTGATTAAGGTGAGGATTGCAAGACAGATAACCAGTGTCGCTGGTGCAGTAACATAACTCAATTGTCTATAGTAATTCTTCACAGCCAGTTTGTCTTCAAGAGATTCTACTTTACTTCCAATCCATACTCCTGCAGGGACAGTAATGAAGGAAATCCCCACAGCCAAGGGTGCATAGTAGAGGGATAAGGGGTAACCTGTACCGGGAAAAACACAGGCTGGAACTCCGGTTGCATACTTTACAAGTGGAAAGAGGTTTACTGCAACAAGAGCAGCCATTCCTCCCAAGACAGCTTGTCCGACTGCTTTATTCTTCAGCTTTTCCCTGACTATTGATACTAAAACCAGAAAAGCTGCGCCTTCCATCAAAAAGGCAAAAATGGGATTTGCTACAGCTCCGTGGAGTAAAGGCAAAGAAAGAAGGAGTGCATCAAACATTTTAAAGAGGCTTGCTATAATGATAAGAAGAGCAACACCCAAAACATGCCTTGTAACAATCCAGCCTGAAGCTATAAAAAAAAGAGCAACACCTGTCATTACTGATCCTGAAACAAAAGAAGCACAGCCTCGAAGACCCATTCCTAAGGCAGCTTCTGACAAGCCCCACACAGCCCCGAGCATGACAACTATGCCCAGATGAAGTTTTGGAAATATTTTATCCATCATTTTCTCCTCCTATTTCTTGAATTGCTCTCTATATATTTTTTGGAATTTTATCTTCGCTCAATTTTTTCAATTTATTATAAACAATTATATCTATATTTTTTTTATCTTCTCTGTTCAGACTTTTGCAATCTATCTCTTTTCCAAATATAACATATACATCCTTATTGAATTTAAAGGAAAAAGCTCCTGGAGGGCAAACTTCCCTGGTTCCTTTTATACATACAGGCATTATAGAAACATTTGCTCTGACTGCTGCTGAAAGCCCTCCCCTTTGGAATTTTTGCAGGTTACCATTATAACTCATGTTTGATTCGGGAAAAATGATAAGATTATTTCCTCTGAGTAAACTTTTCTGAATATCCTTCAAAGCCTTTATCTGTCCCTTTCTGTCACTTTTGTCGACCAATACACTCTCACCGAATTTTATCAATATATTTGTAATAAAAAAGGAAGCAAGCTCTCTGTTGGCAATATATTTATTCTTAACGGGGATTGTAGCGGATAAAACAGGAATATCCAGCAGAGATAAATGGTTTGAGGCAAAGAGATACGTTTTGTCTTTAGACACATTCCCTCTGGTGATTATATGCAATTTGACCTTTGTAATTTTACATATTGCCTTGCCCCATTTGTTCAATTGAAAAAATACAAATTCATTCCAGAAAGGCATTTTTTTCAAAATAAATAGAAAAGGCATGCACCATCCCAGTCTGAATGATCTCAGGAATATCTTCAACAAAATTAAGAACTGCTTTTCCTGGAATGCTCTTTTTAAGAAATTTATTGCCTTTAAACGCTTATTCTTAATAACAGCAGAATATTTTAATCCCCCCGGAGGTCTTTTTCTTTCGTAATTCAATCCTTCAAGATCGACATCAGCCATTTTTTACTTTTTGTCTCTTTAACTATAACTATACAAAAAATCAGATAATTATCAACAAATAAAAAAGCTGGCCGAATTAACAGCTCAAGGAGAACGTCCCCTAATTTTCATTGACGTGGAATTTTTCTTTTGTTATTATTATCTAAGTTGAGATTGAAGAGACATGTTCATTTGAAAGATTAGTCAGAAATCATAGAGGATCAGGGAAAGTATCAATAAAAAAAATTATTCCCTCCCTCATTAAAATCCAATATGAAAAGGAAGTCAGAATGAATATTTACGTTGGCAATTTACCGCGGGAGGCCACTGAAGAAGATTTGCGACAGGCCTTTGAAGCCTTCGGGCAGGTCACATCTGCCAAA
>JBGVTE010000059.1:0-3766 GCA_041862375.1 Candidatus Aminicenantaceae bacterium
CAACTGCTTGCTTTAAAAAAATTCCAGATGTAGAAAGTGTTACACAGCACGACAACGAAATTAAGATTGAATGGAGTCAAGAAAAAGACCTTAGAGATGAAATCACTAAATCAATCGTAGAGAATAAGTTAGGCTTAATAGAGATGAGACCTCTCGCAATGCACATCGAGGACCTGTACCTTAAAGTTATCTCTGGAGGTGTAGAACAATGAAAAACGTATGGGCTATAATCAAGAAAGAGATTAAGTCGTACTTCAGCTCGCCTATCGCTTATGTTGCTATAACTGTATTTCTCTTACTCGTAGGATTTTTCTTCTATAGCCTTATCTGGTGGTTCAATTCCCAATCCATACAAATGTCTCGAAATCCATATTACTATCAACAGCTTAACATTAATCAAATGGTTTATTCCCCGCTCTTCCATAATATCAGTATCATCCTGCTTCTAATGCTTCCACTCCTGACCATGCGTCTCTTCTCCGAAGAAAAGAAAATCGGAACAGATGAATTGCTATACACTTCTCCCATATCCATAAATCAAATAATCTTGGGGAAATATCTTGCTTCTCTTTTTGTTCTAGTAATCATGCTGTTCCTTTCAGGAATTCTCTCAATCTTCACATTTTCTTATGGAAATCCTGAGTTTCTGCCAATCCTAAACGGCTATCTTGGCCTATTTCTCATGGGAGCAGCTTTTATTGCCATAGGCATCTTCTTTTCTTCTCTGACTGAAAACCAGATAATATCTGCAATTCTAACCTTCGGAGCTCTTCTTCTCTTCTGGGTACTTAACTGGGCATCTTACTCAGCGGGTGGAATGTGGAAATCTATTCTCAACTATCTCTCTTTCTTTCAACATTTTGATGACATGACCAGAGGAATTTTAGATACAACAGATGTTGTCTATTACCTCAGCTTTGCATTTTTTGGCCTCTTCCTGACTCACTCTGTAATTCAATCCAGAAGATGGAGGTAAATAATGGAAAAAGTTAAAAACTACCTTAATTATATCGGACTAGCTCTGATTTTTTTATCCATCGTTTCTATTAAAATCTGGCCATATAAAAAAACCGTTGCTCTTGTAATTGCCCTGATAGGAGTAGCCATACTGGCAGCATACATAATCTTCAACATTTCCATCTTGAAACAGAGCTTTAAACGAAAATCTTTTCTTTATTCCAGCAATCTTTTCCTAATTATAATCCTCGCACTTGCCATCTTGACTCTCATTAATTATCTCCTTGCCAGGAATCATTACCGGATTGACTTCACCGAAAGTAAACTCCACAGCCTCTCCGATCAATCAGTTAAAGTTGTGAAAAGCCTGAGAGACGAAATAAAGATCAAGTGTTTTTTCAGAGATGATAATTTTAGCCGTGGAAAAATGGAAAACCTAATGAAAATATATGCATACCATTCAAAAAAAATAAAATACGAGTTTATTGATCCTGACAAAAATCCTGGACTGGTTAAGAGATATGAAATAACAACAGATGGAACTACAATCTTCGAAAGCGGGGATAAGGACAGCCGGATTACCTCTTCAAGTGAAGAAGATATTACAAATGCTATTATTAAAATCTCAAGAGAAAAGAAAAAGATTGTCTATTTTCTTGAAGGCCATGGGGAAGCGAGTATTGAGGAGACGGAGGAAAGAGGCTTTTCCCAGGCTAAAGATGAACTTGAAAAACTTGGCTATGAAGTAAAAAAACTCAGTCTTGCTCTTTCCGACACTTTTCCAAAGGACTGCGCTCTTCTTGTCATCCCAGGACCACAGAAAGATCTCCTGCCAAACGAGCTGGAAACCATTGGGCGCTTCCTCAAGGAAGGAGGAAGATTATTTTTAATGGTCGATCCTGAGATGGCTCCAGGTCTTAAATCATTCCTCAAGCAATATGGGATAAAGCTCGCTGATGACCTAGTCGTTGACACTGTCTCCCGTCTTCTGGGCGGAGATTATTTTATGCCAGTGGTGAGCGAATACGAATACCATGAAATCACTGAAAACTTCCGCTATGCTACTTTCTATCCTTATGCACGCTCAGTTGAAGTTGTTGAAGATAAACTCGAGGGAGTTTCAGTAAAAAGCCTGGCAAAAAGCAGTCCTCGCTCTTGGTCAGAAAGAGAGCTAGATCAGAGGGAAGTAGCTTTTAATGATAAAAAAGATAAAGCAGGCCCTGTATCTATTGCGGCTGTGGTCACTCTAGAAATTAAAAAGGAAGAGAATGAAAAAAACAAAGAAGTTCAGTCCAAAGATAAGGCCGAAATAGAATTGGAACCAAAAGAAAAGGAAGGTCGCCTGGCAGTTTTTGGTGATTCAGATTTTGCCTCTAACGGCTACTATAATCTTTCTGGAAATGGAAATTTTTTCCTTAATACTGTTAATTGGCTGACTGAAGAAGCTGATCTTATCTCCATCCAGCCGAAAACATCTTCCCCTCGTGCTATTCAGCTCACACCCTCACAAGGGAGATTGATCTTTTTTACTTCTATAATCATTCTTCCCCTTGTTGTTCTTATTGTAGGAATTTCAGTTTGGGTAAGGAGAAGATCAAAATGAAATTCAGAACAACAATCATTCTATTCATGATCTTTATTCTCTTGCTAGCCATTGTTCTCTTTTTCGAGTTTAGAGGCAAAGGCGAAAAAAATGTGGAAGAAAAATTAGTTAATCTCTCTTCAGATGATGTCCAAGAAATAACTTTCAAAAAACAAAAAGAAACAATCTCTTTCAAGAAAGATGAAAAAGGAGAGTGGTTTATTACTGAACCCCTCGAGGCAAAAGCAGACAACTATGAAGTAAACCGCCTTGCTGAGGATTTCTCCAGCCTGAAGATAGAAAGAGTTGTAGAGGAAGAGCCTGAAGAACTCTCTTCATATGATATTCCTCAAAGAGAAATCACACTGCAGTACAAAAGTCTAGATAATCCTATCAGAATATTAATTGGTATGGAAAATCCTCTGGATAACACTTTTTTTACTAAAAGAGAAGATGAACAGAGAATCGTCCTCATCCCCAGTCACCTCAAAACAATTCTTGATAAAAATGTCTTTGACTTTCGCCAAAAGGATATATTTAAATTCGAAACAGATGAGGTTAAAAACATTAAACTTCGAGCTAAAGACACTAGATGGGAAGCTGCAAAGAAAGGAGATGAATGGTTCTTCAATGCGCCCGTTAAGGCTCTCGCTGAAAAGGATAAAATAACTACCATCCTAAACTCTCTCTCTAACCTGAAGGCAAAAGATTTTCTCTCTGAAGAAAAGAATAAAGAGGAGATAAAAAAATATGGATTCGATAAAGCTGAGTATGAAATAATTTTGGCAATGCCTGTAACTAACAAAGAAGTAACATTTTCCCTCCATAAGGAGGATGAAAACACCTACGCAACCACCTCGCTCTCACCTAAAATTATTACAGTAGAGAGTACCATCCTCTCTGACCTTGAGAAGAAAGCTGAGGAATTAAGAGAAAAAGAGGTTGTTAATTTCCACACTTGGGAAGCCTCCAAGCTCCATCTGAAGAGGGAAAAGCTGGATATTAAGGTATTAAAAGGCAAAGACGATACATGGCACTTTGAATCCTCTGAAAATGATGAGGCAGATGGAAATAAAATCAGGGACTTTATCAGAAAAATAGAAAGCTTACAAGCAGTTGAATTCATAGATCCTCCCTTAAGCTTAAAAAATTTTGGACTGGACAACCCTCAGGCTGAAATCACAATTTGGACTAAAGAGGAAGATGCAGAAAAAGGTAAAGAATTTA
>JBGVTE010000060.1:0-5977 GCA_041862375.1 Candidatus Aminicenantaceae bacterium
AAATCAAGCCCCTACGAAAAATATAAACAGTCCCAGTTTTTTCACATGGAAAGAAAAGTTCAATCATGCCATTAGTATTTATTCATACCTCAAGGAATCCACAGGATTGGCCATGGCAGCTTTAACGGAGTGATAGCTTACCGTGAAAAGAGCGATGATAAGGGCTATGGCTCCGGCAATGATGAAAATGTCTAATTTAATATGTGTACGATACAGGAAACTCTGAAGCCACCGATTCAGGGAAAGCCAAGCGACTGGCCAGGCAATGATATTTGCCAGAAGAACCAGCTTTGTTAGATCCTTTGAAAGGAGCATCACAATCCTTGAGACAGAAGCGCCGAGTACCTTACGGATACCGATTTCTTTAGTCCTCTGCTCGGCATTAAACGAGGCTAAACCGAAAAGTCCCAGGCAGGAAATGAAAATAGCAAAGCCGGCAAGGTAGCCGATTAAAGAACGAGTTCTGCGCACGAAGTTGAATTGAATTTCATAGTCCGCGTCCATGAATTCGTATTCAAAAGGGAAGCCCGGATTCAGCCGCTCGAATATATCTTTAACTTGAGCAAGGGTTTGCGAGATGTTCTCTGGATGGATTTTCAGAAAGATGAATCTGTAGTTTTCAGGCGTCTGGAGCAGGATGAGGGGTTCGTCCACCCTCCATCTTGGGTTGGGGAGGTAGTCTTTGATAACTCCGATAACAGTGTAATGTTGACCACTATAGGACATGCGGGCACCTATCGGATCTTCCTTTCCTATGATTCCTGCTACTTTCTCATTTATTATTATTTCGCCTGGATTGCCGGAATAATCGTTTTCTCTGCGGAAAAAGCGGCCTTTGACAAGGGGAATTTCAAGCGTCTCTAAGAAATCAGAGTCGACACTCATCTCTGTAATGAGGGGTTTGACCTCAGGATCTTTCCCTTCCCATTGCCAGCTTGAAGAATTCGAACGCCCGCCCGTCAGATAAGCGGAGGCGGTCGTAACCTTTGCTACCCCAGAGATCTGGAGCAGCTCGTTTTTTGCCGTCTCGTACCTCTTAAGCAATTCTCCTCTGTTAGAGAAGAATATAAGATTTTCCATGTTATAGCCCAGGTCCATGTTCTGGAGATAGTTAAGCTGCTTATAGACCCCAGCAGCATAAGCGATAAGACCGATAGCCAGGGTGAACTGGACCGTAACCAAGGCTTTGCGAAAACCGGCTCTTTTTAATGGTGATCCAGAAAATCCTTTGATAATCTGGATCGGTCTAAAAGAAGACATGAGCAGAGCCGGATAGCTCCCTGCTACCAGCGCGGTTATCAGCGAGGTGCCGATCAAGAATCCCAAGAGAGGTGGATTCTGAAGAAAATTCAGCGTCAGCTCTTTCCGGAAAAGGTTGTTGAATACAGGGAGGAAAAGCTCGGCGAGGAAAACAGTCAACACCATCGAGATCAGGACGAACAGGGATGTCTCAAAATAGAACTGTTTGACAATATCCTTCTGGAAGGCTCCGATGACCTTGCGCATTCCTATTTCCCTCGACCGGTTTGCGGACCGTGCGGTCGTCAGATTCATAAAGTTGATACAGGCTATGAGAAGGATAAAGATTGCCAGGAAGCTGATCAGCCGAATCTGTTCTATGCTTCCTCCTCCTTGGCCCAGTCTGTAGAGATGGAACCTGGAGAAAGGTCGAAGGACCGGCACGTATTCTTCACTGCTGTATGTTGCCACCACGAATTCCTTGATCTTACGGTTTAA
Source organism: Candidatus Aminicenantaceae bacterium (assembly GCA_041862375.1). Lineage (GTDB taxonomy): Bacteria > Acidobacteriota > Aminicenantia > Aminicenantales > Aminicenantaceae > WVZL01. Next base: position 1,738 of record JBGVTE010000060.1, read on the forward strand.
GTCGCTGAATGAGGCGCCTTTTTGGAGCCGGACGAAAACGAAGAAATTCTGGTTGGAAAATCCCCTCAGGTTAAACTCTTTGAGAATATTCTTAGCATAGAATTCCAGCGGCATCAGAATATTGAAGCGGAATGTGGAATTACTGGGGACTTCCTTCATCACTCCCATCACTTTCATAGAATACTGATTATCAACAGTGATTATCTTACCGATAGGGCTCTCGTTTCCGAAGTATTTTTTCGCGACATTTTCCGAAAGGATTAGGGAATACGGGTCTTTGAGCGCGGTCTTTGGATTCCCCTCAATCAAAGGAAAGGTGAACACCTCCAGGACCTCTGGATCCGCGGGAAAAACTCTGCGTTCTGAAAACGTTTTGTCCTTGTAACTGAGGATAAAAGTCCGGAGGCCTGCAAGGAATCGGGCCGATTCTTCCACTTCCGGAAAAATCTCTTTCAAAAGCGGGCCCACTCCTGGAACCGAGGGCACCTGCAGCTCATCCTTTTCCATCTTGATATGGGCAGAGACGAGGTATATATCGTCTATCTTTTCGTGGAATTTGTCGTAACTCAGCTCGTCCTGGATCCAGAGAAGCAGCAGGACCACACAGGTCATACCGATGGTTAAGCCGGCAATATTGATGAAAGAGTAGGCTTTGTGTCTTCTGATGTTTCTCAAAGCAATTTTTAAGTAATTTTTAAGCATTTCTACACCCGAACAAATTGTATTTTATAAAGGAACTTTTCTCCTATTCATACCTCAAGGAATCCGCGGGGTTTGCCCTGGCCGCTTTTATAGATTGGAAAGAGATAGTGAAGATCGATATGATCAAGGCCATGCTGGCAGATAACAAAAAAACCTCCCATCCGATTCGAGTACGGAAAACAAAACCCTGAAGCCACTTTTGCACTCCATAATAGGCAATTGGCCAGGCCACAATATTTGCAGCAGTCACCCATTTGAGGAAATCCTTCGACAAAAGCAAGTAGATATTGAATGCCGAAGCGCCGAGAACCTTTCTTATTCCAATCTCTTTTGTCTTCTGTTCTGCTGTAAACACCGCCAGGCCGAAAAGCCCCATACAGGCCACCACGACCGCTATCATGCTGAAATATTGAAAGATGTCGCCCAGCCGCCTGTCCGCCCTGTGTAATTCTTCGAAGCTTGCGTCCAGAAAGAAATAATCCATGGGATAACCAGGGATCAGCCGCTTCCACACCGATTGAATGGCCGTCAGCGCTTCGCCGTAACGGTTGGCATCCAGACGAACAGACAGGTAATCATGGTACTGTATGGGCGTCACCAGTAGAATCATAGGGTACGCAGCCCTATGAAAAGAATAGAGATTCATATCGTTGATGACACCGGTGATTGTGCCGCTGTATTCCCTATCTCTACTCCTCCATTGGACCCGTTTGCCTAGAGCCTCCTCTGGGCTTGAGTACCCTGCCTCGGCGACGGTCTGCGTACTGACCAGGAATTCCGCATTGGATGGATGGGGGATCTCATGAGCGAAGCCCGTGCCGTGGAGGATCTGAATTCCGTAGGTGTCGATGAATTCTTTATCGATAAAATAAAGAACAGGGGTCAGGTTCTGATCTTTCCCTTCGAATGAGACGCTTTCATGCATGCTGCCTCGCGTGGGGACATAGGATGAAGTAGCGGTGTTTCGGATGGCCGGGTACATCAGCAATTCGCTACGGAGCGCCGTATAACCGGCCCTCGCTTGCCTGTTTAACGGGATGACAAGGATCTCATCGCGATGGTAGCCGGTATTGTGCGTCTGTATAAAGCGCATCTGTTTGTGCGCGGTCAACGCACCAATGATCATGATGGTGGCCAGGAAAAATTGAAAAATGACCATCCCCTCCCTGAGTTTTATTTTCCAGCCGTCAGAGTGCGAACCGCCCTTCAGAACCTGGTGCGGCGTAAAACCGGAGAGTACAAAGGCCACATAGCTTCCTGAAATGATCCCCACAACCGCCACGATACCCATTAAAGATGCCAACGGGATGACTCCGATAAGAAAATGAAGTGTGACCTCCTTATCCGCAATAGCATTAAAGAGCGGAAGAAAAAGCTCTGCCAAAAAAAGGGCGAGAAGACCACTCAAAAGACTGACCAGAAGGGATTCACCGAGGAACTGCTCCATGAGCTGTTTTCTCCGGGCTCCAACGACCTTGCGCAAACCCACTTCCTTGGCCCGTTTGAGAGAGCGGGCTGTTGACAGATTGATATAATTGATACAGGCGATGACCAGTACGATGAAAGCCACCATGGAGAAGATGGTGACAGAGGCCATATTCCCTGTGGGTTCAATCTCCGAACGAAGATGGGAGTAGAGCCGAATCTTGCGGATGGATTGAAGGTGATTGGTATACCAGGAGTTTTCGCCATAGTGCCTTCTTATAAAATCCGGTAACTGGGATTCCAGTCCAGCCGCCTGGGAGGCGTCCTGAAGCAGGACATAGGTGTAGTGCGGATAGAGGCCGCTGAACTGTGTCAGGTCCTCTTTCTGATTAACATAGGACGCCAAAAAGTCGAAATGAAAATGTGAATTACCCGGAACGTTTTCAGCGATACCGGTGACCTGGAAGACCATCATTTCGCCAGAGTTGTAGGGATCTGCTTCCAGGATTTGACCAATGGGATCTTCATGGCCAAAATACTTTTCTGCCATGTCTCCTGTAATCAATATAGAGTTGGGTTCTGACAAAACTTTCTCCGCATCCCCCCGGAGAAGCGGAAAAGTGAACACCGTGAAGATGCTAGGGTCCGCGAAGAAAAACCGTTCTTCATAAAATTTCCGATCTTCATGGCCGATGTAGATTCTGGTACCCTGTCCCATCTTCCGAAGCCGTACAAAATCTAAAACCTCAGGGAAATCCTCTTTCATGGCCGGTCCTGTACCGAATGTGCCGGTGGCATTGGTGGGAGCACCGTCTCCAGAGGTACTCGTCACTACTCGGAAAATACGATCTGCATTCACATGAAAAGTATCATAGCTCAACTCATCCTGAATATGGAGGACGATGAGCAGGCAACAAGCCATGCCGATAGCAAGCCCCAAAATATTCAGAAAGGCATAACCTTTATGTCGGATGATGTTTCTCAAAGCAATTTTTAAGTAGTTCTTAAGCATTTCTACACCCGAACAAATTGTATTTTATAAAGGAACTTTTCTCCTATTCATACCTCAACGAATCTGCGGGGTTGGCAACGGCAGCCTTTATGGATTGATAACTGACCGTTAAAAGTGCGATCATAGATGTCAACACTGCCGTCAAAAGAAATGCCGTCCAGCCAATATTAACTCGGTAGGCAAAATTATTTAACCACTTATCCATGACAAAATAGGCAATCGGCCAAGCAATAATATTTGCTACCAATACCCATTTGGCAAATTCCCTGGAAAGGAGAATGATAATTTTCGAAACCGTCGCCCCCAGCACTTTCCTGACTCCGATTTCTTTGGTGCGCTGTTCTGTGGTAAATGACGCCAGGCCGAATAACCCCAAACAGGCGATAAAAATTGCCAGCATACTGAAATAGCCGAACATCTCCATCATCCGCGCTTCGTTGCGATAAAGCGCATTGAGACGCTCATCAAGGAAGGTGTAGCTAACGGGATAACCTGGATGGAAGCGGTCCCATATTCCCTGAACATAGGCTATTGTTTCCTGGATATTCCCGGCTGCTATTCGCAGCGACACGGTGTTCGTCTGCTCAAGCCGGATATAGGTGAGCATCGGAACGATTTCATGATGCATGGATTCGTAATTGAAATCTGCCACGACACCGATAACACGTCCGCTGAGATTCGGAGCCCTGGTCTCCATGGGCAAGCCCACAGCATCCTCGGGGCTTTTCAATCCCAATCGCCTGACAGCCGTCTCATTAAGGATAAATGCTTCGTTTTCATCGGTGGGATAATCAATAGAAAAATCACGCCCCGCTACAATTTTCATACCAAAAGTCTTAAAGAAATCATGTTCAACCCGGTTATGAGGCATAGAAAAGGAACCGTCTACCATCTCTCCATTTATTTCGGCGCGGAAGCCCGGAGCATCCAGTAAACGCCCCGATGGCGCCCGTTTTGATAGCGTCGCGGCCAAAATGCGCGGATTTTTCAATAATTCATTTTTTATTTCCCGCCAATTTTGCAGGACAACACGATCCGACGGAATCAGGACGATGTTTTCCCGCTGGAAACCGAGATTGGCATTCTGCAGGAAACGCATCT
>JBGVTE010000061.1:0-14698 GCA_041862375.1 Candidatus Aminicenantaceae bacterium
CTCAGTTGCCGCAAATCAGTTAAATATTTTAATTTACAAACTCGAAAAAATTAATTTTATTAAGAATAATATTAATAATATTAATTTTTCAGCACAAAAAAATTAAAAAATTTAAGTTAGTATTTCAAATTCCTGCTTTTTATAGCGATGAGACATGAATAAACACTTGTTTGGTATTACTTTCTCGCTAAGACATCTGTCATCCTTCGAGGACAAAGTGTGCTTAGTAACATTTATATATTCCCCTGGACTCTTTTTGGCACGAATCTTGATATAATTCTTTACCTAGTAAAGGAGGAGGTATTGAGTAAATTTTTAACCAGCTCTGTCATAATAATTTTTTCTCTCAGTATGATATCCTGCACTTCATACATGGATAAATACAACCAAGAAAGCGAGAGAGCACACTACTTCAGGGGATTAAAACTGCAGGATATATTCGTATCAATCATCGAGGCATCGCCGGATGAGATAGAATTTAAAATCCGCAGAGCACCACGCTTGAAATACCTTTACCATGTTATCCTTGATAAGGAAGAATTCCCTGTAGCAGAAGGATGGTATTCCGCCTACAGGATTAAAAGTGAGCACTACAAAGTAAAGATGAAGGCCAAGAAAGGATATCGTTTCGAACCAGGGGAAAAATACCGCCTCTGTGTTCTCTTGCAGAATCCTGAACTGTTGTACTTCTATTCTAAAAATGTCCGCTGCATCGTCGATTACGCCTTTGTCTACCCCTCAAAATAGAGCTCATATATCGTAAAAAACAAGTTAAATCTAAATTCCTAACCTTATTTTTATATTAGGGGAGGTAGATCCATTCAACTGTGATTTTTATTTTAGCACGCCTTAGAGATTTTGCAGGTATATTATAATTAGAATATTTTTTTTGTACATCGATATATATAACATCAGCTCTTATTTTATATGTGCTAATTAAATCATTCACATGGTGAACTTTCTCATTGCGGTCGATATAAAAAAGTTTAGTCTTTCTCCCGCTAGCTAGATCTTCGAAATAAAAATGAACATCGTGAATCTCATACAGCGGAGGATCCAAAGGTCTCGGTAACCATTTATCCGAATTCGCAAATCTATAAAATATTCTAAAGGAAATAGACGGGGAATTTGGATCAGTATATCTGTATAAATTTTTGTATGATCCATTTTCAACAGGATCTGTTTCGGTTAGTGAGGGAAATCTTAACTCAAATTCTTTATCCAGCAATATTTTTTGAGGTGGCAGGAAATCCTTCGGCTCTTCAGTTAGTATACTCAGAATTTCTTCCGACATAAAATCTACTAAATCATAGATTATATTCGCTTGGCCCTTTACTTTAAATGCCTTTATGAGTGTTCCGTGCTCGGTGTTTATTATTTTTGTATCTATACGAACGTCCTTTCCAAAAGAGCTAAAATTACCCATTACTACTGCATTTACACCCAGCCATTTTCCCATTTTAATAGCAGTTGATTCATCGATATAGCTTAATTTCTCAATATTGAAGTTTCTATAAGCTTCATCAATCTGAAACTTATCAACTACATAAATTTCACCTGATTGTCTTAAATCAGTCATCAACATGTCAGGAAGACTAATAACAAAACTCGAGTAACTTTTATCCATGCTCGTATCATTGAAGTAGAGAATTGCTGTTTTTATTCTAGCCTGGGTAAGTGAATCATTGTTAATGGATAGAAAAAGCAAAATAAAACAGGTTAATATTCTTGCTATTTTCATATTAAAATCCCCTTGCATCTATGTAATCTTTATCTTCGTAATATTATAAATTGAGAAATAAGTTGTCAATCAAAATAACCAGAAACATTGGGGTCAGGCTTTCATAACTTGGATAAATCCGGAGAGCTTAGAATTTGCTATGATTGGAATCATCCATAAGATAAACTTCTTCATCCAAATCGACAAAAAGCAGCCACAGGGACCCTCAGAAATACTCCTCTCTCTCCTCGGCTGCCATCAGGAGCTCATGCTGCAGAACTTGAGGCGGAGGTGGCCGTTCGGCTTCAAAGGTCAGCTTGAGGTGAGCGATGATCCTGTCGATAACCTTCGGCTCTTCGATAAAAGAGATGATTCTCATCTGGCCTCTGCATGAAGGACAGATGAGCGGAGAGAAGCGAGCGTTTGTATTTGAAGAATATTCTCAGCATCTTGGGAACAGTAAAGACAACTTGACGGTGGGGAACATCCAGGATTAGCCTCTATCCCTTTGATAAAAGCTGGACCTTACGTCATCAGACTCACACATATGGAATGGGTTAAAAAACCGACGCATGAATGGGAGAGTTATTGGACCACTTTAAATTTTATGGTAATATCTGACACAAATTCTTAATCTCAAAACTAAACTGTGATCAAAATTTGTCAAGAATCTAGAAAAATCAATTTTCTATTTCAATCCTCAGATTTTAGGTAGAATTGGGCAATTCTTGCCACAATCAAGGCCACATTCATTTACAAGGTTTTTATCGATCCGTCAGATAAAAGCAAATTAAGTACATTACCTGCCACTGGCAGGTATCAAAACGTCTTTTAATAAGCCAAAAGTTCAATACAGAATATTATCCAAATCAAGAGATTGGTTAAGCAATTTCGAAGTTGGGGATACGCGTATCAATTGACAAGAGACAACTTCGATCAGATTTATTAAGAAATATTAAGTCGGCTAGAGTGAGACTTCAAACCTGAGGAAATCATTCGCGGACCAAGAAAATGTTGGATTATATTTAGGTCAATAGAAATTGTGTCCCCTGTGCCCAATTAGGAATTACTGCATCTACTTTTGAACGCTGGCGTAAATGTCGAGTATGGTTTCTTGCATGCTTTCGATGTCGCCCAAAGCAATGATGAGCATCGGTTTTGCTCCGCCAATGACTATAGTTAAATCAAAATCGATGGTTTTTCCTTTGATATATCCACTTCCCTCGATGTAGACCTGGGTAAGGTCATTGATCTTTTCTTCGATGGGCTCTCCCTCGATCTCAGGCGATTCAATGATCCCATCCAGCTGATCTGCGATATTGTCCATAAGGTCGGAGACATCTTCAAATTTTCCGACATAAAAGTAGAGAATGACACTCTCATCAGGAGACATCGCTAAGAAATGGTTATCTTCCTGTTCGTAGGACCAGTCGTCCGGAATTTCGAACTTCAGCCCTGTTTCATTATGGGTCACTGTAGTGGCCATCAAGAAAGGCATAAAGGCAAAGAGCACAATAAAAATGGTCAATCCGATGTTATTTATTTTAAACATAAAAATCTCCTAAAGTTTAGATTCGATAATTCGCTGGTTTATAAATAAAATATACTATTTTTATAATACTTGTCAATAGCTGATATAAAAATTCTTAAGAAATAAGCTCTATGTGAAACATAAGTCCTTTCCCTAATTTACAACTTTTATTGGCTTAGTGGTCTTACCCCGAAAATATAGACACCCAGTTAAGTTTGAGTCGCTTCAAGATAATACTCCAGAGGTGTTCTGTAATTCAAGGCTGAATGCCTCCGTTGGCGATTATAAAATACTTCAATATATTCAAAAATACTTCTCCACGCCTGTTCCTTGCTGTGAAATGTCTCCAGTCTGACTAACTCCTTTTTAAGCGAGCTGAAGAATGCCTCCATAATGGCATTATCGTAAAAATTCCCTTTGCCACACATACTCTGTCGAACACCTCTAGCTTTCAATATCTTCCGTACCTCATGACTAGCATATTGACTCCCTCGATCAGAATGGAATATCAGGCCTGGTTGGGGCTCACGGTTCACAAGCGCCTTTCGGATCGCAGAGCCTACCTGTTAACTTCCGTTGACAATCAAAATAGGAGTTTGTCCAAAAGTGGAGAAGAACGATTTTTAAAGACAATATTTCCCATCCGCAAATATGTAGATAAACTTAAATCATTAATTGACTTCTGGATTGATGAATAGGACTTTAAAGGTTTAAATTACCCATTATTACTGCATTTGCACCCAGCCATTTTCCCATTTTAATAGCAGTTGGTTCATCGATATAGCTTAATTTCTCAATATTAAAGTTCCTATAAGCTTCATCAATCTGAAACTTATCAACTAAATAAATTTCACCAGATTGTCTTAAATCAGTCATTAACATATCAGGAAAACTAACAACAAAACTCGAGTAACTTTTATCCATGCTCGTATCATTGAAGTAGAGAATCGCTGTTTTTATTCGAGTCTGGGTAAGTGAATCATTGTTAATGGATAGAAAAAGCAAAATAAAACAGGTTAAAGAAACAATGGGGTCAGGCTTTCATAACTTGGATAAATCCGGAGAGCTTATAATTAGCTATGATTGGGATAGGCGTTTATACTCAGGGGAGGGCGACATTTTTTATTCCCTCTAAAAAAGAAGCGTCAACTACAAAGGATAAAGTTCACATTCCTCAGTAGTGAAAAGTTACTTCAGCATGGATTGGATAGTGGTCAGAGGCAAAGCGTCCATCCCAACGATCGGCAATAATTCCATGATTGATAACACGATCGATGTTGCGCACAAAGATGAAATCGATCTTAAGTCCCGGTCGTAAAGTATCCTTAAAACCATTGAATGTTTGGGTTCCGCCGTAGTGACCGTTTTCTGAAAGGTACTGAGCGTCCTTAACTCCTGGAATCCCTTCAAGTCCCTGCGTGAGGATTACGTAGGGGCTTTCCTCCTGTGTGCAGTTGAAATCTCCCGTGATAATCAGGGGCTTGTCACGAACCTTCTCGTCCAATCTCTTCAGTAAAAGCTCAGCGCTTTTCTCGCGCGCCGTAGAGCCCACGTGGTCGAAATGGGTGTTAACGAAATAAAATTCACACCGATTTTTGGTATCCTGAAACTTTCCCCAGGTAACGATGCGAGGACAAGCAGCATCCCACCCCATACTGCCCGGTACTTCTGGTGTTTCCGAAAGCCAGAAACAGCCTTTCTCAAAAAGACGGAATCGTTCTCTGAGGAAAAATATAGGCGCATATTCACCTCTTTTCTGGCCGTCATCCCGGCCGAATCCGATCCAGGCGTATTCTGGCAGCAGGTTGGCAAGATCTTGCACCTGAGTATCCAGAGCTTCCTGGATTCCGAGAAAGTCAACTCCGTGGAACATTATAGTCTGTGCAACCATTTCCTTACGATGCGGCCAGGCGTTTTCACCGTCATCGGGATTATCATAGCGGATGTTGAAACTCATGGCTTTAAGCTGGGTGTCTGATTTTTTCCCTCCGCAGTGAAAAGTAGAAAAAATGACCACACAGCACAGGATGAAAGTAAGGAAACGGAGATTCTTTTGAGTGCTCATGAAAATATCTCCTCTTACATAAAGGCGTTGCCTTTTTAAGGCTAGGTGTTTCTTGATCGCGAAGTACCAGAGTATAAAATATTTATTCACAGGGTGAGTATATCTGAAAGACCAGGCAAATCAAGTCTTTCCTGCTTTTCGGAAGAATCCTATTATTTACTTATCTCTCGTTTATATATATTTATAATTACTCCTCGAATTATCCAGCAGTAACTTTTGATGGCAGCAGAAAAGAAGAGATTGATCTTATTGTTGTAGATTTGATATATTCAAATCAGGATGCAATATAGCTGAAATTAAGGAAAACTTATAAGGATTGTTGAAGAGCATAAAATAAAAACAAATTTCCTGTCCCATAAGTAGAACATTGCAAATTGCCGAAAAGCAAATTCATTCTACGCTAAATTTTCCCTTATTCACTTATTTTTTTTGTCAGGGGCCCACCATAATAAACGGATTGAATCCAAGTTATGAAAGTTATGAAAGCCTGACCCCATTGTTTTTAAGGAGGTTTTAAATGATTATTCTTCGAAAAAAAATTTTACAACTGATAGCTGTCATTTTCCTGCTCTTTCTTTTTGCCTTTGCCTGGCAAAGAGCTGATTCCGGGAATGATTTAAACAGAGGGCTTCTGGCATTATTCCCGTTCGAAGGCAATATTAAGGATTATTCAGGAAACGAAAACAGAAGCTTTCTTGTCGGGACCGAGAGATATATTCAGGGGGAATTCGGAAAGGCCTTGGAGCTGGACGGGCGGTCATTCATCAAGGTAAGAATGGCCACTCTGCCTATATCAAACCAAAACAGGACATTGACCTTGTGGGTCAAATCATACGACACCGACGAAAGCAAATTCCCGAATTTTGCTGTCTGTTACGGCATCCCTCTTGACGGCCAGTCTTTTGGGATCATGGAAGATGGATTTCCTGATATAGATAAGAACAACTGGTTCACTTTCACCTTCGGAAGATCCGATTCTCGATATAATGTTGATTTTCAGTCATCCGTCAAAGGCGATTGGCAGTTTCTTTGCACGGTCTATCAAGATGGCAAAGTCATTAATTTTGTTGATGGTGTCTTATCCTCGACACAAGCACTGGAAATTAATACCAGCGGAACAAATCAGTTTTATATCGGAACATTTCCCATGCACGTCTACAGCTTTGTAGGAGCATTGGATGAGGTCAGACTTTATGATAGAGCCCTCTCAGAGCAAGAAATTGAAGATCTTTTTAAGCAACCTCCAGCCCCTCCTGTAAAGGATAAGCCGAAATTAGAAGAAATCGTTCCGCAGATTGTTGAAGGTAAGCCCTACGTACTCCTGGGGAATCTAATTAAGGGAACAGGCTCTGATCCGATTCAGGATGCAGCGCTTGTGATAGAGGGAGATCGGATCGCTGCTGTTGGCACCAGGGCAGAGATCGAAATTCCTCGGGAAGCTGTCGTCATTGATCTCCACGATTCGACAATACTTCCCGGCCTCATCGATGCACATGTTCATAACGGGTATAACGACCTTAACCTCAAAGTATGGGCTCAAGAGGGGATTACAACTGTGCGGGATTTGGGCGTTTCCTATGAACTAGATGCCTTTGTCATCCGTGATAAGCTACAGAGTGATCCGAAGTGTGCCCGATTGGTCGCTGTGGGTCCGATTTTAACTGTTCCTGAGGGCTTTCCCCCTGGAAACATCGGCTTGAGAATAACTTCGGTTGAGGACGCCAGGGAGAAAACAACAATTCTTCTTGATAAGGGCGCTGATGTCATCAAGGTTGGCCTTGAATCCCGGGCCGGCCCCATCCTTTCCCCCGATGAGCTTTCTGTCATCGTCGAAACGGCACATCAGCGGAGTAAGTTGGTGTCAGCTCATGTGACAACTTCTCAGGACCTGCGTCTGGCCTTTGAGAGTGGAGTCGATGACATGGCTCACATTGTATGGTTTGGTCATGTGCCTGACGATATTATTAAAAGGATGGTGGAATCCGGTGTCTACTGGGTGACAACTCTGGCCGCTACGCCAGACAAAATTCGAGCCGGGTGTATGGAATCTTTGAGTCGCTTTGTCAAAGCAGGCGGCATGGTCGTTTATGGAACGGATGCAGGGTATATTCCTCACCAGGAGATTGGGATGTCAATCCGGGAACTGAAATTAATGAAAGAGGCCGGAATGACGCCCCTTGATGTCATCACAGCCGCCACTCGAAACGCCGCCCAGGTCTCCAGCATTGCGGAAGATGTCGGAACTCTGGAAAGAGGGAAAATTGCCGATATTCTTGTTGTCGAGGGCAATCCATTGGAGGATTTGAATGAATTATCTAAAGTGCGCCTCGTGATTCGGGAAGGAGTCATCATCCGGAAATAGAGATGCCGCTAATTTGAAAAGTTATGAAAGTTATGAAAGCCTGACCCCATCGTTCTACTTCTCTCTCATCAACCGCAAATAATTCTTAAGGGAAGGGTCTTTTCCGAGCAAGGCTTGAGCAGCAGAGAGCGAGGTTAAAAGCTTTTTATCAAGTGGGTCGAGGATAGCAGCGTCCAGTCCCTGTTTGAGAGCGAGGGCAAGAAAAGTCCTGTTTATCAGCCTGCGGTTTGGAAGGCCGAATGATATGTTGCTCAATCCGGCTATTGTTTTAACTTCGGGTAAATTTCTTTTTATTTTCTTGAGGGATTCAAGAAAAAGAAGCCCAGAATTCTGGTCTACACTTACAGGACGGACGAGAGGATCGATGAAAATGTCTTCTCTGTTGACTCCTTCTCGATCAAAGAAGTTAACTATCTTTGAAGCTATTGAGAGTTCTTCTTCTGGCGTTTGTGGCAATCCTTTCTCATCCATGCAGAGAGCTATCACATAAGGTCTGTATTTTTTTATAATAGGAAGAAGACTTTCTAATTTCTTTGATTCGTAAGTTAGAGAGTTTAAGAGCGCTCTTCCTTTATGAGACTTCAATCCTTCTTCCATTGCTCGAGAATTTGGAGTATCAATGGAAAGCGGGATATTCAATTTTTCTTGAAGGAGGGGGACAGCCCATCTCAGTGTGTCCACTTCATTGTCAAGAAGTGAAGCTGCGTTCAAGTCTATAAAGTGTGCTCCTGCAGCCTCTTGCTTTAGTGCATCTTCAAGGAGGAATTTCATGTCCCTCTTTTGCATAGCCTCGAGGACAGGCCTTCTGCTGGAGTTCAATCTTTCGCCAACGATTATTATCATTGTGTTTTATTTCGTTTTTCCCGCTTCTCCCGTCAATCTGGTTTCAAGCGGGAAATGTAAGAGATTTTTAGATTTGAATGATTATTTATTTACTCTTCTTCCAAATCGAGTGCGGAAATTTCTCTTAACTTCTCTACGATTTCAGGAAGCTCTCGAAGCACCACATCAATATCTTTTTCTGTGTTGAATCGTCCCAGAGACATACGGATCGAGGAACGGGCTACTTCTGGTTTTAGTCCCAAGGCTTGGAGAACATGAGATGCTTCTTCAGAAGCCTCGCTGCATGCCGATCCTGTGGAGACATAGATTTCTTTTGTAGCTAAGGCAAGAAGTATTGCTTCTGCTTCAAGGCCTAAATAAGAAAAGTTAAGTGTTCCCTTTATTCTTTTTTCAGGGTGGCCGTTAAATTTAACTTTTGGGATTTTATCTTCAATGCCTTTTTTTAGGAGACTTGAAAGCTTTTCAATTCTTTCCTTATCCTTTTTCTCCAGCTCCATAAGTACCTTAACTGCTTCGCCGAAACCAACTATGCCAGAGGTATTTTCAGTGCCAGCTCTCATTTCTTTTTCCTGATGGCCCCCATGTATAAAAGGTATGATGTTTGTCCCTTTTCGAATATAGAGAGCACCTATTCCTTTGGGGCCGTAAATCTTGTGAGCAGATATAGAGAGAAGATCAACTCCTAAATCTTTGACTTTTACGTCAATTTTCCCGAATGCCTGAACAGCATCAGTGTGAACGAGAACATCTTTTTCTCGAGCAATTTTAATTATAGCATCTAAGGGCTGGATTGTGCCTACTTCATTGTTGGCAAGCATGATTGAGATTAGAGCTGTTTGGGGAGTGATTGAATCTCTGAGGAAATCAAGGTCAACCGTTCCATACTGGTCTACTGGAACATAAGTGACTTTTACTCCTTTTTTTTCGAGATAATTTGCAGTTCGAATTATTGCTGGGTGCTCGATAGTGGAAGTAATGATTTCATTTTTATCGGGAAAGGCGTCGAGAACTCCTCTAAGAGCGTGATTATCTGCTTCAGTGCCCGAGCCAGTAAAGAAAATTTCAGTCCTGCTGGCACCTAAAGCCTTGGCTATCGTTTCCCTTGCTTCAGTTATGAGTTCTTTGACTTTTCTTCCAATAGGGTAGAGGGAAGAAGGATTTCCAAATTGATCTTTGAGAAACCGGGACATTTTTTCCCAGACACGTGGATCGAGAGGTGTAGTTGCATTATTATCCAGGTAGACCATACATACTCCTTTTTGTATTAAGACTCACTCCTCCAGAGGATTAATGATTAATCCAGATTTTAGCTTAGGAAAAAAATCTGTTGATTTATGAGGCATAACCTCTCCACTTTCAACAATTTCTTTAATCTGATTAAGCGAAGGGGAGCGGAGAAGAAAAATCATCTGAAATTCACCGTCTTTCACTTTTTTAAGACCCTCTTCTAGATTTCTGATGTAACTTACATTATTTTCCAGGGAAAACGGGCCAGAAGAAAACTCAGTAAGTCTATCAATAATGAGAGAATGGAGAATCGAAACATCCAGCCTCTTCCATTCCCTGGATTTCCCTCCGTTAATTTCTGCATCTAGAATATCCTCTGATTTCAGGTGGAAAATATAAATTTTGTCAAATTCAGAGATATAAGCCGTGAAGGTATAGTTCTCTCTCTCAATTTTCTGCTGAGCTATTTCAATAACAGATTTATCCGAAGGATCTGGGCAGTTAATCTCTGATATTTCAAACCAGGTTGAAAAGAATTGCTTTAACCCATCTTCTGTCAGTTTGTCTAAATCCTTTACCAGTCTGTAGGTAGGGAGGATGACCAAACCCGGATCATCCAAGTCAAATAGAGTCATCATGATGAAGTTAAATGATTCGTCTCCTTTGACTTCTTTTATATGCTCAATCATTTCATTGCGGTAATTGAGAGAAGTCTCGTAGCGGTGATGTCCATCAGCAATGATAAGAACTTTATCAGCCATAGCTTCTTGAATTTTTTGAATTGCATACTTGTCTGAAATCTTCCATACGCGGTGACTGTTATTATCTTCATCCTGAGTATCAGCGACAACTTCAGCTTTTTCCAATGCCTCTTGGACAGCCTGGAATACCTTTTTTTCCTCGTCTTTATAGAGGAGAAAAATCTGTCCTGTGTTAGCTTTTGTAGCTCGGAGAAGGTTTAATCTGTCTATTTTGTGTTTAGGGAATGTTTTTTCATGAGGAAGCACTTTCTTTGAAGAGAATTCCTCCAGCTTAACTCTAGCTATAATACCTTTCCTCTTTTTTCTCTCATTTCTCACAGAGAATTCCTGCTCGTAGATGTAGAGAGCTTCTGTTTCATCTCTTATGAGTATTTCTTCTTTCTCCCATTCATTCAGATAAATCCCTGCTCTTTTATACTTGTCTTTTTCTGGATGCTCAAGGTCATCTTCTTTCCCCAGAATAATTCTTACCACGTTGTAGGGATTTCTATTGTAATATTCTTCCTGCATTAGTGGGGTAATTCGATCATATGGTTCTGTTATAACTTCGCTGAGGTTTACTTTTTTTGTGTTGTATCTCAGTCCTTTGAAGGATTTTATTTCAGCCATTTTTCCTCCACTTGTATCCAGTTTTAAGACTTGATATCTATATCAGCCTTTCTTTTAAAATATTTACTACTTCCAGGCCCGCTCTTTTCTGCCCCTCTTTAGCTGCTGCTCCTATATGAGGTGTGGCGATAACGTTGGGATGGTCAATGAGAGAGAAGTCTTCTGGCGGCTCCTTTTCGAAAACATCTATGGCTGCAGCTCTTACTTTGCCTGAGTTTAATGCTTCTATGAGGGCTTTTTCGTCAACAGTGCCTCCGCGTGAAGCATTGATGAGGATGACGCCTTCTTTCATTTTCTCGAATTCTTTTTCGCTTATCATATGTTTTGTTTCCTCAGTTAAAGGCAGATGAAGCGATATAATATCCGATAGGGAAAGAAGCTCTTCTAAAGAGACTTGTTTGATATCGAGATCAGTTTCAATTTTTATGATGTCATAAGCAATAACATTCATCCCGAAAGCTATGGCTCGTTTTGCCACTTCTTGCCCGATTCTGCCGCCCCCGATAATCCCAAGATTTTTCTCGTAAAGTTCTGTTCCTGAGAGAGCCTTTTTTTCCCACTTGTGTTCTTTCATCGAGAGGTTCGCTTTGCCGTGGTTGCGCACAGTAGCGAGCATTAATCCAAAGGTATGTTCAGCTACGGAAATTGATGTCGCTGCAGGTGTATTTGCAACCTGGATACCCTTTGTTTTGGCTGCAGCTACATCAATATTATCCAAGCCAATTCCTGCTCTGACGATAAGTTCTAGGTTTGAAGCTGCATCAATAACCGGGCTTGTAATTTTTGTAGCACTCCTTACCACAGCAGCATTGAATTCAGGGATAGTTTTGATTAACTCGTCTTCGTCCATTCCGGTTTTTTGAGTAACCTCAAAATCTTGGATGGCTTTGAGTTTTTCAAATGCCTCAGGATTTAAGGCGTCTGCAACTAATATTTTCTTCATTGCCAATTCTCCTCTAATACAGCTTCGGCTGCTTTTATAGAGCTTCCTCTCTCGAACTCGTAGCCCAGTTCGGAGAGTGTCATTTCCAGAGCAGCCAGCGCTGTTATGATGTCAAACCCGCCCATGTAGCCCAAGTGGGCGATCCTGAAAATTTTTCCTTTATAAGGATCCTGACCTCCAGCTATGTAGGCCATGAATTTTCCCTGCATGGTTTTTACAAGCTTCACACCGTCAACACCATCCGGAACTTTAATTGCAGTGAGGATGTTTCCGGGTCTTTTTGAGAGCAGTTCCAGGCCGAGTGCTTTTACTCCAGAACGGGTTGCATCTGCGAGTATGCGGTGGTGCTCGAGGAGCTTCTCAAGTCCGATTGATTTAATGAGGTCAAGAGCTTTTTTCTGCTGAATGACAAGAGAGACAGCAGGTGTATAAGGAGTTGTCTTCTTTTCCAGGTTCTTTCTGTATTTTTTAGCATCAAAATAGAATTTTGGAAGGGTTGATTTCTCCACTGAATTCCATGCTTTAGGGCTGAAAGCGAGGTAGGCTAAACCAGGGGGAATCATGAATGATTTTTGGGAGCCGGCTACAAGAACGTCGACCTTCCACTCATCCATCAGACAAGGAGTAGCACCAAGGCCGGAGATGCCGTCAACAACGAGAATGGCATTATGCTGAACCATTACTTCTCCGTATCCTTGAATATCATAGATAGTTCCAGATGATGTTTCTGAGAGAGTTGCAAAAACTGCCTTTATATCCGGGTCTGCTTTTAACTCTTCAGAAAGCTGTTCTTTGGAATAAGGGTCTCCCCATTCGAGAACAATTTCTTTAACGTCCACTCCATAAGCTCGGCAGATCTGTCCCCATCTCTCGCCGAATTTTCCTCCATTAATGGTTATGACTTTGTCATTGGGACAGAGAGTGTTAATGACAGCAGTCTCCATGGCTCCCGTTCCCGATGAAGCGAGAACAAAAACGTCCTGTTGAGTCTGGAATACGTATTTCAATCCTTCTGTAACTTCCATGAAGATATTTGAAAATTCGGAAGTGCGGTGATGGATGATAGGCTGTGCAGCAGCGGAAAGTACATCTTCAGGAACAGGAGTTGGTCCAGGGGAAAGAAGATAGTATTTTTTTATCATATGAGTCCTCCTTTTTAATAAAATATGTAAGAAAGGCTGGCTATGTCACACAAAGCAATCATACATCCCACATTGCAGGCGAGAATAAGAAATATTTGTGGATGTTATGATAAAAATTTTATATCCTTCTCGCCTTATTAACCTTTCTTACGCTTGCTATGCACATATGATTCAGTGCTTCTTACATGCGTCCTACAGGTAATTAAATTATCAAAAATAGCAGTTACAGTCAATCAGAGCGTAAGCATCTTTTTTTCCGTGATAAGGAAAGAAAAGCGTGGGTATACGGTGAAGAAGATCGTATGAAGGCTGAGCGGGCATGGTTTCCGACTGGAGGGAGGAAGAGCTAAGCCTGAATCGAGTCGCTTTGACTCGCTGGGGCAAAGCAAGCGTGCCTTCAAGCCGTATGCCCATCGCTCAATGACTATTTTAATTTTCATCACGGGAAAAAAGATGCTTCAAATCAGAGCTGACGCAATATTTCTGTTAAGAGAGCAGTTCGCCCGACCAGAGATGAAAGAATAAGATGCTCATTCTCGGCGTGGATACCTTCTCCATCCGGCCCGATGCCATCTACAGTGGGAATGCCCATGCTTGCTGCAATGGATGCATCAGAACCCCCGCCAGTTTTTCCTCCTTCAAGGGACATGTTTAATGAAGCTGCAATTTTTTGTATTCTGCTGAAAAGATTCAAAGATGCACGAGTTTTTTCCATTGGAGGTGTAAAGCTTTCCTCGAAGAATTTTATGCGAGCTCCTTTGAGCTGGGGTTTCAACTGTTTGAAGAAGAAGATTATTTTTTCTTTCTGAGAACTTTTCCAGAACCTGATATCCAGGATGGCGAAAGCGTCTTTAGGAACTATATTGGCTTTTTCTCCCCCTCCTATCAATCCTATGTTAATTGTTATGTTTTTTGTCTTGAACTTATTTATAAGGCCCAGTTGTAGAATAAGTTCCTCTATTGCGCTGATTCCCTTTTGAGGAGTTCCCCCATGGGCAGCTTTACCATGAGCTGTAAAACGCAGAACAAGGCGTCCTTTTCTCTGTATTTTGAGGTTTCCTCCTGGCAAGGCAGGCTCGAGGCAGAGCACATAAGAATATTTTTTTAGGATTTTTTTCATAAGATTATAAGACGATTTACTGCCTACCTCTTCTGCAGAATTGATAAAGACATCGATTTTTTTTCTTGGCTCTATTTTTAGCTCTTTTAGTGCCAGTAGAGAAAATATGACCATTACAAGACCGGACTTCATATCTAAAACTCCAGGACCGTAGACCTTATTTCCCGAAATATGGAATGGCATTTCTTCAATTTTTCCGACCGGCCATACTGTGTCCAGGTGAGTTAAAAGGAGAATTTTTTCTCTATAAACTTTAGTCGTTGGAGGAGGATACTCAATAAGGTAGAGATCTCCGATATCATCTTGAGGGAAATGATTTATTTTTGTTCCTATTTTCTTAAATTCTTTAATCAAGAATGAAGAACACACATTCAC
>JBGVTE010000062.1:0-5019 GCA_041862375.1 Candidatus Aminicenantaceae bacterium
GAAGTAGAGTAATATCGAGGATGGTCTTCATATATAAGTAAATCATCCAAATTTTTGAAATTTATAAAAGAGCCTATAATACAAAGAGATAATACTATGATGACACATAAAAAGATTTTATTTGAAATGTGGTTTCCTGACCATATTAAAAACATAGAAATACAAGAAAGAATAACTATAACGACCCATCTGGAAAATGGACTATCTACTATTTTAAATAATATCCCGACCACCACCAGAAGCAGGATTAATATGACTGTTATCGCTATTCTATTTTCCTTGAACCAGTTTTTGAGCATAATTTTAAAGAGTCTCCTTCTGTTTAGGCTTTTCAGCCCACTTAGCCCCCTCTGAGACCAGGGAGTTCCAGGCAAATCCAAAAGCAAATGCAGTACAGAATAGTTTGATAAAGGCCTCTGTTCCTGCAACTGCTCCAACAAACTCAAACTTGGGGAAGATTAGCAAGGTGGTAATTACGCCCAGAATAAACGAAGCCAGGGCTGACAACCAGTATCCGTTTTTGAATTCCTTAACCTTTCCCTGCCTTAGCTTTCTCAAATATGGCACTAAGGTCCTCGCCAGGACACCCAATAAAATCCCAAAAAGTTTCAGGAAAAGTTCCATATTAATGCCCCCTTGTTTTATGTTTTTTTTCTTTCAGGTCATTCGCCCGTTTCAACTCAGTAGCCAGCTTCTCCCCTACTTTCACTACCTTATCAAGCATCTTCTTGAGAGTCTCCAGTTGTTTTGGCTCAAGGGTAATCTTCATCAAAAACCTCCTTGAATGTCAGAAAAGTTCAGAAACCTTTTCCTCTTTTCATTTCTACCTTCCACTTGTGGAAATATGCGAATATCTCGAAATTTTCATTATCTCATATTTGACTTTGAATTTGTTAAGAAATTTCTCTACTCTTTTCTTTTTGTTGTACGGTATCAACACGCATCCACTGGATAGTTTTTCTCCTCCAATTTCTCGGATGCCGGCTTTTCTGAAGCGTTGGCCGAGAGAAGAATTGGTTTTTGGGTTTATATTTTGATTATACAATAAAATATGATTTTTGCAAGATTTTTTGGTTCTAACTAGCGAAAATGTTAATTAGAAGGCTAGTTTTGGGACATAAAATTTGTGGCTTTGAAAGTGGGGTTATTCGGCACTTTCAGAAGGCAGTTTACCGACTAGTCGGTGTTACAATTGAGGGAGGAGCACATCCCCATAATAAAGAACAAACAACCAAGCCCCACATAATACTCAATTTCCTCATTTTAAACCTCCTTAACTATTATTTTTGGGTTTTTCTAATACTCTTTTTTATCAACTATAGCAAAATAATAAATAATCGCACCAATCCATTGAAGCACTACCAATAAAAAGAACCACTTAGGTTTATCCCTTTCTTTTTTAAAAGTTTCATTCCCCCAATGAAACAACATCATTGCCCAAACAAAAAGCATGATTACGGAAGTTGGTAATCCCCACGAGATTAAAACAGTATGAATAATTGCGGGGAAATTCATGAATTTAACAGACAAATTTATTAAATAGACAATTTGACTGATAACAAATAAGATTACCCAAAGGATTATATTCCCAATTAGAAAACGGAATATTTTTTTGTTGATTTTTACATTTATCACTAAATCATCCCTGCGACATAAAGTCTTTCCTAGTTCAAAAACAAAAATGTAATAAAACCATGACCCAATAAATATTCCAAAAAACATTAGTAAAAACCAAATTATTTTATATGCTTTTTTTTCAAACACATGAGTTCCCCAATGATAAAACATTGCACCCCAAACCCAAAAGACGCCGACAGCACCTAACGTACCAATAATACCTAAAAGTAATCTTACCACAGGTAAATGTTCTTGCAATTTTTTAATACTTAAGCCAATATTCCCTATCTTGCCAAGGAGCAATATTCCATAACCTACTATAATACAACCTAATAAAAAGCGGATTATTCTTTTATCCATTTTATTTCTCCTTCTCCATTTTCAAACCAAAGTCTATTAGCTCTTTCAGATTAATTCCCCCACCTAATTCCACTATACCCAATGTTGTCTCATAGCCTAATTTTCCATCAGTCTTGGATTCCAATTTTCCCCATCCCCCTAATTTTTCTTCAGATCCAAATAATGAATAAAATGATGCATCCTTTGGTCTTGGAATTCCTTCTACTATTGGAATTTCAACTTCACGTTTAAAGCCGAGCTTACTATCCCCAATACCAAAGAATACTCCTATATCACCCTCCATAACAGTCGAGACCTCTGAGTGTTCAAATTTTTTTGTTATTAACTCAAGACCTCCACCTACTCCTCCATTTAATCCAAAATGATCGAATTCTATCTCTAAACCCACTTTTAAACCTATCTTACCTTCAAAAATATCCGTGAACTCCTTTCCTAAAGGTCTTTCTTGTTTTTCTACTTTTCTTTCATCGGGGTACTGTTGGAATAATTCATAAAAATGCTCACTCATTTTCAACACATTTCCAAGTATAAGATTTATAGCTTCCAACACGTTTTCGAAAAAGTCCAAATATTCTTCATATTCCACATCTTCCTTCTCTGTAACCTCTTCTTCTATCTCTTCATCATCTTCTTTTACATAACCCAAGGCTCTGTGAATAGCCCCCTTAAAATTAATTCCAAAGGTAGGCCCCTGTATCACTTTATAAAGAGTAATATAGGTCCCCTCATGAGTACCCTGATATTCTAATAGCATATACCTTGGAGAGAAATCCTTGTATGGTCCAAAAAGAGGGAAAGAATCCCCTTCGACTACAATTGCCCCTTCTCTTTTTATTTTTTTCCCACTATGTAAACGAATATATAACATCTTTTTTTTAGTGTTAAAATGCCCGGATATATTTGACCTAATTTTCTTCGGAACAAGATCCCACCGAAAAATCACTGCTGGGTCTTTCGTTTTGACAGAATACGATACGACTTTAATATTACTATTTCCCGTAATAGATCCTGAACGCTTATCTACTTGAAAATCAAGATCAATCTCATATTCGGCTTGCTCTTTATAAACAGGGCTTTCAATATGGATATTACCTTTAACTTGACCCATCCATCTACCAGCATATAAAGAATCGAAATCACCTTCTTTATTTTCTATATCTTTTATGTCATCATCAAATAAAGCGTAGTAATTCGTAGTGGAGTTCATCAATGTCTTTTTTTCCAACGAATTATTTTCATTCATCGTTCTATTCATAAGTTTTTGATATTGCTTCAACATTTCTCTACCCTGTGATTCAAAATCCACTTCATTTGTTCTTATCTTTTCCATTTCCTTAATTATTTCGTGTGTATCCTCTGACATGAGGTTTTTCATCATATCTTTATATTGAGCCGGCAAATCCGATTTCTCCATTTCTTTTATGATTTCTTCCATTTCTTCAGATGACATGATCTCCAGCTCTTCAGCCTCTATGATCATAATCTGGTTGAACAAAACAAAAATTAAAACTGTGTATACTGCTAAAATTCTTTTTAACATTTTTCACCCCTATTTCTGGGCTCAGGATTGGCTATAAAAGTAAACTTATATATCCAATCTCCCTTGAGGTTTTTCCCGATTACGCTTTTTCGGTTTACGAAACCGTTGCTCTACCAACTGAGCTACGAGGGCATTTGAGTTTTCTATACTATATTTCAAGGTGTCTGTCAATAAAGCATATAGTTTTCTATTGGTCGGAGGGGGGATTTTTGGTGGATTTTTCTGTTAATATGTTATATGCTTCCTGGGCATTGATGACGGGAGTGCGGGATATCTTTTCTCTTTCCTGGTTTGAAGTGGAGAGATTGACTTCCAGTCCGTTCTCTTTTGCTTTTCGATAGGTCTCCTCTATTAGATTCTGAACGTGGCTATTCTCAGGGTTCTTTTCGCTTATCTTTCCGTAGAGGCGGAGGAGATTAGTTGCTTCCTGGCTATTTGTCAGAGGTAGTCTCTGGCACTCTTCGAGCGCTTCGTCTATTCTGTTTTGAATGAGTAGAGTTTCTACGAGTTCGTATCTATGTTCCGGCTTCTCCTCAGTTAATTTCCTATAGACTTCAGAAGCCTTATGGAAAATTGACTTCTCAACATACGTCCGGGCGAGTCTGGAAAGAATATCTGAAGCTAATTCCCTTCTCGCCTGCACCTCTTCAGCAAGATTGACGAACTTCTCCTTGTGGCCATTGTCAAAATAGAGTTTCAGGAGTTTGTCCTGATATTCCGGGCTTTTCTTATCTAAGTGGTTCAATTTCTCGTAGGCGCTGATGGCTCCTTCGGTGTCTTTTAGCTTCTCACAGAGTTCACCAAGAACGTTCAAATCATAGGGCTTTTCTCTAACTGCTACCATTCGTCTGAAAATATTTACTATTCTATCTTCCTGACCTAAATCGTGGTATATTTGCGCTAATCTTTGTAGAATATCGTAATCGTCTCCTTCTAAGGAGGACTTCTTTTCGTACATCTCGGCTGCTTTTGTTAAATCTTTTGCATTCTGGTAAGAAAGCCCTGCCTCGCCAAACATTTCTGCTCTTTCATAGGCTAAGGCAGTAGTGGAATCGAAAATCTCCTCTTCCTTATAGTGATTGGCAAGCATGTTTAATAAATTCTTATTTTCTGGCAGATATCCAGAGATTCTCTGGTATGTAAGGAGTTCAGTGTATCTCTTTAAAATTCTGTTATGTCTCTTTTGATAAATTAAGACGAGAGTGAAGCTGAGAATGAGTAAAGGAAAGAGAATTAGAATTATTAATAAATTTGGGTAGCGCGGTCTGGCTTCTTCTATCTTTTCGGGGATAGGGGTTGGTGCAATTGCCTCCTCAGGGGGAGGGATTGGAGCAATTACCTTCTCAGGTATAGGGGTTGGTGGAATTGCCTTTTTAGGTACAGGGATTGGTTTAATTGCCTCTTCGGGGGGTGGGGTGGGTTCAATTACTTCTTCGGGGATAGGAGTTGGTTCAATTGGGGGGGCCTTTCTGGCTAATTCCATCCTTAAGGACCTTGCTTTC
>JBGVTE010000063.1:0-17748 GCA_041862375.1 Candidatus Aminicenantaceae bacterium
TAGAGATGGTGATGCCTGGAGACAATGTGAATTTAGATATTGAGTTGATAGCGGATGTGGCGATGGAGAAGGGGTTGAGGTTTGCGATACGAGAAGGGGGACGGACTGTAGGAGCAGGGACAGTTACAGATGTTTTGGAGTAGACAGGAGCAGCCATCAGGCATAGGAGATAAAAAAGATAAACATATTAGACAAATAAACTATATGAGCGAAAAAGGCTAAGGACCTTAGAATATGGAAAAGATAAGAATTAGGCTAAAATCTTTTGATCATCGGCTGTTAGACCAGTCTGTAAAAGATATTGTCATAAAAGCTAAAAGAACTGGGGCAAATATATCAGGACCTATCCCCCTTCCTACTAAGATTCATAGATTCTGTGTCCTTCGATCTCCTCATGTGGATAAGAGATCGAGGGAACATTTTGAAATGAGAATTCACAAAAGATTAATTGATATCAGCGATTACAATAACGAGACTATTGAGGAGCTGCAGAAATTGGATTTACCTGCTGGCATTGATGTCGAAATACAAGCCTTCGGAGCTGGAGGAGAATAGCTATGGTAGAAGGACTGATTGGAAAGAAAATCGGCCAGAGCCAGACTTTTGACGAAGAGGGAAATGTTGTTCCTGTAACCGTGATAAAAGCAGGTCCGTGCACTGTTATTCAAAAGAAAACAAGAGAAAGAAACGGTTATGCAGCTCTCCAATTGGGATTAGTGGAGGAGAAAGGAGTAAAACAACCAACAAAACCTCTCTTAGGGCATTTTAAAAAAGCCGATGTCCCCCCGATAAAAATTCTCCGTGAAGTGCGATGTGATGAAAAAGCAGAGATAAAAGAAGGAGATCAAATTTTTGTAGATATTTTCGAGGAAGGCGAGAAAGTTCATGTTGTTGGGACAAGTAAAGGAAAAGGCTTTGCCAGCGTAATAAAACGTTGGGGATTTCGAGGTGGTAAAACAAGTCACGGTTCCATGTTCCATAGAGCACCGGGTTCAATCGGAGCCTCTGCATTTCCTTCTCGGGTTGTTAAAGGAAAAAAATTACCTGGACACATGGGGCACGAGAGGGCGACAGTAAGGAATCTTACAGTTGTTCAGGCTGACAGGGAAAATAACCTTTTAGTGATCAAAGGCTCTGTCCCTGGAGCCAAAGGTGGATGCCTGTTAGTTAAGAAAGCAGATTTTGGTCATCCCACCTTAAAGAAAGCGAAAAAAGAGTAAAAGAAAGAAATGGCAAAGATACATGTTTTAGATAAAAGTGGGAAGAAATCGAAAGAGATTAATTTGCCCCGTGAAGTCTTTTCTTATCCTGTAAAAAACCACCTTCTCTACGAGGCTGTCATAAGCCATCAAGCCAATCAAAGGGCTGGCACAGCTTCAACCAAGACAAGAAGAGAAGTCAGAGGAGGGGGCCGTAAACCTTGGAGGCAGAAGGGCACTGGAAGAGCAAGAGCTGGGAGTATACGCTCTCCCTTGTGGAGAAAAGGCGGCATTACGTTTGGTCCCAAGCCAAGAAGTCATTTCTACAGTTTACCGAAAAAGGCAAAGAGGAATGCTTTGAAATCAGCCTTATCTATGAAATTTGCAGAAAAACAGATGATTATCCTTGATGAGATTGTTGTTAAAGAGCCAAAGACAAAGGAAGGAAAGCGATTCTTGGATAACTTTAAACTAGATTCAGCTTTAATCGTCGGCCGCCTTGAGAATGAAAATTTATTCCTTTCTCTGAGAAATATTCCAAGGGTAAAGGCTGTTGATTGCGATCAAGTTAACACATATGATGTTTTAAAACACAAATGGATTGTTTTTACCCGGCCAGCTTTTGAATCTCTAATGGAGAAATTGAAGTGAAGGATTCCCATCAAATCATTATAAGGCCGGTCATAACTGAAAAAAGCACATGGCTGAAAGATCAAAACAGGGAAGTCTGTTTTGAGGTAGATAGAAGAGCTAATAAAATTGAAATAAAAAGAGCAGTCGAGCAGCTCTTCAAGGTTAAAGTTGAAAGAGTTAGAACTCAGAATAAGAGAGGCAAGATCAGGAGAGTTGGACGTTCAGAAGGTAAGAAAAGAGACTGGAAGAAAGCTTATGTAAAACTACAAGAAGGCGAAAAAATGATTGAGTTCTTCGAGGCAGTATAAAATGGGAATAAAAAAATACAGGCCGACAACACCCAGCCTGAGAGAGAGAACGGGTCTAAATTTCGAGGAGCTGACAACCAGTGAGCCATATAAACCTTTACTTGAATCTCTCTTTAAATCAGGAGGAAGAAACTCTCAAGGTCATCTTTCCTCTAGACACCGCGGAGGAGGGCACAAGAGGTTATACCGAATTATTGATTTTAAAAGAGATAAAATTGATGTTCCAGGTGTAGTGGAAACAGTCGAGTACGATCCCAACCGAACTGCTTTTATTTCCCTAATAAAATACGCAGATGGTGAGAGACGTTATATATTAACTCCTTTGGATTTGAAAGTTGGTCAACCCATAGTCTCTTCTGATAAACACGTAGATATTCTCCCAGGGAATTCCTTGCCGCTCAGGTATATTCCCCTAGGAACTAAAATTCATAACATTGAATTGAAGAAAAATAAAGGTGGTCAACTTGCACGATCTGCAGGTTCAGGTGCTCAGATATTGGCAAAAGAAGGAGAATATGCTCAAGTGCGCCTTCCCTCTTCAGAGATCAGGAAAGTCCACTTAGATTGTCGAGCAACTATCGGACAAGTTGGCAATGTTGACCAACAGAATATTTCAATCGGCAAAGCAGGGCGTAATCGCTGGAAGGGGAAAAAGCCCCATGTAAGAGGAACAGCCATGAATCCTGTTGACCATCCTCATGGTGGAGGAGAGGGAAAAGCAAAAGGCGGCAGGAATCCAGTAAGTCCAGGGGGCAAGCCGACGAAAGGTTATAAGACGAGAAGAAACAAACGGACTCGACAATTCATAGTAAGACGAAGGAGCAAATAATCATGGGAAGGTCCCTCAAGAAAGGTCCTTTTATTGATCTAAATCTAATGGAGAAGATTGAGGCTTTAGGAGCTCAGGGAGAAAAAAGGAAGGTGATCAAAACATGGTCCCGCCGTTCTACAATTATCCCTGAAATGGTAGGAATAACAATTGCTGTCCACAATGGAAGAAAATTTATTCCAGTGTTTATAACAGAGAATATGGTAGGACATAAATTAGGAGAATTCTCTCCGACAAGAACATTCAAAGGGCATACATCAAAAACGGCTCGGACTATAAGGATGAAAAAGTAGAAAATGGAAGATAACAACTTTGCTGCTAAGGCTACTGCTAAATATGTAAGAATTTCTCCACAGAAATGCCGATTAGTAGCAGATTTAATTAGGGAAAGATTTGTAGGAGAAGCCCTCACTATACTGCGCTTTTCCTCCAAGAAGAAAGCGAGTGCTGTGGTGGGAAAAGTCCTCCAGTCGGCTATTGCAAATGCCCAGCAGAAAGTCCCTAATATAGATGTTGATAACCTTTATATTTCAAGGATCTTTGTCAACCAAGGTCCTCAGTGGAAAAGATTCAGAGCTGCTCCTATGGGGAGAGCTCATAGAATCCTTAAGAAAACAAGCCATATCCACGTCTTTTTAGAAGAAAAGAAAGGAAGATAATAAGTGGGACAAAAAACGCATCCTGTCGGTTTTAGATTAGGCTTTAACAAACAGTGGAGTTCTCGATGGTTTTCAAAGGGACAAGATTATAGGCGCCTGATTCATGAAGACCTGAAGATGAAGAAGGAGATAAAGGAGAGGTATTTACATGCGGGGATTGCTGAGGTGGATGTCGAGAGAGTTGGTCCAAAAGTTAGAGTAATAATCCACACAGCTCGACCAGGTATTATAATCGGTCGAGGAGGAAAGGAAATCGAGAATTTAAAAAAGTTTCTACAGGATATTACACACCGGGAAGTTTATATAGATATCAGAGAAGTAGACAAGCCTGAGATAGACGCTTTGCTGGTGGCTGAGGGTATAGCGATACAGCTTGAGAAGAGAATAGCTTATCGTAGAGCTATGAGGAGAGCGGTTGAAATAGCTATGAAAATGGGAGCTAAAGGAATAAAAGTGATGTGTTCAGGCAGGTTAGGAGGCGTAGAGATAGCTCGATCTGAGTGGTATTTAAGAGGTCAATTACCCCTTCAGACTTTGAGAGCAGATATTGATTATGGCTTTACTGAAGCATTTACAACCTATGGTCAGATTGGAATAAAGGTCTGGATTTACAGAGGTGATATCGACAAGCCCAAGATGACTTCTCAAACTGCTGAAGTCGAGGAGATTTAGCCATGCTGATGCCCAAAAAAGTTAAGTACAGAAAACATCAGAGAGGAAGGATGAAGGGAAAAGCTTATCGAGGAGCTCGCTTATCCTTTGGTGAGTACGGTCTTCAAGCTTTAGAGCCGTGTTGGCTGACTGCCCGTCAGATAGAAGCTGGAAGAATAACCATTACCCGGCACATCAAAAGAAGAGGAAAGCTTTGGATTAGAGCTTTTCCCTGGAAACCAGTTACGAAAAAACCTACAGAAGTAAGAATGGGAAAAGGGAAGGGAGATCCTGAGTTCTGGGTCGATGTTGTTAGACCAGGAATGATATTATACGAATTAGAGGGTGTCTCTAAGAGCATAGCCAAAGAGGCTATGCGATTAGCTGCCTATAAGCTTCCTGTAAAAACAAGATTTATAGAAAGAGAGAGTGTAGAGTTACAATGAAAGCTAGGGAGTTAAGGGAATTGTCTGAGGAGGAATTGCGCGGTAAAGAAGTTGAATTGAAAGATCAGCTTTTTAAACTTCGCATTCAACATAATCTAGGCCAGTTAGATAATGCAATGAAGCTAAGAAACGTCAGGATAGATATAGCTCGAATAAAAACCATATTAAATGAAAAGAGTAAAGGAATAGAATAAGGAATGGAAGAAAAGAAAAGAAGAAGGACAACTAAAATAGGTATTGTTGTTGGGAATAAAATGAAGAAAACTGTCACTGTTCTCGTAGAACGCCAATTAAGGCATCCTTTGTATAAAAAGATTATAAAAAGAAGAAAAAAATTTCTTGTTCATGACGAATACGAGAAATGTAGGATAGGTGATGTTGTCAGAATCGTAGAAACAAAACCCATAAGCAAGAAAAAAAGGTGGCGAGTACTAGAGATAGTGGGTCTCTCTCCAGAAGAGAAGAGGGAAGGTAAAGAAGCTGAGGAAAAAGGAAAATGATACAAGCTCAATCCATCCTCAGAGTAGCAGATAATTCAGGAGCACGAAAGATTATGTGTATTACTCCTTTGGGAGGAGGAGGGAAAACTGCCTCTATAGGAGATGTTATTTCTGCTACAGTGAAGGAGGCTGAGCCCGATAGTAAAATACCAAAAGGGAAGGTGGTAAGAGCTGTTATTGTTCGAACAAAAAAGGAGATTCGTCGCAGAAATGGCTCTTACATACGTTTTGATGATAACGCTGCAGTCATAATAGACCGAACAGGAGAGCCCATAGGAACAAGAGTGTTTGGGCCTGTTGGGAGAGAATTGAGGGATAAAAAATTCATGAGGATTGTTTCTCTTGCTCCGGAGGCACTTTAATGAATAAGATCTATTTGAAAAAAAATGACATAGTCATTGTAAAAAAGGGAAAAGATAAAGGAAAAACTGGGAAAATTCTGAAAGTATTACCTGATAGAAGAAGAGCCATTGTAGAAAAAGTCAATTTTGTTAAAGAGTTCATTCGCCCGGACCGGAGCAAGAATATTCAGGGAGGTATTATGGAGAAGGAAGCACCTATTCATGTTTCTAATTTGATGCTTTACTGTTCTGATTGTGGACAAGGGATTAGAGTAAAGAAGAAAATTTTGGATGATAATAGCAAAATAAGGATATGTAGCAAGTGCGAAGGCAGCTTTGAGAGGTAAAAATAGGGAGCAATAAATGAGTCGTTTTTATGAAAAATACATAAAAAAAGTTGTCCCTGCTCTTCAAGAGGAGTTTTCTATAGAAAATAAGATGGCTGTACCAAAGCTCGAAAAGATAGTCTTGAATATTGGAGTAGGAGACGCAACTCAGAATATCAAGATTTTAGATACAGCTAAGACTGAATTGAGTCTGATTACTGGGCAATGGCCTGCTGTCGGGAGGGCGAAAAAGTCAATTTCTGCTTTCAAACTTCGTAAAGGGCAGCCTATTGCATGTTATGTAACCCTTCGGGGGAAAAGAATGTATGAATTCTTTGACCATCTCGTGAGTATTGTGCTTCCCCGTGTTAGAGACTTCAGAGGAGTATCTCCTCAATCCTTTGATGGAAGAGGAAACTACACCCTTGGCTTAAAAGATCAACTTGTTTTTCCAGAAATAGATTATACAAAAGTAGAAAGATCCAGAGGCATGAATATAACCATTATCACTTCTGCCGAAACCGACGAAGAGGCTCATGCTTTGTTGAAAAAATTAGGAATTCCCTTTCGAGAGGCTTGATAGAGAGAGGATAAAGTGTCAAGAACATCATCTATGGCAAAATATTTGAAAAGTCCAAAATATGCTACCCGCGTAAAGAAACGTTGTAGAATTTGCGGACGTTCTAAGGGCTATTACAGGAAATTTGATTTGTGCCGGTTGTGTTTCCGCGAATTAGCCTTAAAGGGTGAAATTCCTGGAATAATAAAAGCATCATGGTAAATTCGAAAGAAGGTTACAATCATGAGTTTAACTGATCCTATTGCTGATATGTTAACGAGAATAAGGAATGCTATTAAGGTCAAGCAAAAAGAGGTAAGCATCCCTTCGTCTCGCATAAAGGTTGAGATTGCAAAAATATTAAAGGAAGAGGGCTATATTAAAAACTTTAAGGTTATCGATGATAACAAGCAGGGTATTTTAATCATAAATTTAAAGTATACGGAGGGCAATCAAAGCCCTATTTCTGGTCTTCAGAGAGTAAGCAAGCCAGGTTGCCGTGTATACTGTACTAAAGAATCAATCCCTAAAGTCCTTGATGGACTGGGAATTGCTGTAGTCTCTACTTCAAAAGGAATTGCTGTTGGAAAGAAATGCGATGAGCTTGGTGTTGGAGGAGAGGTCTTGTGTTATATCTGGTAATATCTTCAAATGAGGAAGGCTCGAAATGTCAAGAATAGGAAAGCAACCAATTATTCTCCCTGATGGCGTTAAGGTAAACATTCTTCCAGAGAGAATTGAATTCGAAGGTCCCAAAGGAAAGCTTACATCGCCATTGTATTTTGGGATAAGGGCTCAACTGGATGATAATAGGCTTTCCGTCTCCAGGACAGATGATTCCAAACAGGCACGCTCTTTTCATGGGCTTTGCCGAAGCTTAGCTTATAATGCTGCTGTAGGTGTTTCTTCTGGATTTTCTAGTCAGTTAGAAATAGTTGGGGTGGGATATCGGGCAAAACTTGATAAGGACAGGCTTGAGTTGAACCTCGGCTATTCAAAGCCCATTATTTATAAAGTTCCAGAAGATATAGAGATTGTATTAGAAAAACCGACTTTGATTACTGTAAAGGGAATAGACAAGCAGCGTGTTGGCCAAGTTTCTCATGAAATAAAGAATTTCCGCAGACCTGATCCTTACAAGCTCAAAGGTATTCGCTTTGTGGGCGAAAAATTGCGAAAGAAAGAACGAAAAGCCGTGGGGGTAGGCGGTGTATAAGCATAAGGTAGAATTAAAGAAAAAAAAGAAAGACCGAATAAGAAAGAGAATACGAAAAAAAATAATTGGATCTCTTGAAAGACCGAGAATTTATATTTTCAAGAGTAACCGTTATGTCTATACTCAGGTTATTGATGATGAAAACGGAAAAATTTTAACTGCAGCATCGACGTTGGAGAAGCAATTTAGAGAAAAACACAAAAATTACAAGAATCAAGAGGCTTGTGAGTCTCTGGGCGAAATTTTAGCCAAGAGATTGAAGGATAAAAAGGTTAAAAGCGTGATTTTTGATAGAGGCGTATATCCCTATCATGGCAGGATTAAAGCCTTGGCTGAAGCTGTAAGAAAAGCAGGAGTTATATTTTAGTAGAGGCCATATGGAGAAATTGGCAAATAGGAATTGGATAAGTCATGGTTACCGTAGAAAAAAATCCAGATAAATGAGATAAATAATTAGAAGGAGGCATAGTGGCAGAGGAAGGATATAAAGAAGAACAACATCTCCAAGAGAAAGAGGAATTTGAATTAAAAGACCAGGTTATCTCTATTCGGAGAGTTTCCAAGGTTGTCAAAGGAGGAAAAAATTTGAGTTTTTCTGCTTTAGCAGCTGTTGGAAATGAGAAAGGATTAATAGGAATCGGCAAAGGGAAGGCCAGAGAAGTGCCTCAGGCTATTGCTAAAGCTGTAGAGGATGCCAAGAAAAATGTGGTTGAAGTGCCTCTCTCAGGAACGACTATCCCCCATTACATTAGAGGAGTGGCAGGAGGAGGAGTGGTGGTCCTTAGACCTGCCTCAAAGGGAACAGGAGTTATTGCCGGAGGAGCAGTCAGAGTGATAATGGAATTGGCTGGTATTAAGGATATTTTGACTAAATCCATACGGAGTAACAACCTTATCAGTGTAGCTAACGCAACAATGAATGCTCTTAAAAAACTTAAAGATCCAGATAAATTGTCAAAAGTTAGAGAAAAAAAGAAGGAAGAGATATGGCAGTAAAAGAAAAGATCCCTAAAAACAATAAAGTTCAAAAAAAGGCGAAAAGAGTAAGTATTAAAGAAAAGGCTAAACCTGAGGAAAAAAAGATACGAATAAAGTTGGTAAGAAGCCTTATAGGACATCCTCGCTATCAGAGAGAAGTAGTCCGGGGACTTGGCTTGAGAAAAATCAATTCTGTTTCAATCAGAAAAGATACTCCTGAGATTTGGGGTATGGTCAAAAAAATATCTCATTTGGTGAAAGTGGAGGTTATAAAAAAAAATGAACCTCAGTAGTCTGCATCCATCGAGAGGATCCCGGAAGACGGGAAAAAGGAAAGGGCATGGTCCTGGCTCTGGATTAGGAAAGACAGCTGGGCGAGGTACTAAAGGACAAAAGTCAATTTCTGGATATTCACGTAAGAGAGGATTTGAAGGAGGCCAGATGCCTCTTCATCGGAGAGTACCCAAAAGAGGCTTTACCAACATTTTCAGGAAAGAGTATAGTGAGGTTAATCTCGATAGACTAGAGGGAGTAAAAAAGGCTGAAATTAAAATAAAGGATTTAGTAGAGGCTAGAATTATTAAAAAAGAATCAGAATTTGTTAAAATTTTGGGAAGAGGAGAAATCTCTTCTGCTAGGACTATTCATGCGCATAAGTTTTCTGAATCCGCCCGGAAAAAAATTGAAAAAGCAGGAGGAAAAACAGTCATAATAGGAAGTATATGATGTTAGAGAGTATACGAAACATTTTCAGCATTCCCGACCTGAGAAGGAGGGTAATTTTTACATTACTTCTATTGGCCGTTTATCGGATAGGAGCCCAGATTCCAAATCCAGGCATTAGTGGTCCAGCCTTGGAAGAATTCTGGGAAATGCAGAAGGGAACAATATTAGGCTTTGTTGACCTTTTCTCTGGGAGAAATATGTCCCGTATGACTATTTTTGCTTTAGGGATTATGCCCTATATCAGTGCTTCAATTATTCTCCAGCTACTTCAAGTTGTTTGGCCTTACTTAGAAAGATTATCAAAGGAAGGGGAACTCGGGCGTAAAAAAATCACTCAGTACACACGGTACGGAACTATTATTATTTGCGCTATTCAGTCTTTCGGTATCAGCCTATTGTTAGAGGGGCTCACAAGTCCATCGGGAGCGCCTATCGTTCTCAACCCAGGTATAGGATTTAAATTTTTAACAGTTCTAACTCTAACCACTGGGACGGTATTCATCATGTGGCTAGGTGAGCAGATTTCCGAACGAGGGATCGGCAATGGCATCTCGCTTATCATCTTTGCAGGAATTGTAGTCAATTTCCCTAGAGGCATTCAGAACGTTTTATCAGGTTTAAGGACGGGGAATATGACTCCTATAAGGCTCATTTTTCTCGCAGTGATGATGGTTGCTGTGGTAGCTTTCATTGTTTTTGTTGAGAGGGGTCAGAGGCGGATCCCTGTCTCGTACGCGAAGAGAATTGTAGGCAGGAAAATTTATGGAGGCCAGAGTACCCATCTTCCCTTAAGAGTTAATACCGGAGGAGTTATCCCCATTATCTTTGCTGCTTCTGTGATAACGATACCCTCGACAGTGGCTCAGCTCATAAAAATACCGGCACTCCAGACAATCGCGCAGCAGTTTGGCTGGGGTATGCCTCTCTATAATCTTCTTTATATTGCCGCTATTATCTTCTTCACCTATTTTTATGTTTCTATTATTTTCAACCCTCAGGATGTTGCTGACAACTTGAGAAAATACGGCGGCTTTATACCCGGGATAAGACCAGGGAAAAATACTTCTGATTTTATTGATAGTGTTCTTTCTCGGATAACTTTAGTAGGAGCTATTTATTTAGCTGCTATAGCAGTTTTGCCAGAATTTTTAATAACTGGATTTAAAGTTCATACTCTTCCTATCATCGGTGATTTTTTAGAAGCTAACTTGCCTAAATGGTTTACTCAAGGATTGAATGTTGAATTTTATTTTGGTGGAACATCTATACTGATTGTAGTAGGTGTTGCCATGGATACTTTACAGCAGATTGAAGCTCAGCTTGTCATGCGTCACTACGATGGATTTATGAGGAGAGGCCGCATTAGGGGGAGAAGAGGATGAGAATTATTCTGATTGGTCCCCCAGGATCTGGAAAGGGCACTCAAGGGAAGCTCATACAAAAGAGATACAGCTTCCCGAAGATTTCTACAGGCGATCTTCTCAGGCAAGAAGTAGCAGAAAGAACTTCTTTGGGAAAAAAGGCAGAGGCTCAAATGAGAAAAGGTGGATTGGTTGATGATGAGATTGTGGTGGAGTTGGTGAAAGAGAGGATTGTGAAGGATGATTGCCGTCAGGGATATGTTTTGGATGGTTTTCCACGAAACATCCTTCAGGCTCAGAAACTGGAAGAAATGGATAGGAATAGGCCAGGAATTGTCATTGAGATTCATTTACCTGAAGAGGTTATTATAGAACGCCTCCTAGCTCGCCGCATATGTTCTGAGTGTGGAGCCATCTACAACCTTTTCGGAACAAAGCCACAGGAGGAAGGAATATGCAGTAATTGCGGTGGGAAACTTATCTTAAGAGAAGATGATAAGCCTGATGTTATAAGAGAGCGGATGAAAGTGTATTATCGGCAAACTGAGCCTCTGATCAACTATTTTAAGCAAAAAAGAATGTATAGAAGGGTAGATGGTACAGGAGAAATCCAAGCTGTGTTTTGTGTTATTTGTTCAGTAATTGAGGAAGATATGGCTAAATTAAAGGAAGCACAGGCACCAAGATGATAATATACAAGAGTGAGGAAGAAATAAAAGCTATGAGAAGGAGTAATCAAATAGTAGCTAAAATTTTAGCTGAGTTAGGCTCAATGATAAAACCAGGAATTCAAACCAAAGACCTTGATGAATATGCAGAAATGAGAGCTAAAGAGTTTGGTGCTGTTCCGGCTTTTAGGGGGTATCGTGGCTTTCCAGCTTCTCTTTGTACTTCTATAAATGAGGAAATTGTCCACGGCCTTCCTTCTTCTCGACGTTTACAAGAAGGAGATATAATCAGCCTCGATTTTGGTGTCCTCTATGAGGGCTTTTATGGGGATGCAGCAGTGACTTACTCTGTGGGAAAAATTTCTTCACTAGCTAAGAAGCTTATATCTACAGCCGAAGAAGCTTTCTTTAAAGGTTTAGACCAAATTAAAGAGGGAAAGAGGGTATCAGACATTTCTTATGCCATTCAAAAGTACGTCGAATCTCAGGGATTTTCAGTCATTCGTTCTTTTGTCGGGCATGGCATAGGTCTCTCTCTTCATGAAGAACCTCAGGTTCCAAACTTCGGTTTTCCAGGTAGAGGACCGAAAATAAAAAAAGGCTTAGTTCTGGCTATAGAGCCAATGATTTGCGTAGGGAATTGGAACGTCAAGATTTTACCTGATAACTGGACAGCTATTACGCAGGACAGAAGTTTATCTGCTCATTTTGAGCATACAGTAGCTTTATCTTCTGCGGGATCTGAAATATTAAGTTCTCTTGATGATGAAGATTTGAATTTTCATTACTTAAAGGAAAATCAGTATGCCTAAGCAGGATATATTCGAAACTGAGGGAACAGTTATCGAAACCCTTCCTAATGCCATGTTTCGAGTAGAACTTGCCAATAAACATGTCATTTTGGCTCATATATCAGGCAGAATGAGAAAGCATTTTATCCGGATTCTTCCTGGCGATAAGGTTTTATTGGAGCTTTCCCCTTATGATTTAACAAAAGGAAGAATTACTTATCGGTTCAAATAGAGGGATCAGTCAATGAAAGTAAGAGCATCTGTCAAAAGAATTTGCCGCAACTGTCGGATAATAAAGAGGAGAGGTCGGCTGAGAGTTATTTGCTCTAATCCACGACATAAACAAAAACAAGGCTAAGAGGAGTAAACATGGCAAGAATAGCAGGAATTACACTTCCCTCAGAGAGAAGGATTGAGATTGGATTGACTTACATCTATGGCATAGGACGTTCCAAGGCTAATGAAATTCTCCAGGAAGCTAAGATTGACAAGGATAAAAAGGTTAAAGCTTTGAGTGAGGAGGAGATTAATAAAATTCGCCAAATTATTGAAAAGAAAGAAAAAATAGAAGGTGAGCTACGAAAAGAAATAAGTATGAACATAAAAAGACTAGTGGACATAAGCAGTTATCGTGGAATCCGTCATAAAAGAAAGTTGCCTGTCAGGGGACAGAGAACCAAAACAAATGCTCGAACCAGGAAAGGACCTCGAGGACATTCAATAAAAAAACTAAAAAGTAGATAGGGAGTGCTAGATGCCTAGAGCTAAAAGAAAAGTCAGGAAGAAAAAGGTTAAAAAAGAAATCGGATTTGGAGTAGTGCACATCCAAGCAACTTTCAACAATACAATCATTACTATAGCTGACCATCAGGGGAACACGGTTTGTTGGGCAAGTGCTGGGACTTCAGGTTTTAAGGGAGCTCGTAAAGGAACACCTTTTGCAGCTCAGTTGGCTGCAAGAGAAGTATCAGAGAAGGCAAAAGAATATGGCGTGAGGTACGTTGATGTTCGAATTAAGGGCCCAGGTGGGGGACGAGAATCAGCTATTAGAGCTCTTCAGGGTGCTGGTTTAGAAATAAAATCTATACGGGATGTAACTCCGATCCCCCATAATGGTTGCCGTGTTCGGAAACGAAGAAGAGTCTAAAAGAATGAGAATATAAGGAGAGAAACATGGCAAGGTACAGAGATTCTGTTTGTCGCCTCTGTCGAGTAGAAAGAACAAAGCTTTTTTTAAAGGGAAATAAGTGTTTATCTGAAAAATGTCCAGTGGAGCGGAGACCCTATGCTCCAGGAGAACACGGAAGAGCAAGAAGAAGAATCCTGGGATACGGAATTCAGCTTCGAGAAAAACAAAGGTTAAAAAGATATTATGGGATGTCTGAAAGACAGTTTCGTCTTTTTTTTGATAGAGCTGAAAGAAAGAAGGGTATTACAGGTGAAAATTTGCTTATAATGCTAGAGAGAAGACTAGATAATGTCATTTTTATTATGGGCTTTGCTCATTCTCGGATTCATGCTCGTCAATTAATTAATCACGGTCACATCAGGATTAATGATCGTAAGGTATCCATTCCTTCTTATCTTGTGAATGAAGGAGATGTCATAGGCTTCAGTGAAAAGTCTATAAAATATGAGTACTTTAAAGCTCTCGTTGAAGCTAACAAGGACAAGACTATCCCAACCTGGCTAGAGGTTGACTGGGAAAATGTAAAAGGAAGAGTAGCGTCTCTTCCAAAACGCGAAGATGTAACTTTGCCTGTTGAGGAGCATTTAGTTGTCGAGCTTTACTCAAAATAATTAAGACCTCAAGATGTGAATTATTTATAGATACAGAAAAAGGAGGAAGAATGATGGAAACAGGTTTTCAGAGGCCAAGATATCTTGAATGCGATTACGAAACATTAACTGACATCTACGGGCGTTTTTCGGCGCAGCCTTTTGAGAGAGGTTATGGTATATCAGTAGGGAATGCTTTACGGAGGATTCTTCTCTCTTCTATAACAGGAGCAGCTATTACAGCTGTAAGAATCCAGGGTGTACTCCATGAGTTTTCCAACATCTCTGGAGTAGTAGAGGATGTGACAGACATCATCCTGAATTTGAAGAGTATTCCTTTAAAGCTTCATGGAACAGAGCCAAAAAGGATGACGCTCAAAAAAGTGGGTCCTTCTGAAGCAAAAGCCTCTGATGTTGAACATGATTCAGATATTGAAATTCTCAACTCTGACATTCATATTGCCTCTCTTGACAAAGATGGGAAATTAGATATAGAGATGATTGTCAAGAACAACAGAGGCTATATCAATGCTGACCAGAATTTTGATGAGAGCTTAAGTGTCGATTTTATTCCTCTAGATTCTTCTCACTCACCTGTCAAAAAGGTTAATTATAAAGTTGAGCCAGCAAGAGTAGGCAAAAGAATTGATTATGAGGATTTAACTCTAGAAATATGGACCACAGGAGCTATCACACCTTCTAATGCTTTATCTCAGGCTGCAAAAATTTTGAGAGACCATATGGTGATTTTTCTAAATATCATTGATGAGCCCTTGCAGAAAGAGCAAGCTCCTGAGAAGAAAGAAATTCCTTATATCTCGCAGTTAGAGATTTTATCTAAATCAATCGAACATCTTGAACTCTCAGTTAGGTCAAATAATTGTCTCAGGGCTGCCGGCATTGGGAAAATTTATGAGTTGGTTCAGAAAACTGAAGAGGACCTCTTAAAAACGAAGAATTTTGGTCGAAAATCATTGACTGAAATTAAAGAGACCTTGAGTAATCTTGGCTTAGGATTAAACCTGGAACTGCATCCAAAATTATTGGAAATTATCGAGGGAGAAAGAAAGGAAAAGGAAGAAGAAAAGGAGCAGCTTGAATGAGGCATCTTGTTAAAGGAAAGAAGTTAAGACGAAACACTGCTCACAGAAAAGCTCTCCTGCGCAATCTTGTAACATCTCTTCTGGAGAAGGAACGGATAAAGACAACTTTAGCAAAAGCCAAGGCAACAAGGCCTTTAGCGGAAAAGATGATTACTCTAGCGAAAAAAGACACTCTTCATGCGCGGCGCAAGGTTTTGAGTTTTATTTATAAAAAACCTGTTATCCGTAAGCTTTTTGAAGAGATAAGTCCGCGTTTCATCGAGAGGCAAGGTGGATATACAAGAATTGTGAAGATCGGCCAACGCTCTGGAGATGGAACTGAGATGGCGATGCTCGAGCTTATTGGATCTGAATTTGTGAAGAAGCAGAAAAAGAAGAAGGAAAAGGAAAAGAAAAAACCAAAGTAAAAAAAGGGGACAGGCTACTTTTTTTATAAATAACAATTTTTGTCATTATAGAGTGTTGCTTATAGCTGTGTACCTATATAAAAAAGAAGCTAATGCTTCCCTCTAATTTTTTTCTTTTTTTTTGTTCCCGTTTGAAGAATATCTCCATTTGCTCAGAGGAGTGAAGTGACATTATTTGTCATATTTTAAAAAAGTAGCCTGTCCCCTTTTATTTTTGCCTTTTATTTTTTTGGGATGATCCAGAGGTCTTGTCCGGGATAGATTTTTGACCTGGAGCTGAGGCCGTTCAAGTTGAGTAAATTTTGGAGGTTCATACCGAATTTTTTAGCTATATCAAAAGGTGTGTCTCCCGCTTTTACTTTATAAATCACTGCGCCCTGAGGTTGTTCTGATCGGATTACGAGCTTCTGTCCCACTTTGAGGAGGTTGCTTCTTAGACTATTATCTCTTTTAATTTTTTTGATAGTAGTGTTAAAGTAGCGGGCTATAAGATAGAGAGAATCTCCTCTTTTTACAGTATAGGTAATATTCGTTCCTATTTTTATTACAGGACGAGAAGGACTTGAGGAACGGTAACTCCCTGCTCTACCTGGGACCTTAAGCCTTTGTCCAGGTCGAATTAGATGAACGCGGCGGAGTCGGTTCAAACGCGCAATGGCAGAGACAGATGTTCTGTAACGGCGAGCAATGCCTGAGAGGGTCTCTCCTCTTCGTACATAGTGTAGGAAATATGTAGCTTCTGGGGGAACCCAGCGGGGAAGAGAGTTTAATGCAATGAGTGCATTCTCGCTATGCCCAACAGGTACTTTGAGGGAGTATTCGTAATCTGGGGTAGCATTATGACGCAATTCAGGATTGAGTGAAGCGAGCTGTTGAGCATTTAACCCCAGCTTAGCAGAAAGGGAAGAGAGTTTTACCGGGCGATTGATAGTGATTGTTTCATATTTTAAAGGAGGATCTGGTTGGGGGAGATTAAACGCGTATTTTTCTGGGTTGTTTATTATTAGAAGCGAAGCAATGAATCGGGGAACAAACCGAGCTGTCTCACGAGGCAGCATTTTGTAAAGGTCCCAGAAATTGTCAAGGTAATTAATACGCTGGTTGCGGATGACATTTTGTACTCTCATCTCTCCACAGTTATAAGCAGCCAAAGCTGTTGTCCAGTCACCAAAAAAAGAATGGAGCTCTAATAGATACTTTATAGCAGCTTGGGTTGATTTTAAAGGATCCATCCTCTCGTCAATCCAGCGATTTCGCTTCAGGCCAAACCTGTACCCAGTGGAAGAAATAAACTGCCAGAGGCCTAGAGCCCGAGCCCGTGATAAAGCTCTTACTTTAAACCAACTTTCGATGTGGGGAACCCAGCTCAATTGTTCTGGAAGTCCGACTTTTTTCAATTCCTCACCAATCATTTCCCGGTACTTACCTGATCGTTTATATGATTCTTCAAAATATTTTCTCTCTTTTGTCTGAAAATTTCTGATTTCTGCCTTTACATATTCGTTTTCAATGAGCGGAATAGTCTTATTGTTATCACCAACAGTTATCAATCGTGAAGCATAGATTTCTTGAATCCTTTGAGCAATCAACAGGCGGAGATCGTCTTTTTCTTGGATTAGAGGTGAATCCTGTGGAAGTTTGGTTTTCAGTATTAGACGATAAGCTTCATCGAGAGCGGCCAGCGCAGTATTTAAGTCACCTTTTTCCCAGGCATTTTGAGCATCCTGATATGCATCAAGAGCTTCTTCGAGTAATACAGATGGATCTTCAGCTTCCTGAGGCAAGGATTCATCGTGAGTGGGAATTTCACTTTCTGTCTGTTCTTTTTCTTCAATACTATGAGTTTCTTCTTCTGGTTTAGTCTCTTCAGGATCCTCCTTCATTTGAGGAGAGGGGGGAGGAACAGTTTGGATTTTAGTTGCTTTTTTTCTATCCGCAGAACAATTTCCCAGAAAGATGGTGATGGTTAATAAAGATATGATTAGAAAAAAATGCTTATTTTTTTTCAATTTTTATTAAAGATTAAATTTATAACATTTGAGGATATTAGAGTCAACTTGTTAATTTACGGGTAAGCATCTTTTTTTCCGTGATAATAAATGTCTTTGAAATGGCTTTTGTTTTTCTCACCTATCTATTTTATTGAGTTTGTCCCAAAGTGACGGGATTAAAAGAAGTGTTCGAAAAAGGCAGTTCCATTGTCATTGCGAGCGATCGAAGAGAGCGTGGCAATCTCATTGAAAACAAATAGATTAATGCCCTTCCTTA
>JBGVTE010000064.1:0-6852 GCA_041862375.1 Candidatus Aminicenantaceae bacterium
GGTCCGAGGAGGAGGAAAGTATTTATATCAGTTTACTAGTCTCCCAATCTTCTTTCAAAAAGAGGAAGTAAGCATCGTTTTTTCCGTGATAAAAAAAAAGCGTGGGTATACGGTGAAGAAGGTCGTATAAAGGTTGAGCGGACATGGCTCTGGGGTCAGGCTTTATTACGAAAAGATGCCCAAAGCATAAAATCTATTCCAATGCTCACCATAATGACAAAGCCTGATCCCGTGAGGAAGAGCGAAGCCTGAATCCAAGAGAAATCCTTATGTTGAATTAATGCATCCTTTTAAATAAAATGAATTCATACATTTCTCGAGAGGAGATTAACATGAGAAAACTAACATTCTGTTCTATTTTATTCTGTGTTTTTTTAATCATCCCATCCTACTCAAAGGATATTTCTCGAGACAAGAAGCCTGGGATGACCTTTATGGATGTCCTTACTCTGAAAAGGGTGAGCGGAAGAGATATTTCCAACAACAAACAACTCTTCATCTATGAAATCTCCACACTCGACTGGAAAGATAATAAACGATACAGCGACCTCTACCTCACCTCAACGTCGGGTTTGCCTGCAAAGCAAATGACGTACACTAAGAAAAAGAACGAGAGATCCCCCAAGTGGCATCCAGATAGCTCATTCTTTGCCTTTCTGGCAGATCGCACAGGAAAGAACCAGATTTATTTCATGAGACCAGACGGCGGAGAGGCCTGGCAAATCACTGAGACAGAAGAAGGAGTAATTTCCTATAATTGGAATAAGGACGGAAGTTTTCTTGCCTATCTCACTGGCAAAGACAAAGAAAAACAACTCTGGATTCGGCCTGGTATTGAAGGACAGGCTACCAAGCTCACCAAGCATCAAACTCCGGTGGAATCCTGGTTCTGGGGACCGGAGGGAAAAAAAATATATTTTATTGCGCCTGATACCTATGACGAGATTGAGAAAAAGAGAATTAAAAAGGGTTTTGACGTAAAAATCATAAACTCTATTCCCATCGCCCGCCATCTCTGGTTTTTTGATTTAGAGGATAAAGAAGAAAAAAGACTTACATCAGGAGAAGACTATTCTGTCCAATATGCCGCGATTTCAGATGATGGAGAATACATTGCCTTCATCGGAGCCTCAACTGACCGCTATGCTTCCCGCAGTGATTCAGAGGTTTATCTCCTCGAAGTAAAATCAAATAAAATTAACCGTCTTACTCATAACAGTGTCTACGAAGGATTCCTCAGTTTTTCTCCTGATAGCCTCTGGCTGGCCTACAGTGCCCCAGACGAATTTACTTACATGCGCAGAGGAAAAATTTACCTGAATCCCTTGAAGGGCGGAAAAACTTTAAAACTCCCTGAAAATTTCGATTTTGACGCAGGCATTTCTTTCTGGAGTGAAAAGGGAGACATGATTTTCTTCAATACATTAGAAGGAACAACCTACAATCTCTACGCAGTTTCTGTTGCGGAAGGCTCAGGAGCAATGAAAGTCACAGATGAGAAAGCACGGCTTTTTGCTTCCAAAGACAAAGACACAGGATTTATCATCATCAATTACTCAGATCCACATCATCCTTCTGATTTATACTTAGCCACGATGAAAACTCTGTCAAGCAAAGACAGATGGATAAGGCTGACAGAGGCAAATACCCACGTTAAAAACTTTGCTTTAGCTGAATACGAGAATATTTCCTGGAAAAGTACAGATGGAGAAACAATCGAAGGCATTTTAGTCTATCCTATTGGCTACGAAAAAGGAAAAAAATACCCGCTGATCGTTCAGATTCACGGCGGACCTGCCAGTGCCTACACCCATTCATTCTCAGGTTCTTACGGAACGTACACA
This sequence comes from Candidatus Aminicenantaceae bacterium, assembly GCA_041862375.1. GTDB lineage: Bacteria > Acidobacteriota > Aminicenantia > Aminicenantales > Aminicenantaceae > WVZL01. Next base: position 1,845 of record JBGVTE010000064.1, read on the forward strand.
AATGTTTTCGCTGCCCACGGCTATGCACTCTTCCAGCCAAATTATCGAGGATCATCAGGATACGGGGAGAAATTCCGGATGGTAATCTCAGGCAATTATTTTCGTCAGGCGTTTGACGACATCATGAGTGGAGTAGATTATCTAATCGAAAGAGGAATCGCTGACTCTGATAAGCTGGGAATGATGGGCTGGAGTGCAGGAGGCCACTGGTCAAACTGGACACTGGTCTCAACTGACCGCTTTAGAGCGATTTCCACTGGAGCAGGTGCAGTTAACTGGATTTCTCTCTATGCCCAAACAGACGTCCAAGATACTCGGGAATTCTATTTCAAAGGAAAACCCTACGATAACTGGGAGCATTATGTGGAAGTTTCTCCTCTCAAATACATCAAGAATGCAAAAACTCCCACTCTAATTCATTTTGGAGAAAAAGACAGGCGGATTCCACAGCCTCAAGGGGAAGAATTGCACATGGCGCTCAAAAAGCTCGATGTTCCGACAGAATTCATTGTGTACCCTAACATGCCTCATGGTCTGCGCAATCCTCGCTATCAATTGGTAAAAATGGAATCAGAATTCGCTTGGTTTGAAAAATGGATTAAGGGAAAAGAAGGATGGATCAACTGGAACGCCCTTCTCAACACTCTGGAAGGAGAAAAAGAAAAAGACAATGAAGACAGGAAATGAAATTCTCGATCTCAATCATGACGCAGGGCAACAACAGGATCAACTCTCGCCGCTCTAACTGCCGGGAATGTCCCCGCAAGGAGGCTGACAAGAATTGCAAATAAAATCGCTCCCAAACAAAGCCACCAGGGAAAATTAAAAAATTCAACAAAGGGCTCTCCCTGCTTTGCCAAGAAAAAGTTTACAATCCTGTTGATAATCATACTTACCAACCACCCCAGGCCTAAACCAAAAATCCCTCCCATAAATCCGATGGAGCTGGCTTCAAAGAAAAAAATTTTTTTAATATCTTTATCACTGGCTCCCACTGCCTTCATGATCCCGATCTCTGAGTATCTTTCTAGGATGGACATCACCATGGTATTAATGATTCCCAGTGAAGCTACGAACAAAGCAATCATCCCCACTGCAGCAAGAATCATATCCATGTAGAGAAAACCAGTTTTGAATTCTTCAAGCTGATCAATTAAAGCAAAAGTTTGAAAACCCATTTCTTCAATTTCAGTCTTCACTGAATCAACAAATCTTGGAGATGAAAGCCGAACATTCACTATAGAATACCCTCGCCCTTCTTCTTGAGTTCGGAACAAGTCCCACAGGTTTTTAAAAGGTAATTTTTTTATTCTTCTGGCTGCTCCAGGAGGTATGAACACATCACTCTGAAGAGGGCTGGGGCCGCCAAATCCCATCCTTTCTGCGATTCCCTTCACCGTAAATTCATAATTTTCTCTTGAGAAAGGGAGCCTCTTCCCCTGCAGTATGCTGGCAAGATCAAACGGCGTGAATTTTTTAAAATCAAAGGCAAGGGATGATACTGTGATTTTTCTCCCCAGAACTGAGGATATTTCTTTGATCTCGAACTTGCGGAGGAATCTGTCGCTCAGGATAACGGAATCCTCATCATCTGAAAGATAAGAATTCCCTTCACGTAATTTTAGCAGTTTTGAATTGGCAATTTCAGCAGGAATAACCTGAATGAGTTTAAACTCTTCGTTGCCATTGAATCTAACAGCAGCAGGAAAACGAATATCTGGGAAGACTGCTTCAACTCCTTTTAATCCTCTCATCAATGACACAGCTTTATCATCAAGAACTTTTTTCCCCTTTGTTGCTGCATTTTCAACTCTTTTCTCTCTATTCCTTTGTACTTTTTGGATCTGTGGAGATTCAGGGAAAACTGTTATTGAATTGAAAAGCTCAAGTGCTCTGAATCTATCGGTTACGTTTTTCTGCATTCCACTCCCGAAGGAAATCATGGAAACAAGGGCACCGATTCCTACAACTACACCCAAAGTGGTAAGGAATGTTCTGAGCTTCATTTTCCAAAGATTAGAAAAAGAGAGTTCTATATAGTCAGAAAGCCTCATTGTATTTTTTCCCTGCGCACTACCTCTCCATCACAAAGATGGAAGATTTCCTGAGAAAATTCCCGCACCAGTGCCTCCTCATGAGAAACCAATACTACTGTGATGTTCTGGTTTTCATTGAGGTCGACTAAAACCTCGATAATTTCTCTGGATGTTTTACTGTCTAGATTACCAGTGGGCTCATCAGCCAGTAAGACCCGTGGAGAATTGACTAAAGCCCTGGCAATAGCTACTCTCTGTTGTTCTCCCCCGGAAAGCTCTGGAGGCCGGTGATTTCTCCGGGGATAGAGGCCTAATCTTTCCAAAATATCCAAAGCTTTCTTTTTTCTTTCCCCTTTGGGAATTCCCGAAAAAAGTAAGGGAAGCTCTACATTCTCGAGTGCAGAGCGATAGGTTATGAGATTGAAAGACTGGAAAATCATTCCCACTTTATTGCGACGGTAGAGAGCAAGTTCTTCTTTGTTCATATCAGATATTTTCTTTTCTTGTGATTCAATAACTCCTGCGGTAGGAGTATCCAAGCCTCCGAGCAGATTTAACAACGTGGATTTACCAGAACCAGAAGGTCCTGTTACTGACACAAATCTTCCCTTTCCGATGGATAGAGTAACATCTTTCAGAGCAACAACCTGAATTTTTCCTGAGGAATAGACCTTGGTAAGCCTCTCCGTTTTTATAATTGGCAAAGAATTCATCATTCCCTTCAATTGCTAAAGATAAATGTCGTAACCCGTGCCCGCTATATTCTCTATTTCTCAACCTGCTCCCAGGCTTCGATGAATTTTACTGCTGCATCTACCATCCTATTCACAGATTTTTCACCGATTTCCCTTGTCGCCTTATTGGGATTTTGAAAGGACCAGATTCCGTTGCTCGATATTTCACTGCTCGAACCTCCCTTTTTTGTCTCTTCTGGGACAGCCAACAATGAACTCCAGACATGCCACAGACTGGGATTTTTCCGGGCAAGCAGCATGAGTTTTCCGGTTTTGGGATTGAAAGTTATCTTAGGTTTTTCGGCTCTCTCCATTTTTACCAAATGAGGCTCGAGATAGAGCATGATCGAGGTTTCACTCACTCCTGCATGAGAATCAAAAAATTCGCCTTCTTCTCTTTTATGGATTGGACTTCCAATTCCTATTGCCACTGCCATAGCCTCAGTATTGTGGTTTATCCTGTGGATGACTTTTTGCTCGACAATGCTATTTCCTCCGTGATAGTTGAAGAAAAGGAAACGGCGAAACCCGTACTTCATCAGAATCTCAGCTGTTTCGTATAGAACCTGTTCCATCGTCTCAGGCTTGAGGCTAAGGCTTCCAGGAAAACCTGAGTGGTACACACTGTAGCCAGCAAAAAGCACTGGAGCAACTAACACTCCAGTCCGGGCTGAGATCATTTTTGACATTCCGATAGTTGCATAATAATCAGTACCTAAAGGCATATGAGGCCCATGCTGTTCAGTACTTCCCAAGGGGATGATAACCATATCACTTGTTTTTAAGTAATCCTTGACATCAGTCCAGGTCATCTCCTGAAGAACGAGAGCCTTGTCCTGTGTTTGGGCAGCAAGAAAGTTTCCCCATAGAAAAGCAAATACCATAATAGTAAAAAATCTCAAGGCTTTCGATGTCATTTCGTACCTCCTTAATCGGGTTCACCTTTTTAAGACATAAAAATTTCTTCTTCGCTTAGATATCTCTATCAGCCTGAAATCAATAATCCTATAACCTCTCTGGAGTAAATTTTGGAAAGCTTGCCTTGTTTTCATCCTCCATTCAAAAGGAATTACCCTTACACTTTCATCTTGAACATCTGTTTCCTGAAGCATCTGGTAAAAATTACGAGGAGCCTCGACTAACAGGAATTCATGGGCAAGATTAAGGTTTATTCCACGTATAACTTCAAGCTCTAGGAAGCTGTTCTTTCCTTGAATTTCTGTATAATCAACTTCAGTTACAATCTGCTCATTCTCAAGCAAAGACTCTAGATTATAAGCAGGTCGTTGAGGTTCTTTTTTTCTCAAATCCCATGACATAAAGAATCTATCACTCGGAACATCTATCCTGTTTAATGAGCCTCCAAAATCGCTGTAGTGATCAACTTTATATTCAATAACCTCCATCCCAAAATGATGGATGTTTCTGTAGGCATTTATTCCTGTTAAGGCGTCATAGGTGCAGGTCATGGTATAAACTCCGAATAAATCCATTAATTTATCTCTCTGGAACTCCTTAATTAAAATACCGAGCCCGAAATTTTGAAAATCCTTCCTCACTCCCACATACTGAGAATAAAACTGAAGATTATCTGTGGATCTGAATCCAATTTCCTTATCCTTGACACCCAGAAACCCGTAGGCAAAACCCACAAGATGAGCTTTATCCTGCTTCGAAAACCCTCCTTTCTCTTTTTCACTAAAAGCTCCAATAAAAAGGCTGCTCCCATTGACGAGAAAATTCTCACACATCATATTCCTCGAACCAGGAAGGTGATCTTGAGGGAAATTCCATATTTCCTCCCTTAATTGTTCATACTTTATGTAATCTATAGGATTATTAGATGTTTCCACTTTAAACAGAAATTTCTTCCCTTTTATCTCCACCACCATTTCTAATGATTTCATTGTTCAGATCATCATCGAAAAATTTTTTATGAAAAAGATTTTATCTAAACCTTATTGGGATTGCAAACTAAAGCAATAAGACACTTGGTCTTAATGCACAATCCTGCTCCACTCAATATTTTTTTACACCTAACATGGGATTGTGGCTTGAAGCATCTTTTTTTCCGTGATGAAAATTAAAATAGTCATTGAGCGATGGGCATACGGCTTGAAGGCACGCTCGCTTTGCCCCAGCGACTCAAATATGTTAGGCGAAGGCATGTGGGTGTAAAAAACCATGCATGAGCTTTACTTCATAGGACCTTCTTCACCGTATACCCACGCTTTTCTT
>JBGVTE010000065.1:0-67313 GCA_041862375.1 Candidatus Aminicenantaceae bacterium
AGCTTGCATCTCAGGGAAAAATAATAAAGATTAAAGTAAAAAAACTTCAAGAGTAGCCAAAATATTACACTCAGACAGTAAGAAGACTAATGCCAGAAAATTCTGGGAAGACTTCTACGAAAAGAGCGCCCAGAAAGAGATTCCTTTTAAGGCTACGTTCGAGCTAACCTATCGATGCAACCTCCTCTGTCAGCATTGTTATATCCCCGTAAGACGGAAATCAGAAATCATAAGACAGAAGAGAAAAGAAATTTCTTATTCTGAAACCTGTTCTATCCTGGACCAACTTGCAGATTCAGGGTGTTTTCACTTAAATCTTACTGGAGGGGAGCCTTTAGCTCGACCCGATTTCTTTAAAATCCTGACCTATGCTAAAAGAAAAGGATTTTATACCGTTCTTTTAACCAATGCCACTCTGATTACTTCTCGTATAGCTGAGGGCCTTAAGGATTTGGATATTAATAAAGTCGAAATTTCCCTCTACGGCATGACTCCCAAAACCTATGAAGACGTTAGCCAGATTCCGGGATCATTAACTAAATGCTTAAAGGGTATCCAGCTTCTTCAACAAAATAATATCAACATTTCTATCAAGATGATGGTCATGACACTAAATTTAGCCGAATTCGATCGAATAAAAGCGTATGCTGACAATTTAGGGGCTCGCTTCCTTTGGGATTACCTGATTCACCCCAGAATCAACGGCTCAAAAGAACCTTTAAGATACCGTATTTCTCCTGAAGAAGCCATAGATTTAGAGTCAAGATACTTGCCTCATCTTATTGAAAAAGAGAAGAATCCCATGGAAAATAAGGAACTCTCCTGTCAAAAAGTCAGTTTTTTCTACTGCAATGCTGGTAAAAACTCCTTGGCCATAACTCCTTATGGGGAAATGAACCTCTGTTTAGAGTGCCGTCTTCCTCAATATGATCTGCGCAGAGGAAGTGTCGCAGAAGGATGGAATGAACTGGTGAAGCATACCAAGTCGATAAAACCAGATTCCGCCTACCAATGCAGGGGCTGTGAGCTCAAAGATTATTGTAATTGGTGCCCCGCAGTGGGGTGGCTAGAAAAAAGGGATATAAATTCCTGCAGTTCATATTACAAGGAGCTGGCCAGAATAAGAAGAGAAAGGGCAAAGTAGTGGACACTTTAGAGGAAAAAAAACAGAGCTTAATCGAGCCTCTAAGCGAGATATTCATCGATCAATTAAGCAGAGGAAACTCAATCAGGATGACGATTAAGGGAAGGTCAATGCACCCTTTTATAAAGCGCAATGATGTTGTTACTGTTAAGCCAATAAAATTAAAGGAGACAAGGATCGGGGATATTATTGCTTACAGGAGAGGTTCCCCAAGTAATACACTTACGCTTCATCGCATGATTATAAAAAGGCAGAATTATATTGTTACCAAAGGAGATGCGAATAGACACGGTGACCCTCCAATTTATCTTGAGAATATCTTCGGGAAGGCAATAATCATAGAGCGGAATTGTAAAGTAATCAATTTAGAAACCAGATTTAATCTTTTGGCCAGCTGCTTGATTGCCTGCCATTCGTGGAGTCTGGCTGTCTTAAGAGAAGTCATAGCTCACCCCCATCTTGTTTTGATCAAGATCTGGAGAAGATTAAAAGGTTAAAAATGAAAAAAATATGTCTCTAACCAGGGATCTTCTGCACCTGTTCCAGTGTGATGAAGGATTACCTTCGTATCACCACCATCTGGTTATTTCATTTCTCTTGGAGATTATGATCTTTCTGCTTCGGATAATGAGCTTCGATAACAGATTTTATTCCCCCTCTTGGGTTAAATTCTCCGGTAACGACAGCTTTTTCAGGCTTACAGGCTTTCACCACATCCTCCAAGATGCGGTTAACAGCATTTTCGTAAAATATACCTAAATTCCTGTAAGCCAAGAGGTACATTTTAAGAGATTTAAGCTCCAAACAGCGCTCCTTTGGCACATAGCGGATAGTTATCGTCCCAAAATCAGGGAGTCCTGTCTTTGGACAGACTGATGTGAATTCAGTCACCTCTACTTTTATTTCATAGTCAGGAAATTGGTTAGGGAAAGTTTCGATAAGGGGGAGCTTTTCTCTCAAGCCGGCTTTAGCTTCTTTATCGCTGTATTGGGGCATTATTCTCTCTTATTTATTTTCTAGCAGTATATAACAAATTCAAGGGGAAGACAATTCGCTATATTCTAGGTAAGCATCTCTTTTCCCGTGATAAGTGCTAAAGTAGTCATCAGCGCGGAGGTGTGCGGCTCTAAGGACACTCGCTTGTTTATCATTCAGCATGTAAAAAAGTTGCTTCTTTATTCTATCCTTATGAAAAAATGTGTTGTGACGGAATTAATAGAGGAGCCTAACTGGAAAAAATTTAACGAGAAAAAGAAAGAATTTATTTTAAAAAATGCTTTATCTTTTTGTATAATAGCCTTTCTTCTGCAAGAATTTCATGGTTTTAATTATTAAATAGCTTTTAAGATCATATATCAGTTCTAGAAAGAAGAATTTTATTTTAAATTATAGAGAGAGTCTAGCATGAGAGAGTGTAATAGCAAACAAAACATGGAGAGATGCAACTGTTCCTGGGAGCCCTGCAGCCGCAAAGGAAACTGTTGTGAATGCCTCGAGTATCACTGGAGAATGGAAGAAGTTCCTGCCTGCTTTTTCCCTGATGATGTAGAAAAGACCTATGATCGTTCAATCAGAAGGTTCATCCAGACCTATAATGAAATAGGCCGTTGGTGGTAGAGCTTTAGACTATTTGCCAGGTAGCAGAAAGTACCATGTATATTTACGGTCCGGTTCCGTCCAGGAGGCTGGGATTTTCCCTAGGAATTGATATCATTCCTTTCAAAACCTGTACATTCGATTGCATATACTGCCAGTTGGGACCGACAACAAAAAAGGCTATCCGGAGAAAGGGGTATTTGCCTTCTAAAGAAATAATATCCCAGGTTAAGAAAATTCTCGCCTCAGGCAGGCGGATTGACTACATAACATTTTCAGGTTCAGGAGAACCAACTTTAAACTCAGCCATAGGGAAACTCATCCGAGAAATTAAGAAGATAACACCAATCCCTGTAGCCGTTTTAACCAATAGTTCTCTCCTCTCCCGAAGAAGCGTGAGAGAAGCTCTGCTTGCCTCAGATTTGGTTGTCCCCTCGCTAGACGCAGCAATCCCGGAAGTCTTTCACAGAATAAACCGGCCTTATAACTCCCTTAAGATTGAGGACATCATAGAGGGCTTGAAAGAGTTCCGACAGGAATTCAGCGGCTCGATTTGGTTAGAGATTATGTTGGTTAAAGGAGTAAATGATTCGATTCCGCACCTAAGGAAGCTGAAAAAAATCATTACAGATATAAAGCCAGATAAAGTGCAGCTTAACACTGTTATCCGTCCTCCCGCAGAAAAGTATGCTCATGCCTTAAGCTTAAGGGAGCTGGAGAAAATAAAGAATATTTTTGGCAATAATTGTGAAATCATTGTTGAGTTCGACAAAGAAGGGCAGATATTACCTTCAGAAAACCTTGAAGAATCTATTCTTTCCATGATTCAGAGAAGACCTGTGACCCTTTCTGATATTTCCTCATCGTTAGGAAAAAATCAGAGTGAAATCCTAAAATATCTCAATTTCCTCCTTGAAAAAGGAAAAATTCAGTCCGTCATCCACAAAGACATAGAATATTACGAGCCAGCATGATTAATAAGTCATGAAGAAGTAATATATCCCGTTAGATAGAGTGAAAATAAATGCCTGAAATGCTATTTTAAGCTTAAAAGAAAAGGATGAATAAATAAGAAGAAAAATTAAAAATGAATGAGGACGGAAAATGAAAGAAGTCGATGATTTTTCAAAGGAAGACCTCATTGATCTTTTGCAGGATGCATCAAAAAACTGGCTCTCTAATGATGGTCTCTGGTTTCGAGTTGTAGAGAATAAATTTGGCCTAGAAGCGGCAGTAGAGCTTGACAGAAAAGCCTGGGAACAGTTTACAGTAATCGAAGCAAAAAGAATAATGAAGAGACTCAATATGGAACCTGGGGGAGGAATACCTGCACTCGCTCAAGCCCTCAAATTCAGGCTCTATGCTTACATCAATGTTCAGGAGATTAAAGAACTCAGTGATACTCGCTGCGTTTTCCGCATGAATTCCTGCCGTGTGCAGGAAGCAAGAAAAAGGCAGGGGCTTACTGATTTTCCCTGCAAATCAGTAGGAATCGTGGAATACAGCGGCTTTGCCAAGACTATTGATCCCCGGATTAAAACAACTTGTTTAGCCTGCCCCCCTGACCCCCATCCTCCTGATGTTTGGTGTGAGTGGGAGTTTAGGCTCGAAACTTAACCTAAAAAAAATGAGAATTGTTCTATTTTTTCTCCTTCTCATAAATAGAACGTATACTTCTGTCTTTCAGTAATTCTCATGATGATAGAAAAAATAGAATCTTCCCCATTTTTTCTTTAAATTTTTTTGAAATTGTGATAACTATATGATTCATCAATTTTCCCCTTTATTCTTTGATCGAGTAAGAAAATATCAGGGAAAAAGGATTAATCTAATAATAATTTCAGCAGTGAGGGCGATTCATATTTTCTAATATCTAATTAATAAAGGAGCAAAATATGTTTAATAATGCCCGGTTTAATAATACTCACTTTCCCAAAGCAAAAAAATACTGGTATAACGGGAAACTACATGATTGGTCGCAGGCCTATATTCATCCGATGAGTCATGCCCTTCATTATGGCTGCTCTGTATTCGAAGGGATTAGGGCTTATAAAACCTTAAGGGGACCTGCAATTTTTCGCCTCCCTGAGCATATAGACAGGTTCTTAAATTCTGCCTCTGTTATCCACATGAAAGTACCTTACAGCAAGGAGGAAATAAATAGGGCCCTTATCCTGACTTTGAGAGAGAACGAGCTTGAATCTGCCTATATTCGTCCGCTTTTGTTTTATTCTTACGGAAACCTGGGGCTTGTTCCAAAATTTTCTCCTGTTGAATTAACTATTGGTGCTTGGGAATGGGGAGCTTATCTCGGAGATAAAACTGAAAAAGGAGTTCATGTTTGCATCGTGCCCTGGAGGCGAATTCATCATTCCCAGTTGGAAATGACTGCGAAACTGGGAGGTGTATACGTCCAGTCAGCCATCTGTGGAACTGAAGCTCGTTCTCAAGGTTTTGATGAAGCAGTTTTTCTGAATCTTGAGGGAAATGTAGCTGAGGGTCCGGGAGAAAACATTTTTATTGTGAAGAAGAGCGTCCTGCACACTAATGATAAATCAGAGTCAATCCTGGAAGGAATTACTCGAGACAGCATATTAAAAATAGCCAAATACCTGGGCTATGAAACAAACATCGCACCCATAACAAAAGAAGACTTTTTCCAGGCCGATGAGGCTTTTTTTTCGGGCACAGCAGTTGAGATCGCCCCCATCATTCGTGTTGCTGATGATTCAAACCCCCAAATGAAAAAAACTGAATACGTCATTGGCCAGGGGAAAACAGGGGAGATTACTTTACACCTGACAAGAACATACAAAGACATAGTAGCGGGGAAAGTTAAAGAATACGAACACTGGCTTACCTATGTCCTGGAGTGAGCTCTATTTTTCCTGTTTTCTTACAAAATATTACGTCTCTTCTCTTATAGTTAAAAAAATTATTGAGAGGATCTTACTTTCCTTTGAAAAAATTCGGCGCTTCGGATTGCAATTGTACCAGTCATCTAATCTATTATCCTGGAATGAAGGTTTTATTAAAATCTTTAAGAAAAAAATTGCTTTTGAAAGGATGGACACACGTGGAATTCAAGTTTAAGCCAATTGGAATAGTCCATTCACCTTTCAAGAAAAAAGAAGATATTAAAACCGAGAGATTTGCCGATCCTCGGGGATTTGAATCAGTCGAAGGAGAGCTCGAAATTTTTAAAGAATACGAAGCTGGCCTAAAGGATGTAGAGGGATTCTCTCATATCATCGTTTTGTTTGTATTCCATCAATCTGAGGGATATAAACTTCACACTAAACCTTTTCTCGACGATAAACTGAGAGGTGTTTTCTCGACACGTTCCCCAAACCGTCCGAATCCTGTTGGTTTAACAGTAGTCAGTATTAAAGAAATAAAAGGAAATATTCTCCGTGTAAAAGGAATTGACATGATTGAAGGCACTCCTGTCCTGGATATTAAGCCCTTCACTCCAAGGGATCAAAAATCTTCCGTTAAGTATGGCTGGCTGGAAGATAAAATGGAAAAAAGCTAGCCTAGCTTTTAATCTTTGTTCTTGATATATATTTTTTTAGGTATAAAATTGGCAATCATATCAATTCTCAAATTCAAAAAGGAGGTTTAATAAATGGCAAAATTCACTTCTCTCTGCCTCAGCCTCTTCCTTCTCCTTTCTGCTCCTTTACTCTTCCCGAGTTCTAAAATCTTTCCATATGATTATAAAATTGAGGAGTTGGAGAATGGGCTGAAAATCGTATCCATTCCTCTCGATAATCCCAACATCATCTCCCATTACATCATCATCCGCTCCGGCTCCAGAAACGAAGTAGAGCCTGGAAAATCTGGATTCGCCCATTTCTTCGAGCACATGATGTTTAAGGGCACAAAAGATCTTCCCCGTGAGAAATACGATGAATTTTTAACCTTACTGGGAGCTGGAACAAACGGCTATACAACTGATGATTATACCTGCTATTTTGTAGTCTTCGCGGGAAAAGAGAACCTCGAGGAAGTAGTAAAGGTCGAAGCTGACAGATTCATTAATCTTTATTATACCGAGGAAATGCTCAAAACCGAGGCTCCTGTAATCGAGGGAGAGTACTATGCCAGTGTTTCCAGTCCTGGGAGGCGTATTTATGAGCTCTTGAGGGACACTGCTTTTGAAAAGCACTCCTACAAACACACAACACTCGGTTATCTCAGAGACATACAAGACATGCCCAACCAGTTTGAGTATAGCCAGCTCTTTAAAAAACGCTTCTATGCTCCTGACAACACAATTCTTCTTGTAGCAGGAGATTTTGACCATGATCAACTGATGGAATATGTCAGAAAGCACTACAGCGGCTGGGAACCATCCAATTACATACTAAAAACTCCCGAAGACCCCATTCAGACACAAGCTAAAAGAGCACATTATGACTGGCCTACCAAGACACTTCCCAGACTTGCAATCGGTTTTCATGGGCCAGCATACTCAGATGAAAAGATTGACAAGGCTGCTCTCGACCTTCTGGCTGAAATCGCCTTTTCGAGGTCTTCTCCGCTCTACCAGAAACTTGTTATAGAAGAGCAAAAGTGTCTTACGCTCTCTGCCAGCTTTTCTGACCGCCGCGATCCCCACCTCTTGGTCTTTAGTTCTATTGTAAAAAAAGACGAGGATCTCACCTATGTAGAGAATGAAATATTTAAAGAATTAGAGAGACTCAAGGAAGAATCTGTTTCAGAAGAACACCTAGCAGATGTTAAATCCAACCTGAAATACTCCTATTCCAATACTATGGGAACGACAGATGGTGTGGCGAGTATTCTTGCACGTTATATCAACCTAGCGACAGATCCAGGAACAATGAACAAGCTTTTTAATCTCTATGAAAAAGTGACAACTGAGGATATCCGAGAGATGGCCAAGAAATATTTTAAGAAAACAAACAGCACAGTAGTCACTTTATCAGGAGGAAAAGCCCAATGAAAAAATTACACTATTACTCTCTTAGCATTTTGTTATTAAGCTTGCCTTTCATTACCATGTCCTGTGGCACCAAAGCTGATCCCAATAAGCTCTCTTCGGAACTACTTCCTCTAGAGGGAAATCCTCTGGTTGGATTTAGAATCCTTCTCAAAATAGGCTCAGCAAATGATCCTGCAGGGAAAGAGGGGCTTTGCCAGCTTACTCTCAGCATGCTCGCAAATGGAGGAAGCAAGAGCCTGACATTCAAAGAAATACAAAAAAAATTCTATCCTTTGGCAGCTTCAGTTGGACTTCGAGTTGACAAAGAGATGTCTGTTTTTACGGGCCAAGTTCACTTAGATAACATCGAAAAATACTATGCGATCTTAAAAGATATGCTCCTCGATCCCGGCTTTCGCTTGGATGACTTCAACAGGATAAAAACAAATCAAATTAACTTTTTGGAAAAAACTCTGGTCGGGAACATGGATGAACAGTTCGGAAAAGAAATCCTGAACCTGTTAATGTATGAAGGACATCCATATGGTCACCATGAGGCAGGTAATATCGAGGCTCTTGAAAAAATAACATTAGATGATGTAAAAGCCTTTTACAATGAATATTTCCTTCAGGGGAATATAACGGTAGGCCTTGTTGGCGGCTATCCAACTGAATTTCCTGATAAAGTTATGGAAGATTTCTCCTCTTTGCCAGAAGGCTTTACGCCTAAACTCGACCTGCCAGAGCAAAGACAACCTAATGGACTAGAGGTTGTTATTGCTGAGAAAAAAACACCGGCAACTGCTATATCCATGGGTTTTCCTGTTCTTCTCAGCAGGGCCAGTGATGATTATTTCCCTCTGTGGATAGCAGGCTCACACTTTGGAGAACACAGACAACACGTTTCTCTCCTTTTCCAAAAGATTCGTGAAGAAAGAGGACAGAATTACGGTGACTATGCCTACATAGATCACTTTATCCAGGGGAGACGCAAATATCCAGCGACAAATTATTGCCGTCAGCAACAGTACTTTTCCATCTGGATTCGTCCTCTTGTTAATTCCAATCGCCACTTTGTACTCCGTCAGGCACTTAAAGAGCTGAAAAAGCTAGTGGAAGAGGGCATTCCCAGAGAAAGATTCCAAGAAGTGCAGAAATATCTCCTCAATTATACTAAGCTCTACGCCCAGACGCTTGGTGAAAGGCTCGGCTGGCAGATTGATTCTCACTATTACGGCTACGGCGACTTTCTCGAAGAGGTCCAAAAAAAACTGCCCACTCTATCTCAAGAAGATGTGAACCGCTCTATTAAAACATATTTTAACTCTAACACAATTTACATAGCTATCATCACCGATGATGCAGAAGCGCTGAAGAATGCACTTGTTGCAAACACTCCCTCACCAATAACCTATGCCAATCCCAATATGCCCAAGGAAATTCTGGAAGAGGATCTTGTAATCCAGACATTTCCTCTTGATGTAAGACCAGAAAATGTAAGAATAGCTCCTGCTTCAGAGTTTTTTCTGAAAGCTGGCCTGCCGAAAACAGAATAGACTAGCTTCACAAAAGACTTTGCCTAACGCTGCTTAAAGAGCTGGTTTAAATATTGACGACAGGATTAAATATAATCAGGACCTGGATAGCAAATAATCATAAAATTTAAGTTATAAAAGTTATGAAAGCCTGACCCCAAGGTTGACATTAGGAGAATGAATATATATTATTTCAAAAAAAGAGGCAAAAAGAGTGGAAAAACGCAAATCGTTTTCTTGTGAGGTTTGTGGGAATGAAACTGAACCTACCCGCCATGTAGAAGTGATTGCCTATTACGACAAGGTATACCATATATCAGAGTGGCGCGTATGCCCAAATCGTGAAGGTGAGAAAGGCTGTGGTCACTGGCAGTTGTTTTATTATGATATTAATGAGAAGTCCTTGCAGGATAAGATGCCTGAAAAAAAGACAGAAGATTCTGAAAAATAACTCCTATCTCTTCCCTGACTATATAGGCTATATAACAGAAGGTTAATATCAGAGCTTAATTCCTAAAACTGGACAAAGATTGGGTTCGAAATTAATTTTCTGTTCTTTCTATCTCTCACATCTAAACGGTAATATATTTTTTTCCCTGGTTCAAAAATATAATCCTGAAAATTTATACTTATGGGAGTCTTGCCGGAGAAACTTCTTAAAAGCTCTCCGTATCGAATAAGCCTGACTGTCAAATTATTTTCCCTTTCTATTCCAGAGGAAGAGATTGAAATGTTTATTGTTGGATGACCTTTAGAAACTATCTCTTCTCCCATTACCGCCTTGCGTGATGTTTCAGAAACATAAATTGAGAATTCTTCAAGTACAAGTTGTGGTAAATCAACATTTCCCCGATAAGCATACATCCTGCCTTTTTTTAAGGCATTTAAAATGGCATTTTTTGTTTTGTTTTTTACCAGAAATACAGTAGGAAAATTTCCTAATCTCTCCCCGGCAGAACCATCTTCATGAAAATCGGCTGAAGATATTCCCCAGACCGGACTTTTTCTCAACCCGGAGCAGTATTCTTTTAAAATCCTGTCCCATATATTGCCTGGTTCTGTAACAGTTATGGTATCTCCATACAGAGCGGCAAAGCCAGTATAACTTTTAGACTCTACCAAGGTATGAGGGTAAGGATGAGTTTCTCTGAACACAGATCCTAATCTTCCTCGGCCTGACCTCGCTTCAGGATGATTCCAAAAAACCATTCCCCCTCGAGAGTTTACATAATCTATCAACAACTGGTAAGGCAAAATTCCTTGTGGTCCATGATACTGATCAAAGGGGGAGCTTTTAAAAAGGTGGTTATTAAAAATAAGAAGAAGAAAAAATATGAAAATGATGATTCCAGAGTATCTGATAGCTTTCCGAGCTCTTAACATAAAAAGGCCGATTATCAGGGGAATAAATAATAGAAAAAAGCCGACAGAGATCAATGAAGTGACATACTTTGTGGAACAACCGTTGTGGAGAATTGGCAATTCTCTGTAATCCCTGGGATTTTCGAGACCCACTATTAACAGATGCTTTTCCCAATCACAAACGGTCAGATTTTTTTTGAAATAGTTTCCTTTCCAGTAATAAAAAGGCGAAGATTCTGCACCTGGAATTAAAATCATTTCCGGATATTTCTTTGAAACTGAAGAAATCGTATTCAGGTAATTCTCAGGTTTTCCTTTATTGATTGAAGGCTTTTCCACCTTTTTTTTCAGAATATTCTGAAAGGGACGTACTCCGTATTCCAATGTCATCCTGTCATGGTCATTTATAAAAAGCACATTAAATCCTCTTTTTTTAGCCAGTTTTACAAGATGTTCAAGCGAGTGAGCTCCGTCGCCGAAATCAGTGTGGATATCAATAAGGCCAGCGACCTGAATATATTCGTCATCAAATCCAAAACTATTTATAAGTCCCCCTACAGTAACTACAATCATAATAAGAATAAATTTTTTAATATGATTGTTCATTATACTAAGTAACAATTATCCTAGTATTAAAAGTTAATATTGAAAAGTTAAAATAGTAAGCATCTTTTTTTCCGTGATAAGGAAAGACAAGCGTGGGTATACGGTGAAGAAGGTCGTATGAAGTAAAGCTCAGGCAGTGGGTTCAAAAACACGCAACTTTTCCCCCAGCGAAGTAAAAGTTGCTCGGTTTCAGGCTTCGCTCTCCTCTCCACAGAGAGGAACCATGCCCGCTCAGCCTTCAAACGGCTTTTTACACCCACATGCCTTCGCCAAACATCTTTAGCGCTGGGGCAAAGCGAGCGTGCCTTCAAGCCGAATGCCCATCGCTTAATGACTATTTTAATTTTCATCACGGAAAAAAAGATGCTTCAGTTAAAGTATAAAATTTCAGTTGCATTAATACCATTTCTATTATATGTAAATAGCTGTAATACAAAAAGGCATGAATTTATAAATTTGACTTGTTTAATATTTTTTTTATATACTTCTTAGTAAATCAGCTCATTGAAAGAAAATAACTAGAAGTTTTTTAAATAAAGCTATGTATGAAAGCCACTGGGGTCTGAGGGAAAAGCCATTCGAGAACACGCCTGATCCCCGATTCATGTATTATTCACATGAACACCTGGAAGCTGCAACAAGATTGACCTACGCAATCAAGGAACGCAAGGGAGCAGCTTTACTGACCGGCGATTATGGCTGTGGAAAAACAATTATAAGCAGACTGATTTTTGAAATATTACCTCAGGATAAATATGAAATAGGCCTCGTTACCAATCCTATGCTGAGCTCAATTGACCTTCTTAGAGAAATTTGCTTTGAATTGGATATAAGGCTTTCTCCAGATTCAACAAAACCTCAAATATTAAAAGACCTCAATAACAATTTTTACGAAAATATGAATAATGACAAAGAAAGTGTTATTATGATAGACGAAGCCCATACTATCAAGGACACGGACACATTTGAGGAATTGAGGCTTCTCTTGAATTTTCAGCTCAACGAAAGGTTTCTCATGACGCTTGTACTCATCGGGCAGCCCGAACTGAGGAATAAAATAGATAATCTTCAATCATTCAAACAGAGAATATCGATAATGTATCATATAAATCCCTTGAGTAAGAGCGACACTGAAAAGTACATAGCTCACAGATTAAGTAAGGCCGGTGTTGTAAGAGAAATCTTTTTACCAGCTTCCCTAAAATTAATTTGGGAAAGATCCGAAGGAATTCCTCGAGTGATAAATACTATCTGTGACATGTGCTTACTCACAGGATTTACTAGAAAACTTAATGTTATAAACGAAGAAGTAGCAAAACAAATTATCAATGATTTAGGTAGTTAAGTCATTATGGTCAGAATATCTGAACTTCTAAAAAAGCGCGCTGGAGAGAAACCTCAAACCGGTGAATTTTTAGTCTCTGAAGCAATCAAAGAAAAGGGAGATATAGACAGCCCGCTTGGAGTCAGAAGAATTTATGAGGATACAATTCTTCGTTTAAAGCATATATTTCAAGATATTATAGATGGTAAATCCGTAGAGATAAAAGAAATTGAAAACCTTGCTGTAAAAATAGAAGAAACACTTCAGGTTAAGATTGATACATTCCTGTCTTTAGTAAACAATTTCTCTCTATATGAAAAGGAAGATGATTTTCTCTATGCTCATTCAGTAAATGTGGCAATTTTAGTAACTAACATCGGAATATCATTTGGATTTGATAAAAGAGAACTTATTGATTTATGCATAGCTAGCCTTATACATGATATCGGTATGCTTAAAGTCCCCCAAGAAATAGTGAGCAAGCCCGAAAAATTAACAAAAGGGGAGTTTGAGCTGGTTAAAAAGCATCCGATTTATGGCTTACAATTATTGAGTAACGTCAAAGGTTTGCCGAAAGCTACTCTTGAAGTTGTTTATCATCACCATGATAAAATAGATGGAACAGGGTACCCTGAGCCAAAGAGAGGTGAGAGAACCTCCAAATATGCTCAAATCGTGGGAATAGCTGAAATTTATGAAGCTTTAACACATCCTCGACCCTATCGCAGTTATAAAATTATTCCTTCCGAGGCTGTAAAAATTATTGTCAAAGAGGAATCGAGTTCCTATGAAAATGAAATACTAAGAGCTTTTCTCAACTATGTTACTTTTTATCCCGTCGGAAGCCATGTATTATTGAATACCAATGAAATTGGCAAGGTCCTTAAAGTAAACGAGAATCTTCCCCTGCGTCCAGTTGTAGAAATCATGTACGATTCAGAAAGAAAGAAACTTGAGAAAACCAAAACAATTGATTTGACAAAATCTCCCGTTGTATACATAGAGAAAGCTATAGATGAGGATACTATTTAAGTGGATTTTGGAGCTGATACCATTTATTATTTCTATACAGGCCAACAGAAATCCTAAAACATATATTCAAGCTATACCATCATGATAACTTTTTCAGTTCGAACCTCGGAAAAAAGCTAATCTAAGACCTCGCTTATGATTGTCTCAATTCATCAACCTCAGTACCTGCCCTGGTTGGGATACTTCGATAAAATTGAAAAAAGCGATATTTTTATCTTCTTGGATAATGTGCAATTTAAAAAAAATGAATGGCAGAATCGGAATAAAATCAAGACTGCTCAGGATTGGCAGTGGCTCACTGTTCCCGTGATTCACAAATATCCTCAAAAAATTTTGGAAGTCAAAATTAACAACAGAGTCCCTTGGAGCAGAAAACATTTAAGTGCGCTTATTACTAATTATTCCAAGGCTCCCTTTTATAAAGAGTATATTGATTTTTTTGAACAAACATATGCCCGGAACTGGGGCTATTTAGCCGACATTAATATTCAAATGATTAAATATTTAACAACTGCTTTGGGTATTTCGGAGAAAAAGTTTATAAAGGCATCAAAATACGAAGTGAGAGAAGACGGCACTGAGCGATTAATTGATCTATGCAAGCACGTAGGAGGAGACATTTACCTCTCTGGAAAAGACGGAGCAAAGTATTTAAACCTGGACAAATTTAAGGAAGAAGGAATCAAGGTGATCTTCCAAGATTATAACCACCCGCAATATCCTCAGCTTTATGGAAGTTTTGAGCCATATCTTTCAGTCATAGATTTACTCTTTAATTGCGGTCAAAAGAGCCTTTCAATCTTAAAGGGAGGAGAATGAAATTGAATATTTTAGCTTTAGGAGCACATCCCGACGATATTGAATACGGGTGCGGAGGCAGTTTTCTTAAATTTTCCAGAAAAGGAGTGAAAATATATTTTATGGTTTTAACCAAAGGTGAATTCGGTGGAGAGACAGAAGTAAGACAGAAAGAACAAGAAGAAGCAATGAAAATTTTGGGCATTAAGAAGATATTTTGGGGTGGATACATGGACACTGAGCTTCCCAATGAAAGAATAATAATCACCCATATTGATGAAGTAATTAAAAAGGTGAATCCAGATGAAATATACGTAAATTACTTTGATGATATTCATCAGGACCACCGGATATTAGCGAAATGTACTTTAGCCGCAACTCGGTATATAAAAAGGGTGTTGTTCTATGAAGATTACACCTCCAGTAATTTTGAACCGGATATATTTGTTGATATTGAGGATGTATTGGAAGAAAAACAAAAATTGATTCAAGTATTTTCTTCTCAAGTTGTTAAAACTTACCCTACTAAACTAGATATAGTTGAAAGTGTGCGAGCTACAGCAAATTTCAGGGGATTTCAAGGAAAAGTTAAGTATGCTGAAGGATTCAAGGCGTTCAGATTTTTACGCGAAATATAATATAATGTATTGTGAGCCTATTCCTCACTCTAGACCTTATATAACTGATTCAGATATAAAGGCTGTTACTTCAGCGCTGGAATCTGGCCAGCTATCTCAGGGTTCTTCAGTCAATAAATTTGAGAGGAATTTAGCTGATTTTATTGGGAAAAAAGAGGCTGTTGCAACCAGCTCTGGAACTGCTGCTCTTCATCTGTCATTATCAGCCTTAGGTGTCAAGGAAAAGGATGAAATAATAATCCCATCCTTTGTTTGTACTGCAGTTCTGAATGCCGTAAATTACACAGGAGCAACTCCGAGGATAGTAGATATTGAGTCATCTACCTTCAATATCTCAGTTGAAGCTGTCAAAAAAGCAGTAAATAAAAAAACAAGAGCAGTCATTGTGCCTCACATGTTTGGATGCCCCGCTGAAATCGATGCTCTGTCTGATCTAGGAATTCCCATAATAGAAGATTGTGCTCAGGCCATTGGCGTAACTTTTAAGGGACAGAACGTGGGAAGCTTTGGCCTTCTATCTGTATTTTCTTTCTATGCCACCAAGGTTATCACCAGTGGAGAGGGAGGAATGGTTTTGAGTGACTCGAGAGAGTTAATTTCTAAAATCAGAGACCTCAGAGGATATGACAACAGAGATGACTACGTTTTACGGTACAACTACAAGATGACTGACTTACAGGCATCTCTGGGTTTTAACCAGCTATCTTTTTTAGAGGAATTTATAACCAAGCGAAGAGAGATTGCTGTAAGGTATTTCCGGGAATTTAAAGATTGTGACTTCACTCTCCCTCCCTGGAAAGAAGGAAACGAACATATATACTATAGGTTTGTTGTAAAAACCAGAGGCAATGCTTCTGATTATCTTGAAAAAACAGAAGAGAAGAAAGTGATGTGCAGGCGTCCCGTATATATTCCTCTTCATGTCTATCTAAATCTATCAGGATTTCCTCACTCATCAGAAGCTTGGAAAAGGACAATCTCAATCCCCCTTTACCCTTCTCTAAAAGAAAACGAAGTAGAAAGGATTATTCGTGTAATCAAGGAAGTTTTTTAATATCAGGCGTAATCCTATGAATTTGGAAAAAACCATGAGAATTATCAGTGTAGTTGGTGCACGCCCTCAATTCATTAAACTGGCTCCCTTCATTAGTGCCATAAAAAAACACAATGAGTCACACTCAAATCAGAAAATTGAACATTCGATTGTTCACACAGGACAGCATTACGACTATGAAATGAATAAGATTTTCTTTGATGAACTAGGTATTCCTGAGCCTGATGTTAACTTGGAGGTGGGTTCTGGCACTCATGGCATTCAGACAGGCGAAATGATGAAAAGAGCTGAGCAGGCCCTGATAGAGAAGATGCCGAACTGGATTCTTGTTTACGGCGATACTAATTCAACCCTTGCTGGTGCGCTCGCTGCGGTGAAGCTTCATATCCTTGTTGGCCATGTAGAATCTGGCTTAAGAAGTTATAACAGAAAAATGCCTGAGGAAATAAACAGAATTCTTACAGATCATTGTTCCGCTGTTCTCTTTTGCCCGACTGAAAATGCTGTAAAAAACTTAATGAAAGAAGGCTTTCCAAACATTATCAACAAGGGCATACTATCAGACTCTTCTTCGATTGAATTGTTAATCAGCGACACCGAGCTACCAGTGGTAATAAATATCGGAGACATTATGTATGATACCCTTCTGATGGGCATGGAAATTGCCGAGAAGAAATCAACAATTTTAGAAAAACTCGATATCAAGCCAAATGAATATTACCTAGCAACAATACACAGGGCAGAAAATACAGACAATAAAGATAGACTAAGGACAATAATTGATTCATTCGTCGAGATAAGCGAAAAATATCCGCTTATATTTCCTGTTCATCCGAGAACAAGAAAAATCCTTGAGGAATATAATATCCCTCATTCAGGTTTAAACCAGGTGCTTTTGTTAGATCCTATCAGCTACTTCGATATGTTAATCCTTGAGAAAAACGCATATAAAATATTGACAGATTCAGGAGGAGTTCAGAAGGAGGCATACTTGATGAAAATTCCGTGTATTACTTTGAGAGACGAGACAGAGTGGATAGAAACAGTGGAGAGCGGTTTTAATATTTTATCCGGGATAACTAAAGAGGCGATTGTTACATCAACACTCTCATCTCAATTCAGTCAACAAGCTAAAAAAGCTATTTTTGGAAATGGCCAGACAAGTCAGGAAATGGTGAAGGTATTGATTAAACTGAAGGATTTGTCCTTTTAGAGGATAGAGGGTAAATATTTTTCTGGATCAATAATTTCTTGTAGAGTTCGGCTATAATCTCAACCATTTTTTCACTGCTAAAATTCAAGGCCATTTCTCTTCCTGCCAGCCCCATTTCTTCTCTTTTTTGTTTATCCTCCAGAAGAATCTGAATATGTTGTGCTAATTTTTCTGGATTTTTTGGAGGGACTAGAAAGCCATTTCTACCCTGGGTCACTAAATCAGGTATTCCCCCGATATTGCTGGCTACAATTGGCTTATTAAGAGCCATCGCTTCAACTAACACTCTTCCCATTCCTTCATTGAGGGAAGGCAGTACAAAAACATCAAAAATTGAGATGATTTTGACTACATCATCCCTCCAGCCCAAGAAAACTACATTACTTTCAACGCCTGATTCACGAGCCTGTCTTTCCAAACTTAGCCTAAGATTTCCATCTCCTGCAAATATAAAAAAAGTATTTGGATATGCGGGAATTATCTGTTGAGCAGCTTGAATCAAAAATTCCGGCCCTTTTACAGTCTCAAGTCTGCCAACTGTCCCAGCTACCATGGAATTTTCAGGTATTCCAAGCTCCTTTTTGAAATTCTGAGTTTCATAAAAAGGCAGTTCTTTGAATTTATCCAGCTCTACACCGCTAAAGATAACAACAAATTTGTCCCCATCAGCTATTCCTGCCTTTATAGTGTCATCTTTTTCTTTTTCTGTGAGAGCAATTATTTTATCAGTTATTCGGGCAGCAATTTTTTCGAGCAAAATAAAGAGCTTTGTTTTTGCAGGGCCAAAGTAGCCAAAAAAGACATGTCCATGAGGTGTGTGTACTATGATTGGGACTCCTGCAAACTTCGCGGCAAACCTGCCCAGAAAGCCTCCCTTTGAAGTGTGAGTATGAACAATGTCAAATTTTCCTTTTCTTATAATTCTGTATAGTTTACAGAACGTCTTTAAGTCATTAAAGGGACTTATTCTGCGCACTAATTCAGGAATAAAAATATATTCTATTCCAAAATCTTCTATTTGTTTTCTCCTGTTATGTTCAGGCGCGTCTACAGGACCTCCTACTAGAGTTACATCAAATATGGTTTTATCCAATCCTCTGACTGTGAGAAACGTGTTTTCAGCTGATCCCCCTTTATCAAGGCGAGTAATGATGTGCAGAACTTTAGTCTTTTGCATATTCAGCGGAAACTTCGATTAATACAGCGCCAGTGCTTTGATTCATATTAAAACAACTGAAAATAGCTTCACAAGAGAAACGAGAAACATTTTTTTCTGCCTCCATTTTATTAAGCCCGTCTTTTAAAATCAAATTTATTCTTGCTTGCGTAAGCATCTTTTTTTTCCGTTGATTATGAATAATTCCTATATGTTAAACATGATGAGCTGAACGGGGTCCCCTCGCAACTCTCTTTTTTTTATTCATCTAGCTTACCTTTAAAACCTCTCTAATTCAACGAAAGAAACAATACTATTTACTTGCTTTTTTACCTGTGCTATAAGCTTTCTAGTGAGTAACTTGATTCCTCTCATGTATAAGCAAAGGAATAAATAACGCAAACATAGAATTGAAAACTCTATGAAAGCTCGCCAATTTAAAGTACTAATCGATGCCAGAGAGTTTATTCATGGAAGAGCAACAGGTATTGGAAGATATCTGGAAGGCCTGACCGACGCACTAGCTGAAGCTGACATAATAAACGAAATCAGTCTGGCAGTATCTTCCAGTGAGGCAGTTCCTCTTAAATTAAAAAACAGAAGGAAAATAAAGAAAAATTATATTAAATCCTCTTTTTTTAAATCAGAGAAAAAATTATCCAATCTCAGCAAACAGGAATACAACTTATTCATCAGCCCCTACCCAAAATTTCCTCTCTTTGGTGTTCAATGCAAGGCTGTACACATAATACATGATGTACTCGACCTTACCCATCCTGCTTACAGAAAACGCTTCAGAAAATTATTTGACCGTTTCAGGTTGAATTCGGCACTAAAAAAGGCATCCTTGACCTGGTATGACTCTTCATGGAGTTTGGAAGAGACTAAAAAACACTTCGGGTATGCGGGTAAAAATCCAAGAGTGAGATATCCAGGACTGGACGAAAATTTAAAAAGTGACATGAAAGAAAATGAAGATTTAATTTTAAGCCAGCACAAATTAGAACCAGGATATATTTTAGTTCTGGGAAACGGATTACCGCATAAAAATTTAGGGATTTTACTAGAAATCGAAGATATGCTATCCAGAAAGATTGTATTTATCGGAGTACCTAAGAAAAACCAAAAGTTCTGGAAATCAAAACATCCATCATCTAGCTCGAAATGGATGCAGTTTGCTAGTGAGGAAGCTCTTCCAGTAATAATAAAAAGAGCTTTTTGTATTGCCCAGCCATCAACAGCAGAAGGATACGGTTATCCTCCACTAGAGGCTATGGCATGTGGTGTGCCCGCTGTAGTAAGCAAAATACCTGTTTTAATCGAGACAACTGGAGGAAATGCCTCGTTTTGTGATCCGGGAAATTCCAATGAATGGATAGAGGCTTTCCGGTCATTAGAAAATAAAAGCATCTACCAGAATCAAATAGCAAAGGGATTGAGATGGATAAAGCCACACATAGGAAAAAAAGGCTGGGGTCGACATATTTCGGATTTAGAAGAACTTCTGAGTAAAGCAAATTGAAAGATGAGCTGGATTGTATCCCCCTGATTTAAACTATTAACCTCACCGTCGTATTTTTGATGAGAAAAAATAAGAGCTTAAAAACGAAACCAATTCAACATAATGAAAGATTGTGGTCTATCGTGATGATAGAGCTAACCAATTTCTGTAACTTCAGTTGCTCATTTTGTACCAGCGACTCCATGAAAAGAAAAAAGACTAATATGCCCCAAGATCTCTGGAAAAAAATCCTCAGAGAGCTTGGAGAAAAGAAGATGACTCAGGTTGTTTTTTTTCATTTACTGGGGGAACCCCTCCTTCATAAAGACATCTACGAAGCCATACGTTTTGCCAACAGTTACGGGCTATCAGTAAGCCTGTATACGAATGGAGCCTTGCTGGACACAACCAGGACAGAGATGTTGCTGGATGCACTGAAGATTGGCAGAGTGGTTCTCAGCCTCCAGATCGCTGATCCTGAATCTTTTTATATTCGGTCTCGTGGAGTGCTTTCTTGGCAAACTTATATTGAGCGGCTGCAGGATTTCATTGTGAATGCGACGTCCCTTGAAACTCCTATTCCCGTTCAGATACATTATTTGGCTAACGTTCGTGGCAGAGGCTGGAATATTGTAAAAATAATCCAAGAACAAAAAATCATTCAAAAAATTTATGACGAGTGGCAGGAAACAGAAGGAGGCAGAAAACGATATAAAATAAATATTTTTAATCCTGCCGCATCGTATCCCCTCGGCAGTAATGCTTCTTTCTTTGTAAAGCACATGGGGACCTGGGATAATAAGCATATCCCTGATAACATGGATGTTATCCTTAGAGATCGGGGACATTGTGATTTAATGACTGACACGTTCGCCATCCTCGCAGATGGAACGTGCACGTATTGTTGCTGCGACTATGAAGGTGAGTTAAACCTGGGGAATGTTCACCAAAGCACGCTTGAGGATATCTATTACGGAAAAAAGGCAACTGCTATACGTGAAGCCGAGAAAAAAGGCAGATTAATCGAAGAGCAGTGCATGGTTTGTCGTGGTTCCCTCGTCTATAAAAAGAGCAGGAAGCAAGTACCCTCCAGTAACATACTTACAGAATATTACTATTTTCGAGACCATTTTAGACGCTATGGTCTCAAAAGTGCATGTCGGAAAGCAGTGGAAAATTTCGAACGCCGGATAAGTATACTTTTCAAATGAAGGTTTTATTCGTAAGCGATGTTCCTTTAGAAAATCCAACGAGTGGAGCTGAACAGGTCCTTTTCCAGCAGGCACAGGGACTTGTCAGGGAAGGCATGGAAGTCTATGCCATTACCCGCCAAGACAGAGCTTACCCTATAGTTTTTAGGAATGTGGCAGGAGCTGAGGAGGCCTGCTATAGTGCTCAGCCCAAAAATATTGTGCGTTTTTCATCTTCCCTTCTTAAAAAACCACCAATTTTATACAAACGTTTCACTGAAGGAGGCACTTTCGATGCCTGGATATGCCATCAGCCATTCACCAGCTTTTCCCTGTTGATGAGGGGAAAATTAAAAGACACTCCCTTTCTTTACGTTTTTCACTCACCGAGCCATGAGGAATATATACTATCCCACGAGAACAAAAGCAGGTTGATAAATTTTCTCCATGTTAGCGCTCGCCGGATGATAGAGAGATATTGTCTAAAAAGAGCTCTGATAATCTTGGTTCTCAGCGAATACATGAAGCAGAGAGTGCAGGAGATCCATAAAATACTTCCAGATAAAATCATAGTAAACCCAGGCGGTGTTGACCTTGATCGTTTCAAGCCGCATTCGAGCCGCGATTCCTTAAAAAAGAAACTTGGTTTTCCTGAAAGAAAGATCCATCTCCTGACAGTCCGCAACCTTGATCCAAGGATGGGAATTGATAATCTGCTAAAATGCATTTTCCTTCTTAAGAAAAAAAAGTTCCCCATTTATTTGATTCTCGGTGGGGAGGGAACAGAGAGAAAAAACCTTGAGCGTATCATTGAAGAAAATGGTTTGAACGAAAATGTGACCATGAAAGGATTTATCCCTCCGGGCATATTGCCTGATTACTACGGAGCTGCTGATTTCTTCGTTCTCCCCACTCGCCGTCTGGAAGGTTTTGGACTCGTTACTCCTGAATCCATGGCCTGTGGCACCCCTGTTCTGGGCACACCTGTAGGTGGAACAGTAGAAATCCTGTCTGGTCTGGACAAGCAATTTCTTTTTAAAGACTGCTCCCCCGAAGCTATGGCAGAGGGTATTCAAGCGGTAATTAATAAATATTTCACCAATAGGAACAAATATGATCAACTGAGGATTCGCTGCAGAGAGTATACGGAGAAAAAATATCCCTGGCAGCGCCATATAAATCAATTAAAGTTATCTTTAGAAAAGGCAACCAGATCTAAAAAATTTTGAGGATTCATTCGGACAAATCTTGAGGTAGACATATGAAACACATAAAACTTTTAATAAAGAAATTAGGGTATAACCAATTGAGAAATAAACTATATAATGAGTTTATTGAAACAGTACTACATCCTTTTGCAGTCTACGGCAAAATTTCTATTTCTGAAGGTTCTTTTTTAATGAAATTAGTTAGAGAAACTCAAGCTTTTCCAGGCCCGATTATTGAAGTAGGAACTCTATTTGGATATTCAACAATAACATTAATCTACGCCAAGGATCCTAGAAAGAAGTTGATAACCGTGGATGATTACAGCTGGAATCCATGCGGACTTGGTAGTAGTATTCACTTTGATCTTACCAAAGAAATCTTGAAAGAAGCTGTAGAAAAATATTCTGTTCATTCGTTAAAAATGAATAAACAAGAATTTTATAAGACTTATGATGAGACCTCTCCTTCGCTCGTTTTTTTGGATGCTGACCATTCTTACGAATCTACTTTAGAGGATTTAAAATGGGCAAAGCGTGTTGGTGCTAAAGTTATTTGTGGGCATGACTATAAGGAACAGACTCCTGGAGTGATTCAAGCTGTGAATGAAGTATGTGGTGGAGCACCTTCGCGAGTCCATGAATCCATATTTGTACTCTAAAAAGCTATTACTTTTGGATTCAAAATGAAGATTATTATTGTAAATGAATACTTCTCCCCTGTCGGTGGTACAGAGCAATACCTTATTCCAGTATGCCAGGAACTTGAGAAAAATGGGCATGAAATTGCTGTGGTGTATGGAGAACAAACTGGGCGGGAGGAATTCTTAAAGGATAGGAGATACTATTTAATTCCAGATATTTTAGGTCATCACTCCAGAAAAAACAAAAAGGGTCTTGAACGTCTTGAAGCTGTTGTTAAAGAAGAAGACCCAGATATCATATACATCCATCAGGTTCACAATCCATTTGCCATAAGGGTGTTGATCCGTAATAAACCCTGTATACGATACTTTCACGGATTTAAAATATTATGTCCAGCAGGTCATCACACCCTCATTAAATCCGATAAAATATGCGAAATATCAACAAGCTACCGCTGCCTTGTGCGCGCTTATTCTGAGCGTTGCATGCCCAGGAATATCTTTAAATCCGGCAGCCTCATTCGCCTCGGATTTGCTAATCTCAGAATCAACATGCACATAAGAAAATTCATTGTTGCCAGTAGTTACATGAAGGAAATGCTGATAGATGCAGGGCTTCCCGAAGATAGGATTGAGATTATTTCATATTATACAAGGCTTCCCCACGCTATAAGCGAAGAAGAAAATACATCACCTGTATTTGATATTCTGTTTCTCGGCCGCTTGGTGAAACCCAAGGGATTACATTTTCTGATAGAGGCACTGAAGTACATTGACGGTCAATGGCAGTGCACTGTTATTGGCGAAGGTCCGGAATTTGAATCTATTCGAAATATTGCCAAAAAATATCAAATTTCCGAAAGACTCCATTTTACTGGCTGGCTTCCTAATGAGGCCTTGGGAAAATATTACAGAAAGGCTCGAGTAGTAGTGGTTCCTTCTGTATGGCCAGAGCCATTTGGTATTGTCGGGATTGAAGCTATGTCTTATGCAAAACCGGTAGTAGCCTTTGATGTGGGGGGAATTTCCGAATGGCTTGAGGACGGCAGAAATGGATTCCTAGTACCAAGGAAGGATGTGAAAGGGCTGGCTCAAAAAATTGAAGTGCTACTACGAGATAAAGACCTTGCGAGAAAATTTGGGGAAAAGGGCAGAGAAACTGTAGAGAATTATTTCACAAAAGATATTCACATAAAGAGGCTGATGCAAGTCTTTGAGAAGGTTCAAAAAGATGATTTTTCTACTGCCAAATATGCTGTGAAGTAAGGAATATAATGGCAAGGGATAAAAATGTTCTTGAAGATTATGAAAAAATATGGAAAAGATGGGCTAAAAAAGAGGATCGCCTTGAAGTAATAGCCCAGCATAGGCTTACCCGCAGCCGTTTTTTAACTCTTTTGAGACACGTTATTAAAGAGTTGGGAACGGGCGCTTGTGTTGTTGAACTGGGATGCGGAACAGCTATTGACGTAGGAATTTTATCTAAAAATTTTCCCAATTGTCTTTTTTTTGCGACCGACCTTTCCAAGAACGCTGTTAAACTCGCCAAGGAAATCAGTCTTGAGCTTGGCAGCGTATTTTACATCTTTTTAAGTGACATGAGAAACTTGCCTTTTACTCATAACTCAATGGATCTTATCTTCAGTCAGGGCGTTATGGAGCACTTTGAAGATCCAACTCCATTTTTTCGAGAGCAAATAAGAGCTTTAAAACACAGCGGGTATCTTGTAGTTAATGTCCCTCAAAAATATACGGGTTATACTCTTTATAAACACAGACAAATGAAAAAAGGATTGTGGAAGCTTGGTTGGGAAACCGAATACAGCTATTTTGCTTTAAAGAAAATTGTCTGCGGTTTGGGCCTCACTGAGGCCAGTCATCTTGGCGATGACTACTGGAAAAGTTGGGGGGAACCAATCTTTATAGTCCGTGATTTAGGTAATAAAATTCTCAGGAATTTTCACTTTAAGCCTCTGAATTTGTTCCTTCTGCCAGCAAAATTATATAACATAATGTGGCAATTTGTTGAAAATCATTGGGGGCATCTATTCATGAAGAATCTGATCGTCGTATTTAAAAAATAAATCCTGGAGTGAATTGAGATTGAAAAAGATCTATAGAAATATCATATTCAATTACCTCGGGTTGATATGGAGCAAATTGTTAAACTTGATTTTATTACCCGTAATAGTCATCGGGTTAGGAAATGATGCATATGGATTATTCAGCATTATTTTTGTCATCATAGGATACTATAGTATTCTGGATTTAGGGATTGGATCAGCTGTTATAAAATACGTCGCTCAATACAATGCTGAATCTAAAAAAGAAGATATAAACACACTTATCTCCGTATCATTTCAAGCCTTTACATTCTTAGGATTAGGAGCAAGTGTAAGCGTATTCCTTTTTGCAGGAAAATTTGTGAGTATTATACAAATTCCCTCCAACCTGGTTCATACAGCAAAGATTGTACTTTATATCACTATAATTCAATTCTCGTTAAATTTAATATTCAGTGTTTTTTCCAGTGTCCTCGTTGGAATGCAAAGGCTGGATACCTTAAACAAAATAGGTATTTTTACTAACACTCTTGGGATTTCAACAATGGCCATACTTGCCAAACTCGGATATGGCCTTATCCCTATAGTGTCTCTAAATTTATGCTATAGTATTTTGAACATCTTTTTAACTGTCTATTACGCCACGAAATACTTGACGAGCTTCAAGCTCAATCTCATAAGTTTTTATCCAATACAATTGAGGAAAATTATCTCTTTTAGCCTTTTTGCCTTTATTATTCAGGCAGGTTATCTAATTCATACTACCACTGACCGACTGTTGATTGGCGTATTCTGTCCGGTTGCCTTTGTAACTTTTTATATGGTAGGTATGAAGCTATCCGAGATATTAAGATTTCTGCCTTCGCCGCTTGCCCGCGTCCTATTACCGATAGTTTCAGAATTAGGAGCTAAAAAGAATTTTGTCAGAATTGAGGAACTTTATATTCGTGGGACAAAATATATTTTAATTCTTATTCTGCCCATTTCAATTATTCTATTTGTGTTCTCATTCGATTTGTTAAAATTATGGATGGGAGAATCATATGCATTGCATTCATCCTTTGTCTTAAAATTACTGACAGTTGGAGTTGCAGCAAATATGTATGGATTCATCAGTTATATTGTACTCATGGGTCTGGCAAGACATAGAATCATAGCCATTTATTCCTTAGCAGCTGCTCTTATTAACATCGCCCTTGATTTATTTTTAATTCCTAAATATGGAATTAACGGCGCAGCTTTTGCGTCCGCCCTGGCATTTGGAGTAACCTATATTCCAATGGTTTCTCATTCAATGTGGATTTTGAAAATCAGGATTGAGAGTTTTTTAAAAGAAATAGGACAACCGCTATTTTGGGGGATAATTTTTACAGGCGTAGTGCTAGCTGTAAAGTTTTTCGTCAAACCCAAGGGTTGGTTTCAGTTAATAACAGTCGGCATCGCAGGTCTAGCTGTATACTATTGGTTTAATTGGATCGGAGGCGGGATTAAAGCGCGTGATCGAGAGCTGCTGGGTGATTTATACAAGGAAGCGATAAGTGGATTTTCAAGGAGAATTAGTCAATGAATCCCAGTGAGAAAATAAGAGAGTTTTATGAAAAAAAGGCTGGAGAGGATGCACAGGGATCTCCGAGTTTTATCCAGCGTGTACTAAACGAGTTCCTTGCAGGTCTTCCTCTGCGCCATAATGATAAAGTACTGGATTTAGGAAGCGGTATAGGGAATAATCTTAATGTGCTGACTAGGCATTTCTATGAGATTGTTGCTCTTGATATATCGGAAAAGGCACTTAAGAAATCTGCCCGGCTACACAAAAATTCAAGAACAAAATTTGTTAAAGGAGATATTTTAAATTTGCCTTTTACTTCCCAATCATATGATGTAGTAGTCTGTACTGGAACCCTTGAACACATAACCGATTTAAGGAAGGGAATAAGAGAGATTGCCCGGGTATTGAAAAGGAAAGGATACGGTGTTTTCACAGTTCCAAACTACACTAACCTTGCCGGCTATTATAAATGGTTTAGAGATAGAGCTTCGGGAAGAAGGGATTGGTGTCCTTGGCACACCCATGAAGGAGGGTTCGAACGATTTATGACACCGGGCCTTTTAAAACGCTCATTAAAGGATAGCTTTACTGTTAGAGAAACACGCGGAGTGGATTACTCCTTATCCTGGCTTTTTTTTACTCCTGTAAGGAGATTCGTTGGCTTTAAGACAATCGGCAAGATTCCTTTTATAAAAAGGTTAGGCATGCACTATTGTGTGCTTGCCCAAACGAAATAAGCATATTTTTAGAAACAATATGGTATTCTAATCTTTAATCAAGGCAGTGTTTGATAAGGTTGCCGATGAACCTGAGTGATTTTAGCTTTAATATATTTTTGGACACTGTATATCTCCTCCGCAGCAGCGAGAGACTGTCTGCCAAGATCAGAATTCTAGGGACCTATGCTAGGTTGAATATTAAATCTATTCTTCTGTGCAAGGCTTTCCGAGTTCGATTGAGGAAAGAAAAGTTTTTGAATTTCAGGGTATCCTTCTTCAATTATGATACCTTCTACTTGATGTTTAGAGAGATATTCCTCCGTCACGAATATTCATTTAAATCAGAGAAGAAGAATCCCGTTATTCTTGATTGTGGAAGCAATATCGGTATGGCAACGCTTTTCTTTAAGTTTTGCTATCCAAAATCAGAGATATTTTGCTTTGAACCGGACAAAAATGCCTTTAGTTTGCTTAAAAAAAATATTGAGCATAACAGATTACTGAATGTCCATACGGACAACGTTGCCCTATCAAATAGAGAAGGCTTTATTGATTTATATATAGACGATGAGAGCTCTGGTTCTTTGTTAATGTCCACAGAGCCAGCTAGATTGCATAATAATAAAATTGCTGTGCGCTCCGCCCTGCTCTCTAGTTATATCAAGGAGCCTGTTGATTTTATGAAGATGGATATTGAGGGATCGGAAGAGGTGGTAATTGAGGAGCTCCATAATAAAGGGAAGCTGAGATTAATAAAGGAGATGGTGATCGAATATCACCATTTTAATTACACTGGAAAGAAGCGTTCTAAATTATCCAACCTTTTAAAAATTCTTGAAGATAATGGTTTTAATTACCAAATCAGCTCGCTTTTAATTCGAATTTCCAGAAGACATAAATTTCAAGATATCTTGATCTACGCATATCAAGAATAAAGAGTATTTTCCATAAATTCAATGAATTGGAGGAGTTGTTTTGCTGGAAATAAGTGCAGTAATTCCTACTTATAACCGCAAGAAGATTTTAAAGAGGGTGCTATTCTCTTTATTCAAACAGGATTTTTTAAAGAACAGATATGAAATTATTGTCGTTGATGATGGCTCAAGTGACCGAACTGAAGAAATGATTAAGGATGTTATGTCTGTCGTACCTCAGGGACTGAGCTTGCGATATTATTATCAGGAGAACAGGGGACCTGCCGCAACAAGGAACCTAGGTATAAAGATGGCCCGCGGTGAAGTAATTTTGTTACTCGGAGATGACATTATTGCTGAAGAAAACCTGCTCGAAGAACATATGAAAATACATAAATCTACTGATGAGGATATAGCAGTTCTGGGATATGTTACCTGGGCACCAGAAATTAAACGCACTCCCTTCTTAAGATATCTGATGAAAAGGGGCCTTGATTTTCAGTACCAACTCATAAACGATCCTGAAAGTGTTTCATATAAACATTTTTATACCTGTAATATTTCGGTGCGAAAAAATTTTTTGATAGATAACGGCTTTTTTGATGAAAATTTCCGTAAAGCAATCTGGGAGGATATTGATCTTGGCTACAGGCTGACCAAAAGAGGTCTGAAGATCAAATACAACTCCGAAGCAATCGGTTATCATTATCATTCAACTACAGTTTTAAGTCGTTGTCGTTTGATCTATCAGTCAGGCTTTTACAGCACTATAATTGAACAAAAACATCCTGGTATACTCCAGATTCCAACTTTACCCAAAATGTCATTAAAAGAGCATATAAAGGATTGCTATTATTCTGTGATGGTTCATCCAATTTCCATATTGGATTATCATTTCGGCCTCAACTTACCCTGGTTTTATGCAAGATTACTGGATTATTATAAATTTAAAGGAATGAGGAAAGGTTTGGATTCAAGGATCACATGAAGGCCCTCAATATTTGTATCATTTCTCCAAATTATCCCCCATCTGATTTCACCTGTGGAGTCGGGGACTATACTAATAAAACAGCCGTAGAATTTGAAAAAATGGGCCACAGGATTACAATCCTGGCTTCGGAGAGATACAAGGGACCTCTCGATTCCGGCAATATAAGAGTTATCAGGTTCTCTAAAAACTGGAGTTTTTCTGCCATTTTCCGTCTTATTTCATTGATTAAAAAGAATCGCTTTGATCTGATCAATGTGCAATACACTCCTGTTTTATATAAATCTGCGTTTAAACTTTTACTCGGCTTTATTAATATAATCAAGCCGATTGTTATTTCCTTCCATACATTACATCGTTCTACAATCTCCAGCAAGATTGAATCACTGCTATTGGTATTCACTTGCAGAGGAATTATCAGCACAAATGAGGAAATTACATATATTCTCAAAAGGTTACCTTTTACGAAAAAAAGATTTTCCGAAATACCAATCGGCTCCAATATCATGCCAGCAAATGGAGAAAATATAAGCAAGTTAGAAGCAAAAAATGAATTAGGACTGAGTGAAACTTATTTTATCATGACTAATTTTGGACTTTTTTACCCTGGCAAGGGGATAGAAACACTGCTTAATGCCTGCTCGCTCCTGAAAGAGAAAATAACTGATTTTCAGTTAATCTTTCTCGGCTCACTCAGGCAAGAAGATACGGATTACATCCGAAAATTAAAAAATCTTATCAATAAATTGAATGTACAGGATAAGGTTGTGTTTACCGGTTTTCTTGAATCTAAAAAAGTTACTCAGTATTTAATGGCAACAGACCTGTTTGTTGTTCCTTTTGACAGAGGTGTATCAATTAGACGGGGAAGTCTCATAGCTGGAATTATCCATGGACTGCCAATCCTGACTACTCTTCCGGAAATTCCATCGAAATACATCAATGAACAAAATATGGCTCTTGTTCCTCCGAAGGACCCTCTCTCCCTAATGAATAAGATTATTGAATTGAAAAACAATACAGCTAAAATGATAGAGCTTGAAGAGAACGTTTCAAAATTAAGGCAAAATTTCATGTGGCCTGATATAAGCAAAAAGATTATAAAAGAATTCTACCGCTTGCTGGAGATAAACTCTTGAGGATTCTAGTATTGACTCCAACTTTTTTGCCTGTCATAGGTGGAGCAGAGTTGGTTCTGTGGGAAGTATACAGACGTCTATCAATAAAACATGAAGTTGTCTTGCTTACCCCAAAATTAAAAGAGAGCCTTATAAAGCACTATTCAAAAAATGAAGCAGATTATCCGGTCAACTTCCAGGTTATTCGGTACAAAGATACATGGACCCTCATGTCTGTGAGAGGCCATAAAATAACAGGTGGTATGATACCTCCTTTTTCACTATCTGCAGTTTTTGCTGTAAAGAAAGCATTAAAAGATTTCAATGCACAGGTTTTAAACGTTCACTATACCATGCCTACAGGTCTTGCAGGGGCAATTGTAAATACTTTTTGGAAAGTCCCCACGGTTTTATCCTTTAATGGACGTGATGTTCCGGGGCCCGGTGTACCTCCTCTCTGGAAATATTGGCATCGCCTCATTGCCAGGTATTGTACTGATGTCACCTATGTCTCAGAGTACTGCAGGGAAGTTATTTTTAGGACCAGAGGTCCAGGTCTTGTCACCTGGAACGGAGTTGATTTTGACAAGATAAGAATATCACCCTCAGATCATCTAAGAGAGAGGCTGGGCATTGAAAAAAAAGCAAATGTTTTATTTGCCCTACAGCGACTGAGCAAAGAAAAAAAAGTAGAGCTGCTTATAGAGAGCATGAGATATATCGTTGACAGCATTCCGGATACTGTCATGATTATCGGAGGGACGGGTCCTGAAAAGGACAGATTGCTTGAACTGAGTAATCAATTGAATCTTTCGGATAAGATCAAATTTGCTGGATTTATTCCAGATACAAATGTCGGAGATTATTTTAATCTGTGCGATGTTTTTGTTTTTAACTCAACATATGAGACTTTTGGAATTGTTCTTGCCCAGGCAATGGCCCATGGAAAGCCTATAGTATCTGTATTTTCTACAGCTATCCCGAGTGTGGTAAAGAACAATGAATGCGGCATACTCGTACCTCAGGATAAACCCAAGCTTCTGGCAAATGCAGTAATCAGGTTATTGCAAGATGAATCGCTGAGAGTAAAATTTGGAAACAGTGGGATGGAACGGGCAAAAGCCCTTTTCGATTGGAATACAGTTACTAAAAAATATGAGGAAGTCTTCGAAAAGGCAACACAGGCTGCATTGTGATAAAAATACTTTTTGTTGCCAACAAAACAGACATTTTCAGCGGCGGCGAAATAAGCCTATTAGAACTTCTATCGCGTCTTGATACATCCCGGTTCTATCCCATAGTCCTCTGTCCAGGAGAAGGGGAGTTAGCTGAAAAAGCAAGGAGCATGGATCTTTCTGTACACATAGTGAATATAACAACTGCAAGGACAGCTGACATTAAAAGGCTGATCAGAACAGCCCAGCAGATCAGATCCATTATCCGGAAATATGATGTGGATATTGTCCATACAAACGGTAACAGGGCCCAGTTTTATGCATCGCTGGCAGCAAGGAGAACCCAAGCCAGGCTCTTATGGCATGTTCGGGAGTCAGCGAGAGACTTGCTTTTATATGACTGGTTTCTTGCCAGGTCAGCGCATAAAATAGTCTGTGTTTCTATGTCTGTCAAGAAAATACGTTTCAGCCGTTTTCCGTGGTTTCGTCCTAAAATAGATGTTATTTTTAACGGAGTGGATACCCGTAAATTTGCCCGAGACCTGCGAGCAAGAAAAGCAATCAGAGAAGAGTTGAGGATTGGAGAAACTGATATTTTTTTAGGGATTATCGGATTACTCGTCCCTCTAAAAGGACATCTGCTTTTATTCGAAGCTGTGAGACTCGTCAAGGAAACTCATCCTGATATAAAGCTTCTCGTTTTGGGAAAGACTGTCGATGAACTCTATGCCACCAGACTCAAGGATATGGTGGAGAAACTAGGTATCAGAGAAAATGTTATATTTAGTAATCCCCGTGATGATATAAACGCAATTCTTTCTGCTCTTGATATCTTTATCCTTCCTTCTCAGAGAGAAGGATTTAGCCGAATTCTGCTTGAAGCCATGGCCTGTTCCTTACCTATAATCGCCACAGATGTGAGCGGTAACAGCGAGGCTATTGTGGAAAGAGAATCTGGTCTTCTTGTTCCCTTTGGTGAAGCGAAGCAGCTGGCTAAGGCGATTGAGCATTTTATAACGAATACTGAAAATTCCAGGCTCATGGGCGAGTACGCTAGAAAAAGAGTTGAGGAGCTATTTAGCATAGAAAGCCATGTTTCC
The DNA here is from genome assembly GCA_041862375.1 of Candidatus Aminicenantaceae bacterium. Classification (GTDB taxonomy): domain Bacteria; phylum Acidobacteriota; class Aminicenantia; order Aminicenantales; family Aminicenantaceae; genus WVZL01. The sequence continues at coordinate 32,576 of JBGVTE010000065.1, forward strand.
AGGATCGAGGAATTGTATTGCGAAATGAAAAGATCTATGCCTCATACATAGGGATAGAACAAGACATGAGACCGATTGTTTCATAACTGGTAACAGAGCTTAGGATGGATTATTTCAAATTTAAGTTTCTATTTTATCCTCGTTCAGAGCCGGCAACATCATGACTATTCCCGTGATAAACCAGAAAGGTTCCATGATACGAATTATGATAAAGGTATTGGATGCCAGAGCATGGACAACTAAACCAACAAAGCCGGCTATATAACCCATGGTTAACCCTTTGTACAATTCATCTTCCATTTTTTTATGGATATTGAGAGAGTGTTTAAAAATTGACCACAGAAGCCATAGTAAGACTGCAAAACCGATAGCTCCCAGTTCAGGAAGGGTGCGAATATACTGTCCATCTATGAAAATAAATCCTGTCACGCCTCGCCCCAATACGGGGTGCTTTTTCCAAGCATTGAGGCTATCTTTCCAGCTAAATATCCTTGCAGAAGCAGACTCGTCAAGATAGACAGTTCCAAACCTGGCTAACCTCTCCTGTTGTTGCGTGAATGTATATTGAACTCTTGAAAAGATCGCCTCAGGCTTAAGCACTGCTCCTGTGAGAATTACTGCAGCCAATACTGCAACCAATACTGCTTTTTTCTTGCTCAGAATAATAAGTGCAATATAGGAGAAGACAACAGCCAGGTATGAGGCGCGGGACAAGGTATACAGAAATGGAAGAAAAATAAGAATGCAAAGCCCTGCTAGAGTCAGCCTCATCTTTCGAGAAACCTTCTGCAAACTAATACCTATAGCTACACAAAACACAAAAAGTAGATACCCGCCGAACGTATTGGGCTCACCAACTTCGCCTTCAAAAGGAGCAGTGACTCTTGCACCTGAAGGGATTTGTAACATCCCGTAGACAGAGACAATAGCACATGTTATGAAAAAAGCATTAAGAAAAAATTTTACTTGCTTTCTGCTGTGGATATGGTTTGCTACCAGTATGTAAAGAAGGAAATATTCAGTATATCTTGCGACATAGAAAAATCCTTTAGCTAGATCCACGTATCCTAAAACAGTGCCTCTCAAGGTGGCAATGACACATATCAATATATAGACAACAATAGGTTTATTAATGGGTGTTTTTATGAATAAAGTTAATCCTTTATTGACAGCTGTTTTTGCCAGCCAGGTAAAAATAATGAGGGCCAGCAGGAAGTCGTCTAGCCGGATTACTATTTCTCTTCCCGGAACTTGACCAGCTCCGATTTCAGGAGATAGAAGCATCGAAAAAATTAATATAATAAGTGCTGCATCTGTATTCACTAATGTTACTACAATGATCAAAGAGCCAAGAATTAATGCTATGACAACTTTATAGGAATACCCGGTTATAATCTGACCGGTGAAGATACTAATAATAAAGACTGCTAAAATAACTAACGCAGTCAAAAATTTTGGGTCCTGCAGGTCTAAACGCATAATAATTCTTTATTACCGCAAATTGTATGAAACGTGAAAATGTATGGATTTTGAATCAGTCTGGGCTTTGTGATTTCTTTTCTTCTCCGTAATAACGGTAATACCGGTATCTTTGATAATATGTATCATCCTCCATAAAGTCAGCTTTAACGTTATTAATAACAACTCCCCAAATTTTAGCGTCAACGTTTTCCAGTTGGGTTTTAGCACGGATGAGCGCCTGTCTGGGTGTCCTGCCAGCTTGATAGACCAAAATTACTCCGTCAGTTTTCGTGCCCAGAACAGCAGAGTCAGTCACAGGGAGAGTTGGCGGGCTATCAAATAGAATTACGTCATATTCCTGTTTCAACTCTTTAACCAAATCGCTAAATTGAGGGAAATTGAGCAGCTCAGCAGGATTAGGTGGATTTTCACCGCAGGTAATAATATTCAAATTCTCTATGCCAGTAGATTTTAAGATTCGTTCATATTCGAAGCCACCTAGTAAGATATCAGTAACATTATTAACAACTTTTTCCCAGGATAATTTTCCTATTAAAACTTCGCTTAATCCAGGGCTTTTCTTAAGACCGAATAATCGATAAATCATCGGCTTTCTAAAATCAGCGCCAACAACGAGCACTTTCTGTCCACTCTGAGCGAGAACAATACCTAAATTAGCTACAGTCTGGGTTTTTCCTTCCTCTGGAGTAGCGCTGGTGATAACGATACTCATTCCTTCTTTTTTATCACCAATATAATCAAGGTGAGTGCGTAAAGACTTATAAGCCTCAGCTACCGGAGAAGTTGGCGTGAACAAGGCAATCAGTTTTTTCTGTACCGCATCTTTTTCTGATATTTTCTTTCTTTTAATGAATTTATTCTTAAGACCCCTCTTTCCTTTTTCAAGTGAAGTATTGGGAATAACTCCTAAAACAGGCACTTGTATCAATTCTTCTATGTCATCCAACCGGCCTATAGTTGTATCAAAGCTTTCAACCACGAATGCCATGATTAATCCAATGAGCAGTCCACTGAAAAGACCTATCATGATGTTAAAATTAATGTCAGGTTTGATTGGACTAGAAGGAAGTGAAGCTGGTTCAACGATAGTAACATCTTGGGCTTTTTCTGCCTCAAGTATGCTTGCTTCTTCATATTTTTGCTTAAACATTAAATAAATATCTTCAGCTATGGTAACATTCCGCTTCAACTGAAGAAGCTCAATCTCTTTTGCAGAAAGCGCTTTTTGTTGAGCCGTTATTTGATTCACGGCAACAGCAAAATCATTGTTAGTCTTTTCCATTCTCCGTTTGAGAGCTTTTATTTCTGGATGTTCCTCAGTGTATTTACTTTTTAATGCAGCCAGCTCTAGCTCCAAATTCACGATTTCTTCTTTTAGTCTAGATAGTCGAGAATCGGTTTCCATAGGAGGCAAGCTCTTAGTATCTCTCTCTACTACTAATGGATTATCTTGGCGAAACTTCTGAAGTGCAGCTTCTCCTTTTTGCAATTCTGAAAGATAGTAATCAAGCTGAGTTTTAACAAAACTTTTCACGTTGGAGGCTTCCTGCTTCTTATTTTCAAAATGAGTCTCAACATAGACGAGGGCTACTGTGTTGGCTAACTCCATTGCTTGTCGGGGATTACTTGAAACTGCACTGATTGAGATCATATTAGTGTTCCCTACTTGTGCTGCAGATATTTGTCCCTGAAGTCCTTTAGCTCTTGCCATGCGGTCTATAGGATTCATGTCTTGGCTGATCAAGTTTAATTTTTCCGCCACTTTCTCCATAATTTGATAGCTGGAAATAAGATTCGCCTGGGAAGCCATCTCATCTCCTGGAGACCAGGTAATTAATTCAGTTAGTATCTCCGCTACTGATTTTCTCTGCTCGATTTTCACTGTAGAGGATGTTTGATAAATGCGAGTTTGTTTAAAGGTATAATAAAGTGTAGAAAGAAGCACTAATACGAAAGATAAAATGATAATTCGCTTTCTTTTACGAATCACCCGCAAATAGTCAGATAAATTCATCTCAATTTTTGGCATTTAGTTCCCTCTTTTTTTATTTTGCAAACCAGAAATACCAGGTCAAAGGAAGTGCAATGTCTCTTAGAACTCGCTCTATATCAACAATAAAGCTCTTGGGTACATAGACAATATCCCCCGGCATTAACTCGATATTCTGGCCAAGGTCGCCTTTCTTTAGAATTCGGCTTAGATTCACTCGAATTCCCTTTTGGGAACCTAATTCGCCCCGAATTACTATTATACTTTTGGTGACAGCATCACGAGTGTATCCTCCTGCCTCTGCGATGGCATCTATCAAGGTTAGTGTTCCTTTGACATATACAAACTTAGGATCTTTAACTTCTCCCAGAACATACACTTTTTTCATTTCCAGGGGGGGGACATATACTGTATCTCCTCCAGAAACAAGAGCTTGATTCCCTTTTTGAGGATCTTTAATGAGTTCATTGAAATTATAAGTAATAACTCTTCCATCTTTTTTTATCAATTTTATGTGGTACATATCAGCATTCTCTGTGGGCCCGCCAATTTGACCCAGAAACTCTACAAGGGTTGTCCTTCTGTTTAGGGTGTACATTCCAGTCTTTGTTTCCCCTAAAGCGATCACTCTCTGGCTGTTGTATTCTTTAACGGTCACAAACACAATAGGGTCAATCAAATATTTGGAAAGCTCTTCCATTAATTTCTCCTCTGCTTGAGGAACAGTTAATCCTAATACACTTATTTTTCTTATCGGGGGGAGCCTAATTTCGCCCTTATAGTCTACTACGACTTCTCTGGTAACATCGGGCTGCTTCCATACTTCTATGTTTAAAACATCTCCAGGGCCAACAAGATATCCTGATTCTGAGAGGAGGTCTTCGCCGGATATTTGAGATTGAATATCTGCCATTTGTTTCTCTGGAATAGTTGAGGTTAAATTTTTTTGAGGATTTTTGACTCGTACTATTATTGAACTGCCGCTGTCGAAAATTTCATAGGGTAAATCCTGAGTAAGTTCAATTCTTACAAGATGTAATTGGTGTTGGTCATTATCTCCTTGACTGGAAAATTCATTTATTATTTTTTTTATGGGTCCCTTATTTACATTAACTATATCATCTGAGCTGCTGTAAATTTTATCTTTTGGAAACTTGATTATGAGAGTAGGAGGTTCTTCCAGCTTGGTAAAGCTGTATTGAACCGGTTTTGTGGTAGTCAAGACTACCTCTGTCTCAGAGAACAACTCCTTTGCAGTTAGATTGACGAGATGGATACCTCTGTGAGAAATACAGGAAATACAGACCAGAATTATTATTGTCCCTGTTATGCCTTTAATTACCCTTTTCATACAGAATTCTCTACAGGTTTATGTAATTATAGTTAAATAAAAATGATTTAGTCAACCCTTTTTGAGTAAATAATACCAGATATTGTACAAATTTATCAAATTATTATCTATATGGTATGATTTAATATCCTTTCGGCAGTTGAAGCTATTAAATCCCATGCTTCCTTCACATGCTTTTCTTCAGTAGTTCTCGAGCCGATAGCCATTCGCAGGACATATCTTCCTTTTAAAGTGGTATGAGTTAAGAATACCTTGCCAGTCCGGTTGAGGCTATCCAGTAATTTACGGTTCAGTTTATCTAGCTCATCCTCTTTTCTGCCGTCATTCAAGCGGAAACAGACCAAGCTCAGATTAACCGGCGCCATGAGCTCGAAGTGCCCGTGCTCCTCTATCCATCTTTTAAAAATCTGTGCTAATCGAATATGTTCTCTTACCATATTTTGGAGTCCTTCGACACCATAGGATCGAATTACAAACCACAATTTCAGTGCTCTGAATCTTCTTCCCAGCTGAATACCCCAGTCCCTGAAATTTTTCACTTGATCATCAAGGCCAGTTTTTAAATACTCTGGATGGATTTCGAAAGTTCTGATAAGCGCTCCGGGATCTTTTACAAAATAGACTGAACAGTCAAAGTTAGTAAACATCCACTTGTGAGGATTAAAAACAAATGAATCTATGTACTCGGCTCCATCGAGCATCGCTTCCTTCTCAGGAAGCATTGCTGCTGTGCCTGCAAAAGCAGCATCAACATGGAGCCACAGGCCATGACTGCGACAGATCCTGCCCACGGCTTGCAGTGGGTCTATTGCAGTCGACGATGTTGTTCCCAGAGTAGCTACCACACAGGCAGGATGCAATCCTCTTTTTTTATCCTGAATCACTGCTTCTTCAAGTTTCTGAGGAAGCATGACATATGTATCGTCTGTAGGAATGTAGCGTAGGTTTTCTTTTCCGAAGCCTGCAATTTTCACTCCTTTTTCTATGCTTGAATGGGCCTCCTCTGAGGCATACACTATGAGGGAATTTTTCAGACCCTTTAGGTTTGATTCAAACTTTGTTGCATTTTCTCTTGCTGTAAGGAGGGCACAGAGTGTTGCAGTAGAGGCTGTATCCTGGATTACGCCAACCATTCTTTCAGGAAGTCCGAGCATTTTACGTAGCCATTCAAGAACCACTTCTTCCAATTCAGCCGCGGCTGGAGATGTCTGCCAGACCATACACTGAGCGCCTAGAGTCGCTGTTAATAATTCTGCCAGAATAGAAGGCGGACTGTTATTGGCTGGGAAATAAGCAAACCATGATGGGTGCTGCCAGTGAGTGATTCCAGGCATTATGATCTCTTTGAAATCTTCGAATATCTTTCCCATGGGCTCCCCCTTTTGTGGTGGATCATCAGGTAAACTTTTTTTAATATCTCCAGGTTCTACCTGCGACATTACAGGAAACTCCGCTACTTCAGTCATGTACTCTGCAGCCCAATCAATAAGTTTATAGCCATATTGCCTGAAAAGTTCTTTATCCATCATGTGGCTCCTTTAAGCAGAAGGAATTAATTGTCATTATTGCTTTATTTAGTTAATAATTCTATAAGAATCTTTTTCTAATAGTCAAAGCACCAGGGGAAAAACAGTGATTTTTTTCATTAATCGGAAAAAAGCGTCAAAATTGGTGAAATTAATGTATAAAATGTGTAAAAAGCAGTTAAAAACATTGAATTTTCTGAAATTGAAAAAAATTTGTTGATATTATTAAAATAATTATGGTATAATATAGATTAATTAATCAATTCCTCTTCTAAAATAATTTTAAAAACATATCCTTCTGGGTAACTTTTCTATCATTTTTATCGTATATACAAATGGAGAGACAAAATGAAAAAACCTCCTTTTTTTCAGGAGTTCATCATAGATTCAATTCTTCTATTTACCCATTCCCTTTCCTAGGCTGTCCTCCTTTTTTTCATATGAAAAAAGCAAGGGCAGCCTTTTTATATAATGGAGATTTTTATATTTTCTTTATTTTCCGCTAATTCTATTTCCAATGTAACAATCATACTCCTAATGCTGTATCACTTCCATATGATACCACATAAAAATTTTACTCATTCTTGTTCCTGCCTTCTTAGGATAACATAAGGACAAAATCGACCAGCCTCATTTTCTCATGAAGATGCTTACCTCTTCGCTGATGACTACTTCAGCTCTCATCACGGAAAAGAATATACTTACGATAGGAGTTTGAACTTGACTGAACAGAAACTTTTTATTACATTAGAGGTGCAAATAATCTATCTTTGACAATTTAATTTTGGCTCGAAGGAAAGGGAAGTCCGTGAAAAGCGGACACAGCCCCCGCTACTGTAATCGGGGACAAATTCCAGAATATGCCACTGTTCAATTAAACGTAACAGGAAGGTCTGGAAGGAGGATGATCCGAGAGTCAGGAAACCCCCTTTAAGCCTTGACAGCCCATCTTCGGGTGGAAGATAGGGTATTTTTTTTTACTTATCTTCCCCGGAATGCTGCTTAAATCACAGTGAATGGTTTTTTCCTTATAAGGTTAAAAGCGGGGGCAAAAGATTCTGGAGGCACAAAGAATGTTTAAAAAAATTTTTTTGATTGTCCTCGCTCTTATTTTACTTTTTTTCAACACTTACGCTGAAGAAGCCCAAGAAAGCGGTAAAAAGAAAAAACCTCCTTCTCTCCACTATGATGTGGTTGTAACAGCGACTCGTATAGAAACCCCTGCCAGGGAAATTGCAAGCTCGATTACTGTCATAACAAGGGAAGACTTGGAGAGAATGAAAAAGTCAACAGTTCTTGAAGTACTTAACGAGGTTTTAGGTGTTACGATTGTTCAAAATGGAGGCACAGGAGGAGCTGCATCTGTGCTCCTTCGGGGAGCGAATTCAGAACACACCCTGGTGATGATGGATGGAGTTGAGCTCAATGACCCAATCACTCCTTCTCGCTCTTATGACCTCGCTCATTTTTCATTAGATGACATTGAGCGCATCGAGGTTCTTCGAGGTCCCCAGAGCACACTCTATGGCTCGGATGCCCTGGGCGGAGTTATTAACATCATTTCAAGAAAAGGAAAGGGAAAGGCAAAGGTACGATTTTCAAGCTATGGTGGCTCTTTTGGAACTATCACAGGGAATGCTGGAATAAGCGGATCTGTGGATAAATTTGACTACTCTCTGGGAACATCTTATTTCCATAATGCTGGATTCTCCTCAGCAAGCACTGCCTACAAGGGAAACAAAGAAGAGGATGGTTACCGGAACCTCACACTTTCAGCAAGATTTGGCTATCGTCCTTCAAGCAACCTCGATATCAACTTCATTGTACGATCATTGGATACAAAAATTGATATTGATAATTTTGGCGGAGCTTACGGGGATGACCCTAACAACATTCAGGATTACCGCGCCTTGTTCCTTAAGGGAGAAATCCGGAGACTCTTCCTTCAAAACCGGTGGGAGCAAAAATTAATCCTTTCCTTTGTTAATTACAACCGAAAATATGATAATCCTACAGATGCGTCTCATCCTTTAGATTCTGATAGATCAAAGTTCAAAAGTAAGCTGTGGAAGCTGGACTGGCAGCATAATATTTTCCTCCATGAAACAAGCACTCTGACTTTTGGAGCTGAATATCAGCAGGAACAGGGAGAATCAGAATACCATTCAGAAGGAGTATGGGGTCCTTTTTCAAGTACTTTCCCGCTTCGAAAATCACACCAAAAAGGATTCTATATCCAGGATCAAATCAGGATAAAAGATCAATTTTTTGCCGCTGTCGGAGCACGCTTCGATCATCACAGTCAGGCTGGCACAGCAGTAACCTACAGAATCGCTCCTGCATATTTCATCAAGCAGACAGGGACAAAGTTAAAGGCAACTTACGGAAGTGGTTTTAAATCGCCTTCTCTCTACCAGCTCTATGCACCTGGAACAGCATGGGGTCCTATCGGAAATGAAAATCTAGAGCCTGAAAAATCAACAGGCTGGGATGCCGGCGTTGAACAGTATTTATTTCAGGATAAGCTGATGTTTGGCGCGACATATTTCAAAAACAGCTTTGAAAACCTCATTGATTTTGATGATGTACAAGGTTTCATAAATATTTCAAAATCCTCCTCTAAAGGCGCTGAATTCATTTTTCAAGCACAGCCGATCAAAAGTATTCTTATCACCGCTTCCTATACCAGGAATGAGGCAATGGATGAAGATGAAAATACACCTCTTTTGAGACGGCCAAAAGATAAATTCACCTCCATGGTGAATTATGGTTTTCTAGAGAAAGGAAACATCGCTCTTTCATTAATATATGTGGGAGAGAGGGAAGATATGGATTTTAGTATCTGGCCGTCAAAGAGGGTAACTCTGCCATCTTACACTTTGCTAAATGCTACTGCTTCGTTCAACTTCAATGCGAACATTCAAATTTTCGGGCGCTTGGATAATGTCCTCAATGAAAAGTATGAAATGATTAAAGGGTACGGAACATCCGGTTTTTCTGCTTACGGAGGAGTAAAACTCGTCTTTTAACTCAACCTGAGTTAAACCAAGTGATAAATCTCCTTCCCGTAATAACATTTTATTTATTATAATTGCACTATTGAGAATAGCATGAAGAATACTATTATCTGTCTTCTAAACACGGAAAAATGAAATTACTGAGAGCAATATTACCCTTATTACTTTTATTATGCTTGCTACAGGCTCAGGAAAAAAAAGATGATAAAAAAAAGAAAGAAAAAGAGTACGCCTATGACCACCAGGAAGTCGTCGTAACCGCTAAAAAAGAGCCAATCACAGAGATAGCTAATATCAAAGAAATCAAAAAAGAAGAGTTAGAAGCAGCAGGAGCATATGACCCTGTTCAAGCATTAGCACTTGTTCCAGGTGTTTTTTACACAATCGGTTTGAGGGGGGAAGCTATCCTCCAGTTAAGGGGATTCAGCCAAAGACAAGTAGTAGTTATGATTGATGGAATCCCGGTATATGTCCCTTTTGATGGCCAGATTGATTTATCCCAGCTTCCTGTTGAAGGTCTGGCTAAAATAAAAGTTATTAAGGGTAACTCCTCAACGGTTTACGGTTCCAATTCGATGGGAGGGATTGTTAATCTTATCACTCAAGCACCATCACAAAAGACAAGTGGCAGCGTTTCTTTAAATAAAGGGAGGAATTTAAATCAAAGGCTGGCATTTTCATTCGGAAAAAAACTGAAAAGATTAGGATTCTGGATTTCGGGTGAGTATAAACATTCAGATGGTTTCTACCTTTCCCAAAAATTTAATCCTCAGAAAAATGAAGGAGGAAATTTACGCCAGAATTCACACCTTAAAAACAAAGCAGTCGGTGGCCGACTTCATTACTCCTGGATAGACGGCTCCCTCTTTCTTGATTTTAGTTTTGTAGACAGCAGAAAAGGAGTACCTCCCCATTCGTACGAGAGCAGGCCTCGATACTGGCGCTTTACCCAGTGGAGGAAAAATGATGTAAAGCTTTCTCTCAAGCATACATTCTTGAGCGGCCTGGAACTTCGAGGAAGTGTTTTTTATGATTCGTACTACAATCTCCTTGATTCCTACGATGACTCTACTTATTCCACCCAAGAAGAAAATTATTCTTTTCACAGCACTTTCGATGATTATTCGCTGGGTGCAACTTTCCTTGGAGACTATGTCAGGGGAATACATCACTTACGAGTTGGAGTTAATCTCAAGAAAGATGTTCACCGCGCTCAAGCGGATTATCAGCAGGCCTGGGAAAAATACAAAGCTTCTGATTATTCCCTAGGATTAGAAGATGAAATTGAAGTTAAGAGAAATTTATCTTTCATTATAGGGACAAGCTTTGATTGGCTTAAGCCGCTCTATGCCAACGGTGAAAAGCTGAGACCTTCTATCGTTCACTTAAATCCCTTGATAGGTATAGCATACAGAATAGATATCTCCCAGGTCTACCTCTCGATTGCCCGAAAATCTAGGTTTCCAACACTTAAAGAATTTTATTCAGAATTTCTTGGAAGAAACATTCCAAATCCAGAGCTTAAAGAAGAAAGGGCCTTGAACTATGAATTCGGATTTCGCACCTTTTTATCTCCTAGAAGCACATTTGAATTATCTTTCTTTTACTCAGACTTGAAGGATTTGATTGTCCGCAAGAGAACAGGAACTCTTTTTCAAATGCAAAATGTAGATCGTGCAAGATATCAAGGTGCTGAATTTTCTCTAAATTACCAGATTCAGGAAGGATATAATGTGAACGTAAATTACTCATATCTTCAAGCCATAAATACTTCACCGGGAAGAAAGTCTTCCAAACTGGAATATAAACCTCCCCACAAATTCTCTCTTTTCTTTGAGTACAAATTACCTTTTTCTCTTAAAGGTATGCTGAAAGTGCTTTATATCGATAAAAGATATTTTGAAGAGCCGGAAGGAGAGTTTAAGCACCTTTCTTCCTACGCACTTCTAGATCTAAGAATAGCTAAAACTTTAGGGAAATTCGAGGTTTACCTCCTGCTTAAGAATCTTTTCGATGAGAATTATGAATTTGAGGCCGGATTCCCTGCGCCAGGAAGGGAATATATCATGGGCATTTCATGGAAATATTGAAGAGAGAGTCTGTCTACAGATGCTCGGCAAGAATTACTACTCCAACTATAATAAGTATCAACCCTCCCATCAATTCTCCCCTTTTCTTTATAAGGTATCCTGTCAGAGATCCCATCTTCATTCCAACAACAGTCATCACAAAGGCAACAAATCCAATGATTATAGCTGGGTAGATGATTCCCACCCCGAGAAAAGCAAGACTTAATCCTACTGCCAGCGCATCGATACTGGTTGCGATAGAGAGAAGAAGAAGGGATGAGCCTTTTGTTGGGTCAGAGCCATAATGTTTCGTCTTTTTACTGAGGTCGAAAGATTCATAAATCATCTTTCCTCCTATAAAAAGAAGCAGGGAAAAGGCTATCCAGTGGTCAAAAGCCTGGATATACTTCTGGATATTCCCACCTACTGACCAGCCTATGACAGGCATCATAAACTGAAAGAATCCAAAACAGAAAGCTGGCCTCAAAACCTGCATTTTTGTTATTCTTTTCAGAGATGCACTAATGCCAACTGAAACTGCAAATGCATCCATAGCCAGAGCAAACGCAATGCCTAAAATGAGGAAAAAATTCATGTTTTTACTTTTTTCTATAAGATTGCGGCGGTCCTTTCTATCGCACGCAATTAAATATGGTTAAATAATTTCTGGGAAAATTCATCTATTCTTAACTCTGCAAATACTCCAGAGCCAGGCTTGTCATAAAAAGTGCAGCTTGAGGAAGAGCTCGTTCATCCAAATCAAAACCAGGATGGTGATGAGGGAATTCCATTCCATCCCCCATTCCAAAAAATAGAAAAGCACCCGGAACCTTTTGAAGGAAATAGGCAAAGTCCTCCCCTCCCATGACCGGGTCAATTTTTTTGATGCTCTCCTCTCCCAATGTTTTGTTTGCTACATCCAGGACCAAATCTGCCATTGCATCATCGTTGATGAGAGGAGGATAGCCTCTTTCATACTTGAATTCGCTTGTCGCACCAAATGTATGGCAGGTTCTTTCAACAATCTCTCTCACTCTTTCTTCCATAAATCCTCTTAGCTCCGGGTCGAACGTTCTGACAGTCCCGCTCAATGTAACTTCGCAGGGGATGATATTATTAATGGTACCTCCTTCAATTGTCCCCAGAGAAACTACTGCAGACTTTAGAGGATCAACATTTCGACTGACAATACTCTGAAGGTTTACAACCAGATGAGAAGCAACGAGAATTGGATCTACTGTTGTCTGAGGCATAGAACCATGGCCTCCTTTTCCTATTACCCTGAGCGAGAATTGATCTGGTGCGGCCATCATCGCTCCCTTCACAATCCCGATAGTTCCTGAGGGAAGAGGCTGCCAGAGATGGAGGCCAAATATAGCATCAACGCCTTTAAGGGCACCTTCCTCAATCATTTTTTTTGCGCCCCCAGGAATTCTTTCCTCCGAAGGCTGGAAGAGGAAAACAACTTTTCCTTTGAACTTATCTTTTTTCTTTGTAAGAAGCTGTGCAACTCCCATTAGAATAGCCATGTGGCCATCGTGAGCACAGGCGTGGCACGCTTCTGGGTTTTCTGAAATGTATTCCCTCTCTCCTTCTTCTTTCAACGGTAGAGCATCCATGTCAGCTCTCAAAGCGACAGTTTTTCCTCCGGGTATTCCCTCAAGTATTCCTCGTAATCCTGTCTCTGCGAATGGCTTAACAGGGATGTTAAGAGTTTCTAAAAATTTGCGAATCACTGAGGATGTCCTGTGTTCCTGATAAGCAATTTCAGGGTGGCGATGAAAGTCACGGCGCCATTCGATTAATTTACCGTTAATTGCTTTCACTTCTTTTCTCAATTCCTCAATCATATCTATCCTCCTATAGCTTGTTTTTTCTTTTTTCTCATTTATCCCTTCAATCTCTCCATTAGCATCTATACTTAATAATTTAAATCTTGCCTTCTCTTCACATGTAACATCTTTCCTTGTCTCAACTGGATTTGAAATATCGAATTCATAAAATATTTTTTTTGTTGTTGAATATAAATTCTACTCCCAGCTTTTTTGCGGCTTTGTAAGCAGGCTCATTACTACAGTAACAACCGTATTAACTGAAAGGGCAACAAATCCAGCATTTAATCCAAAGAAAGGATCATGACCCCCAAAAACTAGAAGGATCACAAGGCCAATTCCCGTGAGCAATCCACCTAAGACTCCGGTCCGGGTAACTCTTTTCCAGACCAACCCCAGAACTACACCTGGAAAGAACTGGGAGATACCATCGTAACCGATAAGAAGAAGGTTAACTAAGGCACTGGGGAAAAAGATGGCAAAAATAAGGGCCATGAAAGTCATAACAAAGACCAGAAATCGAGAAAGCCTGACAACCTTCTCTTCACTGGCGTTAGGATTGAATCCTGCTTTGTAGACATTTTTTGCTAATACTGTTGAGGCAAATAGGATGAGAATCGAGGAAGGAACCATGGCTGTCACAGCTCCAGCAGCGCCGATAAAACCCATAAACCAGGAGGGGTACGTTTTATTGACTAAGGCTAAAAAGGCAAAGTCTCCATCTTTTAATCCAGGTATAACAAGGAGAGCTGTGAACCCGACCATGAACACTAATAAAATCGGAACCTGGTAGAAAGGCATGATAACAGCGTTCCTTTTTATCGTCTTGGCGCTCTTTGCTGAAAAAACAGAACCGATAATGTGCGGCCACATGTAAAATCCTAATCCTGTCAGGAGTACTGTTGACATTACCCAAAGAGCATCCATATTAGAGGTTGCTCCAGGGAAGATAAGGTGATGTGGTTTCTGTGCGATTAGAGCCTTAAACATCTTCCCGAAACCACCAAAATATATATAGGGAACTCCAATACCAACTATCCCCACGGCAAGGATCATCATAATATCTTTGATAATAGATACCCATGCTGTTCCACGGATACCACTGGTGTAGACAAAAGCGCAGGTAAGAACAAAGGATATCACCATCGCAAGACGAGGATCGATAGTGCGGTTACTTGCTTCCTCAACAATCATTCCTAATCCTTTAAGTTGGAGCTGAAGATAAGGTACGATAAAAATTACTCCGATCAGGGCTACGAGAACTCCGAGGGTGCGGCTGTCGTATCTTTTTATGAAAAAGTCAGGCTGAGTGTGTAGACCATATTTCTTCCCAACTTTCCACAGAAGAGGAAGAATAAAGAAGGAAAAGGTGTAAGCCAAAGTACCGTAAATCAGGATATAAAAGGTTGGAGCTCCTTTTGAATAGGCCCAGCCACTGGCCCCTAAGAAAGTAAAAGTTGTATAAATTTCCCCGGCCATAAGAAGCCAGATCAAGATAACTCCAAATCGCCTCCCTCCAACCGCCCACTCTTCTAAATTCATCTTTACTCGCCTTCCGGCATAAATGCCAAGAAGAGAAGAAAATATAATAACGGCAAATATAATTATCAGGGCAGGATTCATTACTCATCTCCTTCTTCAGGTGTGTTGTATCTTTTTTCCAGAAGATAGGCTGTCAGAAGAATAAAAGGAGTTAAAACAACCCATGAAATAATCCAGAACAAAATAAAAGGCAGCCCCAGAATAATTGGCTCAATCCGATTGACCAGAGGGAGGGCAAACGCCAGAGTGATAAAAGGAATAGCTCCAAGCATGAGGGCGTACTTAGTTCCTTTTTGCATCTTGACCTCCTTAGCTTGACCATTATAACAAAAGCATATAAAAAGAAAATGAGAATTAAAGGGGACAGGCTACTTTTTTTATAAATGACATTTTTTGTCATTATTAAGTGTTACTTATAGCTGTGTCTCTCTTCTAACAAAGTATCCTGCTCCTTTTTTTAAATAAAAGTGGTAAATCCCTTTTTTCCCTAAAAAAAGTGGCAAAAAGTGGCAAAATTTAAAAAAGTAGCCTGTCCCCTTTTAAAAAACCTCTTTAACACTACAATAAGGATTCTTATAATAATAAAGAGGAAATGGAAGATAAAATCATACTCCGGGGAGTTAAGGTTCACAACCTGAAAAACATCAACCTTGACATTCCCTTGAATAAATTGATTATTGTCACAGGAGTGAGCGGCTCGGGAAAATCATCCCTTGCATTCGATACTCTGTATGCTGAGGGGCAGCGGCGCTATATCGAATCCCTGTCTGCTTATGCCCGACAATTTTTAGAGAGGATGGATAAACCTGATGCTGATCTCATTGATGGAATAACTCCTGCCATAGCTATCCAGCAAAAGGCTGCAACTAAAAATCCCCGATCAACTGTAGCCACAGTTACTGAAATCTATGATTTTATGAGAGTTCTCTATGCTCGTATCGGAATTATCCACTGCCTTCAATGCGGCCAGCCCGTCTCCCGGGATACCATAGACTCAATAGTGGAGAATCTTTACAAGCTTCCCTCCCGGACAAAGGTATGGATTTCTTTTTCCTGGCCTTCAGATAAAGGCATGGCTACACTCAAAAAAGAAGGCTTTTTCAGAATCATCCAGAATAACACCATTTTAACTCTTGACCAAGTCAAGCTCAAAAAGAAACAGAGTTTTGATGTTCTTGTCGACAGGATGACTTTAGACAGAGAAGAAAGAGAGCGGCTTGTTGATTCATTGGAAATGGCTTTAAGAAAGGGCGAGGGAAAATTCAAAGTCCACACGGACAGAGATGAAGAATTTGCATTTTCTGATAAGCTTGAATGCAAGAATTGTCGTGTTACTTATGAAGAGCCTTTTCCCAATCTTTTCTCTTTTAACAGCCCTCAGGGAGCATGCCCAACTTGCCATGGTTTCGGAGACCTGGCAGTACTGGACGAGGATAAAATTGTTCCGGATGAGAATAAATCCTTGGAACAAGGAGCTATAGAACCTTGGACAAAGCCTTCCTCCCAGGACCTGATGAAAGAATTGATTTTTGAAGCCAAGAAGCGGGGAATTCCAACAACGATTCCCTTTAAGGATCTAAAAGAAGAATGGAAAAGATATATTCTAGATGGAGGGGATGGCTATCACGGAGTAAAAGGTTTCTTCGACTGGCTTCAGACAAAAAAATATAAAGTTCAGGTCAGAGTTTTTCTTAGTAGATACCGTAAGTACGTGCCCTGCCCGGCATGTAAAAAAATGCGTCTCAATCCAAGAGCCCTGAGCGTAAAGGTCAACGGACTCTCCATCGGTCGGGCAGTACAGAAGACTGTTCAGGAAGCCTATGAATTTTTTTGCCGCCTCACTCTATCATCCTTTCAAAAAAAAGTAGCAGAAAAGCTTATTAATGAAATCATAAACAGACTCAAATTTTTAGTGGAAGTGGGCCTGGATTACATAACACTGGACCGCATGACTTTCACCTTAAGCGGAGGCGAGGCTCAGAGAATAAACCTTGCCGCTGCTCTGAGTGCATCACTGGTAGGCACCCTTTTTATCCTTGATGAGCCGAGCATTGGTCTTCACGCCCGTGATAATCGCCGCCTAATAGACATCCTTAACTCATTGAAAGAAATGGGAAACACGGTTGTAGTTGTCGAGCATGATCCAGAAATCATAAACGCCGCAGAATATCTGATAGATCTTGGGCCCGGAGCCGGAGAAAAAGGTGGAGAAGTTGTATTTGATGGGACAATGAGTAAATTCATGAATAGTAAAAATTCTCTTACTGCTCAATACATCAGGAAAGAAAAAGATATAAAAATTCCAAGAAGAAGAATAGGTGCCAGAGAATTTATTGTAATTAAGGATGCTCACAAACATAACTTAAAGCACATTGATGTGAAAATTCCTCTTAATGTTTTTATCTGCATCACAGGAGTTTCAGGCTCAGGGAAAAGCACGTTACTTTACGATGTTCTCTACCAGGGATGGATTGGTGAGGCTGAGGATGGTTTTTCTGAACTCTACGGGAAGGAAAAAATAGGCAAAATTATCATGGTAGACCAGTCTCCGTTAAGCACATCACCCCGTTCTATTCCCGCTACTTACACAAAAGCCATGGACAGCATAAGAGACCTTTTCAGTCAGACGAGGGAAGCTAGTGCCTTGAATTATAAACCTGGATTTTTCTCCTTCAATACTTCAGGAGGAAGATGTGAGGAGTGTAAAGGAGCCGGACAGCAGATTGTTGAGATGCAATTTCTTTCTGACATTGTCTTAACCTGTGAAGTTTGCAAGGGAAGAAGGTTTAGGAATGAGATTCTGGAGATTAAATATAGAGGGAAAAATATAGAACAGGTACTCCAGATGAGTATATCTGAGGCGCTCGATTTTTTCTCTGATCGACCGGATATCACCAAAAAAATAGCTCCCCTTGAAGCAGTTGGTCTGGGATACTTAAGATTAGGACAGCCGACAACTACTCTATCAGGAGGAGAATCCCAGAGAATTAAACTGGCTTATAATCTCATCCATCAAAAAGACAACAGTATGCTCTATCTCTTCGATGAGCCAACAGTAGGCCTTCATCTCGCTGATGTAGACACACTTCTGGAGTGCTTTCAGAAGCTGGTTGACAAAGGCCACACAGTGATTGTCATCGAACACAACCTAGATGTTATAAAGTGTGCTGATTATGTCATAGATTTGGGACCAGAAGGTGGAGAGAAAGGAGGAGAAATAGTAGCCCAGGGTATTCCTGAAGAAATAATAAAATTTAAGAAATCCCACACTGCCAGATTCCTGAAAAAATATCTCCTGTAAATAAATATGAAATGGTTCATATTCTTTCTTAAATCAAACAATTATTTATCCGTTGTAAAATGTTTATAAAAAGATTACAGGAACCATAATCCTCTTAGTTGTACAGGATATGCTCGTATTATTGAAGCAGTGAAAGAGTAGAAGAAATAAAAGTAAATCTAGAACACTTCCCAGCGTTAAGTTAGTATTGACCGGAAAAGATACTGAGAGCTCTGAAAAGCAGGTAAAAAAGGTTTACTTTCTCGGCTGACTAGAGTTTAATTAAAAGATTCCACGATGGATACTTACGGCTGGCTTTCGGTCCTCCCCCCCTTGCTTGCTATTCTCCTGGCAATTAAAACAAAACATGTTTACCTCTCGCTGACCCTCGGAATCTGGCTTGGTTGGACTATTATCAGCTCTTGGAATCCTCTCCAGGGTCTCATCCAGACACTCAATATACTTGTTGCTGTATTTAGGGATGCAGACAATACACGTGTGGTTCTCTTCAGCGCCATGATAGGAGCAATCATCACCTTCACCCAGTATTCTGGAGGAATGGAAGGCTTTGTTAACTGGGTATTCGGGAAAGGCTTGGTACGCTCAAGAAAAGGGGCTTCGTTCCTTGCCTGGTTTCTCGGCTTTATCATCTTCATTGAATCAAGCATATGTGTCCTTGTATCGGGTGCTGTGACGAGGCCTCTCTTTGACAGACTGAAAATATCCCGCGAAAAATTAAGCTATATTCTTGACTCTACCTCGGCCCCAAAATGCATCCTCATTCCTTTGAATGCCTGGGGTGCATATGTCATCGGGCTCTTGATTTCCCAGGGAGTTGAAAATCCCGTCAGAGTCATGGTTTCTTCCATGCCCTTTAATTTTTACGCTATCCTGGCTATCCTTCTTGTTCTCGGAGTTGTCATCACCGGTAAAGATTTCGGTCCCATGAAAAAGGCTGAAAGGAGAGTGCTTCACGAGAATAAGATTCTTCGAGATGGGGCTGAACCTCTTATCTCCAATGATGTCGTTATGATGGAATACAAGAATGGTGTTCCCCTTCGGGCCGTAAACATGATTTTGCCTGTAGCAATCATGGTGGCAATGATGCCAGTAGTCCTTTTCATAACTGGAAAGGGCAATATAATGGAAGGATCAGGCTCGCTTTCTGTTCTCTGGGCAGTTGTCACAGCTCTTATCGTCGGCGCTGTTGCTTACAGAATTCAAAATATAATGAATATAAAAGAGATTACCGATACGTTTATGAAAGGAGTTGGAGGATTAATTCCTCTTGCGAGTCTTATGATCTTAGCTTTTGCAATCGGGGATACCTGCGATAAACTCGGCACAGGACCCTTTGTGGCGCAGGTTGCAAAATCCACCTTTCATCCTGGAATTATTCCAGCTTTGCTCTTTCTTGTATCCTGTTTTATCGCTTTTTCCACAGGAACTTCATGGGGAACATTCGCCATCATGATTCCTATCGCAGTCCCCATGATTAATATAATCGGCCTCCACCCAGGCCTCGTCATTGCCTCTGTTTTAGGAGGAGGAGTTTTCGGAGACCACTGCTCGCCTATTTCTGATACGACCATTATTTCATCAATGGCATCTGCCACTGATCACATCGACCATGTAAGAACCCAGCTCCCGTACGCTCTGACAGCTGCCGCTTTTTCGCTTTTACTCTTTTTACTGTTTGGCTTTATCTTATGAATATGAAGTGATACCGGGCTTTAGTAATTCAGCAGCTTAATATTTATAAAAGAGAGGCTCTTTTGCTGGATTACTCAGTCACTGACAAAATGAGTAATTCAATTTACACGAATAAAAAGTCCTAATACATATCAGCTTTAGAATCAAAGAGGAGGTTTTATACCATGAGCAGACGGAGTAAACCAGGAAATATTCTTTTTGTCACAATCGTCTGGATTGCTCTGAGCATTCTTAATCTGGGAGCAATCGAGTCAGTTCAATCTCCCTATGCTGAAGCAATAAAGGCATTCGAAAAATTTGTAATTGAGAAAATGGAGATCGAAAATGTCCAGGGGCTTTCAATCGGATTTGTTAAGGATGGCTTTGTCTGGACAAAGGGTTTTGGCTACGCTGACCTCGAAAACATGTCGCCAGCAAAGCCAGAGAGCTCCTACCGTCTGGCCTCTGTGACCAAGACTATAACAGCCATAGCTGTCCTCCAGCTGGTTGAAAAAGGGAAGATAAGCCTTGATGCTGAAGTCCAAACTTATGTTCCCTATTTTCCGAAAAAGAAGTGGCCTGTTACCGTTCGCCAGCTTTTAGGACACCTGGGAGGAATAAGCCACTATAAAAACTACGATGCTGAAAGCCATATAAAAATCCACAAAAACACCAAAGAAGCAATTGCTATCTTCAAAGATTTTAAGCTCGTTGCGGAGCCCGGCACGCGCTATAGCTATTCAAGCTACGGTTATAATCTCTTGGGTGCGGTTGTTGAAGGTGCATCAGGCCAATCATACGGCAAATACATTAAAGAGCACATCTTTGATCCTCTTGGCATGAAAGATTCTCGGCTTGATGATCCTGTGGACTTGATCCCATACAGAGTGAGAGGATACAGAATTATTAACGGAGAAATAAAAAATTCAGAATACGTGGATATATCAAGCAGGTTTGCCGGAGGGGGAACTCGCTCGACAGTTATCGACCTCCTGAAATATGCTCAGGGCATATTTTCAGGAAAACTCCTGGATGAAGAAACATGGCGCCAGATGTTCACCCCGATGGCACTCCGTGACCAGCACTATACTGGCTACGGCATGGGGTGGACCGTGCGGCCCGCAGGTAGCCACTTTGCCGTCAGTCACGGAGGCTCTCAACCAGAGACAAGAACTCACATCCTGATTTTTCCAAAAGAAAGATTTGCCGCTGCCCTTGCTTCAAACAGAGAGGGACTTGATCTCAGTCCATTCTACAGAAGACTCATCCAGCTCATCCTGGAGGAAGATATTCAGAGCACAGCCTACGCCCCTGACAGGATTAAACAAACAATATATAATGCATGCGCACAGACTTTTTTCTACGGGATGAGCTATTATGACTGGCATGGGAATTCTCTTACTTCAGAAAAAGAGGAGCTCGATCAAGCTTTTTCCTTTTTTAACAAATACGTAAACGAAAAAAATCTTGGAAGTAATTTCAAAGAATACAAAACAAAAATAGACGATGGAATTCATCCCATCTCCGGCCGGGCTCTTACCAAGGTAGGATCGCACATGGCACATGTCCTTCGGGAAATTTATGGCAATGACAGGCTTAGAAGCTACCGCACGAAGGGGCCTCTGGCATTTTTCTCTGATTACATTACTATCAGTAAGAATGAATCTAAATATAAAAAATTCCGCTTCCACAAAAAATTGAATAAACTTATTTCTGGATGGGAAAAAGCTTGGAAAGCAACATATAATGATTTTGTCCGCAGGATGTTTTTCACTGTTAACACAAATTTTAATGAAACGGGTCCAATCCTGAAAGACACCTTTTCAGGCGCAGAACTCTATCCAGATTTCAGCGTTGATATAGCCAGTGTTTCACTGAAACTTCTTGAGAAGAATGATGTTGCGAAAGCCTTTGAATTACTAACATTAAACCAGGAACTCTACCCCAACTCACCACGTCCCCTAAGTGCTCTTGCCTTTGCTAATATCTGGACTGGAAAAATGGAGAATGCACGTATACATTTTATAAAGGCCCACAGCCTGGACCCTTATCATCCTGCAGTGAGCGTTAATCAATTTTTCAGGTATAGAAGCCTATTAGTGCGAGTAAAGAAACTCAAGGAAGCGCTATCTCTCCTTATTATTGCTACTGAACTCCATCCCAAGGAGGCACGCCTCTACGTGGAAATTGGTGAGGCTTATTTTCGAGCAAAGCAAAAAGAAAAAGCCATTGAATATTTCAAGAAAGCCCTGGAAATTGATCCCGAGCTTGAAAGAGCCAAAAAAAGATTAGAGGCATTCGAGAAAGAAAAGGAGAAAAAAGAGAAATGAAGAAAAGTATTGGAGATCTTTTCCAGAAAGAAACCAAATACTTTAGAGGTAAACTTCCAGGCGGTCCTCTGATTTGGAGTCGGAAGCCTGAAACATACAAAAACTATCCTTCTTCGCCAAAAATTCCACTAGATCCACCTGAAGAGAAGGAGGGAATGATTGTCTGGGAAGCAATAAAGCTCCGCCGGAACGTCAGAAATTTTGTTGACAGGCCCATGAAAAAAGCCCATCTTTCGCTGCTTCTCTGGGCGACACAGGGAATTACAGCAAAATACATGGGTTATGAACTCAGAGCAGCCCCTTCAGCAGGAGCACTTTATCCGGTGGAGACTTACCTTTCTGTCCACAGCGTGGAAGAAATTGAGCCTGGAATTTACCACTATGGAGTGAAAAACCACGAGCTTCACCAGCTGCGTCAGGGAGATTTTCGCACTGCTATTACTCAAGCAGTTCTTGACCAGGATTTTGTTTTTTCAGCAAATGTTGTTTTCATCTGGACAGCCATTTTTGAGAGATCAAAATGGAAGTATAATCAAAGAGCTTACCGCTATGTATACCTTGATGCAGGCCATATTGCTCAAAATTGTGCCTTAGCAGCTGTCTCATTAGGGCTTGGAAGCTGCCAGGTTGGGGCTCTCTACGATGATGAGGTGAACGACATTCTCGGAGTTGATGGTGAAGAGGAGAGTATCCTCTATACGACAGCAGTAGGTCACCCTTCTTAATCAATTAAAATTTTTGTAAACTTTTATACAAAAACTCTCGTCTAACAGGAGGAAGTGAAAGTGACTGGTATCATATTGTTACACATAGGCTCTATTTTAATTATCATGTGGGGAATAGGTCACATTATCCCGACTAAATCTGTTGTTGACGGCTTCGGGCAAATATCAGAGGATAACAGGCGAATAATTACCATGGAATGGATCGCAGAAGGTCTAACACTGTGCTTTTTGGGGATACTCGTGCTATCTGTTACCCTTTCCGGAGGCTCTCAAAGTGCTGTTTCTAAGATTGTGTACTGGATATCAGCCGCTGTCCTTATCATTATGGCAGTGTTGAGTTCACTGACAGGTGCCAGAACATCAATTGTACAAATGAAGATTTGCCCATTTGTGAAAACTGCTGTGGCAATCCTGTTTTTCCTTGGGCCTGTTTTGTAAAGAGCCGACAATTCAATCAAGGATTCCGATAAAAAGGTTGCTCATTTACTTATTAGATTTTGAGTTATAAAATATTCGAGGATCATATCCCGAAAAGTCAACTATGAAGTTTGACAGCAAATTATCCTATCTGATCTAGGGAGTAAAGAGCGATGAAAAAATATTTTATCTCCGGGTTCTGTTTCATTATCTTCATCTTGCTATTTCTTTTTCTTTCCGGAGACACCAAGCCCCAGGAAGAAAAGCCGTGGCACTGGAGTCTGGAAAAAATAAAATCCACTGTCGGAAAAGTACGCGCAGGAAGGGACCTTACTCCTCAAAGCTGGCCGGACGGGGCAAAAGTAGCAGTTGGCCTCTCTTTTGATTTTGATGCAGAAACAAACGCTTTAAGAGACAAAGTTATTTCTCCTGGCGTATTTTCTCAGGGAGAATACTCAGCCAGGATTGCTATCCCCAGAATTTTGGCCCTGCTCGATAAATACAGGATTCCGGCTTCCTTTTTTGTGCCTGCAGTTAGTGCCCTCCTTCACCAAGAGGAAATAAAGGCTGTCGTGGCAAAAGGTGTTCACGAAATTGGGTTGCATGGATGGATTCATGAGCGGAACTCACTCTTGTCTGAAGAGGAAGAAAGAGAGCTGATGAAGAAATCTTATGATGTTCTCAAAGAGTTAACAGGCAAAGCACCTGTTGGGATTCGGACACCATCATGGGACTTTAGCCTCTCAACCATCAAAATTATTAAAGAGCTTGGTCTTCTCTATGACAGCAGCCTTATGGCTGACGATCGTCCTTATGAGATTCTTGAGGATGGCGAGCCAACAGGAGTAGTCGAGCTCCCTGTAGAATGGCTCCTGGATGACTATCCTTATTTTGGCTTCTCACGCTTCACGAGTATTCGCCCTCACATTACTCCCATGGACGTTTTTTCTATCTGGGCGGCTGAATTCGACAAAGCTTGCGAGGAAGGAACAATTTTTATCTTAACCATGCATCCTAAAATCACGGGCCACCGCAGCCGCATAATAATGTTGGAAAAACTTGTTCAACATATCTTATCTAATAAAAATGTTTGGTTTGCCACCCACGAAAATATTGCCCGTTATGTGAAAAGGAATGAGAATTAGGAGAAAAAGAATATAATAACAAAATTAATGAAGATCAAAGGAGTCGTAACCATGAAAAAAAGAAATTATAAACTTGGTGTATTCGTCCTTCTTGCCCTTATTTTATCAGGTGCTTTTGAATTATTTCCTTGCACTGTGGCTGTAGCCTCAGGCAAGGCAACTCCAGACGGTCGGCCTCTCATGTGGAAGAACCGTGATACTTCAGTGCTGGATAATAAAGTCCTCTACTTAAAGGGAGTAAAATATGGCTTTATAGGAATAGTTAATGCCGATGATAAAAAGGGAGAGCATGTCTGGGCGGGGATAAACACTGAAGGTTTCGCCATCATGAACTCTGCTTCGGCTGATCTTGCTGAAAAAGGGGAAAAAACGCTAGATAACGGGAGATTTATGAAGATAGCACTCGGAGAATGCGCGAACATTCGAGATTTCGAAAACATACTCAAGAGAACAAAGGGGAAGAGAGATGTTGGAGCGAACTTCGGCGTAATCGATGCTGAGGGCAATGCCTGTATTTATGAAACCAGCAGCACAGGTTTTGAAAAGTTCGACGCGAATGATCCAAGGGTAGCTCCTTCTGGCTACATCATCAGAACAAATTATGCTTTTACTTCTCCTGTTGAAAACGGCGGGGGAGGATACATTAGATTTGAACGAGCCTTACGCCTGTTCCAGGCTGCTTACTCAGAGGGTAGGCTGGATTACAAGTTTATCATTCAGCAGGTTTCAAGAGATCTTGTCAATGAGAAGCTTCATTCACATCCTCTTTCAAATCCAGAGGTGTCTGACTCCAGCACTCCTTTTTACGTTAACACAAATGACACAATCAACCGCAATTCTACTGCTTCAGTTGCGGTCTTCCATGGTGTTTCAAGCCCCGAAAACGCTTACCTTTCCACAATGTGGGTTCTTCTTGGACAGCCGGTTTGTACTGTAGCTGTCCCCTTATGGGCTTCTGCCTCAGATATTCCATCTGCGCTCTCAGGCTCTGGGAATGCTTACCTTAATAATTTTTCAAGGGGACTTGCCTCTTTTCTCTATCCTGATAGAAGAGGCCATATGTATCAGTACATGAATGTAACCAGGCTCAGGAATTATGGAGGTGATGGAGTTCTCAAAAAGCTCATCAGGATTGAAAGTCAAGTCTTTGCCAAGACAGAAGAAAAACTACGGGAATGGCAAGTGAGGAAACCCACTGGAAGCGAAATCAACAATTTTGAGGGAAAGATATCAGAATGGGTTTTTGAGTCATTAAAAAGCTCTTTTCCCCATATCAAATATGCAGATTAAATATAGACTAGCTGTTCACCGTTCACCTTGAGCTCTTCATTTAAATATGTCCGTATAAATGCATAAAAAAAATGAAATCGTCAGGCAAAATTGGATTTGATAAATCTAAATCCTGCAACAAAGAAATACTATGCAGGTTTTAAGAAACAGAAGAGAAAATTACGTGTCAGCAACTTTTTTATCAGGTTTTTCTGGAATAAGCCCTACTTTTTGCCGAATTTCCTGATCCAGTTGAGCTTTAAGTTTTTCATTCTCCTTAAGGAGTTTTTTGACATTCTCTCTTCCCTGTCCGATACGCTCTCCTTTGTATGAATACCAGGTTCCGCTTTTTTCGATTAATCCGATATCCAATCCACAGTCAATCAAATCGCCTTCTTTGGAAATTCCTTCTCCATAAATGATGTCAAACTGAGCTACTTTGAAAGGAGGAGCCATTTTATTCTTTACAATTTTCACTTTTACCCTGTTCCCGATTACCTTTTCTCCCTCTTTCAAAGTGGCAATTCTTCGGATATCTATTCTCATTGAAGAATAGAACTTCAGAGCTCTTCCTCCTGTGGTCGTTTCAGGGCTTCCCAGGAAAAAGCCGATTTTTTCTCGGATCTGGTTAACAAAGATAAAACATGTCTTGGAACGGCTGACAATGGCTGCCAGCTTTCTCAATGCCTGGGACATTAACCGAGCTTGAAGCCCCATGTGGGCATCGCCCATTTCTCCTTCAAGCTCAGCTTTAGGAACAAGAGCAGCCACCGAGTCAATCACGATCACATCCACAGCCCCGCTCCTCACAAGAACTTCGGCAATCTCCAATGCCTGCTCTCCATAATCAGGCTGAGAAATGAGAAGATTATCCACGTCCACCCCAACACTTGCAGCATAGCCGGAATCCAAGGCATGCTCAGCATCTATAAAGGCAGCCTGCCCTCCCTGATTTTGGGCTTCAGCAATTACATGAAGAGCCAGCGTTGTCTTGCCAGTGGCTTCAGGACCAAAAACTTCAACTACCCTCCCCCGGGGAAAACCACCTATTCCCAAGCTCAAATCAAACGCTATTGAGCCGGTCGGGATAGCAGGTATTTTAATTGCAGCTTCTTTTTGCCCCATTTTCATAACAGCGCCTTTGCCAAACTGCTTTTCTATCTGAGAAAGAGCAGCTTCTATGGCTCGTTCCTTTGAAGAAGCTTTTTGTTCATTTCCTTCTCTTTCCATTTTTTTCTCCTCCGATCCAGAGTTTTATATTTTTCCAGATATAGCTTTTTCTTTTTTATTTATATTCTAGCGTTTTCCTAGATTCACCTTTTCTTTGTCCTAATCTCATTTACCGTAATCATAGAATCCTTGTCCTGTTTTTCGGCCAAGATAGCCTGCATCAACCATTTTCTTTAGTAACGGACAGGGTCTGTATTTAGTATCCTTGAATCCTTCGTATAGTACTTCCATTATATGAAGACAGACATCCAGTCCTATCAGATCTGCTAAGGCTAAAGGCCCCATGGGATGGTTCATGCCCAGCTTCATGACTGTGTCAATGGCCTCTGCAGTCCCAACCCCCTCCATCAAGGCATAGACAGCTTCATTTATCATGGGAAGCAAGATTCGGTTTGAGATAAAACCTGGAAAGTCATTCGCCTCTACAGGTACCTTTCCTAATTTTTCAGCCAGCTCTTTAACCTGATCGAAGGTTTCTTGGGAAGTAGCCATACCCTTTATCAGCTCAACGAGAGTCATCAGAGGAACTGGATTCATAAAATGCATCCCCATAAATTGTGAGGGACGATTGGTAAGAGAGGCCAGGCGGGTGATTGATATCGAAGAGGTATTGGAAGCAAGGATAACACCGGGAGGCAGAATTTTATCGACCTCTTCCAGCACTTTCTTTTTTACTTCGAAATCTTCGAATACTGCCTCGATGACAAAATCTGAATCTCTAATGTCTGCCAGATCAACAGTTGTCTTAATCCGGCTCAATACTGCTTCTTTGTCTTCTTCAACTTTTCCTTTCTCTATCAACCTGGA
This sequence comes from Candidatus Aminicenantaceae bacterium, assembly GCA_041862375.1. Taxonomy (GTDB): domain Bacteria; phylum Acidobacteriota; class Aminicenantia; order Aminicenantales; family Aminicenantaceae; genus WVZL01. Next base: position 60,280 of record JBGVTE010000065.1, read on the forward strand.
TAAGCTCTTATCTATTGTTTTTTGCGAACGCTCCAGATATTCCTGAGCAACATCACAGAGAATAGCTTCAAACCCAGAAGTTGCGGCAACCTGGGCTATTCCAGTTCCCATAGTTCCAGCACCGATAATTCCAATTTTTTTAATACTCATCATTTCCCCTTCCCTAAACTATCTCAACAGCCATGGCTACAGCATCTCCGCCGCCCAGGCAGAGAGCTGCAATGCCCTTTTTCATCTTTCTGTGTAACAGCGCATAAGTTAAAGTAGTCAAAATCCTGGCTCCAGTGGCACCGATTGGATGGCCCAGAGCTACAGCTCCTCCATGGACGTTTACTTTTTCTTTATCCAATCCCAGTTCTTTGATTAAAACAACAAGCTGGGATGAGAAGGCTTCGTTTATTTCAAAGAGGTCAACATCATCAATTTTCCAGTCAACATTTGCCAGGAGCTTCTCTACAGCTCCTTTCGGTGCATACATAACCATGGAAGGCTCAACACCATTTGTTGTCGTACCCAGAATCCGAGCCATCGGCTTGAGGCCTTTATCTTCTATAGCATCTTTAGAGGCTAAAACAACTGCCGCTGCTCCATCATTTAAAGTAGACGCATTTCCAGCCGTAACAGTCCCATCTTTCATAAATACAGGTTTTAATTTAGCCAGTTTCTCCAGAGTAGTTTCCTTACGCGGTCCTTCATCGACAGCAAAAACGACGGGCTCTCCTTTTCTCTGGGGAATTTCGACAGGAACAATCTCATCCCTGAGATAGCCTTTCTCGATAGCACGGATCGCTCTCTGGTGGCTGCTGAAAGCGTACTCATCCTGCTCTTCTCTCGTAGCCCCAAATTTTTCAGCCACGATTTCTCCGGTCATTCCCATGTGAATATCATCAAAGGCACACCAGAGGCCATCTAGAATCATGGAGTCTTTCATCATGAGGTCACCAAATTTTTTTCCTTCTCTTACTCCCCAGAGGAGATGTGGAGCTTTACTCATACTCTCCATCCCGCCTGCAACAACAATGTTTTTCTCTTCCAGTTGAATAGTTTGAGCACCCAAGGCCACTGCTTTTAGGGCAGAGCCGCAGACTTTGTTGACCGCAAAGCAGCTTACAGTATAGGGAACTCCTCCTTTGACCGCTGCCTGCTTGGCAGGAGCCTGCCCAATGCCTCCTGAGACTACATTTCCCATGATTACTTCCTCAACATCTTTCCCGTTTATCCCGGCTCTACTTATGGCTTCTTTGATGGCAAAACCGCCCAGTTCAGGAGCTGTGAAATTTTTTAGAGCTCCTAAAAAATTACCGATTGCTGTCCGTGCAGCACTGACAATAAAGACATCCCTTAATTCACACATGTATTAATCCTTCCTTTTTAAAATTTTTATAAAGCTAACTACTTTTTATCACAATTAGAAGTGGTTGTAAATCCGCTGTCAGTTTAAGTTTTTTTCGCGTAAATCTTTTGTTTGATTAAAGAAAAAACACGTAATAAAATTGGAAAAGAAAAGATGAGCATAGGGAAAAAAACTGCTGAGATTGCTATTATCGGTGGAGGCATTATGGGAACCGCCACCGCTTATTACCTGGCAAAGGCAGGTCAGAATGATGTCATTCTTTTTGAAAAAGATCTTCTTGCCCAGGCATCAACCGGATTAAGTGTTGGAGGCATCCGTCAGCAATTTTCTCATCCTGCAAACATCCTTTTGTCTAAAGAATCACTCAGAGTATTTGAGCATTTTAAAGAGGAGTTCAGTGAAGATATTAATTTCCGGCAGGAAGGCTATCTCTTTCTTGCTCAAGAGGAAGAAACCTGGAAGGAATTTTTGGAAAACGTTGAAATTCAACGCCAGTATGATGTTCCCGTTGAGGTGCTGTCGCCGGAGGAAATTAAGCGCCGCTGGCCGTATCTCGAAGTAAGTGATTTGAAAGGCGGAACCTATGGGCCGAAGGATGGCTATGCTGATCCCTACCTTGTAGCCATAGGCTTTGCCAAGGGAGCAAGAGAAATGGGAGTTCGTATAGAGGAAAAAACAGAGGTAACAGAGATCAAGATAGAAAGGGGAAAGGTTAGGAGTGTTAAAACCAACAAAGGAACTATCTCCACCCAAGTAGCCGTCAATGTTGCTGGACCTTGGGGAGGCAAGGTAGCGAAGCTGGCAGGATTTGATTTGCCGGTAAAGCCTTACCGCCGCCAGGTATTCATGACAAGGCCCTTTGACAGAATACCAAAACCCGTTCCCATGATCCTCGACCAGGATGCAGCCTTTTACTTTAGAGGAGAAGGGCCTGGTATTCTTACCGGAATGAGCGACCCTGAAGAGCCATCGAGTTTTAAGACCCACGTGGACCGTCATTTCATGGAAAAGGTTGTTGAAACAGCAGTTCATCGAGCTCCAGTCCTTGAAAAGGCCGAAATCCTGAGGGGATGGGCAGGCCTCTATGCCGTAACACCCGATAACAATCCCTTTATCGGAGAAATGCCTGGAGTTAAAGGATTTTATAGTGCCATTGGCTTTTCTGGACACGGTTTTCAGCAGGGGCCTGCAGTGGGAAGAATCCTGAGTGAGCTCATCCTCAAAGGCTGCACTGATTTAGATTTAACACCCTTTTCCTTTGACCGGCTTCAAACGATTGAGAAAAAGGGAGAAAAGAGGATTTTATAAAAATGAGATTAAAAATTCTTTCTGGCAATGATGTAAAGAAGGCTGTGAGCATGGCTCAGGCCATAAGCGCGGTGAAAGAAGCATACATACAGCTTTCTTCGGGAAAGGCAGAAATGCCGTTAAGAACTTCTGTCCCAGTTGAAAAACAGAAGGGGATAACTCTTTTCATGCCTTCCTATCTGGCTGAAAGCCAGGCCATGGGAGCAAAAGTTGTGTCAGTTTTCCCTCAAAACCTGGATAAAGGCATGCCCACGATTCATGCCGTTGTTGTAGTATTGGATGCAGAGACAGGACGCCCTGTGGCACTATTGGATGGAACATATCTGACAGCCCTTCGGACCGGAGCTGCCTCAGGTGCAGCAACAGACCTTTTGGCAAGAAATGATGCACGTGTTGCTGCAATATTTGGAGCAGGCGCCCAGGCACGTACTCAACTCGTAGCAGTTTGTACAGTAAGGACTGTAGAGAAAGTCTGGATTTTTGACACACAGCCCGGAATTGCAGAAGCCTGGGCAGCAGAAATGAAATTCAGGGGTAGTCCAATCCCATCGGCAATTTTTGTGGCCGAATCACCAGCTCAGGCTGCACGGGAAGCAGACATAATCTGTACTGCAACCACCTCTTATGAGCCAGTATTCGAGGATAAGGACTTAAAGCCTGGTGTTCATATCAATGCCATAGGCGCTTACACCCCTGATATGAAGGAAATTCCTGTTGCAACTGTCATCCGTTCCAAGCTCATCGTCGATTCACGCCAGGCATGTCTTGCAGAAGCTGGTGATATAATCATTCCTCTCAAGGATGGGCTTATTGCCGAGGAACACATCCACGGCGAGATTGGAGATGTGGCAGCCGGGAGGATTCCAGGAAGAGAATCAGATGAGGAGGTAACTTTATTCAAGTCAGTTGGATTGGCTGTTCAGGATGTAGCTGTAGCAGAGCTCGTGAGAGCACAAGCTGAAGAGATGAACCTTGGATTCGAAGTCGATATCTGAGCTTCCTTCATATGACCTCTTCACCGCATACCTCCTCGCTTGTTTATCATTTATCATGGAAAAAAAAGATGCTTCCAATCATTGTTACTTCACATTTAAAACGCATAGTGCATAATATTTTAAATTCAGTCATAGCACTTTTCCTTCTGAGTGCTTTATAATAAACGGATAAATAATAAAGTTATAATACAGGAGTTAATATGACAGAAATAATTAATTTAAGCCTGATCAAAGAAGCTCTGAAGGGCTGTGACCTGATCGGGGAGATTGAGGAGGGCTTTGTCGCATATTCCCAGGGGAAAGTTGTAGTCCCCCCTGTTGGAGAGATGATTTTCGAAGATCCTCCAGGAGATGTCCATATCAAATACGGGCACATAAAGAATGATGATTATTATGTTATAAAAATTGCATCCGGCTTTTATAAAAATCCAAAAATTGGTTTACCCTGCACTAATGGTCTAATGCTGATGTTCAGCCAAAAAACAGGAGAGCTGTCTTGCATTTTGCTCGATAAGGGCTACCTGACCAATGTGCGTACAGCCGTTGCAGGAGCGGTGGCAGCTAAGTATCTGGCTCCCACAAAAGTTAACAGGATCGGTATTTTCGGAGCAGGCACCCAGGGAAGAATGCAGCTCGAATATTTGCAATCTGTCAGGGACTGTAAAGACGTCATTGTCTGGGGAGTGAACCAACAGGAATTAGACGCCTATCAAAAAGATATGGAATCTTTGGGATTTAATATCAAAACTACTTTACTTGCGGAGGATATTGCTTCGACCTGCGATCTCATTGTCACCTGCACACCTTCAAAATCCCCCCTTCTCAAGGAAGACCAAATCCGAAATGGAATCCATATAACAGCAGTAGGCTCTGATACTCCGGAGAAACAGGAGCTTGATTCAGCAATCCTTAAAAAATCAGACATTGTAGTTGTAGACAGCATCAGCCAGGCTCTTCTCCGGGGTGAAAGCTTTCACGCCATGAGAGCCGGTTTAATCACGAAAGAAGATTTAATTGAGCTGGGAACAGTAATCAAAACAAAGAAACTCCAGAGGTCATCAGAAGAACAGATAACCGTGGCAGATCTGACAGGCGTGGCAGTCCAAGATATTCAGATTTCAAAAGCTGTCTGGAAAGCAATGTCTTCTTGAAATAAAAGACAATAATACACGAATCCATATAATTAAGGCAGATCTGCCTCAACTCAAAAAAATGGAAAAATACTGAAAGGGCCCAATCTTATCCTAGGATAGACCGGTTATTTCTCCATCATCAGAGATATCTATTCTTTCAGCAGCAGGAGTTTTTGGAAGTCCGGGCATGGTCATGATATCTCCACAGTAAACAACCACAAATCCTGCTCCTGAGCTAAGCGAAGCATCGGTAACAATTAAGGTGAAATCTCTGGGCCTTCCCAGTGCTTCGTCATCGCCAGAGAGTGAATACTGGGTTTTAGCAATGCATACCGGTAAATTGCCAAACCCGTTTTTTTCAATCCTGAGTATTCTCCTTTTTATTTTCCCCTCCATGGCTACAGCCGCAGCTCCGTAAATTTTCTTGGCAACAGCTTCTATTTTATCCAGGAGGGATATATCAAGTGGATAGATGAACTGGAATTTTTTTTCATCCTCCTCTATGGCCTTCAAGGCTTCCTGAGCTAGCTCGACACCTCCTTTTCCTCCTTCTGCCCAGACCTTGCTCAGAGCCATTCTTGCTTTCGCTTTTTTGCACAAAGCAGTGAAGGTGTCGACTTCTGCCTTTGTATCTGATGGAAATTTATTTAAAGCCACTACAAAAGGAACGCCGAATATTTCGAGGTTTTCAATGTGTTTTTGAAGGTTTTCAAATCCCTTTTCCAAAGCTTTAACATTCTCTTCTTTAACTTCATCCAGCTTGACCCCACCGTGAAGCTTGAGCGCCCGTACAGTCGCCACAAGAACACAGGCATCAGGAGGTGGGATATGGCCAGTTCTGACCACGATATCAAAAAATTTTTCAGCTCCCAAATCTGAGGCAAAGCCCGTTTCTGTCACAACAAAATCAGCCAAGCTCAAAGCAATCCGGGTAGCGATAACTGAATTGGTACCATGGGCAATATTGGCAAAGGGACCGCCGTGGATAAAAGCCGGTGTTCCTTCCAGCGTCTGGACAAGGTTGGGTTTTAGAGCATCTTTAAGCAAAGCTGCCATGGCTCCTTGAGCATTTAAATCGCGGGCAAAAACAGGAGTCTTATCAGGAGAATATCCTACAAATATATTTCCCATCCTTTCTTTTAAATCATTTAAATCTTCAGCCAGACAGAGAATGGCCATGACTTCAGAAGCGGCTGTGATATCAAAACCTGTTTCCCGGGCAATACCCCGAAGAGGCCCTCCAATACCCACGACAATTTCGCGCAGCACCCGGTCATCCATGTCCATGACCCTCTTCCAGGAAACATTCCGGCAGTCAAGCAGTCCGCAGGCACCGTCAAAGTGGATACGGTTGTCAACCATCGCAGCCAGGAGATTATGGGCGGCGGTGACAGCATGAATATCTCCAGTGAAATGGAGGTTTATATCCTCTCGAGGAGCAACCTGGGCATATCCTCCTCCTGTGGCTCCTCCCTTCATCCCAAAAACTGGCCCCAGCGAAGGCTCTCGAAGAGCCACCGCTGTCTTCTTTCCCAGAGAATTCAGCGCATCAGCGAGTCCGATGGAAGTCGTCGTCTTGCCTTCTCCTGCCGGAGTCGGCGTCATGGCTGTGACCATTATTAATTTGCCTTTAAAGCCTTTCCCTTCATGAATTTCTTTTAACGACACTTTTGCCTTATACTTGCCATATTTCTCAAGATTATCTTTTCCAATACCTATCTTCTCGGCAATTTCTTCCACAGGCTTTATCTTAAACTTATTTGCAATTTTCCTGTCATCAAGCATCCGCTCCTCCTTTTTTAAGTTAATCACAAAAGCAATGCCTTCCTTGCTCCTGATTGATTTTTCGAATATTTTACCTCTATATTCTTCGTGTATTCAACCTTTTTTACCTTAATAACTCACAGTTGATTAATCTATTTTGGCTAAATTTAATGCGTGAAACATTGCCTTATAATCTTCGATCAAATCATGATCAGCAAAGCTGAAGTAACAGTTATTACCGATAATTACATGATCTAAAACATTTATCTGCATAATATTTGCAGCAAAAACAAGGTCTTTTGTAACCTCTCTATCACTCGAAGAAGGCTCAGGGTCGCCCGAAGGATGATTATGAGCAAAAATCAGAGAAGAGGCGTTAAGTTTCAAAGCCTCTTTTACTATTTCCCTGGGATAAACAACGCTTGAATCTACCGTTCCTTCGAAAACAGTTTTTTCTTCGATAACCTGGTTTTTAGTATC
>JBGVTE010000066.1:0-3628 GCA_041862375.1 Candidatus Aminicenantaceae bacterium
TTATAGTAATGCTTTACTAATCAGAGTTCGGGATTGAAATAGAATGGAAGAGCCATTATCAGGGATTAGAATCTTGGATTTGTCTCGTATGCTGTCCGGCCCTTTTGGATCAATGGTATTAGCCGACTTTGGAGCCGAGGTGATCAAAATTGAAGATCCAGATGGTGGAGACAAAACCCGTACAATGGGGCCAAAACTCTCTGAAGGACAGAGCGCATATTTTTTAAGCATTAACCGTAATAAGAAGAGTTTAACCCTTGACCTCAGAAAGGAGAAGGGTAGAAAAATCTTTTACGAGTTGGTCAAATTATCAGATGTAGTTTTTGATAATTTCCGTCCTGGAGTGCTTGATAGACTGGAGTGTGACTACGAAACATTGAAGAAGCACAATCCAAAAATAATAAGCTGTTCAATTACTTCGTTTGGACATACTGGCCCTGATAAAGATTTACCAGGATTTGATCTCATCCTACAGGCTCGCGGCGGAGCGATGTCCATTACTGGAGAGCCGGGAAGGCCACCTGTCAGGATGGGTATTCCTACTGGCGACCTTGGTGGAGCTCTGTATGCTGCTAATGCAGTTGTAGCTGCTCTCTACTCGAGAGAAAAGACAGGAATTGGTCAAAAAATTGATATTAGCCTTCTGGACTGCCAGGTGTCATTGCTGACGTATGTAGCTCAATACTTTATCCTTGATGGAGAAATTCCTGGTCCCATTGGCTCAGGTCACCAGACTGTTGTTCCCTATCAGGCTTTTAAAACAAAGGATGCCTATATTGTTGTAGCAATCTTTGTAGAAAAATTCTGGCAAAAGTTATGTAAGGTTTTAGGGATAGAAAACCTGGCAGAAGATCCTGAATTTTGTACTAATGATAGAAGGAGGGAGAATAAGGAAAAACTCTTGCCAATTCTGGAGCGCTTATTTGAGGAAAAGAATTCTGCCGAATGGCTAAGACTCTTAAGTGAAGAAGGGATCCCTTCTTCACTTGTAAATACAGTAGATAAAGTGTTGTCAGATTCTCAGCTTCTGTCGAGAGATATGCTGATTGAGACTAATCACCCGGAATATGGAAAAATTAAAGTCTTGGGAAATCCGGTAAAGATGTCAAGTGTGAGGGATGAGTCTATTTCTGCTCCCCCAACCTTGGGAGAACATGCTGAAGAGATACTCTCAGATCTTTTAGGATATTCACAAGACATAATTAATGAATTGAAAAGAGAAAATATTATTTAAGAAAGCCTAGAAAACTACTCAGGAGGAAAAAAACATGTTATCTGGAGAAAAGAAGTACCCTCATATTTTCAGCCCATTTCAGATTGGGCGCCTATGGACAAAAAATAGGATTAAGTATGCCTCTACTGAAACTAACTACAACTACAGCGATGGTTTTGTCTCGGAGAAGGAACTTGCCTATATTGAGGCACATGCTCGAGGAGGCTCCGGGATCGTAACGACTCAAGGTGCCTATACTGACCCGAGAGGTGAAGGTCAGGGGTATGTTGGAATGATGGGAATTTGGGATGATAAATTTATCCCTGGATTGAAAAAAATGGCTGATGTTATCCACAGAGGGGACGCCCTTGCCTGTCTTCAATTAATGCACTGCGGACGGGTGGGAGGGATAAACCTTCCCTACACTGTCGGACCATCAGCGATACAACAAAGACTACGCCGATTCCGCCCCCAGAGGAAAATGAGTATTCCTGAGGTTAAAGAATGTATTCAAGAGCACATAGACGGCGCCCGGAGAGCAGTGGAGGCCGGATACGATATAATCGAAATCTCCGGTATTGTGGGCTACCTGATTTCTAACTTCATCTCTAAGTTCAGCAATTGGCGAAGTGACGAATATGGAGGAGACATCCAAGGACGATGTACGTTTATGAGAAAAATTATCGAGGGCATCCGTAATGAAATCGGTCCACATGTCCCGATCGGCATCCGCCTCTGCGGCTGGGAAATGCTGGATGAGGTTGAAGGAAACACAGAAGAAGAAAGCCTGGAGTCGATTAAAATTGCTGAGGCGGCTGGATGTGACTATATAAGCGTGACGGTTGGCTGGCAGGAGTCTCTCGGTTCAGTCATTTCCAGGGATATATCCATGGGTAAATGGCTCTATGTGGCCGAACGAACAAAAGAAGCTGTGAAAATACCGGTCAGCATGGCCTACAGGCTTTTCGTTCCAGAGATTCCAGAAAAAGCTATCGCTGAAGGTAAGCTGGATATATGGGAAATGTGCCGCCCCATGATTGCAGATCCTGCTCTTCCGAATAAAATCATGTGGGATAAGCAGGAGGATATTACTCCCTGCATAGCTTGTCAGGTCTGCTTGGCTCGGCTTTTTCGTGATGCTCCGGTTACATGTACAGCCCGGCCTTCCTGCGGTCATGAGGGAGAGCGTGAATGGGGCTACTACGGCTTTCCCAGGGCAGAAGTGAAGAGAAAGATCCTAGTAGCCGGTGCCGGAATTGCTGGCCTTCAGGCAGCACGAATTGCAGCCGAGAAAGGACATGATGTTACTGTTTATGAAAAAACCGACCATATCGGCGGGCAATGGTATTATGCTTCGCGAAATCCCTGGGGCGAAGAATCTGGAAAATACTGGGATGACCAGGAGTTCATGAGATGGATTAATCATATAAAAGCCCAGTGCGATAAATTTGGAGTAAAGTTTGTTCTCAATACGCCGGTAACCAAGGAGCTTCTTGATAAGGAAAAACCGGATTCATTAGTAATAGCTACAGGCGCTGTACCTGAAGTGCCCGATATTCCTGGAGCAGATAAATCCCATGTTGTAAGTATGTTCGATGTTTTCGGAGGGAAAGCAAAGCTCGGCAAGGAGGTTGTCATACTCGGTGGATCAGGTGCTGCCATATCGCTTGCACTCTTTGTGATCGATATGATGGAAAAAGAGGGGATAAAGGATTATAGCCTTGCAATGATTGACTCTAAGCCTCGTTTTGGCTGGGATGTAAACCCATCATACATTTGGAGGTACAGGCTCAGACTTAAGCAGGCAAATGTTCAGCAGTTAACGTACGGTAAGGTTAAGGAAATAAGTGATGAAGGCGTCGTTGCAGACTGGACAATAGTTGACAGGAAGACAAAAGAAAAGCAGGAGTTTAAAAACCAGACTGTGCCTGCCGACACTGTTATCCTGGCAAGTCTCGTACCCAACAAAGAACTGGGATACGGTTCTTTTAAAGGCGATACAGCTATGATCGGTGATTGTGTATGGGTGAGGCGCGGGTTCGATGCCATCCAGGATGGTTATCGCCTTGGAATGAGATTTTAATTTGGATAAATTTGACTTTACCACTTCGCTCCTTGCAACGACAAATTATTGAGCGAATTTAGGATATAACAAAAAAATTGATAGAGGAATTGTAACAAGGAAAGGAGAGGTTCATGATATTACCTAAAATATCAAGCGCTCGTCCGAAAATTCCAGGGACCAAGATGAGCGTCTACCCCCATTCTGGCTCAAACTATAGTGGGCTATACCCATGGATTGATGCTTTCCGGTGCAATGGTTGTGGAGCCTGCTCCAGAGCATGTCCTCCCGGAATAATCGGGCTCCACAAGGGAAAGGCAGCAGTAGTCCTTGACCTCTGCCAGCAGTGCGGG
>JBGVTE010000067.1:0-4214 GCA_041862375.1 Candidatus Aminicenantaceae bacterium
CCTGAACGGATGGGAGCGTGAATCAATTCTCTATCAGGCAAACCTCTGGTTCCATATCTGTTTTCCATCAAGCGGATGTAGTCAGAGGCAACCTGATGACCCAGTCCCCGACTGCCGCAATGAATCATGACTAAAACCTGGTCTACAGAGTTGATTCCAAAAACTTCAGCAACCTCTGTATCATAAATTTCTGAAACCTTCTGTATCTCCAAAAAATGATTCCCTGCTCCCAGTGTACCCAATTGGGGAATTCCTCTCTCCACAGCTCTGTTAGAAAGGTAGCGTGTGTCTGCATCTTTCATCCTTCCATTTTCTTCTGTTCTTTCTAAATCTTCTCGAGTTCCGTATCCATTCTCTATCGCCCATTCTGCTCCCTTAGTACACACTTCTCTAAGCACATCTCGACTGAGATGAGTTATACCTCCTTTGCCGACACCGGCAGGAACTTCCCTGAAAATTTCCGCTAACAGTTCTTTTCTCCTGTTATGAATATCCCTTTCTGAGTAATCGGTTCTCAATAACCTCACTCCACAGTTGATATCATAACCGACTCCTCCTGGAGAAATTATTCCTTCATCCAGATCAAAGGCAGCTACTCCTCCTATGGGAAATCCATAACCCTGATGAGCATCAGGCATAACATAAGACATCCTCTGGATTCCTCTTAAACAGGCAACGTTTCGAGCTTGCCGAAGAGTAAGGTCTCTCTTAATGTTTTCCAAGAGTTTTTGCGAAGCATAAATACTAGCAGGGACCTTCATCTCTCCCTGCCTCGGAATTTCCCAGATATACTGACTAATTTTTTTTAGTTCCATTTTAATACCTCATATTTGAAACATATCTGATTCTTGAGAAGAATATCTATCAAATATGAGATAAAAAAAGATTGAGCAGGCTGAGTGATTGAGAAAACCGTTTGAAGGCTGAGCGGGCATGGTTCCTCTCCAAGGGGGAGAGGAGAGCGAAGCCTGAAACCGAGCTGGCTTTGACTCGCTGGGACAAAGCCAGCGTGTTTTTGAAACACTCAGCCTGTTCAATCTTCTATCTTTTATCATAGTTTGATACTTATCTTCATACATCAACGACAACTTGAAGGATCACGGGAACATTCTCCTTGATTTCCATTTCATTGTAAGTGATGGCTTTGACATCGCCGTAAATTTTATATTTATCAGAACTGTTGTCTCCTTCGAATAAAGCTTCTAAATAGTAACGATTCTCCCTTTTTTTAATCCTTAAATTTTCCACAGAACTCAAAAGAAACATCTCGGAATCCAACAAGTATATTATCTCTTCTAAGAATGAACAAAGCAACTGCTTGATGTCATTCCCTTTAACCTCAACTTTGCGCGTAATCTTTTTATTGATTTTTTTCCAGTCCCACATTAGAAATGCGGTAGCCAGAGCTGCATTCTGGAAGGCTTCTTCCAGAGTGTTCCCAAAAGCTTGAAACTTCGCATCAGCCGTATGATCGAGGAATGTGTATTTTTTCACTCTAAACTTTACCCTAATTCTTCTTTTTCGAGTTTATGGATGACTCGCTCCTGGAGCTCTTTTAATCCGGGAGAAAGACCGACAGGATACTTTTTCGCTCCAGCATCAAGGGATTTATATTCTTCATTCAATCTGGAGAATTCATCGAGGAAGGATCTCTGAATCTCAGGCAGCGGAGGTGTTTTGTAAGTAATCTTTCCTTTTTCCATCACACTCTGGAGCAAGGGCTCTCCTCCTTGTAATTCATCGCCGCGCAAACCTATGACATCATTCTTGAGCATTCCACCAGAATCAGTAAAACGAAAAACTTGCTTCTCCCCTACAAGCGTTACTTTGCCAGGGCTGAGTTTCATAATAGGACGCCCAGCATACGTAACGAGTTTGTATGCCATATCAAAGTAAGGTGCATCAGCAGAAACACCCATCTTAGTCCCTACTCCGAAGGAGTCAATCTCTCCTCCCTGCTGAATTACTTCTCGGATTCTGTACTCGTCAAAACCACCGCTAGCAAAAATCGTCGACTCCTGAAGCCCCGCTTCTTTAAGAATATCCTTTACTTTTTTACTCAGTTGAGCCATATCACCACTGTCAAGCCTGACTCCTTTGAGCTTATCGCCTCTTCGCATCATTTCTTTACCAACTTCAGCAGCTTTGGCTGTCCCGGAGAGGGTATCATAGGTATCCACGAGAAGAATCGAGTTCTCAGGAAATGTCTGGGCGTAGGCGCGAAAAGCATCGATCTCTTTTTCGAAGCTGGTTACAAAAGAATGAGCCATAGTGCCAAAAACAGGAATACCATACATCTTACCAGCCAGAACATTGCTCGTACCCAAAAATCCTCCGATAAAGCTTGCACGAGCTACTTTTAATCCTGCATCCTTCCCCTGAGTCCGGCGCAGAGAAAAGTCCACGAGCTTCCGCGGCCAGGCTGCATGAACACATCGTGAGGCTTTTGTGGCTATCAGAACCTGAAGATTAATGGCGTTGATGACAAATGTCTCGATAATCTGAGCTTCAATAAGAGGCGAAGTGACTTCAAGAACGGGCTCGTCTGTAAAAAAAAGATAGCCCTCGGGAAGAGCAAAAACGTCTCCTGTGAACCGAAACTTTTCAAGATAAGATAAAAACTCAGGCTTGAAAATTTTTGTATGCTCTAAATATTCCAGATCATCTGAAGAAAACTTTAAATTCTCGAGATAATCAAGCACATCCGGAAGACCTGCAGAAACAAAATAGCGGCGCGAAGGAGGGTAATCCCTGATAAAAAGGCTGAATGTAGCAGGCTCGAACATGGAATAATCAAAATAGCAGGCAGCCATTGTGAGCTCGTACAAATCAGTGAACAATGCCAAACTTTCTCTCTCGCCTCTTTTGCTCATTTCATCTTCCTCATCTATCTAAACACTCCTGCAACAGGTTTGCCGCACGAAGGACAGTGTGAGTTTTTTACTCTCTGTAATTCAATAAAATAGCCTTGCCTTCTGATGAGCGTATGTCCACAGAAAGGACACACCGTATCCTCAGCTTCTCCCAAAACATTACCAATGTAAATATAGCGCAGCCCCTCATCTCTTCCTACCGAATAAGCCTTTCGGAGCGTTTCAAGTGGAGTAGCATGACTGTGAGTGTACTTATAATCAGGGTGAAAACGGCTGATGTGCCAGGGAATATCAGAGTCGACTTCTGCAATAAAACGCGCAATAGACCGCAACTCCTCCTCTCCGTCATTCTCATCAGGAACAACCAATGTAGTTACTTCTACCCAGATATCAAGCCTTTTCATAAGGCGAATAGACTCCAAGACAGGCTGGAGGTTTGCCTTACAGACTTTCTTATAAAACTCTTCTCTAAAGGACTTGAGATCAACATTGCAGGCATCCAGATAAGGATTGATAAGCTCCAGAGCATCTGCTGTCATGAAACCATTGGTGACAAATACATTGGCGAGTCCCTTTTCATGAGCCATTTTTGCTGTGTCGTAAGCATACTCAAAAAAAATAGTGGGTTCGGTGTAAGTATACGAGATACTCTGACAGCGGTGCTTTAATGCTTGAGAAACAACCTCTTCAGGCGGCAGTTTATATCCTGATATATCTCTCTCCTTTCCTTTTGAAGCTTGAGAAATCTGCCAGTTTTGACAGAAAGGACACTGAAAATTACAGCCAACAGTTGCGATTGAAAAAGATGTTGTCTCGGGTAAAAAATGATAAAGCGGCTTTTTCTCGATAGGGTCTACATGAGCAGCGATAACATCTCCGTATACATGAGTATACAACTTCCCGCCTATGTTCTGTCTAACCCCACAAACTCCGTATTTAGAAGGAGCAATCTTGCAGTGATGGCTGCAGAGATAGCAATGCACCCTGCTGCCTTCAAGAGGGCTGTAAAGCATTGCTTCTTTGGTCATTTCGTTTCCCTTACGAGGTTTTATAAATCTCGATATGATTGCAAAATTTTATCATGGTTTAGGGGTAAAATTCTTTGTGAGAAGGACAGAGATGGTTTATAACGCAAGAGGGACAGAGAGCTTTTCGAGCCATGCAAATTTTTCTACCGTGATTTACTAACATATAGTTGAAATCAAGCCAGTCTTTCTTGGGAACAAGCTCCATTAAATCTCTTTCAATTTTATCCGGATCTTTTTCTCCACTCAAGCCTAACCTTCCAGAAAGGCGCTTGACATGTACATCAACAGCAATACCTTCAGCTTTTTTAAAGCT
>JBGVTE010000068.1:0-4697 GCA_041862375.1 Candidatus Aminicenantaceae bacterium
GAATAGGAAATATGGAGATATTTCAACAGATGTTAGAGATGAAAGGGCTTGAGCTGACAACCCTCTGCTTAGCAACTAGATGTTTTATCTCCCCGCATACTTCTCCAATGTGCCACATATGTGACAATCCAGCAAAAGTGGAGCCTGTAGTTAATTCTTCCTTTGGTGTTTCTAAGGTTTTGGTGGGGACAGGGATCTCCTCAGATAGTGGCAGCTGCGTTCCACAATCGCCACAAAAGCGCTGCGTATCTGGATTTTCCGTCTGACACTTAGGGCATTTAACTCCCATTGCTTTCTCTTCTGACGAGCGAAGCAAAAGAATAACAATTTCTGATAGAAGAGTCAATTATCGATAGGAAAGTTGATGGGAAAGCGGACCTATCCCTTATTCATAGAATACGTTTGTTAAGTAAGAAATTAACCTCTCACGCAAAAATAATGGAGTCGGTAAAAAGGCGTTAAATGTATATATTTCACGCCATTCTTTATTTTACTCCTGGGAAGATCAAATGTCGCATAATATAAGTTAACGACATTCTTCCTTATTTGCCAAGAGAACAACGATTAATGAGGAAAATTTTAAACGGATACGAGTTACTGGCTTTTGAGGGCAGCCAATCGCTTCCTGGCATCCTCGACTTCGGGGATGCCAGGGTCAGCGTTTTTCCAGAGGTTGAGGAATTTCTCGTAATGCTCTATTGCTTTGCCCTTCCAGCCTTTCTCTTCGTATAATTTGGCTAATCTGTAATGATACTTGGGATGAATAAGCCGTCGGTCTGGAGTTTTCGGATCGAATGTAGCCAGCCGCTCGTATTCGGCTATGGCCCTGTCTTTATCTCCCTTTTGCTGATAAGCCCTGGCTAATACATCGTTAATTAAAGGTATGTTATAAACTAATACGGTCATTTGAGAACCGGGGTATATTCTAGGCATTCCCAGAGGCAATATTTTTTTACAAGCAGCGATAGCCTTATCCATGGAGTCTTCCGCGAGCAAGACCTCTCCGTTGAAAAAATCATAATTGACTGTTATCTGGTCTTTAGCGGCTGGATTCACCTCTGGTAAAAGCGTCCTCAACTCCACCAGTTTAGACTTGGCAAGATCGATTCTTCCTTGCTTTAAGTCCCCTAATCCAAGATAGAAGTTATAGAACGCTTTATACGTTGGGATGCCATCTGGGTCATTTTTTATTCTAAAATCGAACCAGCTCTTGAAGTAATTCTGGCTAGCATCAAACTCTTCCCTGTCATAATGAATCCATCCCTTCATCCATTCTATAAAGGCTATCTGGTCCTCATTTCCTACTTCTTCCGCCAGGTCTGCTGCCCTGCTGAGATCTCTAAAGGATTGATCCAGACTACCGAGCCAGTAATGATAGAAACCTCTCCACAGAAATCCGTTCGCTCTTCTGCCTGAAGATGGGGACATGGCAATATGTTGATCGATCCATTTCATTGCCTCAGTGTAATTTTCTTTTAACGCATAAATATAGCTGAGATTCCAATCCGAGCCAAAATCAGGTTTAATTTCTAAGACTTCCTTGTATTTTGCTATTGCCTCATCAAGCCTTCCCATTCTCAGATATATTTCAGCCATTGAATCGAACGGATTAGCATCCCCGGGAGACACAGATGCATACTTCTTCAAATATTCGATGGCCTTCTCAAAATTCCCCAACTCAGCATATGTGTAGGCAAGCATATTAATGGCATCTCCGTAATTAGGATCAAGCTTTAGTGCAGTGTTTAACTCTTCAACTGCTTCATTTAAGAACTCATTTATCGAATATATAGTACCCAGCCAAAAGTGGACTGCCTTCTCTTGGGGATATTTCTTCGCCATTTGCTCGAAAATACGAATTCTTTTTTCCTCATTCCCCTCTATAAGGCGCGCATAATCTGCTTCTATATAAAGCCTCTCTTTTTCCGTTGCTTTCTTCGAAAAAGTCTTGGCTTTCTCCAAGGCCTCTTTTGCCACTTCGGTATCTCCTAACATATAGCATACCCAACTAAGATAGCGATATGCTGAAGCAAACGTTGGATCTAGCTCGACTGCCTTCTCGAGAAATTGTCGAGCTTCATCAAAATAGAACTTTACATAGTTCTCTCTTCCTTTTAAAAAATATTCGTAAGCCTCCATTGAACTGGTTGTGACATCAGCGATCCGCACTTGAGTCTCTTCTATCTTTCGTTCAGATATGCCCACTCCCCGTGATATATCCTTGCTTAATTCATCAATTTGTGTCTCTAGAATGCTCGAAACTCCTTTTCCTTTTGAGCTGGCACTACTAATAAGTCTCTTGCTCTCGACATCTAAAACTTTCACATCCGTGGCGAAAATATCACCAGCTTTGATGAAACTTCCCAGGACGATGGCTTCTATGCCCTCCATGCGGCACAGCTCAAAGCCTAAATTCCTATCAATGAGTTTCACATCTTCCTTTCCCATTTGCTCGAGGAGATCATTCATACGCTCCCATGTAGCCACATAAAGATATCCTGTATTCTCAAGATTAGTAATTAAAAGGTTTGGAATAGCCTCTTGTAAGTAGTCAAAGGCTTTATCCCCTGTCTGATTTTTAAAGCTTATAACCGCTATTGAGTTCTCAATCTTTGGAGCAAGCGCTACTTCTTTTTGGGGAAGAAGCTGCCATATAATCAATCCTGCGATTACAATAGCGATAACAACTAAAGCAGGAACGAAAAGCTTCTTCAGACCAAAAGTTACGGTTACCTCTTTTGATGTGATGGGCTTTCTCTTGGGAATAACCTTCTCTGTGGTGGGGATGCCTTTCTCAATCTTGACCAATTCAGAAAGGAGTTCCTCTGCTCCCTGAAACCTCCTTGCTTTATCCTTTTCCATGCATTTGAGAATCATCCTGCTCAAGTCCTCTGGAACCTGTGCGTTGAGCTCTCTCGGATCTTTAGGTGCCTCGCTTTTGTGCTTTACAGCTATGCTCAAGGGAGTATCCCCTTCAAAAGGAATCCTCCCGGTCACCATCTCGTAGAGAATGACTCCCAGCGAATAGATATCCGACCGCTGGTCTGCTTCTTTTCCCTCCACCTGCTCAGGTGACATGTATTCCGGTGTCCCGATCAAAACTCCTGCACCTGTTATCCCCTTTTCTTTAAGAGAGCGAGCGATCCCAAAATCCATAATCCGCGCGTTCCCCTCCTTATCTATCATGACATTCTGCGGCTTTAAATCCCTGTGCACTACCCCCAACCTGTGAGCTTCAGCCAGCCCCTCGCATACCTGCTTGGCTATGAAAATCGCTTTTCCCGCACCCAACGGACCCATCCTTACAATCGAGCTCTTTAAATCCTCACCAGACACATATTCCATAGTGATGTAGTGGGTGCCTTCATGTCTGCTGAGATGATACATACGACAGACATTCTTATGGGCTATATCGCGAGCCATCTTTAGCTCGTTTCTAAAACGCTCAATGGTCTTCTCATCAGCAGCTACTTCAGGCTTTATGAGTTTTAAAGCCACCTTCGCATTAATCTCCTTATCTAAAGCCTTGTAGACTTTGCCCATGCCGCCTTTACCAAGCTCTTCAATGATCTGGTATCTACCGGCAAAAGTGGAGCCTGTAGTTAATTCTTTTATCGGAGTCTGGAGAGTCTCTGTTTGAGGGAGAGAGATTTCTTCTGACGGAGAGAGTGATGCTCCACACTCACCGCAAAATTTTGTATCAGCGGGATTTTCGAAGTTACATTTAGGACATTTCATACCAATTTTTCCTTCAACATATGTGGCAAAAGAATAGCAATTACCTTGGAAATAGTCAATGCCTCAGTCAAATTCCATTTTCATGGTTCGATACGAAACCTATATCATGAAGAATTAGTGAGAAAAGACTCAGTTTCAATTCGTATATCTATTAGTATTAAAATATTCCGAATTATCCATAGAGGGCGATTTTGGCTCTAAAATGTGACTTCAAAGACACTATTTCGGGCAAAAACCTTGACAGATATGCATATTTTATGCATATCTATGCATATGAGGACAACAATTAACATCGATGAGAAGATTCTTAACAGAGCTTCCGAGTTGACAGGGATCAAGGAGAAGACATCATTGGTCAAGCTTGGATTGGAGGCCCTGATTGCTCTTGAAAGCAGTAAAAGACTTGCCAGATTAGGAGGAAGCGAGAAATCCATTCGGCCTATTCCAAGGAGAAGGTCAAGCAAAAAGTAGCTATGGTCTTGGTTGATACTTCTGTTTGGGTGTCTCATTTTAAAGAAGGAAATCCGAAACTCGAGGCACTTTTGATGAAGGGAAGAGTAATCTGTCATCCTTTCATAATTGGTGAGCTGGCTTGTGGTAATCTTAAAAACAGGAAAGAAATACTTTCTCTTTTAGAGGCACTTCCAACGGCAACTACTGCAGATCATAAAGAAATATTGTACTTTATAGAGCAACATCAATTAATGGGAATCGGCCTTGGCTACATTGATGTCCATCTTTTGGCCTCCGCACGTTTATCAAGGATACGGTTTTGGACGAGGGATAAAAAGCTAATGGAAGCTGCTGCAAAATTAAATGTATCTTACAGGTAAAAAATATAGGAATTTGGTTTTGGGGATGGCATTGAATCTCGCACAATTTTCCCGGATTTACATCATCTGACAGCCTGGAATGAGTGTATCACATTCAAAACAACATATTCAACGGCAAACACGATA
>JBGVTE010000069.1:0-33790 GCA_041862375.1 Candidatus Aminicenantaceae bacterium
CGCATGGGTAGTGAGCACTGCAATTAACTTTGCTTTTTCTTATGTGGTTGCCAACAACCTCAGGATGATCCAGAAAGCTCGAAGCTGCCAGATATAATAGGAGGAGAACAATGTTTGATGGAAACGAGAAGCCGACATACCTAAAGCATTATTTAAGAAAAAATGGCTCTGCGAGAAAAAAATTCAATTTTTTTTATTTTTAGCGACTTAATATATGAGAGTAAAAAAATAAGATGACCACGGTAAAATCACAGGAAGATAGGGGTTATATACTGATTGCCTCCTGTTTAGTCATTACTTTCTTGACACTGCTTGTGCTCCCTTTTCTGTTCAAGTTATCTTCTGAGTACCGCCTTACGGAAAAATCCTATAAATCCCTCTCTGCTCTATCCTTGGCTGAAGCAGGAGTTGAGAGAGCTATCTGGGAGTTGAAGTACGGAGATATTTCAAGTTGGGATGGAGACAATAATGAGAGGACAATGAATATTTCTTCATTTCAAGCTGCAGGTGGAAACGTGATTGGTAACGTTGAGATACTGGTGCGAGACCCGATCAGTGAAAATCCTGTGATAGAAGCTACGGGAAGGGTTCTCTTCACTGGTTCTACAACAATCGGGAAGACAATAGGAGTAGTGTTAAAGGAGAGTAGCGATTCCTCAATTTTTGATTTTGGAATTTTTGGGGATGAGGGAGTAGAGCTGCACTCAAATGCGACAATTGATAGCTATGATTCTAGGGATGGTATCTATGGCGGGGATAATGTTAGTTCTAAAGGGCACACCGGCACGAACGGTACTAATGTTGGCTGTATTTATTTATATTCAAATGCTGAAATCTACGGAAATGCTATCTCAGGTTATGAAAGCAATCCAGATCAGGTTATAGTCACCAGAAGCAATGCTCATATTTATGGGAATAAGCAGGCACTGTTTAGCATAGAAGAATTACCTTCGGTTCCCTCTCCAGAGGGCCTTCCTTTCCGAGGAAATTATTCTATTGAAGGCCAAGATACAATAAGCCAAAGTGGAGAATACACATCCTTTGTACTCAATAACAATTCTAAGGTTACTATTACAGCTGATGTTACCCTTTATATAACAGGGGATTTTACGATGATGAGTAATACTCAACTGGATATTGCTGAGGGTGTTAGTGTCACAATTTATCTTGGAGGAAGCTTCGAGCAAAAGAGCAACACTCAAGTAAACAATCTAACAAGGGATCCTACAAAGCTCTTGGTATTTGGTACCGACAGTTTCAACGGAAATATGGTGTGGAATTCCAATACTGAATTTTGGGGAGCACTATATGTTCCGAAAGCAAATGTAAATTATGACAGCAATTATGATTTATATGGCTCTGTTATTGCTAAATATGTTAACGTAAGGTCCGAAGCCAAGATTCACTACGATGAGGCCTTAGAAAATTTGGATACTGTGATAGGAGATGGAGGTTCCACTTCTTATACTGTTAAATCTTGGCAAGAGAAACTTTCCTACTAATACCCCTTCCAAGTAAAGGAGAATACCCGTTATTTAATTAACCTGGATTATTCAGTGCGCCACGAGGGCGCAATAGACCAGTGGATGAAAGTTCCGCCGGAGTAACTGTTGGTAAGGCTCGGTAGCTACCCGAGACATAAGCGGGGTAACCCAGCTTGTGGAAGCCTTGGGGACAGACGTTCACCGAAAGGGTGGATGAGCAAGCCAGCGGGCCGCAACGTGAGTGAATCCCGAGCAGGCCTCGAAAGTGAAGTTTTGGGCGCCGGCCCGCCTGAATTACGGGGAAGGCCGGTGCGCTGTGGGGAAGTGACCGACGGAAGCACCCATAGCGGTCCAACGGGGTAATGGGAGCAGCACGCGGGCAAGGTTTATTGGGCAACGTGGGAGATCCGACTAGAGGAGGGACGCGGTCCTCAAAGCAGCAAGAGGCTGCGGACTGCTCGGGAGGCGGAGAGGCTCACGGTACTGAGGAAGCAGGGTAATGCCTGTGGAGGGAAGGAGCTTCACTTCTGGGTGCTTTACGAAGGAGTCAAGGAAAAGGAGATTGGCATGGGCCTGAAAACTCCCGATAAGATCCGGAGGCTCCAGAGGAAGCTTTACATCAAGGCGAAGGAGGAGCCCGAGTTTCGCTTCTACCAGCTTTACGACAAGGTGTACCGAAAAGACATACTGGAACATGCCTACCGTCTGGTGCGGATGAATAAAGGAGCGCCTGGGGTAGACGGTGTGACCTTCAAGGACATCGAAATGGAAGAGCTGGGGAAATGGATTGAGGGGCTCAGGAAGGAGTTGCGAGAGAAGACGTACAGGCCACAGCCGGTACGTCGGGTCATGATTCCCAAGCCAGGAGGCGGAGAGCGGCCACTCGGAATCCCAATAATAAGGGATAGGGTGGTGCAGACCGCCGCAAAACTGGTATCTGGCAGCCAAACCATCGAAGCGGGCGGTCCAGTGTCTTAAGAGCCGTATCCGGGAGATAGTCCACCGAGGAAACCAGAGACCATGGCCTGTTCGCAGTGGGCGACCAAGGCTTCACAAACCATGTCTTGTATCTGTGGCAACCTCGACTCGTGAATAATCCAGGTTAATCATTGAGAATCAAAAAGGTAAGAGATTCGTGACTTTTTGTTTTAAGGTGAGGTCTAGACAGGCTGGACAATAATAGGGGGAGAGCTTTTATTCTTCTTGGACAATTTTTATGGGGGAAGGTGACTTCTCTTTGTACTCTTTTAGAATAGATTGGTAGAACTGCATGATTGGTTTATCTCCCATGAATTCTACATCCATCATTTTTCAAATCTTCTTTTTTTCCAAAGCCAGAATAACAAAACAGCAGGTGCTTGATAAAGGGCAAAGATTATAGGAGAGAGGATTAACCAGTAGATGTTAAAGTCAAGGACAAAGAGAACAATAAAGGCTGCTATTCCACCCGCAGATGTTACGAAGATACCCACTAGCCAGAGGAAGGAATAAACCTTTTTCATGGTTCATTTATATATTTTTATTCACGAAAGTGCAAGATGATGGCTTTGTGTCCTTATTACAATCAAATGGATACAACTAATGATTACTGATTCTTAAAGAACAGTGAAACCTTTCCGAAGAATATAAGCGATTATTATTTCTCTCTTTTATTTTGCTCGCCTTAGTTCCTCAGCCATTTTCTTAATTTCTGTCAGGTCTTGTTTCATTTCACTCCAACCATACCACAAGGCATAATCCGGGTTAGCGTGGAATGTTCCCTGGAATGTTCTCATCCGATGTTTGAGAAACATTACAAACAACCTCTGTTCAATAGCAGTGGGTGCATCACGAAATGTCAGGAGGTCAGGATAAGAATAAGCATAGGTTTCTGTTCTGGGAATTATACCGTCCTTATATAATTGAGCTACAGCACGGATGGCCTCAGCCATTAAATGGTCAGCTTCTTTAATCATCCGGTCACCCTTTTTCAACTCCGCCCTGGCAAAATTAACTGAATGGCATTGGTTGCAGGTCTTAATCATTTTATCCCGCTCTTTTTGCCAGCCTTCCTGCGTTAAACGGGCAACATCTGCAGCCTTCACTACCTCAAGTCTGGCCGTGGGCTTTCCGTCGGGATCAAGAATCCCAAGTGCTTGAAGGATAGTTGCTCTATCTTGAGCCCACTTCTTATCTTCTGGCATCGGTAGACGTACAGCCAGGAATCCCCAGGCTGTCTTTACAGCATGATTGCCTTCCTGCATGTGACAGAATTGACATGTTGGTGCCGCTGCATTTTCAGGAAGAATCTTGCTCTGTTTCAATAGATATCTAACACCGTGCTTGGAAGATGAATACATTTCCCACTGAGGATGGTCGAAACCCATATGGCAGGTCTGGCAGGCTTGAGGCTGGCGGGCCTCTTGAGCAGAGAACATGTGACGAGTGTGGCAGGCATCGCAAGAGGCAACACCAAATCCAGCTCCGTTCTTTTTTAAAACGTTTGTTTCTTCCTCTGTTTTCAATCCAATCTTGTGGCAGCCGCCGCAACCCTTCATTCCTTCCATCAGTACCATGGGCTGCCAGTGTGCAGTAGGCATGGCTTTCATGGCAGCCCAGGCCAGGGCATGTTTTCCTGCTTTGAATTGATTTACCTGGTCTTCATGACAGAGAGCACAGGTCTGAGGCGTTGGTATTTTAACATTAGCTACATCTTTGTTGGAGGAGTGCGTATCGCCGTGACATACCGAGCAGCTGATATCATTCTGACTATGCAAGCTCAACTTCCAATCAGAAACGATGCGAGGAGTGATTTTCTGGTGGCACTTCAAGCATTCCTGGGATGATACAAAAGAGGCAAGTGCTAGGATTAAGAATAAAAGGATGATTTTTTTATTAAGCATGATATCCTCCCCAAAATCATCTGGAACTTACAATATCATATCATGTATATAGATATTATATAAAATATCGTTTTAGGTCAATGAATTGATTTAATTAGAATCGATACGTTACCCCTGCTCTTAGCAGGAATCCAGTCCACAATCCTGCATCGACTAGTATATATAGATTCTCAGCAAGCTCCCCTTTTAGACCAAAACTAAATTGAATAATTGGTATAAATTTCATAAAATCTTCTACATCCTTCAAATCCTTCTCCTCGGAATCAGATTCATCCTCAAACTCATCTTTATCTGCATTGTAAAATCTTCCAGTGTACGAGAGTGAAGTATTCCCTTTTACAGGAGAAATGCCGAAACCATAGGTGAAATAAGGTCTAATTTTCCAAGAGGGCTTTATATCCCAACTCAGGCTCAGGTTGACAGAAAGGGGCTCTAAGATAACCGTGCCATTAGCAACTGCATCCATGTATGAGCCATTACTGAAATCATCTCTCACATTTCCTTCTAATTCCAGTTCCATTCTTGTTTTCTCGATTGAAAGTCCAAGGCTGAAAGAACCGGTTTTTCCGCTTGGATAGAACCTAATCTCAAAGCCATAATTATTCCCAGTTGAGTCGAAGCTTATATCTTGTCTATAAATCCCTGCTCCGAGCTCTGGATGGTCCTCTTCGATGTTTTCCTGAAACTCCTCCTCCATCTGTTCTCCCACCTTATCCTCTATCAAGCCCCTCACAAGATTTAAACTCCACTTTGAATAATGAATATTAAATTCCCACTTTCCTTTGTCAAATATGCCAGCAAATGAAACCTGAGAAGCAAGAAATGAGAGAACCAGAAGGTAGAGAAGAATTTTGATCCAATTTTTCATAGACTCCTCCTTACCCTATCTTTTCTTTTGATGCACATACGATTTTTTATTGATAGCAGAATTATGAATGCTCCCAGTTTTATTACTTCCAAAGAGATTAGTTACAATCTTTTCACCTGTGTTTTCTTTTCCCTTTAGAATGTTGATTATTCAATGTATTATAAGAGTTATGTCGTGTCAAAAAATAGCTCCTCTTCACGTCAAATCTCAATTCATATCAAAGTGAAATAGCATCATATTAGGAGCCTGGTTTGAAAATTATATATTCATTTTAGAAAATATATCAATATTCTCAAAACATATGAATTTTAGAGTGAAGGAGACTTTGCTATGACTAAAAAACAGATAATGATGATGATAACGCTTCTCTTTCTATTTTCTCTACAAATATCATTCATAGAATTAAAAGCAGGCCTGGCTGGTGAAGAGGATCAGAGTTTTATAAAAGAGGAGATGACGTGGAGAGGCCTGCGGGATAAACAGATGCGTTCACCAACAAGCTGGCTGACGATAGCGGGCCTTTTCTGGCTCGAAGAAGGAGAGAACAGTTTTGGCTCTGCTGCTTCGAATAAAGTTGTACTTCCTTCTGTTTCTGCTCCTCCTCACGGAGGAAAGTTTATCCTTAAAGAGGGAAAGATAAAAGTTGTAGCCAATGAAGGAGCAGGGATTAGAGCAGAGGGCAAGGAAATAAAAGAGATGTTACTTGAAGGAGATGATCAAGGGAAGCCAGATGTCCTGGAATTGGGTGAGCTGAGGATGTGGATTATAAAAAGAGGAGAACGGTATGCAATACGCCTCAGAGATTTAAACGCCGCTGCATACAAGAAATACGAGAAGCTTGATTTTTTCCCTCCCAGAAAGGAGTTTAGGGTTGAGGCTGAATTTATTCCTCATTCCTCTCCAAAAACCATTACGGTGGAAACTATCATCGGTACCGAAAATGAAATGACCTCTCCTGGATATGTGAAATTTGAGATTGGGGGGCAGGAATTTCATCTGGTTGCCTTAGGAAATGGAGGAAGAAATAAAAAGCTTTTTTTCATCTTCAAGGATGAAACAAACGGGAAGGAAACCTATGGTGCGGGAAGGTTTATGGTGTCGGATTTAAAGGAGAATGGAAAAGTGGACCTTAACTTTAACAGAGCTTACAATCCTCCCTGTGCCTATACTTCCTATGCTACCTGCCCGCTCGCTCCTTCTCAAAACTGGCTGAAGGTTCGGATTGAAGCTGGAGAAAAAAAATATCCAGGTGGATATCACTGAAGACTAAAAAACTACACCTCACTATTTATTTAGGAAGAAAGGAATATTATAAAGGATAGGTTAAATAGGTAAATAAAGCTCTTCACCTCAGTATACTGGTTATAGTTTCCCAGACAGAACTCAGACCTATATCATAAACTGATTCACTGCTCAGAACAGCAACTCTGCCAAACGGCTTCCAGTAAGATTCCAGGTCTTTCCGGAAAAGAGCCACAACATCTGTTCCGCAGGCTGCTGCGAGGTGGGTAACTCCTGAATCGTTCCCTAGGTAAATAGCTGCTCTTGATAGTAAACCTGAAAGCTTTATGAGGGGTGGGTTCTGGAGCCATACCCATCCAGCAGGGAAATTGGTGCTCTTCAGCCTGTTTTCAATTCTAGTTTCTGACATTCCCGTTACAAGAGTTCCCCCAAACCCCCTTTGGGAAAGCTTGAGGATTATTTTAAAGAAATTATCCAATGGCCAACATTTACTCTCACTTCCGCTTCCAGGATGAACGACTGCAATCTCATCACCTTTCTTTAAAATCTCTTCCCCAAGAAGCTTTACTCCCTCATCTTTCTGGTGTGAGCTCAGGGGAAGGAGTGTGCAATCACTGAAGGGAAGAGTTGAGCTTTTTTCCCCATTAAGAAATTCAAGAGTTTTTTCGAAAAAAAATGTGCTTATCGGGCCTCTATAATCTGGATCATGAATAAAAAAATGGCATCTTTTCTGTTTCAAAGAAAGGAAATACTCTTCGAGGGTAAGGTTGCTCTTTTTTTGCATCCAGCCCAATATAAAAGAAAATCTTCTCAGCCACTGAGCAAGCTCTTCAGGGTAAGGAGGTGATTCGAAAAGGGGAGCAATTTTTGGATCGCTGATAGATATAATAGAATCAACAACGGCAGCTTCTTTAAGAATCCGGCCGTATTCCTCCCTGCATACGAGCGTAAGAAAAGAGGCGCGGTGAATTTTTCGCAGAAGGTATATTGAGGGCAAAACGACCATCAAGTCTCCCAGGCCTCCCAGGCGGAATAACAGCGTAGATTTCATTTGCCTCATTTATACTGCCAGAAAAAAAGGAGATGTCAAGTCAGGAAAAGTAGTTTAATCTTAGATACCTAAAAAAGATAATTCCGCCAGTTGACTTCAATATTGTCCTTTGCTATAAGGAATTATTCCTCTGTAAGAAAATCATTGAGTTGAAAGAGGGAAATTCACTATGCTCCAGTGGGAGATCAATATTAAAGGAGGTTATATATGAAAAAAGTTATCTTTATTTTCCTTATCATAGCCTTCATTTTTTCAATAGATTATCTTGAAGGAGAGGAGGCGTTTGTGGGAAGTAAAACAAAAGAAAAAGTTAAAAACTTACTCCTTCAAAAGCATGGAGAAGAGCAAAAATTCAGGATTGAAAAGGGTGTAGATCAAGCAGCTTACTTCTGGGAAAAAGAAGATGGGAGTCTAGAGGATTTTAGACAATTTTGTGAACATTACTTTATCGGGTCTCCAGAATTGCTCGATGTGAGCTTTAAAAGATTTGAGACGAACTACGAGGTGCTTTATGGGCATTTCAACAAAATAATGCTTGACTTAAAAAGGCCGCTTCATCTTGACTGGGGAGAAATTCTTCCTATGGACATGATATTCGGCCAATTTGATCCATCAGCTCACCTCTCTGAAGATTTTTTTAAAAATAAAATTGCATTCTTCATTCTTTTGAATTTTCCCTACTATTCCCTCTCTGAGAAGACAGAGCTTGGCCCGCGATGGAGCAGGAAGGAGTGGGCGTATGCGAGAATGGGAGATGTGTTTATTTCGAGAGTTCCAGCCCAAATCTACCAGACGATTTCTAAGACCATGACCGAAGCAGATACTTATATTTCAGAATACAACATATACATGGGAAAATTAATTGATGAGAAAAACAAATCATATTTCCCCCAAGATTTAAAACTCATCAGTCACTGGGGACTTAGGGATGAGCTCAAGGCGAAATACAATGATCCAAACGGTCTTTTTAAGCAGAAGATGATATTTGAAGTCATGCTTAGAATTATAAAACAGGAAATACCAGAAATTGTTGTAAACAGTGATGAATACTCATGGAATCCCTTTGAGAATAAAGTCTATAAAGAAGGCAAAGAAATAAAATTTAAACTAGAACCCCTCACTAGATTTCATCATTTTCTCAGCGCTTATAGAGCAATGAGGAAACTTGATCCTTACTATCCAGCTCTCCCTTCCCATATAAAGAGGAAGTTTGAAGCAGTTAGAGAAATTCCCGAAGCAGAAGTTGAAGAGTTGTTTACGAGTTTTATTTCCTCCCCTCAGGTAAGGAAAGTTGGGAAACTTATAAGTCAAAGGATCGGAAGAAAACTTTATCCCTTTGATATCTGGTACACAGGATTTAAATCAGGCAGCACAATTTCAGAAGAAGAGCTTGATAAAATTGTGGCCAAGAAGTATCCAGACATAGGGGCCTTCGAAAGGGATATAGAGAACATCCTATTGAAATTAGGATTTTCCCCTGAGCAGGCAAAATTTATCGCCCCTAAAATTGCAGTTGATCCCGCAAGAGGAGCAGGTCATGCCTGGGGTGCTGACATGAAGTCAGAAAAGGCTCATCTGAGAACGAGGATTCCCAAGAAGGGAATGAACTATAAGGGATTTAATATTGCAATGCATGAGTTAGGCCACTGCGTTGAACAAACGCTTACCCTCCAGAAAGTCGATTACTACATGCTTAGCGGAGTTCCAAACACTGCCTTTACAGAGGCTTTTGCCTTTGTCTTTCAGGAAAAGGATCTCGATGTACTCGGTATAAAAATAGAGGACAGGAATATTAAACACCTGAAAGCCCTTGATGATTTATGGAACACTTACGAGATAATGGGAGTATCACTTGTGGATATGAAATCCTGGAACTGGCTTTATAAAAACCCGGATGCCACCCCAAAGGAATTGAAAGACGCTGTTATCTCAATCGCCAAGGATGTATGGAATAGGTACTATGCTGATGTTTTTGGTATCAAAGACCAACCCATTCTCGCCATCTATTCCCACATGATTGATGGAGCTCTTTATCTTCCAGACTACCCCTTGGGTCATATAATAGCCTTTCAGATTGGAGAATACCTTGAGGGGAAGAACCTCGGGGAAGAAATGGAGAACATGTGTGTTGCGGGAAAAATTATTCCCCAACTGTGGATGAAGAATGCAGTAGGGTTGAAAATATCGGCAAAATCCCTGCTCGATGCTGTGGATGAGGCTCTGAAACACATAAAATAGGATTATTTTTCTTTTTTAATTTTTTTCACAAGCTCTGGCCCCGCACACTGCTCTGCATATAAATCCCTCAATACATCCAAGATTAATTCTTGGATTTGGAACCAACTTATTACAGTTTTTACATCTTCTTCTTGTGTCATCCTTGAAGAACTCAATAGCAATGCCGCAGAAAGGACACCCGATTTCAAAGATGTCATCAGGTTTCCAGCTGCGTGTATCCTGCCCTGGACATTTCATGCTGATAAATATAAAGGTCTTCCACCCTCTTTTCAAGCTATCTTATTTACTTGGATATTAACTGAGATAATCAAGAAGGCCAAGCAGTAAAGTCTGGTTATAAACGATGCATCACTCACAGCATGCAAGTTTTTTCTGAATTGCAAATGTGTAGTCA
The DNA here is from genome assembly GCA_041862375.1 of Candidatus Aminicenantaceae bacterium. Classification (GTDB taxonomy): domain Bacteria; phylum Acidobacteriota; class Aminicenantia; order Aminicenantales; family Aminicenantaceae; genus WVZL01. The sequence continues at coordinate 10,160 of JBGVTE010000069.1, forward strand.
TTATAAGTAATAAGAAATATGCCGGCTGTTTAACAGCAGAAAAGGGAAAAATGATATGATTTTCAAGGTGGGAGGAAGCTTTCTCCAGCCGGCCAAAGGAAGCTTATTTTCATTATAGCACAGAATTTTCAGGATTCAAATATTTTTTCAATTTCCTTCCTTAATCAATTGTGCAAATTTTGCGCCGAATTCTTCTCCTCTCTTGAGTTCTTCTTTGGTAGGACTTCCTGTGAATTCAAACAATTCCATTACTTCCCATTTTAAAGGCTCGATAATTTTACTAAAGTGCCGTGTGGCGCCACCGCTCCATCCGTAGCTTCCAAAGCAAGCCACCTTCTTGTTGAGGATGCGTTTATGGAAAGCCATGTTCAATACCTCTGCTACAGGAGGAAAGAGGGATACTTCATAGGTAGGCGCACCGATCATAACTCCTGACTTTGTCCACAAGGAAGGGAGTATGTAGCTTACGTGAGTCCTGGCTGCATCAAATATTTCAAGAGGGAGGCCTACTTGAGAGATTCCTTGAGAAACAGCGTTCATCATCATCTCCGTGTTTCCATACATTGAGCCGTAAATAAGGGTTATGCCTGGTTCTGTCTTCTGCGTAGCATATAAAGCCCATTTTTTGTAGAGATCTACGATGAGGGTGATGTTTTTACGCCAGATAAGACCGTGAGATGGTGCGATTACTTCTATCTGAACATCGGATAACTTATTAATGGCCGACAAGACCCTTTGACTGAATTTAGCAACAATGTTTACGTAGTAGCGTAGTGCTTCCTTCTGGTAGAAATCGAAATGTTTACATTCATCATCAAATATCGCTCCTCGGATAGCTCCGTAGCTTCCAAAGGCATCACATGGAAAAAGAATTCGATGGGATGTCTCGTAAGTCATCATGGTTTCAGGCCAGTGGAGAAAGGGAGTGGAAAAAAATTTCAACGTCATTTTCCCTAGTGATAAAGTATCTCCGTCACTAACAAGCTGAATGTTTTCTCTGATCGAAAAGAAATTGTCTAACATCTCCTTTGTCTTGGTTGAACAGAGGATAGTAGTTTGAGGTGAAATTTTTCTGAAAGTCCTGATGAGACCTGAATGATCTGGTTCCATGTGGTTTATGACTATATAGTGAATCTTTGAAATATCGGTAATTTCACTAATTTGAGCAAAGAATTCATCTGCCTTGGATGACTTTGTTAGGTCGATGATCGTCTTTTTTTTGTCGTTAATTAGATAAGAATTATAAGAAACGCCTTCTTTGGTGATAGGCCATAGGCCTTCGAAAAGGTCTGTGGTCCTGTCGTTAACACCAATCCAATAGACATCTGGTTTTATCTCCACAGTTGGCATTCGAGTGACCTCCTTTCTCGCTCTAGAATATGATTCTAGTGGGGAAGAGGTAATTATTCAATTGTTTTCTTAATCAGGGTCAGCCTACCCTTATTATTTGCCCTGTCTTCATACTTTCCCGTTTCCATTGACACAGAATTTTTTATAGGTTATACAGCTTAGAGATAGGGAGCAAGCGCGGGTAAATAAAGATTTTGATTTCTCGTGAGGTATGAAGAGAAAGGTTATTTATGTCCGAAGTTTTAAACAAAGGATTAGAAATTGAGGAAGATAATTGTTTTTTATGCGAAAGAAGGGCAATGTTTAATAAATTTAGAGAGAAAATTTAGATAGGAGGTTTAAATGAGAAGGTATATTATAGCTTCTTGTACTGTGATTCTTGTTTTACTTACTTCAGTCTTTTCGTTTTCCAAGCGTCCGATGACTCCAGAAGACTTGTATCAAATTAAGAGGATATCAGAGCCACAAATATCTTCGGATGGAAAATGGATTGCATACACTGTTTCTGTCCCTAATTTAAAGGAAAATCGATTCAACAGCGATATCTGGCTCATTCCTGTTTCCGGTGGGAAGCCAGTACAGTTAACCACAAGTCCCAAGTCGGATCATTCGCCGAGATGGTCGCCAGATGGAGAGAAAATTGCTTTTATCTCTACAAGAGATGGCACGGCCAACTTGTACCTAATCAGGATTGATGGGGGAGAGGCTCAAAAAGTTACCTCTTCAGAGACTGGTTTGTACTCTCCTATCTGGACAAAAGATGGAAGATATATTGTGTGTGGTTCAAGAGTTCTTCCCCGAGAAAAGAAAGAAAGAGAAAAATGGACAGAGGATGAGCTGCCAAAATGTGAAGCACGTACAATCAATCGACTGCTCTTCCGGCAATGGGACAGGTGGCTCGGAGATGAGAGGAATCATGTTTTCCTTGTGAGCATAGAAGATGGGGCTATGAAGGATTGCACTCCCGGAGATTTCGATACTCCACCAGTATCATTGTCGAGCGACCATGACTTCGACATCTCTCCGGATGGAAAGGAAATTTGTTATGTAAAAAATGAAGATCCCATGCTCGCTGCGAGCACCAATCACGATATTTTCGTTGTAAATACAGAAACGCTTGAAGAAGAAAATATCACATCTAACCCGGCTCTAGATACTCATCCCCATTATTCACCTGATGGACGATACATTGCATATGCAGCAATGGAGAAGGTTGGGTATGAATCAGACAGGAAATGCTTGGTTGTCTATGATAGGAGAGAGGAGAAACATATTCGCTTAACAGATGATCTTGACCGCTCAGTAGAACAAATTCTCTGGTCTTCTGACAGTAAAATGCTGTTTTTTATCACTCGTGATGAAGGACGTCGTTCTATATATAGAGTCGATTTAGAAGCAAATATAAAGAAAGTAACCAGTGTTGGTTACAATAGTCAGATTACTATTACTCCGGATGGGAGAAATTTGGTCTTTGTTCGTTCATACAAATATATGCCTAATGAGTTATTTACTATACCTACCGCCGGTGGAGAAGCCGTTCAGCTTACCTTTACCAATGAAGAACTTTTAGAAGAATTAGAGCTTCCAAGGTTGGAAGAATTCTGGTTCGAAGGTGCTGAAAACACAAAAGTTCATGGTTTTATCCTGAGACCCCCTGGATTTGATCCTAAGAAGAAATACCCGGTTGTGCTCACCATCCACGGGGGTCCCCAGAATATGTGGGCAGACAGGTTTATGACCACGTGGTTTACTTTTCAATTAGTATCCTCTCCAGGTTATGTAGGTGTTTTTATCAATCCGAGAGGGAGTACTGGATACGGTTCTACGTTTCGGGAGCAAGTGAGCAGAGATTATGGCGGTCGCTGCTTTGAGGACCTAATGAAGGGCTTGGATTTTGTTTTTAAGCATTATGATTTTGTTGATGAATTACGACAGGCAGCCATTGGCGGCTCTTTTGGAGGTTATTCTGTAAACTGGATCATGGGGCAGACTGATCGGTTTAAGTGCATAGTCAGTCATGCCGGCTTGTATAATTTGACGAGTTTTTACGGGGCAACAGAGGAATTGTGGTTTCCTGAGTGGGATATGGGGAAAAGTCCCTGGGAGGAACCTGATCTCTATACAAGATGGTCACCCCACATTCACGCTAAGAATTTCAAGACTCCTACTTTAGTAACTCATGGCGAACTTGACTATCGAGTCCCTTTCGCGGAAAGCTTGCAGTTGTTCACCGCTCTTCAGAGACAGAGAATTCCCTCAAGTCTGGTTGTATTTCCCGATGAGGGACATGTGATTTCAAAGCCGCAGAATAATGTGCGCTGGTGGAAAGAAATACACATCTGGCTTGAAAAATACCTGAAAAAATAAATTCATTTAAATTCGGTTCAATTAGGAAGGTATAATAATAAATTCTTTTCTACTTAGTTTTTGATTAAAAGTTGTAAGAGCTTCACTGCTTTTTACAAACAGAAGAACTTATAAAAGCCAGAGCATAGTGAATTTATTAGCATACCATCAGATGAAAATTGAGCGGATTGCCTCAAAAATGTAGAGGGAAAAATTTTACATTCTTTTTTTTAAGGGTAATGATAGCACTGACTCTTTTATCAGCTCCTTCGGAAATTTTTTTCACGAACGTTACTGTAATTTGCCTCTTGGGTTGAATTGAGGGAGTGAGTTTTTCTCTCTCTTTTCCTTTCTTTAATTCTTTTGCCAAGTTGTATATACCTGCCACTGCATTGAATATTGAGAATGAACTGGAAAACGGATCAGGCCTATCATGGGGATCGACTGGACCGTAGGGAGCAAAGCGGCCCTTTCCAAGAGGTATATCTATCTTAAGAGGGATAGAAGTCTGAGCCGACTTTCTGGCGGAAGCAACTAATTTATCTCCGATGTACATTGATATTAGGTATTCTCGATTCATGACTTTATTTTCGGGTTTTTTTTCTTTTCTAAAAGTGTCCATTTTAATATCAATTTCAATCTCTTTTCTTAGACTAAAATCATCTGCTTTGAGGTCTAAAAAATAGAAATGTGATCCACTGCCTTCAAATATATCACCCGATTTTATACTGAGAGAATTAAAACCCTTCATAAAAAGGCCACCTTCAAGAATATTTTTTTCATCGGATAATTTGTAATGGGCGTTATTCATTATTTCTATTCCTATGATTAATATAGCTGGAGAAGCAGAATTATAGGATGAATCTTTATCTATTAGACCGATCTCAGTCACCAATGGATATTTGCCTTTCCATATTTTAATGTAATCCAAGATGGCTGCATTTGTTGTTACATCCAAAAAATTGAAGCCGGTGCCGTACCCACCGTATGTTTCAAAATATTCTCCTAACCACTTATATTCATTATTCTTATCGTTAAGCATACTAAAGGAAAAGGCCAGCAAGCCGCAAACTATGGCTTTGTCTTTTTCATTAACAGTTTCAAAGGAATTTAAAAGGTAATCTGCAGCGCCTCGATAATCGTTTTTTTTGTTAAAATAGCCAGAAATTTCAGTCTTCCAGTCTGCAAGCAACCCAGTTTGAAAACCCATAAGAATTATCAAGAGAGGAATAATTTTTCTCATTATTGCGATTGAAACACAAAAAAGATTTCTAGATTCTCGTACGGGAAGTCATCCGGCAATTTGGGCAAAGGTGAACTCAGGCTTATAGCCTTTAATGCAGCTTGATCAAATAATTCCGCTCGGGAAGAGTCGATAATTTTAGCGGATAAAATATTTCCATCTTTTTGGACAACAACAAGAATTTTCACCATGTCTTTTTCATTGATTTGGTGTGAGTAAGGAATTGACCATTTCTGCTGAATTTGGTGAATTACACCTTCTGCCCATTGGGAGATATCGATGTTTATAATACGAGAAGTAGCACTCCCTGTGCCAAGGATATTTCCTCTTCTTAAGCTCGGGGAGAAATGATGGGTTCCAGTATAGCGGGCATGTGGATAATCGGAGTGAATATACTTTGAAAGATCTGGGACTTCCTTTTCAGTGACTTTTTCTTTTTCCCTGAATGTAATTTCTTCTTTTCTTGGCTTAAGAGAAAAGTCAAAGCTATAGGTTAAAGTGGCATTCTTTTTCCTTGCAAAAGTCTTGTCTATCCTAAACTGTGAAGGGAATCTCGGATTGAGAGGTATTTCACCTGATTCATCTTGAATATCTTTACTTATTTCTTCTCCTTCGGCTTTATTTCTAACCTTTAAAATTCCGTACTTTCTTTCCTGTGCTCTTCTCACCAGGAATTCATCGATACTATTAATCTCAGGCAGCTCTTCTTCAAGATTTGGCAGGAAAAGTTTTTCAGGAGAAACGATAATGACATCTCTCACTTTCTGTTCAAAGGTAATGATGCTGATGGGAGGAAATAGATAAACCAACAAATAGAACAGGGCAGCATGGAAGATGAGGGAAGATAGGAAACTGAGTATTCGACTGTAAAATTTAGGTTTGTTCTTATAAATCTGCAAGATTTCCTTCATTTATTTTAGCATATAATGTCCCTTATATTCATAAACTTCAATTCAGAAAAATTGGATTCACTTGAAAAAAGCTTATTCTATTCTCCTAAATTTATACTTGAATTAATTCTTTTACAATCGCAATTGTTTGTGATAAAAAATACGGAAAAAAGGAAACAGGAATGGACAGCCAGAAAGAAAGTACAAGAGGAGCATGGGGATCTAAAATTGCTTTCATTTTCGCAGCTACTGGCTCTGCTGTAGGGTTGGGCAACATCTGGCGATTCCCGACAGTAGTAAGTCAAAATGGAGGAGCAGTCTTTGTCGTAGTTTACATTCTGGCTGTGGCTCTGATCGGATTTACTGTTATGCTGGCAGAGCTAACCATCGGACGCCATACTCAGAAAAACCCAGTTGGCGCTATTGAATACATTAAGCCCCGCTCTCCCTGGAAATTTATCGGTTATCTTGGAGTTATAACAGGTGTTTGTATCCTTTCCTTCTATTCTGTTGTTGCAGGATGGGCTGTAGGATACATGGTCAAAACAGCTACTGGTGCGTTCAGGGGTGACATTACAAGCCAACACACTGATAGAATATTTACAGAATTCACCTCAAATCCCTTACTGGTAATTTTCCTGCTTCTTTTAATTGTGAGTATCACCAGTTTTATCATCTCCAAAGGAGTAAAAAAAGGAATAGAAAGATGGACAAAGTTTCTGATGCCCATACTCTTTCTCCTGATAATATTCTTAGCAATAAGAGCCTTAATGCTTCCGGGGGCAGAGAAGGGTATAGTGTTTTATCTCAAACCTGACTTCTCCAAGCTCAGCGGGACTGTTATTCTTTATGCCTTAGGACAAGCATTTTTTTCTTTAAGCCTGGGTATGGGGACAATGATTACCTACGGAAGTTACATTTCCAAAAAGGATAACCTTGTGTCTTCAGCTGGATGGGTTTCTTTCTCTGATACTCTTGTCGCTCTTCTTGCCGGGATTATCATCTTTCCCACTCTGGCTTTTGCTGGGCAGCCAGGGGATGTGGGTGGATTTGGCCTTGTGTTCAAAATCTTTCCCATTATTTTCTCACAAATTCCTGGAGGTTATGTATTTGGAACACTCTTCTTTGCTCTTCTTACCATTGCAGCTGTAACTTCGACCATCTCTGTCCTTGAAGTTCCGGTGGCTTATTTTGTTGATGAACGGAACTGGTCGAGAATAAAGGCTGCCAGTTGTTTAGGCTTTGTGTCGTTTGTGATTGGAATTCCATCTGCTCTCTCATTCGGAGGAATGAAAATTTTTACCAGTATTGATTTCTTCGGTATATTTAATTTTATATTTGTAAATATATCTTTGCCTCTGGGATCTCTCTTGATATGTTTGTTTCTTGGTTATGTCTGGAGTGTAAGGAAAGCTATCCAGGAAATCAGTTCCGGAAATCCAACATTCAAGATCAGGCCTTTCTGGATTTTTTCTGTTAAGTTTCTCTCTCCCATTGCCATTATTATCATTTTAATTTTCATAAAAACTATCGTTGAATAAGGAAAATTAGTGAAGAAGAAGTTATTAGCAAATCTTTTTCTTTTTAGCTGTCTATTAAATCTTAATACTCTCAAGGCTGCCGATATCAAGGGCAAAGTTACTCTTCTTCCTGAAAAGAAGCCCTATTCTCATGGAGCTATTCTCCTCCGGCCTTTAGGGGCAGAGAGTTACACCAAGGCCGAAATCGATGAACAGGGAAACTTTTCATACAGAGATCTAGAAGTGGGCAAATACATCATCAAGATGGACCTCTACAGTGTATATCCTGTAGAGAGGGAAATTGAAATCCAGGATGAAGCCGAGACGCTGGAGCTAGAATTCCCAATTTCTCTTTCTCTTCTTGATAAAGCCCTCGTTTTCACTAAAGAGACGAGTGATTTTATATGGTTTCCCTTGATGGTTGTCCTCCTTTTTATAATCGGGGTAATGCTCACTATCCTCACTCGCTTGATTCAGGTCAGGCGGTTAATCCTTTCTCTTAAGATGGTGCTTCGGGGAGCGCTTCATAAAGATGAGTCTGAAAAAGAAGAGGGAGATATTTCTCCTTATGCAGCTTTAATGACCGCCCTTGCTGCCACTGTGGGCAATGGAAACATTGCAGGTGTCGCTACAGCCATTGCTACCGGCGGGCCAGGTGCTCCTATGTGGATGTGGATAGCCGGCTTCTTCGGTATGGCTACTAAGTATGCTGAAGGTTTCTTAGGGGTTAGATTCAGGATAAAGAATGTAAGGGGGGAAATGTCCGGCGGACCCATGTATTATGCTCGCTACGGGATTAAAAACCAGAGTCTGGCCAAATTCATGGGTATGTTTTTTGCAATCTGTGGTGCCTTCACCTGTCTTTTTGGGACAGGGAATATGGCCCAATCCAATTCCATGGCCTTGACTTTTAATGATCAGTTTGGAGTCCCTTTTTGGCTAACAGGGCTAGTAATATTCACCATGGTAGGAGCAGTTATTCTGGGAGGAATAAAGAGAATTGGGGGAGTCTCAGAGCGGTTGGTTCCGACTATGATTATCCTCTATTTTGTAGGAGCTACAGTTGTTATCCTGGCTAATATATCCAATATTCCTGCCGCATTTACTGTCATCTTCAAGTCCGCCTTCACTGTAAAGGCTGTTGGAGGAGCCATGGTTGGAACATCTGTAAGGCTGGCTATCAGTATTGGTGTAAGAAGGGGGCTTCTTTCTAATGAATCTGGATTAGGTTCAGCTGCAATCGCCCAATCTGCTTCTAAATCCTCAGATCCTTCTCGAAACGGACTAATCGCCATGACTGGAACATTTATCGACACTCTCGTTGTCAATACGCTTACTACATTAACAATTGTCATCACGGGAATGTATCTTAAAACGGCTGCTTTTGGCGCACCAGAGGGATTAACTTCCACAGCCTTAACAGCAGCGGCCTTTAGCTCAGTCATACCATACGGAGGGTACATAATCGCGTTGAGTTCTTTCCTTTTCGGCTATTCGACGCTCTTAGGATGGTGTTATTACGGTGAGAAATGCTTAGAGTACATCTTTGGTGTTCGGATAATTTACCCATACAGGATTGCTTTTATTATTCTTCTTTTCATTGGTGCAAACATTCAGGGACCTCATCTGAACATTGTATGGTACATTGGAGATATAGCTAATGCTTTCATGGCCTTTCCCAACTTGTTGTCCATTATCGTTTTGGCTGGATTAGTGGGTAGAGTAACGACGAAATATTTTTATGGAAGAGAAGGGAACAATTTCTAGAATAAAGTCATGAATGGATAAACAATGAAAAAAGTCTTTTCCCTTTTTTTGGCTGTAGTATTTTTTTTCCTTGTACCTGTCTTTCCTCAAAAAGATGTTTCTGAGTATGAAGAAAGATTGCAGAAAATTGCCTTACAGATAAATGATCTCAAATCAAAAATCTTGGAAGAAGAGAAAGCACAGTCCACTCTCCTTTCAAAGTTAGATAGAATAGGTTTAAAGAAGAAATTAATCAGGAAAGAAATATCTCTCTACAATCTCCAGTTGGAAAAAGCAAACAGTGAACTTATTTCTATAAAGAAGAGAATCCCTTCCTTGAAGGCAAAATTGGAGAGAGAGAAGAAATCAATCGAGAAGATCCTCATTACTCTGTATAAATTTGGGGAATTCAACTTTCTTGAGTTCATCCTTCAGGCAAGAGATGTCAAAACCCTTTTTTTTGAAGGTAAAAATCTTACTCTTTTGGCCCAGCATCAGGATAGAGTAGTATCAGATTACTTAAATACGTTGGATCAACTGAGTGCTCTCGAGAGGAATCAGAGGCTTAAAACAGAAGAGATAGCTGAACTAATCCATGATGCACAGCAGAAACAAAGCGAGTTGGAAGACCAGGAGAATAAGAACAGAGCTCTTATTGAAGAAATCGAAAAAAATAAGAAGACTCACCTTCAGGCTCTTAAAGAGTTAAGAGAGAGAGCTCAACAGCTCCAGAATCTAATAAAAGAATTAGTTAAGGTAGAGAAAGGTTTCCCCTTTCCTTTTGTTCCATTATATGAGAGGAAAGGAGAACTCCCCTGGCCTCTTGAAGGGAAAATTGTTACGAATTTTGGCCTTCAAAGACATAAGATATTCAAGACTGTGACCTTAAACAACGGAATTGAAGTTGCTCCAAATAAAAATATGACCATTATCAAAGCTGTCCACTCTGGCAAAGTTGTCTATGCCGACCATTTTAAAGGGTACGGTAATCTCATTATTGTTGATCATGGGATGACGTATTATTCTCTTTATGGTCACTGTGCGGAATTTTTAGTGGAGAAGGGAGATTTGGTCAAGGCTGAGGAGCCGATTGCTGTTGTTGGCGATTTTGGTTCTTTTAAGGGGATATCCCTTTACTTTGAAATTAGGTTCAAAACAAAGCCCCTGAATCCCTTGCAATGGTTGAAGAGAAGATGATAAAATCAATTTGTACCTGAAATGACAATAAAAAAAGAAAAGCTGTTTCTCATTGGAGTCCTAGTTTTAGCTTCTCTGTTCTTCCTTTTCGAGAGAGGCTTTTTGCCGGGAGTTACATCGAAAAATTCTCCATATAAAAGCTTCGAACTACTCGGGAATGTCATTGGACTCATCAAAAGGGATTACATTGAAGAGGTGAGTCCAGAAAGAACTATGATGGGAGCTTTGAAGGGGTTGATTGATTCCCTTGATATTGTCTCCAGTTATTTAGATAAAGATAATGTAGTCAAGTTTACAAAGCAAAAAGAGGCAAAATTGATGGATGTAGGAATTGTATTATCCAAAAGATACGGCTCATTTCCTGTAGTTATCGGAGTTATCGAAGATTCTCCAGCGGAGAAAAAGGGTATTAGGATAGGCGATGCTATCAGTGCGTTAGATGATAAATCGACAATGATAATGAGTCTTATAGAGACGAAGCTTTATCTTAAAGATATAGAAGAAAAGCCATTAAACATAAGGCTTCTAAGAGGAACTAAAACGCAAGAAGTAGTTCTGGAGAGAACATTGCTCTTTAAAAAGCCTTATGCTTTATCTGATGCTAATGGTGGAAGCAAGGTTTTAAAAATACACCACTTCTTCCCTCCTTGCGTGAAGATGATAAAGAAAGAAATTATGCCAGTTACAAGATCCCTTAAGAAAACTCTTATTTTAGACGTAAGAAACTGCCATGAAGGTGATATCGAAGAGGCTTCAAAGTTTATCAATCTCTTTTTGAAAGCGAATAAAATTGGTTACCTCGAAAAGCATAGAGAAGCTAAACAGATTCTTTCCTCTTCTGAAGATGCTATCCTCAAAAAGGTACCGTTAGCAATCTGGGTAAATCAGGCAACAGTTGGCCCTGGAGAGGTAGTAGCTGCTGTTCTCCAAGAAATGCGTCAAGCTATGGTTGTGGGAGTTCCTACCCTTGGTCTGGCAGGAAAACAAGAACTTTTTCCTCTTGCGGATGGTAGCGGTCTGCTTCTTACTACAGGTGTCTTTCACCTTAATTCAGGCAAGAAGTTATGGGAAAAGGGAGTTGAGCCTGAAGTAAAAATTGATTTAAGAGATCAGAGCTTTGAATCATACTTGGATAAGACACTAGATATTCTCCATTGCCCGTAATAGATGGAAAAAACTAGTCCTTTGAAAATAAAGAGGATTAGGGCTTTTCCTTCCTTGGTTATCCTTTTTTTTACTTTTCTTGCTATTTTTTCAGCTCTCGCTTTAGACTACATTAACTGGGAAGAGGGCAAGAAGTCGTATATTTTCTCTTCCTTGATAGAAAAAAAGAACGCCACCCTTTCTCAGGAGGAATTGAAAGGGATTATTCTGAGGATTTTATCTTCCTATGAAGTGGACACTCGCACAATTCACCAGTATATAGATAGGAAGCACAAACTCCATATTAAGATTGACTTGCCCTTGAAAGTGTATAGTCTCCTTGAAAATACTTTAGTCCAAGAGTTCGAGAAAATACACTCGTCTGTTATAAAAAGGGAGGAACAGGAAACTAGAGAAAAAAAATTGTACTTATGGGAGATTCAAGCCAGAAGCAAGGAAAATCTGGTTATTCTTTTTTCTTGCTCGAAGCAAAACCTTGAGGACATAGAAGAGGCCAGAGGAAAGAGCCAGAAGCTTCGAAAAAATAGAGTGGCTATTATTGTTGATGACATGGGATACAGTTTATATGCTGCGGAAAAGATAACTTCGTTGGAAAAGCCTCTAACTTTTTCTATTCTTCCTTTCAGTCCCTATGCAGGAGAAACAGCTGAAATAGCACATGAAAATGGCCTGGAAGTAATGCTTCATCTCCCCCTTCAATCAGTTAACAACCGTGGAGAGGAGGACTATGAGGGAATAATCCTTTCTGGAATGAGTGGGAAAGAAATTAGAGAGGCTCTGGTAAAAAACTTTCTCCAAGTACCTTATGTCAAGGGTGTTAATAATCACATGGGTTCAAAGATTACAGCTGACGGAATAATCATGCGGATTATCCTTGAGCAATTAAAAGAAAGAAGTCTTTTCTTTATTGACAGCCTGACAACGAGCAGATCAGTAGCTTTCAAGATGGCTCAGGAAATGGGAATTCCCTCAGCTCGTCGCCATATTTTTCTGGATTCGATTAGTGATGAAGGTTACATAAAAAGAAAAATGATTGACCTTTTCCTCTATGCCCAGCAGCATGGAAGCTCAATTGGTATTTGCCACCCTACTGATGAAACCATTGCAGCCCTGGAGAGAAATATCTATCTTGCAGAAGAGTACAATCTAGAGCTTGTCTTTGCTTCACAAATAGTCAAATGAAACCATTCTGTTGATGATTGCTCCTTGGGACGATGTTTCGAGATATGTTTAGAATTATTAGGGGCTAACGAACGAGAGTGAACATATCGATTAAATAAAAACTGGTGGCATAGAATAGCAGTAAAAAAATAAACGCAAGGCTTTTAAGTACAATCTTCCCTTTAAATTTTTTATTTAACCAATAGATAAACTGGTAGAGAGCAAAGATTTCAAGGGCAAAAGGGAGAAAACCCGTGTAGCCAATGACAGGCATCTGGAAGACCTTCCAAAAATTGAGAAATGGAAGTGAGTATTGCCAGTGAGATTCGGCACAGAAATTCCAGAGTTCCCAAAAAATACCAGCTGTACAGCCAGCCAGTAACCAGCTCAATATTTTGGTCCATCTTTTTCCCTCTAATTCTCTTAAGAAAGTCTCATTTTCCAGCCAGTAATTAATCGGTTCAAGAACCAGGATAAAACAGATCCAGACTAGAGGGAAAAAAATTTTGGGCCATGAGAGTGGCAAGAGAATTGAAAACACTCCCAAGACAATAAACCCGCTTAGCAAGCGGTTGGTTACTTTTACTTGAAAAGGAATAAATTTCCTCACCTTCTTAAGAAAACTTTCGAAAAAAAGAGCTAATTCTTGTATTGCAGGAATCACAGAGGCAAAGGAGATAAAGAAGCCGAGCCATCGTTTCCAGAAGGAGTGGGGCAGTTCATGGTAAGTCCAATTTTTTAACCTCAAGTTAAAAAGCTCGAAAATAAGCCAAACGAAGACAGAGATGAATGCTGTAAAAAGAAAACCTTTCGGGGAATCAGAAAGCGGAGAGTGCCCTCTTTTTCTGAAATTTAAGCTATCGACTATTGTGATGAAAGACCACCAGGCAAAGCAAAAAAACCAAGTCTTCATGAAAGGAATATTTTTTATAAGGAGGATTTCTGATGTGATGAGTACGAGTAAACCGATATAGAGGTTATTTCGTAAAATTTTCTCTTTCACCATGCTTCAAAATACCTTAAATCCCTGAGAAAATAAAGGACGGCTCTTTTTTTGGTCTTTCACTTAATAAAAAATCTTCACTTTCCTCCTCATAAAAATAGAATCGGCCCCTTAAAAAGAGATTGAATAATTATCTTTCTTCAATTATATTAAATTAAAGAGGAGGATTCAGATGAAAAAATGGCTATTCATACTGGTTATCATCGTGATTGCTTTAATTCTAGCCTTTATCCTTCAGAAGTCAGGATGCATAAAGACAATGTCCTCAGAAGAACTCAAAGCCTCCATAGAAATCGTGGATGTAGACACTAAATGGGTTTCAAAGTATTATCAGCCATGGCCTCCAAGGTTAATTCTAGTTCCTGCCTTTACCTTTAGAGTGAAGAATATATCCGAGGAACCTCTTCGTTATATTAATTTTAATGCTAATTTCAGGTTCAAAGCTGATTATGAAAACTTGGGAGATTGTTTCTTGGCTGCCATCCGGGGAGAGCCTGTTATGCCTGGAGAGTTGAGTGATGTAATCACCTTGAAAAGTAACTATGGAGTTGAGGGAAAGAGCCTCCACTCTTTTAAGGATAATCCTCAGTGGAGAATTGTATTTGTCAAACTTTTTGTTCAGTCACAAGGTTCTCAGTATATTCAACTGGGTGAGTGGGAGATTTCCCGAAAAATAGACTTTAAAGAGCCAGAACCAGTAGGTATGGAAGAGAAAGAAAAAAAATGAATATTGGGCAGCTAAGAGGAAGTGTATGAACACTATTATTCCTTCCTGTTTTTTTTTAACAAAAGGAAAGGGTCAGCATAAAGAGAAATTAGCCAGTTTTGAGCAAGCCCTTCGTGAAGCTGGTATTGCTCCATTCAACTTGGTCAAAACTTCAAGTATCATTCCTCCTCACTGCCGACTGGTAAAAAAAGAGGAAGGATTGAGGTTACTCAAGCCTGGGCAGATTGTGTTTCTGGTGATGAGTGAAAATGCCACAGATGAAGCATATAGGCTTATTTCTGCTTCAGTAGGCTTAGCAATTCCGAATGATCCAAATCTTTATGGCTATCTTTCAGAACACCATAGTTTTGGGCAGGATCAGAAGGAAGTTGGTGAGTATGCGGAAGATCTAGCGGCTTATATGCTTGCTACCACACTTGGAATCAACCTTGGGATCAATTTTGACACAAACCAAATCTGGAATGAGAAAAAGAATATCTACCAGATTTCTGGAAATATTGTTGTCAAAACAAGAAATATCACTCAAACAACACAAGGTAAAAAAGGGCTCTGGACAACAGCCATAGCTGCAGCTATTTTTATTTCTTAGATAAAATTTTTGTTTATTCCTGATTAATGCTCTAAAGGATTGGGATTAAGAATTTTTACATAGCTTTTTTCCCTGAGTTTTTTTAGATATTCATCGAGCTTCTTCTGTTTTCGCTCCATAAAGAGTTTTGTTTCAACCTCTTTTTTCACTTCTTCGAATGATTTAAGCCTGCTTTCCTTTTTTCCCTCGAGTTTCAGCAGATACCAGCCATTTTTTATCTCAATCCATTGAGTAGTTTCCCCCGGTTTTAGTTTCACCACAGCTTCTTCAAGAGGAGTAGCAAGTTCTCCTTTTTTGAAGCTGCCCAAATTGCCTTGAGATTCTTTCTCAGGCCCCTCAGAATACTGAGCTGCCAAGGTAGACATATCTTCACCGCCCTGAAGTCGCTGACTTATTTCTTCCATTTTTGATTGAAGCTCTTCTTCGCTCTTTCCTTCACTGAAGAGATAGATTGCTCTCAGTGTGTACTCTGGAGGTTCGGTGAATTCTTCAGGGTGGGACTTGTAATAACTGGCTATTTCTGGGTCATTGATGACAATAGTTCTATCCACTTCAGTAAAAATAACGGCTTGTTTGAGGAGATCTTCCTCCATCTTACTCTTCCATACCTCGAAAGTTATGCCTTGCCGCTGTAATATTTGAATAAACTGCTCATCTGAAGCAATGTTATACTCTTTCTTTATGTTTTCTATGTTGAGCTTTACCTGTTCCTGGACATTAAGGCCCTTTTTTCTGGCTTCCTGGAGGAGCAGGAGATCTCTTATCAAGGTCTCCAAAAGGTTTTTTTTCAGTTGACTGTATTGTCTATCAAACTCGTCTCCTTGCAATTGAGATCTGAGAACTTGATAGAGAGCCTGATGCTGTTCTTCATATTCGAAGCGGGTAATGATGTCATCATTTACAATAGCGATGATTTCTTCAATTACTTCTTCACTATTTGGAAATACCGCAGCGTTGAGAAACAGAAGGAATGCAAGAAGCATCGTTTTCTTTTTCATGAGACTTTTCCTTGATACGTGAATGGCAAATTTTGATGATATGACTTCCAATCCATATTCTTTCTAAGCTCTTCTAGGTGTTGAGAAATAGCATTCTTAATTTTTTGATCCAGTAATATTAATTTTACTGAAGCAGACGCCTTTTCTAGAGAAATGAGTTCTGGCCCGAATTTCTTATCTACCCTGAAGATGTGATAACCGTAAGAAGATGCTACAACTTGGCTTACCTCACCTACTTTTAATGAAAAAATTACTTCTTCTATCTCAGATGGGAGCTGACCTAATTCAAACCATCCCATATCTCCCCCTTTTGAGGCCTCAGGGCTAATAGAATTGGTTTGGGCAATTTTTTTAAATTCTTCTGGAGATGATTTCTTAATCTTTTCCAGGACTTCGATAGCTCCCTCTTCTGTCTTTTTAAGAATCTGGCTTATTCTAACACGTTCAGGTTGTGAAAATTCTTCTTGATGGAGATTGTAATATTCCTCTATTTCTTCCTCTTTAACCTCAATATTCTTTACAAACTGGTAAGTGTATTTTTCTATCAACAGTTTATCAAAGAGAATTTGGGTATCTAACTCCTCCAAAGATTCTTTTTCCTCCTCAGACTGGTACTCATTACTCAACTTTGCTAGAAACTTTTTCTTTTCTTCCCAAGTAAGAGTTACATTCTGGTTTTTGGCTGCTTGGAGCAGAATCATTTCTTCTACGAACTTGTCATAAAGACGGCTTAGAGAAAGAATTGTCAGTTCATTAAGGTTGTTTCCTGCAATGTCACGAACATACTTTTCAAAGTCGGAGTTAATGTAAGAAGTATCTTCGATCTTAAGGATAATTTTATTCTTTTTTTTAGAATCTTCTAAATTGATACTCCTCGTATCTTCTCCGGGTTTTTCTTGGCTGCAATTTATCCAAAGAAGAAGAAAGACAGTGAGAAAAGAGAGCGTGGCATGAGCTCTAAGCCTTTGTTTATTCATTTTTTAAACTCATTATATTACATCAACATAACTCCTTCAAGATGAATATGGTTTCATCCATTATTTTCGCTTCGTCACTCTCGGGAAGGGAAAGACTCATTACTCCCTGTGGAGTAATAGATCCTGAATAGTTCTCTAACAGCCTCCTCATCTTGTCTAGTTCAGCAGAAGTTTTCGGAAAGAATTTGAATATAATACGACTTCCCACTCGGTCAATAGATTTAATTTTTAATTTTTGGGCCAAGAATTTTATAACTCCATATCGAAGGAGGTTTAATACGGAAGGAGATAGTGGCCCGAATCGGTCTATCATTTCTTCTTTAATCTTTTCTATCTCTTCGAGTTTCTCTACAGAAGAGATTCTTTTATAAAGATTGAGCCTCAGATTGATCTGAGGAAGATAATCTTCAGGAATTCTGATATCTACTTTTAGATTGATCTCGCTTTTAATATCTTCCACTTTCTCTCCCTTCAGCTCCTTGATCGTCTGTGCCAAAAGGTGCATATAATAATCAAAGCCCACAGCTTCCATGTAGCCATGTTGCTGAGCTCCTAACATGTTACCAGCGCCTCGTATCTCTAAGTCTTTAGCTGCAAGACGGAATCCTGATCCCAATTCACTAAACTCTTGAAGAGCCTTCAGTCTTTCTTTTGCCACTGGAGTAAGCTCTGTAAAGGGAGGAACAAAGTAATAGGCGAAAGCCTGACGTGAGGAGCGCCCGACTCTACCTCGAAGTTGATAGAGCTGAGCTAAACCAAAAGCGTCAGCTCGATCAACAATTAAGGTGTTGACCAGTGGAATATCTATACCGTTTTCGATGATGGTTGTGGAAACTAAGACATTGTACTTCTGGTTGATGAAATCTATCATTCTCTGCTCTAAGGTAGGGCTGGACATTTTTCCATGGATAACCACAACTTTGGCCTGGAGCACTAATTTCTCTATCATTCTGGCAACTCCTTCAATATCATCTATCTTGTTATGAATGAAATAGACTTGGCCTCCCCGGTTTAATTCCTTATTTATGGCGGAAGCAATGAGCTGCCGGCTAAAATGAGTGACTACTGTATGGATAGCTAATCTGTCCTTGGGCGGAGTCTCAATAAGGCTTATATCCCTGAGTCCTGAGAGAGAAAGATTTAATGTTCGAGGAATAGGTGTAGCTGTTAGAGTTAAAACGTCAATGTTGGCTTTAATTTTCTTTATTTTTTCTTTGTGATTCACGCCAAACCTCTGTTCTTCATCGATAATTAGAAGGCCTAGGTCACGAAACTGCACATCCTTGGAGAGAAGGCGGTGAGTCCCGATGATGATATCCACAAGCCCTTTTTGGAGGTCATCGGTAATCTTTTTCTGCTGGCTTTTTGTTTGAAGTCGTGACAGAGCCTCAATCCTTACTGGAAAGAGGACCATCCTGTTTCTGAAGGTTTTTAGGTGCTGGCTTGCAAGTACTGTGGTGGGGCAGAGCATAGCTGACTGCTTTCCATCCATTACAGCCTTGAAAGAAGCTCTTATAGCAACTTCTGTTTTGCCGTAGCCTACATCTCCACATAGGAGATGATCCATGGCAAAAGAAGACTCCATATTTTTTTTAATCTCTTTTATGGCTTTGAGTTGGTCCTCTGTTTCCTCGTACTCGAATGTTCTCTCAAACTCAGATTGCCAGGTTCCTTCAGGACTGAATCTGAATCCCTTTATAGCTTTTCTCTGGGCATACAAATGGAGCAATTCTTTTGCCATGTTTTCAATTGCTTTTTTAGTTCGAGCCTTTGTCTTTTGCCAAGATAAACTACCCAGCCTATCGAGAGAAGGAAACGTGGGACCGACTTTTGAATACTTCTGAACAAGATTGAGGTTTTCTACGGGCACAAAAAGTTTATCATCATCTTTGTAGACAATTTCTATAAATTCTCCTTTTCTTGAGTCCACTTCCAATTTCACTAAGCCCTTAAAAATTCCAATTCCATAATCAGTATGAACGATGTGATCTCCCTCTTTTAAATCCTGGAAGTGGGAGAGGAATGCTTTCACAGGATGACGGCTTACTATGACTTTTTCTTCTGTAAAAATATCTTTCTCAGAAAAGTAAGTTATTTTTTCCTTGGGGAAACTGAATCCCAGTTCAAGGTTACCTATAAGGAGTACAATTTCGGCTTTCTTTGGAGATGTAGAGGATGTGGGAGATTTGATGTGCAGAATACTATGTTGAGATAGAAGGCTAGCCAGTTTATTTAGTTTCCCTTGACTCGAGAGATATATGAAACACCTTTCTCTTTCTCTCTGTAATTTTTTTAAATACTCAAGAAAAAATGGAATTTTATTCTTGAATTTTGGCACTGATTGGAAGGTGAATGAATAAGTCTTTCTTATATCGAGAGAAATAAATTCCTCACAGATGAGAGCTTCTTTTTTTATTTTTTCCCAGAGATAAGTTGGATAGATTTCTTCTGGAGAAAGGCAAAGTTTTCGGCTCTCTTTTAACTCAGTGTACTGGTCCTTGAAATCTACAAACGTTGATTTCCACTCTTTTTCCACCTGTTCGAAATCATCGATGATGAAGAGATAGCTTTTTATATAGTGATCAAAGGAAACGAAATGCTTCTGACTGAGGAGAGAAAGGAAGAAGAAAGAAGGGAAGAGATCTCCTCTCTTTAAGCATTTTATTTTTTCGCTGATATCTTTTCTGGTTTCTGCTTCTCCTTTTATCAAAGCCTGCTTTTCCCATTCATTAAAGAATTGAGGGGAGCTTGGGAATTCTCTTAGTGAAGGGATAAGAATACGCTCAACTTTTCTCATTGTGTGTTGAGTTGATGGATCAAACTTGCGGAGGGAAATAATCTCTTCACCACTGAATTCTATTCTGAATGGATAATCATCCCAGGGAGAGAAAATATCGACAATACCTCCTCTCCAGGCATATTCTCCCCTGGAAGCTATCAAATCCTCTCTGGAATAGCCGTAGAAACTCAGAATTTCCAGAAGCCGGTCCCGGCTTATTTCGTCTCCCTTTTCAAGCTCTAGAAACGATTGTTTTAAGTTTTGGCGTGAGGGGAAGGGTTTCAAGAGTCCAAATAAATTAGTGATAATTATCTGAGGGGAAGTGTTGATTAAGGCATAAAAAAATTGCATCCTTGAAGCGATTGTGTCGAGAGAAGGAAATATCTCTTGGTAGGGATTTTCTGATAGAGGAGGGAGAGAATTTATGCGTAATGGAGAAGATAACTGGGATAAAAAAAATTGACACTGCTCCTGAAACAGAGAAAGAGCAAAGGAAGAAGGCTTGATGTACACTATTTTTTTTCCGAGCTCTTGAGCCAGGCAAGCGAGAAAATAGGGCTTGGCTTGCTCAATAAGTCCTGTAACTCTAAGTTTCCCCCCCCCTTGGTTTATTGCCTGGAGGAGTTTATTAAATTCATCTGTATCTTTCAGAAAATCCAAGCTCATGATTTTTATTATAAGTCTATTCAGTATAACCCGTCTAGCTTGCGAGAAAGATAATAAGCATCTTTTTATCTGTGATGAGAGCGTAGTCATTAACGAGGGGGAGTATGCGGCTTTAAGGCACACTCGCGGGGGAAAAAGTTTCGTGTTTTTGAACCCACTGCCTGAGCTTTCCTTCGTACGACCTTCTTCACCGCATATCCCCTCGCTTGTTTATTCATTTATAATGGAAAAAAAGATACTTCCAGAAAGATGAGAAAGGGAACAGGCTGCTTTTTTGATGAGTTAATATAGATGTGATTATAAAAACTGGTTTTGTAACGAGTCAGTTCGGGAAGGTAAGAAATTAGCTTTTAAATTTGTAGAGATACTTGTTTAATCCTTGTGATACAGGTTTTGCTGAGTTTTGGGATTATATTCTCCACCAGTAAGAGAATTTTATAAAGATGCTGTAGCTTTCTCGGGTGTATCTTCCTACTTCGTTCTTCAGGAAGTCGTTGTCAAGTCCGAGGAAAAATACAGTTCCTGGCTTGAGAATCCAGCTTACAAGGAAGCTTCCGTATATTTCTTTATAGAAGTGGTTGTAGTCGACAATGGTCCTCAATGAGAGGGTTTTGGATATCTGATAAGTAGTTCTCTGGCGGACCACGTTATAGTCTATGAGCTGCTCTCCTCCTCTTTCTTCCCAGAAAGTATACTTGCTGAAATCAACTGACATCTGTAATCTTTTACTGGGCTTAAAGTTTAGATAAAGCCCGTATGAATTGCTCCACCCTAAAAAAGGATCATCTGGGTCATAGTAAATACTGTGTCCTGTTCTAAAGTAGAAACCGAGGGGAAGCCAACCTATTAAATTGGTCTCACCACTCACGGTAAGATAGTTTATATTAAATTTTATCCCTTCATACCTCTCCATTGCATTCTGGAACATAATATTCATCTGGCTCCATTCGTTAAATCTAAAATAAAGTTCTGCTATTGCCCATCTGTCTTGCACAATATTCTCAAAATACGCATACCTCTGTCCTGCTCTGAGATTGAGGCTGAGCATGTTTAAGAGTTTTTTCTGAGGAAAGGCTCTGAATGATGTATAGGCTCCAATAGTCCTGTAGTTCACCCTGTTTACAAAACCAGAGGCAGCCTCAAAATCGGGGTGAATTGACATCCAGTATGTACCTGCATACCAGTATTTCGTATAGTAGAAAAAGTCAGCATAGAGGGCAGGAGAAATACTTGATTCTTCTTCTTCAAATTTAGTTTTCGATGCGAGAGCCTGAAATGTAAAGAAAATTTTATTCTTGAACCTCAATTCTCCATCTATTCCTGCAACTCGATTATAAGAACCATCAATCTCTTTATCAGCAACACAAAATCCCAAATATGAATCTTTAGAGACATCTGTTTTCATGCGGAAGATGTTAAAGAGAGCGTTGTCATCCTTTCTTTTTCCTTCTTTGTGAACCTCCCATAAGCTTTCGGTTGGGTTTTGATCATAAGCTGTGAGAAATCCGTACGTGAACCGGCCTAGTTTCCCTGTAGCTTTTCCACCCAAGATGGGATCGATAATTCTCCGTGTGTAGACCATCTCAATCTGAGGAAATCGAAAGATCTCCATTCCTTCAAGGAAAAACGGCCTCTTTTCAGAATAGTAGAGAGCAAACCTCTGGTTTATATCAATCTGGGGAGCATCTGCTTCAATATGGCTGAAATCAGGATTCGCTGTGAAATCTAGGGTTAAATCAGAGCTCACACCGTACTTTACATTCACTCCGGGCTGAAAATCAGCTTTTTCCTCCTGAGTTGTCAGGGAAGTAACGATAGGCATAATCTCCAGGTTTTTCCCCTTTTCCACAGTACCGCGAATTGAAATTTGTCCTTCTTGGGAAAGAAGACCGGGTATCTTTCTCGTGAAATCAGGCCAAATAATAATCTCTCCCTTGCGAGGGATATTTCTGCCAAGAGTGATACCCCAGATTTTTTTCTCTTTGTCAGGAAAGCGAATGCTTTTGAATGGAATGGCCATCTCCACAGTATAACCTTCTTTATCCATTTTACCCTCTGAAGAGAAGACTGTATCCCAGCTGGCATCCATATTATCATTGCCCCCTTGTTCGGTGCGTATGCAATCCAGTTGAATTCCTATCGGGTTGATTATAAATGAAAAAGCTCGACGTTTCTCATTAAAGGTGTCGAGAAAAATTATTATCCAATCATCATCTATACATCCGTCGCGATTGGTTACAGAGGCCCTAATTTTGTCCGGCTCTTTATCATAGCAGCGGAAAGCAAAGTAGAGATTTTTATGGTCATAGCCTATGTAAGCCACTGTCTTTTCAGATGGTTCGCCCATTTCTTTGGGAGTAAATTGGAAAAAATCCTCTATTTTTAAAGCTTCTTCCTCCCAGAAGGGATTTTCTATGACACCGTCAATCTTCGGTGGATGGGAAAGTCTTGGTATGTTCAATACTTCCTTAGAGGAAGAGAAAGAAAAATGGGGAAAGAAAATGATGCTGAATGAAAAAATCAAGATAAATACAGGCTTCACTCTTGAGATGATGTTTGATTTTAATACACTTTTTTTCATCATCTTTTCCATCCTGGTAATCTATTTAAAATTTTTTTATTCTTTTCTATTGTATTTGTATACGAAAATAAGGGAAAAAAGGTTCATTCAGAGGAAGATTTTTTGTGAAGAAAGTTAGGATTTATCGAGGAAAGAAATAGCCCATTTTCCTGAGTCGTATCTTTCTATCTCCACCAATTTTCCTTCCATCTTGCACTTGAAAACTTCGTACATTTCTCCTGATTTGAAATCTTTTACTCTCTTTCTTTCTATTATTTCATCGATCTTGAATTCTCGATCACCAACGATTACCGACCTCGGGGCCTCTTCTCCTTTATAGCCGGAATAAAATATTACTTCGAACTTCATAATTTATTTTCTAGAGAGTGAAGAAATACTATTAAAATACTACTGCATCTCAAATAGTTTGTCATAATTTCCTAACTAAAAAATTTTTAATAATATAGAAATTTTATTTTTGTCAGTCAATGCTTTGAATTTAGGTATATATCGGGATAAAGCATTATTTTAAATGGAGGGATTTCTTTTTTTATAGTCAGTTTTCCTTTGTTTATCGAGAACTTTTTCCCTGCGGTCATCCACTGCCATGTTCAATACTCCCATACGAAAAGAACTGAGTTGTTAATGCCTTTAATAATTCTTCTAGTTTACCCTATATTTCTCCTTTTTCTTTTTTCTCTCTTTCTTTTCTCTT
>JBGVTE010000070.1:0-23469 GCA_041862375.1 Candidatus Aminicenantaceae bacterium
ACTCTTTTGAATCAAATGAGATATCTAGCAATTAAATTATGCGACGTTCTTAAAAGAGATGGATCAGGTCTCAATACTCGAGATTAGGGCGGGATGGCGTTTGTTAAATCTTGAATCTGGATAGATGGTCGCTGTTTCGTTCAGCAAAATTTCGATTGCTCAAAATATTATCTAATAGATTGATTATGTAGCCCTCTTCCTCTGGAAAGACGCTGACCCTGGTATTGCTGAAGTTGAAGATGTGAAGAAGAGGCTGGCTGGTTTTTTCTTTGCATGATTTTCTACCTTGATTATGAAAAATCAAGTATTTATTTACGATTCAACAAGCCACAATTTTCAGAGATTAGCCTGAGAAATGCCAATTTTTCAAAAAAAATTAAATTTTATAATAGAAATACTTGTCTAAAAATTATACAATTTTCCATGAGTATCGACTCGAATTTTTAAATAAATCCTCCCTTCCTTTCTCTATCTCCTTGAAAATAAATCATTTAATTTATCTAGTCAACTTGGTACATAAATTGCACATCATTAAATCCGAATCATGCTTAAGAGACGAGCTGATTTGGTTTTCTTTGTATAAATGAGTTTAAATGCGTTTATTACGAGTGAACTTTTTCATGCTTCATTCCGTTTGAATATATCGATGGACAAAAAAAAATTGGAGGGCTTCTAACATGCTATTTAGCAACATGAAGAAAAAAACCATCTTCCTCACAGCCATTTTACTGCTTGTGATTTCGGGATTTTTATCGGCTCAGAACAAAGTCATCGAATTGAAGTTCGCCCAGCCTCCTGTCTCGGATTCGGATGCGTCCAGAACACTGCAGAGCTTGGTAAAAGTACAAGGCACAGGCCAATTTTGTGAAGACGGACTTTATCTCATGACTCACTTTGGCGATCGTGAGGAACTCTTTCAAAAAGAGAACCAAAAGGCGATTGAGAATCCTTTGATCAATCAGACCTGGCGCCATTGCAGTGTATTCTCTACAACTGCTGAGAAAGCTGTCATCATGGGGAGAAATTGGGACAATCAAAATGTGGGCTCCATCATCGTCAGTCTCTATCATCCTCCCAAGGGTTACTCTTCGATTTCCTTTTGCAGGTCCATTGATTTGGGTTTTGGACATAAAGACCTGGAGGGAATTGAATCGAGCCCGTTTGGAAACAAGCTGCTCTTGGCTCCTATTTATGCAATGGACGGGATCAATGAACACGGTCTTGCAGTGGCCGTAGCCGCTAATAGGCAAACAACTGTCAAACCAAAAGGCGGTAAAGAATTGGTGGGCATCACCTTCCTGATGCGCAAAATTCTTGATCAAACGAAAAACATCGAAGAAGCTGTCCGCTTGGTCGAAAAATACATTCCCTTTGATATCGATCAGAACTATCTCACCAGCCATTTAATCGTCGCCGATTCATCGGGCCGTTCCGTCATTTTGGAATATGATCAAGATCAATGGAGAAAAATATACGGAGATAAGCCCTGGCAGGTGCTCTCCACAAGGCCCGTATACAATGTGCCGGATACAAAGCTCAGAGATCAATGCTGGCGTTATCGAAGCATGTCCGAAACTCTCGAGAAGACAGAGGGAAATGTGGACTGGAAGGCCGGAATGAAGATCCTCCAGGACGTAACCCAGAAAGGCACAACCTGGTCTGTTATCTATTCCCTTAAGTCGAAGGAACTCTACTTCTCTGTTTATCAAAACTGGAACACTATTTATCATCTAAAAACACTCTAATAACCAATATTTCAAAGGGCTTTGGAAGACTAACTCGGACAAAGCAAAGGATGAAATGCAAATTAAAGTTTGTTACCAATATGGCAAAGACAGCTCAAAACAGGACCGCATGGATTATCTGGATTAAAATAACATTACTGCCCCTTCAACCCAGCTTGCCTCTTCTTCGCCTCCATCAGACTTCCTTTTGTAGCTCATAAAATAACACAAAATGTACATAAGGATCTGACATTACCGACTGTATAATTGGTTCGGGCCATCGTAATTTAGTCCTCCCTTTGATTTTTTATAGATTGACAGCGCCACAGTCACTTTCGTTTCGATTATAAAGAAATATAATTATTAACTTTAAACTTTCCGCTTTTCACTAATTTTGGGGTGTAGAACTTAATAAACAAAGGTGTAGGAATATTTCAGCATGATTGTGCGGCCGCCGCTGAATGGAGGAATCGGATATTTCCCACTGCGGTTTGTGTTGAGGTTTTCGTTATAGACTACATAGAGATCAACGCCCTCACGCGGGTTGTAGCGAATCCGGAAGTTGGCGATCAAAGCGTCAATGGCACTGTTGTACTGTACAAAAGCACTGGCGGAGAGTTTTGTACTCAGTGTAGCCAGAAGCCGCAGTCTTGTGATATGAGCGATGAATTTCTGGTTCCGGTCGGGAAATTCGACATGGTTGAACTCGTAGATACCGGTCAGGCTGAGCTCCGGAGAAATTCCCCATATGGGCGACACTCCTACAGTAGCTTTCCAGCCGTCGTAAAAAGATCCGCCGTCGATATTCATGCGGAGGCAGATAGGCCTCCCCATTGGTGTTTCCAAGCTCCCTTTAAGACCGTAGAAGGTATATTCTCCAGGCAGCACTTCAACATCATCATCGTCATCATCGTCTAAGAAGGAGAAGCTTTCCAGAACACTTTCATGATACATTTTGAGTGAGAATTCACCTCCATATCCCGACTTGGTGAGGAATCCCCAGCCTGGACCGACTTCAGCCGATTCTACGGAGCTGTCCTCGTTGCGAAGGATAATGAAGCCATCCAAAAAGACCTGATGGCCGGATAAAAAAGACTCCTCACCGGGCAGCCATCCCATCCAGATGCGGTTTCCCAGCCGTGAAAAATCCTCTCTCGTTTCAAAGCCTATCCCTGGACTGTATTCGCTGCCGGCGCGTGAGTACTCGAGATTGAAGCCAAGGCCTTTCAGGGTTCGCCGTTCCCAGGCCATTCTCAGGCGGGCAGGGTCGAGGGAAACCGGATTGTTTTCTTTATCGTTTTCGAAAGTCTGGGCCCAGTTGAACAGCAGGTAGTCGTCCTCGGAGACCCTGAAGATTCCGTCCAGGCCGTAGGCGGAATTATAAGAGCCATCTGTGCCCAGGCGTGAAGTGATGATTCCTCCGATATAGGAATATGGATTAAAAATTCGGCGGCGAAGCCGGAATACACCAAAATTTTCCGAGGATAGGCCTTCTTTTTTTAAAGGGGCTGTCTGCATATCCAAAAATCCAAGATCCCAGGCGCCCACACGGCCGACAAGGCGTGCACCGCCGTAAATCCGGACCATCTCCCATTCACCGTCGTCCTCTAATTCATAGATTCCAATCCTTCGACTGTAA
Organism: Candidatus Aminicenantaceae bacterium; assembly: GCA_041862375.1. Taxonomy (GTDB): domain Bacteria; phylum Acidobacteriota; class Aminicenantia; order Aminicenantales; family Aminicenantaceae; genus WVZL01. Next base: position 3,364 of record JBGVTE010000070.1, read on the forward strand.
AAAAGGGTGTTGGGTTCTCCGAAGGTAAAGTCAAATGTGCTGGAGCGCTCCTGAAAAAAAAGCCTTTTTTCAGGGAAGAAAAGAGAAAAACGGGTCAAGTTAACCTGCTGGTCGTCCGCCTCCACCTGGGCGAAATCGGGATTAACAGTGACATCAAGTGTGAGATTGCTGGAAATGCCGTATTTTATATCCAATCCTGCTTCGTAGGTCGGCTTGCGAGTGCGTTCATAGGCAGTTTCTTCTTCATTCAGGTCAAAAGCCTGACCATAGCCGCCCAGGCCGTAAGGAGTGATGTAAATGGGTCTGGGGCACTGTACTCCTTCCAGAATAATCTCATGAGCGCGGGATACTTTCCAGGCGCTCCAACCTCCCCATTTAGGAGGAACAGGAGGAAATATAACGATTTCAAACTTTCGAGCGATATACCTCCAGATGATCAAACCCATGGTCACATATCCATCCTGCTCTTGGAAACGGAGGCTGGAAAGAGGGATCCTCATTTCCGTAAACCATCCTTGGTCGTTCTGGACCGCAGCCACATCCCAGAAAGTATTCCAACTTATGTTAATAGGCAACTGTCCTTCGGCATCATTGAACAGCATGGCATCAAGGCGCAGACCTGTAGGGGTAGTAAAGAAAACCATACCGTTCTCTTTGTCATTAAAAGTATCGATTATTAGGCCGAACCACTCAGTGTTGCCCTCTAGGTAGTCCCGCTTCTTGGACATGGCCATGATTTTAGAAGGTTCTTTATCATAAAGGCGGCCAGCCACATAAAGATACTCATCGTCAAAGCCGATTAAGGCCACGGTTTCTTCGGTAGGAGGGTTTCCAAAATTCGGCAGATGCATAACCATAGGAAGCGGCTTGATTCCTTTCCATGCCTCTTCATCGCTGAATCCGTCGAGGGTGACTGGGCCGCTAATCCGCTGCAGGACCAGTTGTTCCTTTTTTTCTTCTGGAAGAGCGGGTGTTTCCTGAGAGAAGGCAGAAGAATAGACTAATGCGGCAAATAATAGAAAAGCAGGCAGGACAGTTTTTCTAACCATCGGTTCATCTTATATGTACGAAATATTTTGTAATTGGTTAAGATATCTGAAACAAACACAAAGTGCAAAAATAATTTATCGGTCAACCGAAAGGTTGACACTTACTTCCTTGGCATTGCGAGAGAAGCGTCACAATCCTGTAATAGCTGAAAGCTGAAATGCTGTTACTTGATAAAGGCCCAGCATTCAATCTCCAGGCGTGCTCCCATTGCCAGCCCGCTTGTGCCAAACGCGCTTCTGGCGGGCTTATAGTGGGGGAAATAGGTGACGTATACTTCGTTCATCGCACTCCATTCGCTGATGTCTGCCAGCATAACCGTACATTTGACAACATGATCTAAAGAAGAGCCGTATTTTTCAAGAGTGTTTTTAATATTTTCCATTGTTTGTTTTGTTTCTGCCACAATGCCACCCGGAGCAAGAGCCCTTGTTTCGGAGTCAAATCCGATTTGACCTGAGAGAATCAGCCAATTTCCGACGCGCACAGCTTCTGAGAAAGGCATGTTTGCTGTCAAATCTGATGTCAGGAATTCTACTGGAAGTGCTTGTTCTCCTGATTGCTCGGATTTGCATGAGATAAATGCCAGAACTAACAATATCCCTATAATTGTCTTAGACTTCATCAAAGACCTCCATTCGGAATATATAAGGTAAAGCCAAGGCTTTACTCAAATAAGATCAGGCTAAATATTATGTTTTAAAAGAAATATGTGCAATAATTTTTATTTGTTTTTTTTGAAACTCATTTTAGCGCCGATGAGATAGTTACAGCTATTAAAAAATTGTTAAAAGGTTGCGGTTGTAAAGAGACGGATATAAAAATTTTTGTAAGAGATTAGCTGATTGTTTAAGCGAAATTTAAAGTTATACTGAATGACAAATTATTGAAGTGAGTGGAAGCCAGGAATTAACCTAGCTTCCCGATTTCGAAAAAGACAGCCTTTAGAATTAGCGGCTCAATAGGATACACAGTATTGATTTAGTCCTTCAATTTGACTCTTCCTTCATTAATTGTTAAGCTTTTGCCAAGAAAGAGAATAAGGATGATGGGCCATGAAATGCCCTAAATGTCAATCCGATAATCCTGATAATCTGAAGTTCTGTGGTGAATGTGGGACCCAATTAATCCCTGAAGAAGAGATTCCTGTCACCGAGACTCTCGAAACACCCAAAGAAGAATTGACTACAGGCTTCACCTTTGCTGGAAGATACCAGATTATTGAAGAACTGGGTAAAGGAGGCATGGGAAGTGTCTACAAAGCCCATGATACTGAGATAAACGAGAAAGTTGCTATCAAGCTCATAAAATCTGAGGTTGCTGCGGATAAAAAGACGATTGAGCGCTTCAGAAATGAATTGAAGTTTGCCCGTAAGATTCGGCATAAGAATGTCTGCCAGATGTATGACTTGGGGGAGGAAAAAGGAATCCGATTCATCAGCATGGAATATGTTCCTGGTGAGGATTTAAAGAGATTGATCAGAAAAGTGGGGCAAATGCCTGTGGGAAGGACTATATCCATAGCTAAACAGGTATGCGAAGGATTAGCAGAAGCTCATAAGGTAGGAGTTATTCATAGAGATTTGAAGCCCAGGAATGTTATGGTTGATGAGGAAGGCAATGCAAGGATTATGGATTTCGGAATAGCTCGGTCTGTTAAGGGGAAAGGGATAACAGGTGCGGGAGTGATGATCGGGACACCAGAATATATGTCACCTGAGCAAGTGGAAGGGAAGGAAGCTGACCAGCGGTCGGATATCTATTCATTGGGAGTGATTCTTTACGAGATGGTGACTGGCAGAGTTCCTTTTGAAGGAGACACTCCGTTAAGTGTAGCTGTAAAGCAGAAGACTGAGATGCCCTCAGATCCCAGAACGATCAACTCCCAGATTCCAGAAGACCTTAACAGTGTAATACTGAGGTGTTTGGAAAAGGACAAAGAGAAAAGATATCAGAATGCAGGAGAGGTGCGTTCTGAGCTAACCAGAATAGAGGAAGGCATTCCCATAACAGACAGGGTTGAGCCTAGGAGAAAGCCTGCTACTTCAAAAGAGATAACCGTAATATTTAACCTGAAAAAGATCCTTATCCCAGCCTCAGCTGTTATCGCTATTATAATCGCATCCGTAATTATCTGGCAGCTTCTTCTCCGAAAAAATGCAGCTCCTATCCCATCAGGAAAGCCTTCCATCGCAGTGCTCCCTTTCGAAGACCTGAGCCCTCAAAAAGACCAAGAATACTTTTGTGATGGTCTTGCAGAAGAAATCATCAATAGGCTGACCAATATCGAGAGCTTAAGGGTTCCTGCACGGACTTCTGCCTTCTCATTCAAAGGCAGAGAGATAGATATTCAAGAAATCGGTGAAAGACTGAATGTTGAGATGGTGTTAGATGGAAGTGTGCGAAAAGAAGGGAATAAACTGCGCATAACAGCGCAGCTGGTTAAAGCCGCTGACGGCTTCCCTGTTTGGTCTAAGATATACCAACGAAGGATGAAAGATGCCTTTGATCTTTGGGATGAAATATCCCTGGCGATTGTAGATACTCTGAAGATCAAGCTTCTGAGTGGAGAGAAGGAGAGACTTGTAAAGCGCTATACGGAGAATCTTGAGGCTTATAATCTGTATGTTAAGGGCCGCTACTTCTGGAACAAGAGGGGAAGGGAAGACTTAGAGAAATCTATTGAGTATTTCCAAGAAGCAATCGAGAAGGATCCCGCCTATGCCCTTGGTTACTCCGGATTGGCTGATGTTTACTACATCCTTGGGAGTAACTTATTGTTACCTCCAAGTGAGGCTTTCCCGAAAGCGAAAGAGGTAGCACTGAAGGCATTAGAATTGGATGATAGCCTTGCAGAAGCCCACGCCTCTTTGGCAGCAATACTAGAATACTATGAACGCGATTTTGAAAAAGCAGAGAAAGAATTTGAACTAAGCCTCGAGTTAAAGCCTGGTTATGCAACAGCCCATCATTGGTATGCATTATATTTATCATATTTTGGACGACATGAGGAAGCCATTAAAGAAATATTGCGCGCCCGGGAACTTGACCCGCTTTCGCCAAGAATAAACGCCAATGTCGGAAGTATATTCTACTTTGCGCGTGATTATGACCGAGCACTCGAAGAGTTAAAGAGATCCACTGAACTTTTTCCTGAGCATGCAGCAAATTATTCATGTGCAGGGCGGATATACGCTCAGATGGGACAGTATGAGGAAGCCATCAATTTGTATAAGCATTACTGTGAGCTTACAGGCGAGACAGGCCAAATGGACCCCTACCTTGCATATATTTATGCTCTTTCAGGCCTGAAAGGCGAGGCCAAAAAGAGACTTAACAACATTATAGAATATTCAAAGGAAAACTTTGTCTCGCCAATATACATAGCACGAGTTTATGCAGGTCTTGGAGAGAAGGACGAAGCGTTTATTTGGCTAGAAAGAGGTTATTCACAGAACGATGCACGATTGGTTTATCTGAAAGTAGATCCGACATTTGATCCTCTGCGTTCTGATCCGCGTTACACCAAGCTTTTAAGAAAGATTGGCTTGGAGAGATAGTCATCAAAATTTAGAATAAGGATTCAATGCCAAAGCCATAGAGCACTACGAGAAATTCCTCGACCTCTGGAAAGACGCTGATCCTGGTATTCCTGAAGTAGAGGATGCGAAGAAAAGGTTGGCAAGGTTGAAGAGAAAATGATTCCCTCTTTTTCAGAAAAGAAGGAAGAGATTTTCCGATTCAAGACAGGATTTAAATTCATCCAGTATATTAAATTTCGCAACTCTCCTGATTAGATTAGATAAGAGTTCGATATCTACCTCTCCGTGCGTACCACATCACAGCCCTGTTATCGATTTAATATCAATGACTTATAAATATTTCCTTGTATATCGGAGGTTGAGCCTAATTAAGCCAAATTAAGTGATTTTAGGACAATTTTAGTCTTATTTTACTACCCGAATTACAATCCAGAATTTTTAGGAGTATACAAGACCAGAAAACTATATTTTTAACTTTCATTTATTTCTATTCTTTTATATATAAGGAGAATTGACAGGAGCTTAGTATGAATACTTCTATAAAAACAGAGCAGAGAATCAATCCGGTTAGGCAGTATGACATCGATTGGCTGAGAGTCCTAGCGATGGTGATGGTGTTTTTATTCCACTGCGCCCGGTTTTTCGACCATGACGACTGGCATGTCAAGAATCTTCAGCTGGATGCAGGGATGTCATCGTTTGTCTTTTTTGTAAGTCGATGGATCATGCCTCTTTTTTTCATGCTCTCAGCGATAAGCGCCTCCTTTTCCTTGAGCCGCCGGAGCGGTAGACAATTCATCGTCTCGAGGATTAAGCGCCTGGCTGTTCCATTTATTATCGGAGCACTCACCCACATTTCCCTTCAGGTCTATTTCGAGCGTGTGAGTCACTCACATTTTGAAGGCTCATTTTTTGCGTTCTTTCCTCAGTATTTTAATGGTTTATACGCATTCGGAGGGAACTTTGCCTGGATGGGGCTTCATCTTTGGTATCTTGAAGTCCTGTTCATTTTCTCGTTGATCGTTCTCCCTCTGTTTCTTGTTTTGAAGAAGCCGAGCCTGGAGGGATTCAGGCAGAATCTGACTGTCTTTTTCACAAAGCCTGGAGCAGTCTTCCTATTAGCTGTTCCACTCATGGCCATGGAGATAATTGTCGGCCTTGACCCGGATGGGATCGGAAGAAGAGATTTCGGAGGATGGAGCCTCTTGACTTATCTTGTCTTTTTCGTTAACGGATATCTGCTCGTTTTGGGAGACAGGGAGAGACAAGCCGTCAAGAAACATGGATGGATTGCTTTTGGTTTAGGCATTATCACAACATCTGTAGGAATCTTAATGATCGAATCTGGACGGTCCTACAATGGGATACTGGTTGCTTTCCTCCAGGCATTCAATTCATGGTTCTGGCTCGTGGCCATACTTGGTCTTGGGAACAGGTTCCTCAGGAGTAAGAATAGATTTTTATCCTATGCCAATGAAGCAGTCCTGCCTTTCTATGTCCTCCATCAGACCATTATCGTAACAATCGCTTTCTTTATGATAAGTTGGCAGGCTGGTGTTTGGGTGAAATATATCGTTCTCGCTGTTTCTTCTTTCACAGGGATCGTCATCTTATATGATCTTCTTGTGAGGCGGTTCAATCCAATCCGCTTTCTATTCGGAATGAGATCGAAAAGCTGATCGTCTCTTAATTAACAACCAGCGTAAGCTAAGCTCTAGAAGAAGAAAAACTTTAGCTGGATTGTATTCGTATTAATTAATGTGAAAGATCAGACGAATAAAAATATTATTTAACAACTAAAAAAATAGTTGACAAACTATATTTTTAGTTGTATATTAGTAATGCTATGAAAGAATTAACAAGAGCTGAAGAAAAAATCATGCAAATCCTTTGGAAGCTTGGAAAAGGCTTCGTCAAAGATATTATCGAAAAACTCCCCACTCCAAAGCCGGCTTACAACACTGTGTCCACTATCGTCCGGATTCTGGAGAAAAAGGGATTTGTCTTGCACATGGCCTACGGCAAAACCTATGAGTATTTTCCTCGCATCTCCAGAGACGAGTATAAGAAAAGATTTATGAAATCCTTTATTAAAAGGTACTTCGGCAATTCCTTCCAGGAAATGGTTTCATTTTTCGCCAGCGACAGGGATATCAGCTTGGAAGAACTTGAGGAAATGAGAAAGCTGTTAACTGAAGAGATAGAAAAACAAAAGGGGGACGAAGATGAGTAACTTAATCCATTATATTCTGGAAACAGGGGTCTGTATGGCCATATTCTATGCTGGTTACTGGATTTTCCTGAGAAATGAAACCTATTTTAACCTCAACCGCATCTACCTGGTTTTTTCTGTCGTATTCTCTTTTGTCATTCCTGGCCTAAATCTCTCTTCTCCTTTTATTAAAAGCCAGGTGATTGAAACAACATACAGTATGGCCCGGACAACAGCTTTGCCAGCTCGCTCCTGGGGATTGGCTGAAATCCTCCTTCTGATCTATGTTGCTGGAGTAGGCCTTTTTCTTTTGCGGTTTGTTTTTCACCTTGCCAAGCTCTTCGTTGTCGTTAAGAAATACGGTATTAAAAATTACGAAGGAACACATATCGTTTCCGTAGACAAGGAATTTTCCCCCTTTTCCTTTTTTAACATCATCTTTATCAACGATAATAAAATCACAGAAAACGATTTAAGGCGTATCATCGCCCATGAAAAAATTCACATAAAGCAGTATCACTCCTTTGATATCATGCTTATGGAGATGGTCACAATTTTTCAATGGTTTAATCCTTTTGTATGGCCGTACAAAAAATCGCTACAAGAAACACATGAATACTTGGCTGATTATGGAGTCATTGCGCAGGGCTTCAGTGTAGCCAAGTACAAACTGCTTATGTTTGAGCAGCATGTGGGTGTGAAGCTGTTGGAATTCGCCAGCAACTTCAAACAGTCTCAAATCAAAAGGAGGATAACCATGATGACAAAAAACAAATCCAGAAGCGTCGCCAGGCTGAAGTTTCTGTTAGTTTTACCTTTAGCTTCGCTTCTGGTGCTGGCCTTTGCCGATCCAAGAGCGGCAGAATCACCACAGCCTCAGGTTGATGAAGCCATGGAAGCTGAAATGCTTAATCGAGATGGCACTCCTGAACAGACTCAGAACTCAGACAAGAAGAAAGAAGAAGAACTCAAGAAAAAAATGATGCAGCTAAAGCTTGCCCAGATGAAAGATGATTATAAGAAGCTGACTGCAAAAGAGAAGGATATACGTATGAAGCTTGAAGCTGCTGAAAGCCCTGAAGAAAGGAAAGAGCTGAAGGCCTACTTGAGTAAAGTATTGGAAAAGAAAGCCCAGCTAAAAGCAGTGCTTGAGGGAAAGAGTTCTTTCGAGAAAACAGATGAGTCAAGCCTGAAAAAGGAACTGATGATGTTGATGGAAAAAGAGCAGGAGATTCGAAAAAAGATGGAAAAAGTTGAAGATCCTGAGAAAAAAGCAGAGCTTAAAAAGCTCCTGTCTGATGTTTTAAAGAGAGAGAAATTGGTAAAAATGAAATTGGAGTCCAGTGAAAAGTCCGATAAATTTACAGCGGATGAGTTGTTATATGAGTTTAAGGTTTTAAAAGAAAAAGAGATGAAGGTTAGAGCCAAGCTAAAGGAAGTCGAGAACCCTGAAAAGAAAGAACAGCTGAAACAATTACTGGAAGAAATACTTATTAAACAGCAGGCTATCAAGAAGAAATTAGAAGCAATGAAAACGACCTGAGAGGATGAAGGCTGGAAAGAAGTAAAGTAGGATTTGGAGGAGAAAAAGAGAGGAAACAGAACCAGCAAGCCTAAAAGATAGAACTAGATCCTGCCCCTGAGGGAAGCGATGGCGCGAGCCGCCTCGCTTCCCTTTATTATTTTCAAGAGGTTAGAAATTTCTTATTTCTCTAAAATACCCAAGCATAGCTCAACTTCACGAAGAAGGTTCTGTCGGACTGAGTAAGCCCGTATCCCTGGCCGCCGTAGTAGTTATCGCTGTATCCAAGAAAAAGCACGGTACGAGGATTGATCTTGTAAGAAAACAATAACTGAGTGAAAAACCGCTTGTAGCGTGAGTCTATATCGAATGTGTAATTGCCGGGATTGTAGTTGTAATCTACATGTTGAATGATTGCCCTGAAAAAAGTGCGGACGTTGAACTGGTAGATAGCCGATACCCCGCTGATGTTCGCCGTGTATAAAAGCACATCCTGAACCTTCATCTGCTCATAGGTGTGGTCAAGGGCAAGACGCAAATGCTTTCCAAAATTGTAAGTCAACCAGGGATTGATCATAAACCTCTTACCCAATCGTGTGTTCGCATAGTCGATTCGATCTCCAAATAAGGTGAGTGCAATTAACTGAAGGTTGCTGGTCGGCCAGAAACCGCCTTCAATCAAGAAGTAGGTTAGATCAAATTCACGGTTATTATAAGCCTCTCGAGATTTCAATCCTCTTATAAATAAACTGGACTGCATGGTTCCGTTGTAAGCAAGCCAAAGCGAGGCACGCTTGTTCAGCAGTGCTCCATCATGGTCTTCAAAATAGTTTAACTCACTGCCTACTCTGAAAAGTGACCACCACGAATCAGGGCGTGCGTTCCAGGTATAGTGTAAACCGCCTTCAACATTGCGAAATCCGACCATGGGGTAATAGCCGAGGTCAGCGCGAAATTTTGGGCCGGCTTCCTCGTAGTCCGCCCACCAACCCCAGGTTCTGGTAACATGGTCGTACTCGAATGAGATGAGCCGATCGCTGAAGGAGCCTGAAGGTTGGTTGAAGTCGTTCACCACTTCATCGGGATATCTGGTGTTGGAACCAAGGACCAGCAGTTGGATTTGATTTGTGCGAGTGAAACGGAAATCCAGGTCGAATCCGTATATCCTGTTAAAGTAACCCATGCCTTCACGATTGGTCGCCAACAGCCCGACTGTATATCTGCTGCCAAAATCCCGTTTGTAGCGGAAGACAGAAGATGTGTTTGCCTTATCCAGTGAAGTGGAGCTTGATTCTTGACTTCCGGGGAAGATAAGGTTTGTCATTTGGTCACGGACCATGTAGGCTCCGATGGTATTGGGTCCTTCCTTGCCAGTGAGCTTAAAACCCCATGAAGGATCTCGCATCGTTCTTGTATAGATCACGCTTTCCAGGGAATTAAAGAAGTCGGCTCCTTCGGTGAAGAAAGGCCGCCTTTCAGGATAAAAGAGTGCGAAAGGTTCGTTAATGTCGAGCTGCAGGGCGTCAGCCTCAACCTGACTGAAGTCCGGATTGGCAGTAAAATTGAGCATTAAGTTTGGTGTGATTCCCCATTGAGTTGTGAGGCCCAATTCAGTTTCCTGGTCACGTTTTTTGAGTTTACCTTGAGGGAAATCCGGCCGTTCATCTGTGCGGACCGAGGTGGCTGTGGGATTGATCTCAATATTGCGGCCGGGAGTGGCCCCTTCGAAGCCCTCTATCTTGAGAGCCTGACAGAGATAGCAGTTGTTGCTTCGGTCTCTGGGGAAAAGACCTATGTGGAAAGCGTGTTCGCGAGGATAACGGCGCACTGCATCGAATCCCCAAACCTGTGTCCCTTTCTTGCGCTGGAAACGTATGGATGAAAAGGGGATTGCAATTTCTACAGTATAACCCCAATCAGTGATCTTACTTGCGGAGTCCCAGAACGTGTCCCATCCGTTGTCCTCGCCGCTCTGGGATTCAATCTGGTCGAATTGCACTCCTTGAGCCGTGACGATAAAATCAAAGCTTCTTCGCTCGTCGTTAAAGGTGTCTAAAATAAGAGCAATCCAGTCATCACCGCCGAGGGTATCTCGATCTCTGAGGTGGGCTCTGATGGCTGATGGATTGGGATCGTAGCAGCGAAATGCTGCGTAGAGATTCTTCTTGTCATAAGTGAGAAGAACTTCCGTTCGTACTGGCGGCGGTACGTTCTCTCCTGGACGGACCTCATATTTCAATTCTAAAGTAAGTGCTCTTTCCCATGCCTCCTCGCCCAGGACAGCATCAACTTTGATATCGGACTCAATTTTGGGAACTATGTAAGGGTCCTCCGAGGTTCCTGTTCCGTGGTTTCCCTGCCTGTTGTCCTGTCCGGATGTTGGTTCCGGGAGGAATATAGAGGCCAGGCAGAAGGCTAAGCTGATGATCAATACTCGGTAAGGTTTCATAGCTCTTTTCCTATCCATTTCAAGTTAATTGTCAGCGCATCATACAGAGAGCGCTGCTGAAGTTAGATTGTGATTTCTTAGAGTAACTTAGAAATGTCATTTATAATAATATACTCTCTATACTACGAAATGGTTTCTGTTTTGGTTTAAAGCAATTTTCAGATAACTACAGAATCTATCAGCTTTGGTTCGTTTTTATCTGGATTCATACTTGACACGATGAAACATTATGCAGATAAAGTTGTAAAAGCTATACGGGATTTTGGATGTAAATGTTATGCATGGGAAGCCAGAAGATATTGCAGATGCAATCGTCTTTTTTGCCTCAGAACAGGCAAGCTGGATAACTGGGCAAGTATTATATGTTGGCGGTGGAAATATAATGTAGAATGTAACTATTATCAGATATGTTTAGAGAAAAATATCTTTCAAAGGAAAGGAATTTCATTTTGCTGATCACCACAAACTCCCCCTCGATTAGTCGAATTTCCACTCGCTTACAGCCACGAATGAACATATCACACCCTAAAAGGCAAGGTCAATTGCCAAAAAATAGAATCGAACAGTGAAACAGTAAGCCGCAAGATAGACTCCAACTCTTAAATGAATAAAAAAGCAACCACGTACACATTCAGAAGTATTCATCTCTTTCCTCGACAGGCATAGGGAGTTCGTGCTGGAGGATTTGAGGAGAGAGAGGCCGTTCGGCTATGGACGTTGAAGCCAGGTTCCACCAGCCGAGCATTTTGTGTAGAAGATCATTGTGGATCAGCTTACTGCGGAGTCGAAATTGTGCTTATCAAACAACAAAAGAATATAATATAGTGATTATATACATCAAAGGATTTTCTTGTTACTTTTTCTCATTAAAAAAAAGACAGCAGTATTTCTGAAAGAAGGGATAATTAAGCTTTACAAGTAACTCTCTCTTACTAAAAAGTCTGTTTTCAGCCTTTGCATCAATTATTTTTTTGAGTAGCCGACAGATTGGGCAAACATAACCTTCTGATCTGGACGCAGCTTCATCACTTTTGACAGGGCTTCTCTGTCAATAAGACCACGAACAACAGTAGCCAGTCCTTCAGAAGCACAATAGAGATAGACATTCTGGCTGATGAAACCCGTATGGGCAGCAGAGTAAAAATTTTTATCTTCTTCTGTTCCTCTTGGTATCTTGGAAAAATCAGCCACATAGATGAGGTTTACAGGAACATTCTTAACAAAAGGCTGTCTGCCCGTCGCTGCCCGAATGTCTTCTGCCAGAACAGGTTTCAGAATGTTTTCTTTGGCATCATATTGATACAGACCTTTGGTCATGGCCACATAAATATCAATATTCTGCCAGTTTACAGCGCTGGGTGCTGTCCGTTTTCCTGAATCTGGACGGTTGATTCCAAATGCTGCCCATAACAGGTTTGAAAGCACCTGTAATGGTAACTCATCGGTGCTGAATTCTCGCGAAGAATGACGGTCCTTTAGAACCTGCATCAGGGGTTTACCGCCGTCCATTTGTGGTTTCAAGAGCTTTATCTCTTTGAGTTCCTGAGAATGAATTGGATTAGGCCAAACAAGCAAAAAAGTCAAAACTAGAGAACCGAGTGAAAATAATATTTTTCTCATGATACTTTCTCCTATATTGCTAAACATAATATGGCATCGATACAGTTGGCTGGAAAGAGCTACTCCCAGGGGTAAGGTCTTGAGGATTCTTTTAAATACAAGTATTTCCTTTTTATACTCACAACAAATACCCTTGATTTTTTGTGATTATCACTTTCTGATATCACCGGATAAACATACCACACTTTAAATAATACTTTAAATCACAAAGCAAAATAAATAATTGGCGGAGTCTATCTTATCACAGATTGTTTAGAAGTTCTTGGTAAATTTAGTATAATCAAAGACATCAAAAAATTTGCCTTCCATTTCAAGTTCTAAGCTAAAAAGTTTATCAGTTCTTTTATGATTCTCGATTTCGATTATGCATTGTTCTTTAATGTAATCCTCATCTGTGTACACCATGTCCTTCAGTTTTAGTTCTCACTCCCAGCCGTTGGAGGTTTGTCTCATAATAGATTTAAGCGGTGGGAGAACCCGAAGTCTTTGCTTGGCATTGAAAAACTATGTTGATAGTGTGCTTATAGTGTGATAAATTTGTTAAGACTAATAAACCAGTGAAAGTTAGATAAAAATTCATCGATTCGGGAAGATAAATTTCTCATAAATTATTAGGGAGGGTAAAAGATGGATGCTTTAAGTGAATCAAGCAATCATCTTCATGATCGATCTCTCGTCATCGATCTGCATGTACATCCCTCATTGAAAACGTATTTGTTTAACAAAAAACTGAGCAAGAGACATAAAACAGGAGGAGCCTGGAATCCGTTAACTTTGCGTGTTGATTTGCCAAAAATTATTGAAGGGGGAGTGAATGCTGTATTTTCTTCTATCTATCTCCCTGAGAAGAAAATGATTAATGATTGTTGGTTTTTAAAGTTACTTAAACATTTTGTTGGGAAAAAACTGAGAGGATTGGTGAGAGATAATCCCTTTGATGTTACGATGAAGATTCTTAAACACTTCGAGCAGGCCGTTTCAGAGGCAAAAAAAGACGGCAAAACAGATGCCGAAATTGCAAAATCTGTATCCGATCTGTACAGAATTTTAGATGCAAAAAATATTGCTTTCATCCACTCCATTGAAGGAGGGCATTCGTTAGAAGGGAAAATAGAAAATTTAAGAGCCTTCTTTGATCAAGGAGTTGCTCTTCTTACACTCGCTCATTTTTATGAAAACGAAGTCGTTTGTACAGTCGGCGGTATACCGGAGAACAAGAAATTTTTATTCTGCTTCAAGAATGAAAAAGAACAATCATGCGGATTGTCAGAATTTGGTAGAAAGGTTATCGAGGAAATGATCCGGCTCGGCATGCTAATAGATTTGACCCACTGTACTCCCTTAGCAAGAGATGAGATCTATCAAATTAATAATAAAAAGAGGCCATTAATACTTTCGCATGTCGGCGTTCATGCCAAGAATCCAAAAGCGATGAATCCCGAAGACGATGAGATAAAAACAATAGCCGATTGCGGAGGAGTTATCGGCATCATTTTTATGAATTATTGGCTTCATCCAGAGGAAAAAAAGAATGGAATGGATCTGATTATCAATACAATTAAGCATATTAAAAAAATTGGCGGTATAGAATCGATTGCAATCGGTTCGGATTTTGATGGATTCACCGATCCACCTGATGACATTAAAGATATTTCAGAGATGCCAAAGCTGACTTATAATCTCTTGAAATCAGGATTTTCAGAAGAGGAGATTGAGAAGATTTTGAGTAAGAATATTTTAAGGATTATTAAGGATGGGTGGGGAAAACAATAACATGGGCTGAAAATCATGTTTATTTACGAGCAGTGTCAATTCAAATTCGACCTTAAACAGGTGTAATAATAAAAGCCTGCCTTGACAATTAATCTTTGTTAATTATTAGATGATTGCCAAGTTATGAATAGATCTTTATGTCTTTCAGGTTTTTCCAGGTTTTTTTAGAATACCATATATCTACAAATTCACGAATAGAGGTCTTTTCTCTCTTGACCATTCTTTCTGCTACAGTGTTTCTCAAAAGTCGCTTAATGCTTCTGAATGCCATATTTTCTTTTTTTGCGAAATCTCTGGCTGCTTTCCTGGCATCTTCTATTAAATTCTCTTTATCGGATATCTTATCTATAAGTCCCAACTGGCTTGCTTCATCTGCAGTGTACATTGCTCCGCTATAAAGTATTGATTGAGCGTTCTTTTGCCCGACACAATATTTAAGCATTTCGACACTTCCAGCAAACAACGATGAACCAAAACTAATTTCATTTAATGATATTTTTGCTTTTTCCGAAACCATAATCCTGTAGTCACAGGCTAAGGCCAGCATGCAGCCTCCGGCAATAGTGTGACCATTTAATGCATTTACTTTTCCTCGATTTAAAGTAACAGTCCCAATGTCGTCATCTTTTGTAACACTTACAAAATTCATGATGTCCTCCTTTTCTTTATTTATAGCCATATAACTATCACAATAACTATAACTTATTTTGAGGCTTATGAGCGTCTGGTCAAAATGAGGTCTACTTCATTTGGTCAGAATCGAGCTATATTCCTGGGATCTGACTCAGAGACTATTGAGCCTTGGACTCTAATATCCCATGTAGTACAATAGATGGCGGAAGGTCAGTAGATCCAAAAGAAGTTGTAGTTGAGTATGATCTTTCTGAAGGAAAAGGTTTCTATAGAGGAAAATTTTTTAAAGAGGTCGAATAAATTAGAAAGCTTATTCTGATCGTTATATTCATAGTTATCCTGGGGATAATTTTTGCTGATGTGATTTCGCCTGATTCAGTACAGGGTGAAGTGTTATTATCAGGGAATATTGATGGATTAAACTCAGTATTATTAATTAAAAATGGCAACAATTATTTTCTCAATGGTCATCCCATTCACCTTGATATGACGTTTGTGTTGGCAAATCTATTAAAACCATGAAAAAAGACACAGATATGAAGAGGGAAGTCTGTGGCCTTGAGTGAAAAATAATCTTGTGTAAATAAATTTTACGTTTGTAATAAAATTAAATGAGAAAGAGCTCATAAACTACAGCACTGCCCCTATTGAAATTGGCACATTTTTTGCTAATTTCAAAAGCAGGAATTAGATATTAAAGAGAGACATCAAAAATACTTAGAGACAGTATAAATGTTACAGGAGTGATATTTATCCTTTTCGGAAGGTAGAAAAAGATTTAAATTGATGGGAAGCGAAGGAATACTTAAGATAAAAAATATTTTACTGATCTTTTTATTAATCATTTTTTCAGGGGGGTATAGTTTATATTCTCAAGAAGATGAAGATGCGGTTAAATTCGCGGACCGTTTGATGTGTTTTTCGAACTATAAGCAGGCTGTTCATTATTATAATCTAGCCATTGAAAGTAATCCCGCGATTAGGAAGATCAGAGTGAGGCAGGGATATGCATATTTCCAGCTGAAAGAATATGATGACGCAGTAAGAGTATTGAAGGAGGAAATTTCTCTTTTTCCTGATGACTGTGAGGCATACATACTTTTAGGATACATTTACTTTAAACGGGATAAATTCGAAGATGCAATGGAGGTCTGCGGGGCATATGAGACGAAATTTAGAAGGTACTTGCATGAGGAAGCTTATAATAAGGGATTCAGATTTTCCTTGCAGGTAAAGGATGTAAGGCTTGATCGTATTCTGGCAGATATAAGAAATGAAAATCAAAATATCAGTTTGCCGAATTTCATCTTAGGGCTCTATCACAAAAGTAAAGGGAATTTTTCAGAATCAGCAGCACATATCAATCTGGCTCAAAGGTGGGGACACCGTCCAGTAGACTGTTATCTTCAACTGATAGATATTGAATTAATTAGAAGTAATTGGAAAGATGCCTTAAAAAAGACACAAGAAGCATTGAGGATAAAAGGCCCTCAAGCTGAATTTTATTTCATGATGGGATATATCTATCAACAGCTAAAAGAGATAGAGAATGCTATCTCATGCTTTGAAAAAGCTCTCGAGATTAAACCTTTTCTGGTTGAGGCAATGAGAAATTTATCCATTCTTTACTACAACCAGCAGGAATTTAAGAAAGCTTCAGATTTATTCGAAAGGTTTCTCAGGATTAATCTCCATGATGTCTATGATAAGTACGATTTTAAATATTCATTAGCAAAGTTAGAATTGACTAAAAATTTAGTAGATAAAATGGAATTAGAATACATATATCCATTAGAGAGTGAGGTCCATTTTAGCTCAAAGGCAATAAATGAGGCTGCTTTAGCTCTGGTCAGGAATGGGAGATTAAAAGAAGCTATAGGGTTAATGAAAAATTTTCTAAAAATTGATGATACTTCTCCGGAAATAAACTATAACCTCGGGCAGCTTTATAATATCTACAATAAAATAGATAAAGCTTTGGAGTATGCCTATAGGGCAGTTGAACTTGACCGAGACTTTAAGGATGCATATGACTTAATTGGAAACATATATTTCAAAATCCATGATTACGAAAGATCCATTCAAGCCTACAGAGAAGTTCTGTTAATTAATTCTAGAGATGCAATGGGATATTATAATTTGGGCTGTGTTTTTTATGCTGCGAAAAGTTTTGATGAAGCAGAAGATTGTTGGGAGAAGGCAATTAAATATGAAAGAGGAATAAAATCAGTAAAAGACAGAGATAAAATTTCGGAAGATGAGCTTTCTGTGTCTTTAGTAGTCCTTGAAAAACCTATTGCATTTCGTGCCTATAAATCCCTGGGCGGCCTCTATCTTGAGAGAAATTACCCTGAAAAGGCCCTTGAGGCTTTTAAAAAGGCAATTGAACTGGAATCAAACGATCCAGAGCCGTATTATGAAGCAGGAAAGATTTATCAGGCGAAATCAGCACAGGATAAAGAGTATATGGCTAAAGCTATTTCTTATTTGGAGAAGTACCTCTTTTTGGGCGGAAAGAAGGAGGAAGAAGTTAAAGATTTATTAAAGAGAATTAAAGAGAAATGAGGATGCCAATTCCAGTCTTATTCCTCTGTCAGCAGTAATTTTAATTCTAACAATAGTAACTAATCTGATCTTTTATACATGCTTAAAGTACTTACAATGAACTCTTGGAAGAAGTTATGGCCGCTGGTTGCTGTGATTGTACCGTTAATATGCTGGTCGTCGAAAGCGTTTTCACAGCATGATTATGTGTCTGGGATGGAAAAGTTTCCTGATATTGACATTATTCACTATGACCTTCGAGCAGAATTTCGCAGTGATACAGAAAGTGTTCACGCTAAGGCTATCGTGGTATTCGAAATGAGGGAATCCGGATCTGATTTTGTTATTTTCGAGATTGATAGAAGTGTTAAAATCTCGAAAGTGAAAGATAAACAGGGGAATACACTTAAATTCGAACAACCTGAAGACAGTGATTGTGTTGAGGTCAGGTTCTCTAAGCCTATCAGGAATAAGGAAGTTTTAAAAATAGAGTTGGATTATGTTTGTAACTTTCCGCTGCTCCAGGGAGTACACACCAAGCAAGAGATTGATAGCGGTCTTCGCAAGGGGAACTATTTTTTTCTCAGGAAGTGGTATCCCATAAATGATTACTTTTGTGACCAAGCTTCTGCTGAATTCACGTTCACAGCACCTAAAAATTATGAAGTTTTAACAAGCGGAGAGGAAATATCAGCGGAGTTTCGGGATGATGAAAAAATATCTCGTTGGAGAAGTTTCGGGTCATCGAATGTATATTTTGTGTTTGCAGGACCTTTCATACGGTATGCTTATGAGGATCAAGTGCCCAGGATATTCATTTATTTGGATACAGAAGATAGGGCAGTTGCGAATAATGCGAGAGAGAAAGCCGTTGACATTCTCCAGTATTACGAGGAGCTCCTCTGTCCCTATCCTTATCCTGTGGTTCACCTTGTGACATCGCATAAGAGAATTCCGGTGGGCATGAATGGTCTCACTCATATTGACTACGCTCAATTCTCACAGAAATACAGATATTCTGAATGGATATGGAGTCATGAGCTGGCTCATCACTGGTTTGGAGGGATTGTCAGCTCTAAGACTCCTGAAGATTATTGTTTATTAATGGAAGCATCTGCTGAATACTTGTCTAAGTTGTATATCCAATCAATTAAAGGAGAAAAACAGTTCAGAACAGACCTTGAAGTTCAAAGGTTGAGCGCTCTTAGGGGCTATGAGATTGCGCCGATAACAAAATATTATACCATGCGCAGAGGTGGAGATTTCCTCTACGCCAAGGGATTCTACATATTTCATATGCTTCGAGATATCATGGGAGAGGAAAAGTTCTTTAGTATGCTGAAAAAGCTGGTAAGAAATTTTTACATGAAGGAGGCCGGAATCCAGGATCTTCAGAAGCTGGCAGAAGGATTCTATGGGATATCTCTAGGATGGTTCTTTAATCAGTGGGTGTATGGAACTGGAATTCCAGAATATGAATTAGCATATCAAATCAATTCAAAAGGTAATGGAACATATAAAATTTCGGGCAGCATTAAACAAAAGTCAGTTAAATTTCGTATGCCAGTTGAAGTAGTGGCTGCGAGTGCGGACAGTAAGAACGCAATCAGGGCTATTGTCGAAAATCAGGAAAATCCGTTTCAGTTTGAAGTCTCTTTCGAGCCCGATACAGTATTATTAGATCCTGAATTCAAAGCCCTTCGATGGGATGAGAGTATAAGGATCTGGTTATACACGTCGAATGCAAGAAAGTTAAAACGTAAGAAGAAATATAATCAGGCAGTGGAATTATTAGACAGGGCACTTACTATAAATCCTAGGTGTTCATGGGCAGCTTTTGAAAGGGCTGATGTTGCATTCGATTTAGGTCGATATGAATTAGCTGTTCAGTACTGTAAGCGAGCGCTCAAGGGTGATTTGGATTTCCATATGATTCCCTGGCCTGAAGAACAGATGAGGCAGGCAATATATCTTTTGCAGGGTCTTTCACAGGACCTCTTAGGACAACGTCAGGAAGCTGTTGGCAGTTACAGGAAAGTTATTGCCATGGGTCGTGACCCACGGTTTGCTTTGTATTATGATTATGCCAAAAAATATATTGAAAAGCCCTTTTCGATAAAGCAACAGTGAACCGGTAGATTTATTGATGCCCATTTTTCCTCTGCTGTAAATAAAAGCAGAGGTGAGTCTTCTTTTGAAGTAAAATCCCACTTAACTTCCCCCAATGTATTGCTGTGGATGATATTAAGACTCACGCACAACAGAGTATGGTTTTTTTATTAAGCTTTAGATAATCTAAATTCTACAGCCTTTCTTGCTTCAAAAAGTATTTTGGATATCATTTTGTGAGCTTCTGCTTCTTCCAATTCGTTTTTGGATGCTTTCCTGGCTAATTCTTGAAGCTCTTTATCTTGTAAATTTGGCTTGTATTCAGGGTATAACGTTTTAATAATGAATATGATTGCGAGACATAGATGTATTCTAATTGTTGCAGAGAAATTTAAATCATATCCTTTAGAAACCAAATTAATATATTCTTCCATCCAGTCATTTATAAGAACTTGATATCTTTTATTGAGCACTCTATCCTCCTGTCCTTTGAATATTACCACATTTTTAGTGTGAGTCACCATTATTAACTTAACATAAACATACATTTAAAAATATTAAATAGATTTTATCCCATATCCCCCATATTAAATACAAAAATCACCCTAACTTGTTATTATATAAGAAGATAGATGTTGATAATGGCACAAAAAAT
>JBGVTE010000071.1:0-5677 GCA_041862375.1 Candidatus Aminicenantaceae bacterium
TAGTGGACCGTTTGGAGAGAAAGGTGCCGGTGAGTCAGGGGTCATACCCACTGCAGCAGCGATTGGAAATGCTGTGGCAGATGCGCTGGGATTCCGCATATTTGAGATTCCGATGCTGCCAGAAGTAGTACTGAAAGCCATCAAATCCCGCAGGAGTGACCACAAGTGATAAGCGCCATTCCATTACTGTCTTTATCTAATGTTGCTCGAATGAGGCTCCTTAACAATTACTGTTAACACAAATGCCCACTCGGCCTTCTTTCCTCTCTCCCAAGGCCGGCTGTATTCCATATGAATTGTGCTTTTACCCTTTTTTAGTGCTTTAAATATCCATAACTCCTTCCCAGAAGCTCCGACTAAACCTTCTGCCTCTGGAGCAACATATTTATTATCTACGTATTCTAATATTGATTTGTCACTAACTCCTGCCAACTTCCACTTAAATCCTGTAGTCGGATTAGAACACAAAGTCACTGTTATTGAGTCTTCAGGATTTATCTTTGTCTCTTTCTTAACCGTATACTTGGGATGAATCTTTAAAAAGTCATCACAAGATATATTTATACGTAATTGTTTTGGTGCTTGATAGCAAGCTGACAGTAATAGCGAAACTGAAATCAAAATATACACTAAAATTAGTCTTGCATTCATGATTTATCCATCCTTTTTTTCTTTCTTGACTTTTCAGTCTCTTTTAGGTCCACTTCAAATGTTTCCGAATTGACTATCACGCCGTAGTCATTTTTTGCCTTCTCAATGCTTATAATTCTATTCCTCACTTCTTGGGCAACTTTAGCCGGGTCTCTGAGATAAGGACTGCCGTATCCTCCTCCGCCTCCAGCTTGCTGAAAGAGAATTGTCCCCTCCGGTACATTCTCAACCAGATCTTTACTGGTTGTCCTGTACACTTTTCCATCTGGATAGTGAAGCTCTATGCTGTTCAGTGTTGCGCCTTTTCCTTCAAACAGCCCGAATGGAGGCTCGACATCTCCATCTCCAAACGTCACAACCTTAGTCTTTTCTCCTCCAATCTTAAACTTCGTCTCAACTCCAAGGCCTCCCCGCCACTTGCCAGCTCCAGCAGAATCTGGCCAATATTCGTGTTTCAAGAGTAAATGTGGAGTCTGGTGCTCAAACATCTCGTAATCCTGATCCAGCACTCCTCCAGAGGCATCTATCATGCCTATGTGGTCATAACCATCTACTCCGTGTGTAGCACCTGATCCTCCCTTCAGCCCCATAAAGCCTATATCAACGTAGTAATCTCTTTTTCTATGGTCATAGCCGCTTGTCAGATAGCATAACAATTGATTCCATCCTGCCGTTATTCTTTTAGGGATCGCTTGAGACAGGGCCCTGATTATTGCATCTGCATTCGGAGGGCAGAGGTGATTACCAAAGGTTGTTGCTGCCGGATATTTTGCATTCAAAATAGTTCCTTCAGGAATTATGATATTCACGGGACGTACCATCCCATCATTATGAGGCATATCGGGATTGACCATCTGCAGGAACGTTAAAAGTGTAGCACTTGCAGAAGAGGTATAAGTTCCATTGACAAAACCATCGGTCTGGGAATCTGTATCTGAATAATCAAATGTTATTTTCTCATCTTCAACTGCTATTGTAACTCTAATTTTGTATTTTGAACCGGGTGTTCTACCGTCATAATATACTGTTGACTCTCCCCTATAGATTCCGTTTGGTATGGTTCTTATCTCTGCCCGCATCATCTTTTCAGTGGAATCGAAAAGATATTCTTTATGAGACTCAAAAACTTCAAGGCCATACTTTTCAACCAGCTTTAAAATCCCTCTCTCTCCAACAACACAGGAGCCTACCTGGGCTTTCATATCAGCAGCTACTATATCAAAGCGTATATTTGCAAAGATAAAATCCCAGACATCCTTTCTCAATTTACCGCGCTCGTAGACTTTAACCGGAGGTATTCTTAAGGTCTCCTGCCACACTTCAGTAGCTTTAGGATTATATCCTCCGGGAACTGATCCTCCTATATCTGCTTGATGCCCTTTCGCTGCCGCCCATGCTATCAGCTTATCCTCATGAAATATTGGTTTATAAACAGCTACATCATTGTTCTGATTTCCCATTGAAAAGACATCATTGTGAAATATGACATCACCAGGATAGATTTCATCACCGTAATAATTAACAATATACTCGCACACTGGCCCGAGGGAAAATGAAAGTATAGGCAAGTTTTCTGTCTGTTCGAGCATCTTTCCCTTACCGTCGTAAAGACCTGTTACGAAATCTTTGGCCTCGCAGAGGATCGGTGACCTTGTTGTCTTTGTCAGAACTATACTCATTTCTTCTGTTATCGACTTAAACCTGCGCTGAAAAACCGAGACAAGTATCTTGTCTATCTTCATCTTATCAACATATCCCCAGCTTTTTCTTGACTTTTTCTTCCTCTGTCTTAACGTACATAGTGTAACTCCCATACTTATCACATAAAACACTGTATTCGGGCGTCACAAAAGTAGTTGTATTTACCTGCTCTATTATGGCTGGCCCCTCTACTCTATTTCCATATCTGAGCTTATGCCCATCATATACAGGAACTACTTCAAAGCCTTTCTTATGGGATAAATAGACTTTTCTCCTGTTTTTTAACGCTTTTAAAGGATCTGGATCGTCATATTTTTCTTGTTTGAACTCTGGCTTTGCTGTTTTTCCAACACTTGAGAGGCGGAGATTAATCAACTCAATCGGTGTCGCTTCTTTTTCCAGAGAATATCCGTATAACCGGTCATGTTCTGGATGAAATTTGTCTTCTATTGACTCGATATCTTCTCTATCTATCTCCCTCTTGGTAATCTCCACATTTACCTCATGATACTGTTTAATATATCTCATATCCATAGAATAAACATGTTGAATGGAGTCCTCAGGAATATGTTCTGATTTAAGGAGTTTCTCAGCTTCTTGCTCCATCTCGAAAAACATCGACCTGAATTTTTTCGCATCTAACCTATTCAAAAGCGTCGAATAGGTTCTAACAAAGTTGTGTTTCAAATCCGACATGAGCATACCGGCTGCACAGAATATAGAAGATTCTTTAGGGATGATCATTACAGGAATCTCGAGCTCAAGAGCAATCTGGCAGGCATGGACAGGCCCTGCTCCCCCGGCAACTACTAGAGGAAATTCCCGGGGATCATGTCCACGTTTTACGCTTACCTCTCGAACTCCAGAAGCCATGTTGATGTTTATCACATGGTACATTCCAGCGGCTGCCTCAATTAAATCCACGCCTAGTGGTTCTGCTATTCTTTCTTTTATGGCTTTCACTGCTCGATCATAGTTCAACGGTATTTTCCCTCCTGCAAAGAAATCCTCATTGATATATCCGAGTATAAGATCTGCATCTGTACAGGTTGGCAATTCACCTCCTGAGTCATAACATGCTGGCCCTGGTTTTGAACCAGCACTCTGGGGGCCCATACGTAAAAGTCCGCCTTCATCAACCCAACCAATACTGCCGCCTCCAGCTCCAATAGTGACTATCCCCAGCATAGGGAGTGCTATTCTTAATCTATCGATTTCTCCTTCCGTGGTCACAAGCGGTGTTTTATTCTTAATGAGTGCTGCATCGAAACTTGTTCCTCCCATATCAATAGTTATACAATCATCATAACCCTGCACAAACGTATACTCAATTCCAGCCACTGGACCGGCTGCAGGCCCTGACAAAAGGGTTACTGCTGCATTTTCCATGGCAATCTGGGGTGATATGACTCCTCCATTAGACTGCATTATGAGCAAGACGCCTTTAAAACCAGCATTTTTCAATTTTTTAATGAGACTTGTCAGATAGTTTCGCAATATGGGTCCGACATAAGAATTTAAGACAGTCGTTGATATCCGGTCATAAAATCTAATGCTCGGCAAAAACCTGGATGAGACAGTCAGGTATGAATCAGGAAGCTCTTCTCTTATAATTTTCGCTGCAATGGATTCATGCTCATTGTTGGCAAAAGAATTTATGAAGCAGATTGCAATTGCCTCAACACCTTCTTTCTTAAACAGCTTAGCCGCATCTACAACATCTGACTCCTTGAGTTCAGTAACAACATCCCCCTTGTAATCGAGACGCTCCTCAACAGGATACCTGAGGTACCTTGGTACCAAAGGCTCTACGTTGGTGTATCTGTTATTGTACTGCTCTTCACGTATTCCCCTTCTCATCTCCAGGGCGTCTCTTAAACCTTCTGTGGTTAAAACTCCCGTCTTAGCTCCTCTTCGGGTCAATACTGCATTTGTGGTAACTGTAGTACCATGGACAATTGTTTTCACCTGCTTAACAAAATCTTTTAAAGAGACATTTTTGGCCTGTGCCATTTCTGATAAGCCGTTCATCAACCCTACTGATGGATCATCCGGGGTGGATAAAACTTTATAGATCTCAGAGCTTCCGTCCTCAGAGGTCAGTAAAAAATCTGTAAATGTCCCCCCCACATCTATTCCAATTTTGTATTCCATGTTAATTTACAATCCGAAATCTATAATATTTAATAACAGATAAGGATGAGATTGCAGCGCTTTGCCCGCAATGACCTTCCCTTTGAGATTACCAAATTCCTGATTAATATTTGCCGTCGATTATTTCGGTTAAAACTCCATGAGTAGCTGCAGGATGAATAAAAGCAAAATTTCTCTTATACTCAGCAAACCATCGCGGTTTTTGATCTATAAGACGGACTTTATTTTTCTTTAAGACCTCAAGAGACTCTTCGCAATTATCCACGTTGTAGCTCATGAGCATTACACCTTCACCTGATCTTCTGATAAATTTGGCCACTTCACCTGTCCCATCAAGGTCTTCCATAAGCTCTATAGCTGTGGGACCAACCATAAATCCCGTTACTCTGATTTTCTCAGGTTCATCAACGTAACGGTAGGCTACTTCCCATCCAAAAGCATCGATATAGTCCTTCTCTGCTTTTTTTACATCGTTTACAGCTATGCATACATGATCCACGTAGTTTACTTTTAGCTTTTCAGTCATCTTATGTCCTCCTTTACTATGATTGACATGATTTAAATCTTTGGTTCAGCTTTAAAGTAATGTTATAAAAATAGATAAACTTCTTTCTTTTGAGATTGCTTCATCATTTCATTCATCGCAATGGCCTGGAATTACTCAATTTTGCTGCCAAGGCCGATGTCTGTGGTCTATGTCTTAAATTCTGGAAAAGTAGGATGTATTCCCGGTTTCTGGAGAGCCAGGAGGGAGCTTAAAAATAATTGCTCCTTCTACTGGACAGGCCTCAAAACACTCCCCGCACTGCTGGCAGAGGTCAAGGACTACTGCTGCCTTTCCCTTGTGGAGCCCAATTATTCCGGGAGGACATGCTCTGGAGCAGGCTCCACAACCATTGCACCGGAAAGCATCGATCCAGGGGTATAGCCCACTATAGTTTGAACCAGAATGGGGATATACGCTCATCTTGGTCCCTGGAATTTTAGGACGAGCGCTTGATATTTTAGGTAATATCATGAACCTCTCCTTTCCTTGTTACAATTCCTCTATCAATTTTTTGTTATATCCTAAATTCGCTCAAAAATTTGTCGTTGTAAGGAGCGAAGTGGTAAAGTCAAATTTATCCAAATTAAAATCTCATTCCAAGGCGATAACCATCCTGGATGGCAT
>JBGVTE010000072.1:0-11845 GCA_041862375.1 Candidatus Aminicenantaceae bacterium
GAATAGGAAATATGGAGATATTTCAACAGATGTTAGAGATGAAAGGGCTTGAGCTGACAACCCTCTGCTTAGCAACTAGATGTTTTATCTCCCCGCATACTTCTCCAATGTGCCACATATGTGACAAAAATCACTTAAAATCGCTAAAAATATGATACTGGGACTAAAAGGAGGATTAAACGTAAATTGCTGATAATATTGATATTTCCAGTAAAATCAAGGTCTTACGCATCCGGCAAGTCATCGTCTTGCGAACGCTGCGCTCTCCCAGCTGAGCTAACCGCCCACACTGAGAAAATTAGTATAAATCAGAATTGTAAATTTAACACTTTTTCGGCTTTTTATCTACTTCTCTGCAAGTTAAGTTAGAAATAATAATATATAAATGAAGATAAGGAAGGTTTTATATTTATAGGTAACATGATGATGTGATGCACCTCCCGTAGGTGTCTATTATGTGATAGATTACCCATGAGATTAACTAAATCTTAATTTAGGAGGTGCACAGATGAATTATATTGGTATTGACCATCATAGGCAATACTCGCACATCACTTTACTGGATGAGAAAGGAGAAAAACTCAATTCTGCAAGAGTTGCAAATCTTTGCGGTGAGCTGGAAAATTTTCTTTCGGGCGTCGAGGAAGTGAGAGCAGTAGTGGAGGCTGGGAGATCCAGCTACACGATGGTGGATATTTTGGATGATATGGGAATTGAGGTGACGGTTGCCCATCCCAAAGAGGTAAAGTCGATAGCCAAGGCGAAGATAAAGACAGACAAACGAGACTCATGGATATTGGCTCATCTTCTCCGGACGGATTTGATCCCTGAGGTGTATAAGCGGAGCCGGGAGAATCGATCATATCAACGGGTCTTGCGTCAGAGGGCGTTTTATGTAGGAAGCACGACACGTGTGAAGAACCGGATTCAGGCGCTTCTTTCACAGCAGCCGGAAGATATTCGGAGTGAGATTTCTCGGGTAAAGAATCTTTTTAGCACCGAGGGGATGAAGGTGCTTGTGAGAGTTTCTTTACCTGCGGGTGAGAAGGAGCTGGTCGATGCTCTTTTAAAGACTTATCGTCATTTAGATGAAAGGCGGAAGGAGACAAATGGATTAGTGGAGAAGCTTTATTTTGAGATACCTGAGGCGCGGCTTATCCATACGGTTCCTGGGTTTGGAGTATTTTTATCCTTATTGACGGCAGTGGAGATAGCCGATATCGGGCGCTTTGAAAATGAGCGAAAACTTCATTCGTATGCTGGGGTGATCCCTTCGACCTACAGCTCTGGTGAGAGGACCTATCATGGGAAGATCATCAAGCAAGGCAATCGCTGGCTACGATGGGCCGTGGTGGAAGCTGTATGGCCTGCGATAAGGGCTGATTTTGATGTGAGATGTTATTATGAGAGGTTAAAGAGAAAGAAAGGCGCGAACTCGGCTAAAGTGGCTACAGCCAGACGTTTGTTGACGATAATCTACCGGATGCTGGAGGAGAACCGGTTTTATATCCCTTACAAGAGATGATCATGAAAATAGAATCGGCCGCCTTCTGCAAATTCCTAACGGGCCATTAGGGTCGCGTTCGTTTATAGGTTAAGGGGCCGAGACCTGATGTTAGAGTGTGTGCGGACTTGAGAAATCAAGGGCACGGATAGAAGGATGGTTCACAAGACCGAGGGTTAAAGGATTAAGGAAAAAAGAAAGGAGGTTATAAAGAAAAGACTTGCATCACATCATAATAGAAGGAATTTGGTTTTGGTGTTTGCCCCAAATCCTTCACCATTCTCCAAAATTTCCACCCCCTGACATCTTGAAATAAGATTATCACATCCAAAACAATAAAGTCCGCTTCAGATTGACAAGGATTTTTAGTTTATATATAAGTTAATAAAAGAAATTATGATAAGGGGGAAAAAATGATACACGATGAATCATATCGAATGAGTACTGAGAATGATCCTTTTTTAATAGGCACAGGAATTCATGATATTACAGGGCCTGCTGCTGAGGTTGGGATGATGGGATACTCAATGCCCCACCAGAAAACAGAAGGTATTCACATGCGATTGAGATCACGGGCATTTGTCATTGCCAGCCCTGAGAAAGAAAAACAAGTTGCTATTGTCAGTGCTGATCTGGGGATGATTTTCCATGCAGTAAAACAAAAAGTTATAGAAAAATTAAAGAAGAAGTTTCCAGGCCTTTATGATTATGGAAACGTCTTGTTGAGCGCGAACCATACTCACAGTGGTCCTGGAGGGTATTCTCATTACTCACTTTATAACCTTGCCATCTTGTGTTTTGATGAAAAAAATTTCAATTGCATTGTCGATGGTATCTATAAGTCAATTGTAAAAGCACACAATAATTTAAATCCAGGAAAAATATTCATTAATTCTGGAGAGTTAAACAATGTGAGTATGAACAGGTCTCCTATAGCCTATGAAAAGAATCCACAGGAAGAAAGAAATCAATATGGAAGCGATATTAACAAGGAAATGACACTTCTGTGCTCGTTCAGATAGATTAGTGACACATTTAAATAGAGAATAATGTTAGAATCTGTGTCACAATGAGCATAGGACCTGCAAGAAGCTATGGATTAATCATCCCGAAGGCAAATTATATCACATCGCTTGTTCGCCAAGGGACAATATCCAAGGAGGCGGCCAAACGACTGCGCTGGATGGATCATTACAATCGTTACCGCAACGCCCGCCTGACATGTCGCTATTACGGCATCTCGCCCCAGACTTTCTACCGTTGGAAAAACCGCTACGATCGCTATGATCTTCGGACACTGGAATCGGGTTCTCACAGGCCATATAAGGTCCGTCAGTCTGAAACGCCAGTAAAGGTTATCGAGAGGATTCAGAAGCTACGGGAGCAGTATCCAAGGTGGGGTAGAGATAAGCTGTCGGTGTTACTGATGAAGGAGGGAATAGAGATATCAGCATCGACGGTGGGGAGGGTAATAAATCGGTTGAAAGCCAGGGGATTATTAAGAGAGCCAGAGAATGTGCGTTTGGCGAAGTTGGCTCGAAAGAGACGGCGCAAGCCCCGGTATGCAGTGCGGATGCCAAAGGGCTATTCAATTGAAGCTCCGGGAGATCTGGTTCAGATGGATACCTTAAAGCTGCAGCTGATGTCGAATGATGTGAGGTATCATTTCAGTGCCCGAGACGTGGTAAGCCGCTGGGACTGCGCTCGGGCTTTCCGACGACAGACTAGTTTTGCCGCAGCCAGATTCTTAGAGTATTTAGAGACGAAATTTCCATTTAAGATCAAAGCCATCCAGATTGATGGAGGATCGGAGTTTATGAAAGATTTTGAGGAGGCGATCCAGGAGCGTCAGATCCTTCTGTTTGTGATTCCGCCCAGGTCTCCTAAATTAAATAGTTATGTGGAACGAGCGAACAGAATGCATCGGGAAGAATTTTATGAAGTAGAGACGATTGGTCACACGATGGAGGAGCATAATCGACAGTTAGAAAGATGGCAGTACACTTATAATTATGTTCGACCTCATCAAGCTCTTGATTATCTCACACCTGCCGAATATCATAAGCTCTGGCTGGAATCACAAAGAGCTAAGCGTCACTAATCATATGAACGAGTTCAACTTCTTAAATTTGTAACGACTGCAGGAAAAGAAATTGGAATGTTGAACTGGTATGCAGTTCATTCAACAAACCTCGGTAATACTAACAGGTTAATAAGTAGTGACAATAAAGGATTAGCTTCTTATCTTTTCGAAAAAATGAAAGATGCCAATTATAGATCAAAAAAGACATTTGTAGCAGCTTTTGCTCAGGTGGAGGCAGGAGATGTTACTCCTAACATATGGGGCTATCCCGATGGGGAGCATGATTTTGAGTATATGATGAATATCGGAACTCGACAATTCGAGAAAGCTAAAGATTTATATAAGAATGCTGTTAATGAGCTAACAGGAAAGATTGACTACAGACACAGCTTTGTAAAATTTTCAAATTTGCCCATACATCCAAGGTGGGTGAAAGGAAAGGAGGATATTCGCACATGTCCTCCTGCGATTGGATTTTCGAAAATTGCAGGTAGCACAGAAGACGGCATTGGCATAGAATTTATTCCAGAAGGAATGACATTTGATAATGTGATTTTGCCAAAGATCACACTAGTACCTGAACTACAGGAATGTCATAAAGAAAAGAGAATCCTGATTCCTATAGGTGACAAAGAACCCTTTTATTTGACACAAGAAATCTTACCTGTACAAATAATGACTTTAGGGAATCTTGCTTTGCTGGCAGTGCCTTTTGAATGCACCACTATGTCAGGAAGAAGACTTAAAACTGCTGTTAAAGATGAACTTGTACCTACTGGCATAAAACATATTATTATCGCAGGGTATTCGAATGCGTATACCGGGTATGTTACCACCAGAGAAGAATACAAGGCTCAGCATTATGAAGGTGCATCAACACATTTTGGGCCGTACACACTGAATGCGTACCAGCAGGAATTTAATAAGTTGGCAAAAAGTATGAACAATGGTGAAAACGTCAATCCAGGACCTATTCCACCTGATCTTTCAGATAAGCAGAAGATAAAACAAATAGGAGTTTTGTTTGATTTAGAAGAACCGCCTTCTAAGAAATTCGGTGCTGTGTATTCGGATGCTAGCTCCTCTTATCGTAAAGGTCAAATTGTTCGTGTAGTGTTTTGGGGAGCTCATCCAAGAAACAATTTAAAAATTCAGGATACTTATTTAACAGTAGAATACAAATCTGGAGATGATTGGATACCAGTTGTTTATGACTGGAATCCTGAAACGATTTATAGATGGGAGAGAAGTGGGCTTGCACAATCGAAGATTACCATTGAATGGACGATTCCTCAGGATGAAGATTTCAAGACCGGAGAATATCGTATCCGTCATTTTGGACATTGGAAATCATTCTGGTCAAAGGAAATAATATCTTATAGTGGAACATCGAGGACTTTTCGAGTTACCGAATAATCAAGATTCTTCGATATATCTTGAAGATGAAACCTTATTGTCGAAATTCCGGAATGTGCTCTTAAAATCCAGAATCCTTTCGATTTTTCCCTTTCCCTTGAGATCGATGAAATCTTCACCGGCCTGATGGCCGACAAATGCTTTGTCTTTATAAAGCCTGTACTTGTATCTGTGTGGGATCTGATATTTAACAGAAGACACTTTGTCATTAAATCCTCCCCCTTGGACGAACAGCTTTGAATAGTCAGGGATCATAGATTCCCGCATACCAACAACACTTAGTCTCCGTCCTCCACAATTTGGTTCCTCATACAAATCAATCCAAGCATCCTGAATATCCTGGATTTCAGATTTCTGATCGGGCAATGATCTGAACTCCATGAATTTGATCGTGTCCCCAACACGGTAGTAATAACCGCCATAGAGGGAGAGTTTGCACTTGGAGCCAACATGTATCCCTGCGGCCGCACTGAAGTTGCAGTATTCTCTGTTGGGAAAGAACTGTTTTCTCTGTAATCTTTTCAAGATGGGAATTTTTTCCTGGTTTGTGAACATGTCATTCGGAATCAATACTTCATAAAGGTCAGCATAATCCGCCCCTCTCGCTATTGGAACCTTAGGATCATCATTTTCAGTACCTATCAGGTATAAAAGGGTCATACCGTCGCCAGCGTCAGAACTGGAGGGACATACAAAATTTACGGACTGGTACTTGGGATTATGTGGTTCGTTAAGATTCAAATCCCCCCAATTCCATGTGATTGCCATACATTCATTATCATCACCATCCGGCTTTTCTATGAATCCATCCTGAAGATTCTCTGTTTTGGAGATATAAAAATCCAATCGTCCAAGAGGTTTTCTTTTGACTTCCCTCCAGACTGCACAGACAAATTTACCGCTCGATAATCTGGATAAAGCTACGGCACCAGCTTTTGCGATATTGGGGCGATTAATCTCACAGGCCAGACGGGTTGGGTTTTCTGGATCAAACAAATGCAAAAATAAGATTTTGGACATATTGTTTCCCTCAATCGGCACTGCCAGGATATCACCTAGGACACTGACTCCTCCAGCATGCCAACAATGTATATCAAGAGGGATTACTTTGACAATCCTGTCCCTGTCTTTAGGCCGGGCTGAAAACAATAGGTTTGATCCCCAAGGACCCCTAGCCCTCCGTGTTTCCATGCGTCCTACGAACAAATGAGAAACCGGTTCGGTGATATCCGCTCCAGAGAACACAAAATATTGGCCCTTTCTCAGTCGTTGAATACCCTGGAAATGATTTCTGGCTTGGGTTAGACCAGTTCTGCTTACATAGACGTAACGAAATTCCCGGGGTCGCTTGAATATCTCCCCTTCCTGTACGGCCAAAAGGTCGCCTTTTTTCAGAATTCGATCGAATTCTCCCGGAACATCAGTAACCGATTGAATCTGCGTGTTAAGCGTAGCATCCAATGGTGTCAATTCCAAGTGTGGTATACCGTATTCCCTGTCTTGATTAGACATCGTTCCCTCCCTTTAAATGATTTCTTATCTTTTGTTTAATACAAAATCCCAATGGAATCCTGCTGCGATTAAGAACTCGCTACGTGAACAAATGTACAGATAATCAGCACCAAAGTGAACTCCGGGGCCTGAAGGGGATGTCAATGAAATCCCCGTTGATACTCCTGGTCCAAGGGACGTTTTTCTCCTCGACTTGATTGAATTTAGATCATCTCCATATCGTAGATTGAGTCTGGACATAATCCAAACTCTTATATTGATACCAGGAGGCAACAATACCCAACCAGCCCCTAGGGCTATGGGAAGGTTCCACTGTTTCAGGTTTCTGATTTTTGTATACCCTATCCCCCCCTGTATTTGAATAATCGGTTTCCAAGGATGTATACCTGGTTTCAGGTCATAACCAAAACTTGCACCAGTGATGAAACCATTGCTTCTCTGGTTGTCTGTAGACAGCAGAAGTCCTGCGCCTCCCATAATACTGAATCGCCCAGGATTCCATACAACGCGTCCTGCCAGAGCTTTATAGTCACATACATTATAGTTGTATAAGCCGAAGTCGCCGTGGATAACAAGAGTATTGAGTCCAGGATGTTCTTTTGGCGAAAAAGAAACTGGCAGGAAAGTAAGCTGAGCAGAAGTGTTGCAGACTAAGAAAACAAAGGACAAAACAAAAAAAATAGATTTTAATGTTCGAGACTTCATCTTGTTCCTACCTTTTCAGAGTATCAATTTTAGATCATGGAGTTAAAATCAGTTAGAATATTCTCATCTATTTCCAAGTTGTAATATTTCACAAATCAAGTTCTATCCAAGCAGGATCGTTATCGCTCCCATCACCGCTATAGTTTTTCGGGATGAGCTTCCTGAACTCCCCTCTTAAGAATTTTTTATCCCCAAAGAGTTTGGAACACTTAGGACAATTAATTCCTGCTACGTTACCTCCATGTTGGAGTAGCAAAAGATTAGCAAATAATCACACAAGAATCAAATTGAATAGCAACTACTTTTTTTCATTGATACATTTTTATGATATGACTATTTTGCAAATTGTTACAGAATTCTGACTATCTGACCTGCCCTCCTAATATCAGTCCAGATGTTAGGGGGGGCAGGTCAATATCTCATGTTCACCTCTTGATCAACTATTTCCATAAACTAAATATTAGGTTTCTAACAAGAAATTTTCCAATTTTTATTCTCTATAATCCTGATGCCGTACATAGACTTATCCACCGATAGCAAATCCAGCTTCTAAATTCTCCTCGTCTAACCGAAACTAAGAATTAGATATTTTATTCAAACATCCAGACTTTTGTTTTCTCCTTACCTTCAATAATTAAATTAATTATAAAGTAAAGAAAAAATCCAACCGCTAAGCCAATGCAATACCAACCGAAAGTCTCACCACCTTTAAAGAGCGCAGTAACCGTACCGCCACCAACAGCGCCGATAACCGTAGCGATATCAGAAAGAGCAGCATTTCCTTCCCTTCTCCGTAGTGTCCTATAAGTCACCCATCCAATAACTAATCCAAAGCAAAGGGCTCCCACATCGGTTATACTCATTTCTCCTCCTTTTGTTAAAAAAATATTTTTATTTTAAGCACATTAAAATTAATATGAATCAAATACACACATAAAAAAATAAAATTAATTCTTTTAATGGACTATATGAAGCTCAGCAGAACAATAGGGAGTATAAACTAAGCCTAAAGGATTGTAGCGTTCGAGAAGAAGTAAACGCTGTTGTCTCATGACTTTTCCTATGCTTTCTCCTTTTAGAAAGTCCTCAAAGAAATTTTTTGCAAAATGCCGAGCTAATGTCTCAGGAATATTAATTTCTGTCCCTATGACACCAGCTGCTCTACAATACGCGAACATCTTGTTAAAATGCAGAAGATCATCAGGAGTTAAATCCACGGTATGACACCCATTGATTAAAATAAGTGGATGGATAACTGGCCATCGGATATGCCAGGCCTTGAGATCAGGAGGATATAATCTCTCATTTTTTCCGATACCAAGCCAGGGCCTTGCTCCTGAACGTCCTCCGTGGCAGTAGAAATATATAACATGTGGTTTTTGCTTTTTTAATGCCTCACCTATATCAAACTTAGATCTGTAAATAAAATCTTCGATATTTACAAATTTCTTTACTTCATTTTCATGTTCATCTAAATGTTTTAAATTTCTGCTCACACCCATGATCAAAGAAAGCTGTTCATCTATCTTTATTTTATGGACGAGGTCCATGTGGCTCTCTAGTTCATTTTGTGTATACTCATGAACAGACAGAGGTTGTTCGATGATATGTTTAAATCCCCAAAAACCAGATGGACAGATAACATTTGATTTATCTTTGCTCGGGCAACTTCCCTTCATACAAGTTTGATTTTCAAGGAATCCTGATTCTTTTTTCTTTCTCAAATCATCAAGAAAAGTCGAGCAAACCACATTTTTTTTACTCTCAACAAATAAATCTCTGTCATAAATCAGTGCCCAGGGGAACACATATTTTGCAGACTTTGTTGAGGAAACTTGAATGATCTTTCCGGGTGTTCTGAATATATTTTTTAATTTTTTTTCAAATTCCCAATCATTAAGATTCGTAATGAGATCAGTGAATAGCCAGTATCCGATATTCGCAAGTTTTTTTAAATCTTCAATAAACTGACTCTCATTTCCCTTATTGTCCTGGTCAAAACGATATTTATCGGGTCTCCCTTTTCGATCAAACGTGCTGCATAACTCCTGTAGTTTCTGACGAGCATTAGAGATGCTTACACGTATTTCCCCTTCCGTAAGGTTGAATTGCTTGTTTAGACCAGTACCATAAATTGAAAAGCTATGAGTTCCGTTGGGTTTTTCATTGGTAACTACATTTATTGTTCTTTGCTTATATTGATCAATGTTGCTTAGACTCGAATTTAAAGCAAATTCTACTTCAGCTCGATTTCCTAATGAAAGACCTCGTTGTGGCCCTTTCGTAATTGCTACCTTGATGAGAATTGACTGAAGAAGATTATTTTTATAATAGATACCTGCACGCAAACGGGCAAGGCCAGTTCCTTCTGGAGCAGTCAACTCGAAAGTGACCTCTTTGCTTTCATAAGGCGGCCTTGGAAGTTTCATCTTTTTTACTGGTTCTTTGATAACAAATTCATCACTAGAGAGTACAACATCCAATTCTAAGCCTTCCTTGGAATAAAATCGCTCTAGTTCTTTCTCCGGTATAGCCTTGGGTCCCCGGATAATGTTTATCTCAGAGCGTCGTCCGATTTGAATTTTAAACTCATATAACCCACTAACTTGCAAGGATTCGTCTTGAGAAATAGGTCTTGATTCGGAGGCAAACCAAGCATTAACTACCCGGTCTGTATATCGTTTCGTTTTACCGAGTGTTTTTTCAATGTCCTTAAGCCGACGGGAGATATCTGTCAGAGGCTTCAATCCTCCAGTTTCGTGTTCGAATAATAATGAAGTATGTGTCAAATCTTCCAGCAAAGGAATATCATCTTCTATCAATTCATAGCGCTTGCTAATTGTTCTTTTAAGCTTACGGGCAGGCTTTATTTTTGCATATTTTTTATTTATTAGATTAAGTTTTTCTTTAATATTCTCCGCAAGCTGCACATATGATTCCCCTTCTTTTCGGAATTGGGAAGCGATCGGTGAGAGGAGAAGAAGACTTTCACCGCCTATTGCTTGCATGAGTGAAGTGAAGGGTTTATCTGTTATCTTTACATCTTTGACAGCGTTATTTAAGGAAATATCATGGGTAATATTGAAATAGAATTCATTAAAAAAAGATGAAGGGATGTGTAATTGGGAAGATACCACCAAAATCGTAGGACCAGTATGTCCCAGGATTCGATGTCCTAAATCCAGTAAAGGAGAAATTTCATCACCGTAAGCTTCAAGGATTAAAAGTCGAGTCTGGCTTTTTCTCAAAATAACTTTAAGGAATTCAGCATCTATCTGACCTTCATTTTCAGGTACTTTCAAAACTCCCTGACCATCTTTGCGCCAGTGACCATATCCCTGCACATGGAATACTTCGAAATCTCTCCCACTGAGTAAACTCTTGAGATCTTGTTTATATAATCCATTAAAAATTGATGATCGAAAATATTTCAAAGGTCCATCATAAGGATTCCAAAAATAGTGCGTATAATCTGGTTTTTTCTTAGGTAACGCTAAGCCTGCGATCAAAATATCAATAGGAAGAGAGAATGGGACAAGTGCGAGTTCGGCCATATGGGGAGAAAAGCGTACTAATTGTAATCCTTGAATATTAATTAAAGGTTCAACCTCTAATATTCGCTCCCAAGGGATTGGAAATAATTCAGAAGTTTGAATCTCAAGAATGAATTTTGGATCAAAATATTTATTCTTTAATCTAATTATTGCTTGTTCAACGAACTCTTTTATCTCGTTATAAAAAAGCCGGGAGGTCAGATCTTTTGCAGTGATTTCAAAAAAAGGATCTTTAATACGTTTAAAATCAGTGGGCTTTTTTGTTTTTTTAGGGAGGACATAATTAAAATAACCTCTGATTTCCTTATTGTCTGATGATCTGACTACAAAGGGAAAAGGTGAATTTGGGTCGGTGCGGCGCTGGAATTTTATAGAGATAAAATAATCACTCATTTTCATATCCCCCTCGTTAAATTTTTAAAAAGATAGAAAACACTTTCTACTGCTTAAAAATTATTACCTTTTTGCTGATCCTAGCTTAACTTTTTCTTTATTTTGGTGTCAAGGAAAATGAAAACTTTTTTCTACTAACAAAAATAGGAAGGGATGCTTTCTTTGTGATACTCATGCATATCTCCTTGCTTGGCTTTATTATACGCAAACCATAGCTTAGAAAATATCATGAGTTGATCGAATTATGTTGAAACGCCACACCAAGAAATCTGGCTCCTTCTATATGACTTATTTCGAAACTTGAGGAAGAATTTTGAGGTAAATTATGTTGAATTGAAGAGAATCATCACAAGCCCAATCTATGCTGAAATACAGCTTATATCCACAAAATATCAAGCAAATTAATTCTAGATCATTTTATTATTCCTTGAGAACCGGATTGAAATTTGTATTTAACCGGAGAAGTTCTGGGACTACCTCTGCGTATTTTTTCCATTCCCTGCTTATTTTCTCTCATTACTGCTTCCGGTCGATAAGCAATTTCCCCCCAACGCTCACATTTTCTGGGGAGTTTTCTTTGATGATCACAACAATCGCCTCTTTCGGCACCGCGTATGCTTTCGTTGCCCCCTCCGTGATTCTTTGGGCAAGCCTGCGCTTTTTTGCTAAATTTTTAAT
>JBGVTE010000073.1:0-6122 GCA_041862375.1 Candidatus Aminicenantaceae bacterium
GTTGATTTGGCAGATGAAATTGGCTTGAAAGTGATTGTTCAGGTCTACATCGATTCTGCTCCTGATTGGGTTGGAAGAAAATACCCTGATGCAAAATTTGTTGCTTCCAGCGGGCTGGCCTTAGAATCGCAGGCTTCTCCTGGATTTTGCTTTGACCACTCCAAAGTCCGGGAGAAAATTTTAAATTTTTTTTCTGAAGCTGCGAAGATCGTCAAGAACAAACCAGCTTTTTACGGATGGGATTTATGGAGTGAGCCCCATATAATCAACTGGGCTGAAGTTTATCATTTGGGAAATGCTGAATATTTACAATTTTGTTACTGTCCTTCGACTATGGCTCGGTTCCGTGAATGGCTTCAGAAAAAATATCATACAATCGAGAATCTAAATAATGCCTGGTATCGCACATTTCGAGAATGGGAAGAGGTGGAGCCCCCGCGATTTGGAACAATCCTTACTTATACTGATTACATTGACTGGAAAAATTTCATCTCAGATAAGCTGGCTGAAGATTTAGCGCTTAAGGCTGAAGCAGTTAGAAAATTTGCTCCCCAAAGTGTTATTACCAGTCATTCTGCCATTCCAGGTCTGTTTACTAAACCGGAGTGGAACGGCACACCGGATGATCGGAAAATGGCTGAGAGTGTCGATTATTATGGTGTTTCAATCTATCCCAAACATGCCTGGACAATCAAACCATGGGCTCCCTTTTTCCGGGCATCTGGGCATGATTTTACGCGTTCTATGACTTTGAAAAATGGGGGATTCTATATCGGGGAATTACAGGCTGGATACGGAGTTTTTGGTATGAAATTGAGTATTCCTGTTACAGGGGACGACCTTCGTGACTGGATATGGACAGCGGTGGCTTATGGAGCGAGAGCAATAAATATTTATGCTTATTATCCGATGAGTTCTGGCTATGAGTCTGGTGGATACGGCTTGGTTGAGTTGGATGGTAAAATCACTGACAGGGCAGTAGTAGCCGGAAAAGTGGCCAAGGTGATGACAGACAATATGGATATATTCCTTGATGCTAAGCCGCCAATGGCAGAAGTGGCCATTCTTTACAATCCTTTATCCCATATGGTGGGTGGCCAGCAGCAATACACAGGCGAAGGACAACCCATTGGCTATAATAATCTGAGTGAATCACTCCAGGGAATTCACAAGGCATTTTTTGAGCATGATATAGTGGTTGATTTTCTGCATGTCATGGATCTTAATCCTGAAAGGCTGAGTCAATATAAATTATTGATTGTCCCCTACCCAGTCATGATGTCTCAATCTCACATCGAGAAACTTATTAAATATGTAAAGTCCGGAGGCACACTTCTCGCAGAGGCCCGCTGTGGATGGATTGATGAAAGGGGATTTTCAAGCAATGTTTACCCTGGCGGCGGATTGCATAAAGTATTTGGATGCCGCGAATCTTATCTCCTGCCCTTGAGAAAAACTTCAGACATAAAAATAAAAATTTCTCATGAAACTCTCCCCCTTTTAAAAGCAGGAGATACACTCGATGCCCTTTTCTTTGAAGAAGCTTTTGACCTGATTAATGAAGAAAGCCGGGTCTTGGCCGAGTTTAAAAGCGGAAAACCAGCTATTGTCTATTCTACCTATGGAAAAGGGAAAGCAATCATTGTGGGTTCTTTTATAGGATCGGCTTATCATCATTTTAAAAACCCTAACAATGCAAAATTTCTCGCTGGAATCGCTCGCTGGCTTAATGTTTCCACCGTTGTGGATGTGACTTCTTCAGATAAAGAGGTTTTTGTGGAGGCAAGAATTCTTGAGGGGAAGAATTATAAGATTCTATTCGGTTTCAATCGTGGGGAAAGAGAGAGTGCGGCGAAATTCGCCGTATCAATCAAGGGACAGAATTTTAATGCCAGAGATTTGGAGTCAGAGGAAAAAATTCTTTTTGAAATCAAAGAAGATAGAGTGGTTCTGGAGAAAGTATTAAGACCACAACAGGTCTGGGTGGTGTTGATAGAGCAGAAGTGAGAAGATATCCAGGTTTTTGAAAATGAAAGAGTTTGATTTCAAAACAACGAGAGAAAAAAAGTATTGTGGAGCTGTTGATGTGGGTGGAACCAAAATATCTTCGGCTCTTTTAACATCCAATGCTGAAATACTCTGCAAAAACAAAATTCCTATCGATAAGTCGAAACCAGAAAACGCCGTATACCAGATTATCGAAATCATTAACAACTTAACTGATTATGTGCGTGATAAATCAGGGGATATAATGGCCGTTGGAATTGCTATTCCTGGCGTTGTTTTTCACAATACCGGGTTGGTCTGGGCTCCAAATATTCCTGGGTGGGATAATTTTCCACTAATTGAAAAGATTAAAAAAGAGATAGACCTTCCTCTAGTTATGGATAGCGACCGCAGTGCATATGTCTTAGGAGAACATTGGTGTGGGATAGCTAAAGATATGAAAAATGTTGTATTCCTGGCAGTCGGAACCGGGATTGGCGCCGGTATAATCATAGATGGAAAAATCTTTCGTGGTGCGGAGGACATCTCAGGTGCAGTAGGCTGGTTTGCCCTGACTCCAGAATTTAGAGAAGAGTTTGCAGAAATAGGCTGCTTTGAAGCCGAGGCTTCAGGAAATTCAGTTGCCAGAAGAGCGATTAAGATGGTTAAAGAGGGGGAGTCATCCATTATGGAAGAAATGGTTAGAGGAAATATAGAGGAGATTAGCGCTGAAGTTGTTGTTGAGGCAGCAAAAAAAAGGGATCCACTAGCTTCGAAAGTTATTGATATGACAACAAAATATTTAGCAATGGGAATTGCCAATATTGTCAGCATCTTAAATCCTGAAGTTGTAATCTTAGGGGGAGGATTGTTCCAGGCAGGCAAATTACTCTTAAATCCTGTCAGGGTAGAGTTTAAAAAATGGGCTCAACCCTTGGCTGCTAAAAAAGTAAGGATTGAATTATCTGCTTTAGGCGATGATGCAGGGCTCTTTGGAGCGGGAAAATTAGCTTGGGATACCTGTTGACGAAAAGAAAAAGAGAACAGACTCGGGTTTTTCCTTAAGGTAGCATATCTCTTTTTTTCTGATTTATATACAATCGAATTTATTAGAGGAGTGCGAGGATGTCAGCTTTAGCCTATTTAAACAAAATTCAAGATATCATGAATAAGATTA
The DNA here is from genome assembly GCA_041862375.1 of Candidatus Aminicenantaceae bacterium. Classification (GTDB taxonomy): domain Bacteria; phylum Acidobacteriota; class Aminicenantia; order Aminicenantales; family Aminicenantaceae; genus WVZL01. The sequence continues at coordinate 3,164 of JBGVTE010000073.1, forward strand.
AAATCCGAGAAATAGAAAAAATTAAGCAGGCAGCAAAAATCATGGCAGAATCGATAGAGAATGAGGGCAGGGTGTACATGTTTGGGAGCGGTCATTCTGTCATCCCGGTCCTTGATATTTTCCCAAGATATGGGAGCTTTGTCGGATTTTTCCCTCTTTATGATCCGAGGTTGATGTGGTTCAACGTAATAGGTCCGGGAGGTGCTCGTGAGCTCCTGTGGCTGGAAAGACAGGAAGGATATACCAGGGTGTTTCTGCAGAGTTATCCTTTGGAACCGCGTGACTGCATGCTGGTCTTTTCTCATGGCGGTTTAAACACAGCTCCGATTGAGGTGGCTCTAGAAGCAAAAAAGAAAGGATTGAAAGTGCTGTGTGTTTCTTCTCTTAAAAATGCTAAGACAGCTAAAAGGACTCATCCTTCTGGCAAGATGCTTCAGGATATAGCTGATATAGCCATTGATAATTGTGTCTCCCCTGAAGATGCTCTGGTTGATGTCGGTCAGTTAGAGAAGGTGGCTGCAGGATCCACTGTCTCTGCTGTTTGCATAGCCATGTCCCTCGTTGCAGAAAGTGCCTCAATTTTAGCAAAGAAAGGCAAGCTTCCTCCAACATTCGTTTCCCCTAATGTTGAGGGAATAGAGAAGGATCATATGCAGAAAGTATACCATGCATTTACTAAGTTTTATTACAGCAGGCATATAAAGTAGAGTCTTTGAGCCTTTTCAATAAGGGATTAAGGTGGAGGATTTAGCGAGGTGAATGATCAAAAAAAGTCACAGCAGGTCAAAACGCTTAGGTTGATGACTTCAACCTGTGCAGGGATGTTTGTTTTTGGAATAGTCATGGCTGTCCTCGGAGCAATATTGCCTTCATTATTTACGAAAATACAGTTCAGTAAGAGCGAAGCTGGAAATTTATTTTTTTACATGAATCTGGCTATGCTGTTCATGTCTATAATTTTTGGACCTGTTGTAGATCGGTTCGGATTTAAAATATTCCTGATAATTTGTTCTCTTCTAGTCGCGGCTTCTCTTTTTATTTTTAACTATGCCTCTACTTATTCGATTATTCTGGCTGCTGCAGTCATTCTAGGTCTGGGGGGAGGAGGACTGAATGGCGGGACGAATGCCTTAACGAGCGATATCCATCCAGAAAAGAGAAGTTCTGCACTGAACTTATTGGGTATTTTTTTTGGTTTCGGAGCCCTGACAATACCTTTTTTGGTAGGCACTTTACTGACGCAAATAGGTCTTGGCGCTATATTACTATTAGCTACTTTGTTGAGCCTCATCCCTTTCATTCTCTTTTCAATTTTAGCCTTTCCCAAGCCAAAGCATGAGCAGGGTTTTCCTCTGAGTAAAGTAACGAAAGTCATACGGGATCCATTATTGTGGTTGTGTGGATTCCTCCTCTTTTTTCAATCGGGAAACGAATTTACCATTGGAGGATGGATTTCGACTTATTTGAATGAGTACTTTAACCTCACTCCGATGATGGCTTCCATAATCCTGGCTGGATATTGGGCTGCTATCATGGTTGGACGTTTAGGATCGAGCAGGATGGTTAAAATCATAAAAAATGAAAGATTGGTCTTTTCTAGCGCTCTCATTTCCTTCATTGCGTCGATAATGATTGTCACATCTCCCTCTGAAACTTTAGCCGCTCTTGGGGCAGTTTTAATCGGTTTAGGCTTTGCCGCTATTTTTCCTACTACTCTAGCTATTATAGGGGAAGAATTTCCCTCTTTTTCAGGGACAGCCTTCAGCGTTATCTTCGTTATTGCTCTGGCGGGAGGGATGACATCGCCCTGGTTAACTGGAAAAATAGCTCAAGCATACAGCATAAGGCAGGGATTATTCATTCCCGTTATCAATTGCAGTATGATTATTGTCCTCCAGATTGTGATTATGAAAATTCTGAGACATCGCAATCTTTCCAATAGTTAAAATCAGAGTAGTGCATACGATATTTTTCATCAGGGAGAACAGGATGTTTCCAATAAGTACGGGAAGTATCTTTTTTCCCGTGATAAAAATTAAAATAGTCATTAAGCGATGGGCATACGGCTTGAAGGCACGCTCGCTTTGCCCCAGCGAGCCAAAGATGTTAGGCGAAGGCATGTGGGTGTAAAAAACCGTTTGAAGGCTGAGCGGGCATGGTTCCTCTCTGTGGAGAGGAGAGCGAAGCCTGAAACCGAGCAACTTTTGCCTCGCTGGGGAAAAAGTTGCGTGTTTTTGAACCCACTGCCTGAGCTTTACTTCATACGACCTTCTTCACCGTATACCCACGCTTTTCTTTCTTTATCACGGAAAAAAAGATGCTTACATATCTTCTCACTTTAAAGACAAGTATGATATAATAAGTTATTCAACAGAAGAATATAAATTGCTCAAAAAATGATTTTCTAGGACAAAAAGAATAAACTTGAGGAAATGCATAGAAATGACATGCATGCCTAGGATTGAAGATAAAATTGTGATAGGGGAAAAAAAGTAAAATTGTAACATAAAAATCCAATCTATTAGGGGGGGCGTTAGGATGGAGAAATACACAAAACCTGTCGTGGTTAAGGTTCCACTCAAACCTGAACAGGCTGTGCTGGGAACTTGCAAGGCTGGAGCCACCACTATAAGAGACAGCAAAACTTTTGGATGTTCTCAATTGTGCAAGCAAAAAAAGGATTTTAAAGCCTGTGACTATAACTATAGCTCATGAAACTGAAGCCATTGGATTTTCCTGTAAAAAATAAACTCCTATAATTTGAATTCATAAATAAGCCTTTTTTCAGGTAATTGTTCCTAAAGATAAGGAGGCAATCGGCCAATGGTCGTCAGCTTGCATCTCAGGGAAAAATAATAAAGATTAAAGTAAAAAAACTTCAAGAGTAGCCAAAATATTACACTCAGACAGTAAGAAGACTAATGCCAGAAAATTCTGGGAAGACTTCTACGAAAAGAGC
>JBGVTE010000074.1:0-2198 GCA_041862375.1 Candidatus Aminicenantaceae bacterium
TATTTCAAAAAGTTCAATATTACATCTCCTCTTCAAACAGCTTTTATTTTTGTAGCAATCGTAGTTTTGCTAGATTTTTTCGTTGTTGCATTATTGATAAATCGTAGTTTTGAGATGTTTTTTAGTCCAATCGGGACTTGGATCCCATTTACTTTGATCTTTTCTTCAACATATTTGATTGGTCGATTAGTAAACATGCGCGCGCGGACAGGAGAATTTTAAACGTATGCATTTTTCATTAGCTTATTTCAACAGGAAAAAAATAATAATCTTTATCATATTCGCCTATGGAATATCCTGGCTTATATGGCTTCCAAAAGCCATGAATACTACCCTTAACCTAGGCTGGAATATATCCGACTGGAATCACATAATAGGCGGGCTCGGTCCATTTACCTCGGCAATAATAACGACGTATTTATTTGGACGTAAAGAGGGCGTCTACAAATATTTCAAAGAGAAACTTCTCAGACTTCCAGACACCAGATGGTTACTAATTGGTCTCCTATTGCCTGTGGCATTTTTCCTAATCCCGGTGGTAGTCATTGGGTTCGTTACAGGCGAATGGATCAACTTTTCGACAATCGGATTAAACTCCAAGGTTCCAGTAACTAATGTGTTTCTAATATGGGTACTATGGTGCTTCTTCTACGGTCTTGGGGAAGAAGGCGGCTGGAGGGGTTTCTTAATGCCTGAATTCACTAAGATATATAACGCGAGGATTTCAACTCTGTATACTGCCCTCATCTGGGCGCCTTGGCATTTACCAGTATTTTTCTACGACAAAGATCTGAGCACTATGGGAATATTTGGTACTTTTGGCTGGGTAGTAGGACTGGTTTTTGGCTCTCTACTTTTGGGCTGGTTAGTTAAGCAATCAGAATGGAATCTGTGGCCAGTTATATTGTGGCATGGAACATTCAACCTGTTTACAACAAGCGATAGAATCGATCCTTTATACTCCAGTATTATGAGTATGCTGGTGATATTGATTGTTTTTTGGATTACTAGAAAATACGGAGAGAACTTAACTATAGATGCTCGCGTGCAGAATCTTTCGCGAGAGTAGTTGAATCAGCACGGGCTTGCGAAAAGGGGTAAAAAGTGGTGAATCAGAAGGTCACGGCGAACACGCTCATAGATTATTATCGGGAAACCGCGCGCGCTAACTAGCTGAAGGGATTCGGAGGAGCGCGCGCATTTTATTGATGGTTTATTAGACACGCTCTTTTCTATCTATATGTGTCAACTGAAAGTCTAATTTTTCAAAGTGGCGCAATTATCTTCGCATTAGCCTCTATCTATTTCCTACTTTCTGGAAAGGACAAGCCAAATTTTAGCACAGAATTCTTCATCAGTTTCATAACTACGACAAGTTATGCATTAATGAGCCAAAGTATCGCTACAGCAATATCTCTTGGAGGCCATACGATTTACTGGTCTAGATGGCTTTTCTACATGATTGCATGTTCACTTCTGATGTACGACACAGCAAAAGTTCTGAAAATCCCTGATGGTGAATATCCCAAGATGGTACTACTCACATGGTTGACAATGTTCAATGGATTCTTATCGAGCTACATTATAACATCATCAAGGTGGATCTTTTTTATACTAAGCTCTGCAGCATTCATCGGCTTACTTTACATTGTGTTTAAAGGAGAAGACAACCCTGATTTTAAAATTATAAAACAATTTGTATTAGTGGGCTGGACACTTTTTCCTATTGTATTCCTTCTGTCACCGACTGGAATAGGTATACTAAATACTGGTATAGCTGAATCTGGGTACCTCATTTTGGACATAGTAACAAAGATAATCTTCGGTTTGAAGACATCAAGTCTGAAGTAGATATTTTATTATCCCATTTTTTATCGCGCGCGAGAAAGAGCAGATAGCCCACCCCTATTATTATGTTACACATACGCTAACGCGGTGCTAAGAAATTCACAGGGAATTTTTACTAAGCGGAGAGCAGATAGCCCTCGTGTGTGTGTGTTTGGGTTTGGGTTTGGGGATAAAATTTAACCCCCACACACACGCGTCTCAGAACCGCTCCGAGCGTGCGAATCTCGTGTCAACGCATACTATCTCTTATATGCTTTACTCAGATTAGAAAAAATGCTAACGTAATCCCTTTTCCGCCCGGCTGACTACAGTGTTTACTATCAACTTTTCCAGCCATCCTTTAGCTGCCT
>JBGVTE010000075.1:0-2941 GCA_041862375.1 Candidatus Aminicenantaceae bacterium
AAGATGCTTCTTTCGAGCATTTACAGTTTAGAGATTAAAAGGTTATTAGGAATGGATGAGGCGACCTTTGAAGATTTAGCCTGAATATTGCGGCCTTTGAGGGAAGTCTACGAAGTAGACCGCTGAGTATGTCTGAGCAGTGCGAGTTACGCAAGCGCTGAAAAGGGCGGAATGTTCATGGCGTAAAAAATCTGAATGGGAGTGAAGCCATTCCCAATAACCTTTTTTTACGCAAAGAATAATGCTCCCGATGATTCGGCATTTTCAAAGGATTTTGTATTATAATTGTCTAATAAAATGAACCTTACGAGAAAGATGGAAGATATCCCAGATGATTCCTTGGTTAAAAAGGCAAAAAGGGGAGATGTGGAGGCTTTTACTGAATTGGTACGTCGCTATCAAAAGAAGATTTATAACACGATATTCCAGTTTACGAGGAATCATCTTGATGCTGATGACTTAGCTCAAGAGACTTTTATGAAAGCATTTAAATCACTTAAAGAGTTTAAACAGAAGTCAAGTTTTTTTACCTGGCTCTACAGGATTGCTGTAAATCTTTCTTTGAATTTTTTTAAAAAAAGGGAGAAGGAAAAGGGCAGAAGAGAGTTTCTAGAAAATTATTCTTCTTCAGAAGGAGCTGATTTTTCTCCTGCATCACCGGAAAATTATTCTTATAAAAGGGAATTAGAAAAGAAAGTGAAAGAAGCAATAGATACCTTGCCTTTAGCTTATAAAGCTTCTTTCATACTAGTAGTTTTCCAGGGGATGACTCACGCTCAGGCTTCTCAAATTCTTCGGTGTTCTGAGAACACAGTCTCGTGGAGAATGCATAAAGCAAGAAAAATTCTCCAGAATAAATTAAAGTCTTATTTTTAAGAGGTTTGGATAAAATGAAATGTAAAAAAATCGAAAAATGGATTTCAGATAGTATTGACAACGAGCTATCAGAGAGAAAGCGGGAGCAAGTGGAGAATCATCTTCAAAAATGCTCTTTATGCCGTAACTATAAAGAGAGCATGGAGAGAATCCAGAGTACAGTAAAAAATATGGACTACGGAAAGGTTTCTCCTGGCTACTGGGGAGAGTTTCCCCAAAAAATAAGGGAAAAGATAATGTCTCTTGAAGTAAAGGATAGAAAGTTGCGTCCCTTTGCTTTGGGATGGAAATGGGCCGTGGTTGGAGCAGTGTTAGCTATTGCAGTTGCCATCGGGTTATCTATATTTTATCCCCGGTTTAAAACTGTCCAGGAAGTTTATGTATTCTCTTTTGAAGATTCACTTGAGCAGATTTCCCAAGAGATAAGTGGTAATGAAGAATTAGAAGATATTTTCAATCTGGTAATCATGGCTTCCATCAGGGAATTTCTTGATGAGCAGGAGTGGGAAAATTCAACCTATTCTTACGATGTATCTTCTTTCTTGGATGGTCTAACAGAAGAAGAACTAAGCCTACTTGATTTAGAGATAAAAAAAGAAATTAAATCATAGGAGGAATTTCATGAATGCAAAAAAAATACTTTTAAGTATTATCTGTTTACTATTTTTATGTTCAATCTTTTTAGCAGCGTCTCAAGATGAGCCATTCCAAACTAAAAGAAGAATTCGAAAAAATATAAATACTCTAAGATTGTTAAGGTTAACTCAAATTTTGGAGTTAACAGAGGAACAGGCTGCAAAAATTTTTCCTGCTATAAACCGAGCGGAAAAAGAAAAAATGGAGATTAACAGAGAAATAGAGCGGAAGATGAGAGAACTCAGACTGGCTCTAGAGAAGGAAGCGGTTGAAGAGAAAAATATTGAAAATACGATAAATGAAGTTAAACAGTTGAGAAATCAGCTTAGAAGTAAAGATGAAGAACTCGAAAACTTCGTTAATGGAAATCTAAGCTTAGTACAGAGAGCAAAATACCTTCTCTTTTCAGTTGATTTTAACAGGGGATTGAGAAAGAAAATTGATAAAGCTAGAGCACTCCAGGAGAGATTACGCAGAAAAGAAGGTTCTAAGTTTTAATTCACCTAGTTACATTAAACATCATATGGGATAAATACCTGCCCAAAGAAGAATCTTCAATTTCCCTGTAAGAGATAGTAATCAAAAAATCCTGCCTGATCAACTCTATGGTTTTTCATCAGAGCAAATGAGATGCTAGGCAGCCAAATATGCCGGCTCTGTTACGAAAAGTGGGGTAAAATGCCTTGACAAAAATAATAAATTGATGTAGCATTTTAACGATTATCTTCAGCTTTAATCAAAGTACCCGATTGATAGAAAGAATTATTAAGGTAGTATCAGGAGAGAGTACAAGCTAATTTGATTATTCCTTTCTCTTTTTTCTTATTTCCAGAAGAGCTAAATAATATTGAGCCCTACAGAGAGAAGATTATGCCAGCGTAGCTCAGTTGGTAGAGCAGCTGATTTGTAATCAGCGGGTCGGGGGTTCGAATCCTCTCGCTGGCTTTATACTAGGCGATAAACTTACTGAGTAACAAAGACGAGGCAGAGAAAAGGTAGTTTGATTGCTACAACTGTGGGCAGGTACCAAAGTGGCCAAATGGGGCGGGCTGTAAACCCGCTGCGGAAACGCTTCGGAGGTTCGAATCCTTCCCTGCCCACTTGTGCGGGAATAGCTCAGTTGGTAGAGCATCGGCCTTCCAAGCCGTTGGTCGCGGGTTCGAGTCCCGTTTCCCGCTCTTTTTGGGGCTATTATAGGGCCCACGTAGCTCAGTTGGTAGAGCACGTCCTTGGTAAGGACGGGGTCACCAGTTCAAATCTGGTCGTGGGCTTAAAAAGGATCAATAGCGAATAGAAAAAGATAGGAGGTAAAGCAATGGCGAGGCAGAAGTTTGAGCGGACGAAGCCGCATTTAAACATCGGGACGATAGGGCACGTAGATCATGGGAAGACGACGTTGACATCAGCGATAACGAAGGTATTGAACAAG
>JBGVTE010000076.1:0-13807 GCA_041862375.1 Candidatus Aminicenantaceae bacterium
CAAAAAGGAATTTCCTCCTGTTTCAAAGGCATGGTTACTTTCGCTCATATTGACATGCCAATCTATGAGTGATACTTTTATTTTTGGAACTCCGGTGGTGGAAATTGTGGGAAATATCCATGGATTTGTTGCACAGCCAAAAGCGAATTCCCTATCGTGAGTAATGGCAATTACGTCTTTAATTGCCTTTATTGAAGCCATTATTAAGTATTATACTGACGTTTGAAATGAAGAATAAGAAATCAAGAATAAAAAATTTATTTACTACCATATATGAAGAATTCTTGAATACTTTGAAAAAACCAAGACGGATTCTTGATATATTAAACAAGGACAGCATACACAAATATTTTTATAATTTAAAATCAAAATTAAAATTTGGAGATCCCTGGATCTACTGTTCACCTAATAAAACATTTAGAAAAAGAGTATATAGCACACCCGAAGATTATATTAAACACCAAAAATCAAAGCAGGGACGAATCGATCTATCTGATTATGATCTAAGGTACAGGGAGGTTCTTCGAAAACGGCTGGAAAATTTAGATCTTCTTAAGCAAGGTATGAACGCACTCTGTTTAGGTGCACGTATTGGAACTGAGGTTAAATCCTTTCTAGACCTTGGATGTTTTGCCATTGGAATTGACCTTAGTCCGGGAGAGAATAACCGGTATGTGGTTTATGGCGACTTTCATGAAACACAGTTTTCGTCTAACTCTATTGATATTGTGTTTACTAATTCTCTTGACCACGTATTAGATATAAAGAATTTAATAAATGAGATAAAGAGACTACTGAAACCAAACGGTCTTTTAATTATAGAAGCAGTGATTGGAAGTGATGAAGGAAGATTCCCAAGTTTTTATGAGAGTTTTTGGTGGTCAAGAGTTGATGATCTGGTTTCTTTGTTTGAAAATTCTCAGTTTATACTCATTAAGAGATCTTCATTTGATTATCCCTGGGATGGAGAGCAACTGTGCTTTAAGAAAAGTTAAGGGGATTTCCTATTGTATTTTATTTACGCTTCCCTTCAACCCGTCTCTTAATCCTATTTAGCCCAGCTTGAACAGATGTGCCTATGTCATACTCAATACATCTGATTCGGACAGGCCACTCCATATCGCGTATATTAAACGTAAAATTGTAAATTTTATTTTCTTCAAGATAGGCAAGAAATTCTTCACCACGCTTTTTGTCAATCTTGGATACGTCATCCCACATCCCATAATATCCGTCGATATGCTTTGCGAGCCCGCGCTCAACGAGATCCTTTATTACGTCATACTCTGATCCCTCGATGTTCATCCTCAAGAGACAGATGCGATTTTGCAGATCAATATTGCTTTCTCTCAACCAGTCAGAAAGTCGCATCGCTTCGATCTTCTCATAATGCTCCGTGGGCTTATAAAGAGAATCTCCGACACCCTCCCTTTTTATATCTTTGAAAAGTTTGATCTTGCCCTCAGGAGGTAATACATAACAAAGGGCTTTATTTATAAGATCAACATTTTTTTTATTAGCGAATTTTGCTTTAACTTGATCAAAAGATTCTCGGCTGGCTTCAAATCCGTATGACTCAAATTTTTTGCACAAGCGCGGTAGTATTCTTTCTACCATTAAAGCTAATTCATTGCCTTCCTTATGAGTGCCCAAATCCAAATATAAGATTGAAGCATCATCAGGTATTCTCACCTTAGAGAAAATTTTTGTAAATCCCACCTGAGATACTCTTCTCAAAAGTGCTCTTAGAAAAAGAATAGCCGAGTCCAGGTAGGCAATCAATGTGAAAATCGGTATATAAATTGGTGATAAGGGAACAATTTTTCGTATAGCTCCAAGTAAGGCCCAATTCCAAAGTCCTTGGTGGGGATGCCAGAGTAACGACGATAGTTTATTGTTTCGAACCATTTTCAATTCCTCCTTGCAGCCCCACCATATTAATATATGGTTATCTGCAATTTATCATTATTGATAATAGTCAGTCAACAATACATATTCACAAAACCTCAATACGGGGTGAAATACTGACAGGACTTGACTTGTCTTCGCGGAGAATTACTTGACTTAGCGAAGGCAATTGATTTAATAAACTTAATCGCACTTTAAATGTACAATGATAGAATTATATATTTCCTGGGTAAAAGGCTTGACTAAAGATAGAGAAACGCTAAAGTACCTTAAGAATTCTGGAATAATCTCAGGGATTGAACTATTCAATATTGATGACAAGATTGAAGCAATCAAGGATGTAGGCTTAAAAGTTTCCTGCCATAATCCTGGTTTAGGTTATTCCTCTAACTTAACGAATCCAGATTTCATGAATGTCTTCGAGGGCGACCAGGGTAAGAGACTGTTAAAAGTATTAAGAGAGTCTGATGCTCCTACAGTAGGCTTTCATATTGGTTTTTCTGCTGAATACTTTTTTAAGATGGTGGGTTTCCCTGACATACCGAAGAAAGGCACGTTAATTACTGACCGTAACCGATTGCTTGAAAGAATAAGCAAGAATGTAGTATCACTCGAGAAAAAAATAAACGAAGAATTGGATGAAAAGGATCAAAAATACGTTGTTGTGGAAACCATGGATTACAGCAGAGGAATACAGATTGAGTGGGGTGTACAGCTTGAAGATGCGAGGAACAATAGGCGAGAGATTGAAGAGACTATCGAAAAATTTGGAATGAATGTTGGACTACAACATGTTACAGATCCTTCCTTTGTTAAAGACCTTCTCGACCGTGCCAGTCCTCAGAATATAAAGCCAGTAGGTTTTTTATTCGATATCGGGCATTTATTCATTACTGCTGATACTAAAATACATGAAAGGAGTTTTTTTGGCACAATAGAAGATTATTTCGAAGAAATGCTCGATGCCGTTCGCGGAAAAACCTTTCAGCTCCATCTTAACGTTCCTAAAGGAAATGATAAAGAAGGTTATGCTGATAATCACGGCCCATTTATTCCAGGAGATAGCTTGGGGGAGCACATTCTTGAGCTGGCGAAAAAAGTGGCTCAAAGGAGCCCATATCTCTCTACAGTTACATTAGAAATGGAAATGAGGAAAGGTTCAACTCTTGCTGAGCATTGTAGAGAGATGAATAATCAAGCTGAATATATCCAGAAGCAACTATATATTTAAATCTCAGTTTATTATCTTTTATCTTTTTCAATAAAAAATGAATCCTGTTCTAAAATAAAAAGCCCTCTCTTTAAAAAGTTATGAAAGTTATAAAGGCCTGACCCCACGGGTTCACGTGTTGACAGGAATAAATTTGTCAAATATACTTAGGTTTAAAGATCCCAATCTCCAAGTAAAATAATGACACAAATAGAACAAGCTAAAAAAGGAAGTATAACTCCTTCCTTGAGAAAAGTAGCTGAAGAAGAGGACTTCGCTGTAGAAACTCTGCTTGATTTAGTTGCTCAAGGAAAGATCGTTATTCCTCATAATCCCCATCACAATTCTATAAATCCTGTGGGTATCGGACAAAAACTGCGGACAAAAGTAAACGTTAACATCGGTACTTCAATGGATTTTTACGAGGAAGCGGAAGAGCTGAAAAAAGTGAAAATCTCCCTAAAATATAAAACCGATACTTTGATGGACCTGAGCACTGGCGGAGATATTAAGAAAATAAGGCGAATGATTCTCGATAAAGCCCCTATTCCCCTAGGCACCGTTCCTGTTTACCAGGCAGCCATAGAAGCCATCGAGAAGCGCGGCTCTATCGTCGATATAACAGAAGACGACCTCTTTTCGGTCATAGAAGCTCAAGCCGAAGAGGGTGTTGATTTTATGACTGTCCATGCAGGGCTTACTATGAAAGCCATCGAACGGCTTAAGAACCAGGGTCGAGTAGCAGATATAGTTTCTCGAGGAGGAGCGTTTCATCTCGCCTGGATGCTTCATAACCAGCAAGAAAATCTCCTTTACGCAAATTTTGACCGCCTCCTTGAAATTGCCTACAAATATGATATTACCCTCAGCCTTGGAGATGGACTGAGACCCGGCTCCATTCTTGACGCCACAGACCGCCCTCAAATAGAAGAGCTTCTGACACTGGGAGAGCTCGTAAAAAGAGCCTGGGAAATGAATGTTCAGGTCATGGTTGAAGGACCAGGGCATATTCCTCTTGATCAAGTTGAGATGAACATAAAACTCCAGAAGCGTGTCTGTCATGAGGCTCCTTTCTATGTTTTAGGGCCCCTGGTAACAGATATTGCTCCGGGTTATGATCACATTGTCTCAGCTATAGGCGGCGCATTGGCAGCAGCAGCAGGAGCAGATTTTCTCTGCTATGTCACTCCATCCGAACACCTCGGCCTTCCTTCTCTCGATGACGTTAGAGAAGGCCTTATCGCCTCAAAGATTGCTGCTCATGCTGCTGACATCGTAAAAGGAGTTAAAGGTGCCTTAAAGAGAGATTTGGACATCTCTGAAGCCCGGAAAAAATTGAACTGGTCCGAGCAGCAAAAGCTTGCTCTTGATCCCAATAAATTCAAAGAAATCAGGGATAAAAGAAGAACAAAATCAGCGGCCTGTTCCATGTGCGGCGACTTCTGTGCTCTGCGCATTGTCAGTGAATTCTTAGGCTCACCTGGAAAGGCCGATGCCTTCCGCTGCTAAAAAACTCTTTTTTGGCACAGCGGGTATTCCTCTCTCTTCTTCCTCATCCTCTACTTTATACGGCATAGAGCGTATCGCAGAACTCGAGCTCGATTGCTTAGAGATAGAGTTTGTTAAAGGAGTGAAGATGGGAACGGACATGGCTAAAAAAATTAAAGAAACTGCCCAAAAGCATAACATCAGGTTAAGCGTTCATGCCCCATACTACGTGAACTTGAACTCAGATGAGGAAGGCATGAGGCTGGCAAGCCAGGATCGCCTGTTAAACTCAGCCAGGATGGCAGAGGTTTGTGGAGCAGCGAATGTCGTGTTTCATGCCGGCTATTATGGAAAGTTCACTCCTGACAAAGCATATGAAACAATAACAAAGGGAGTGAAGGAGGTTGCTTCGATCTTAAATTCAGAAAGAAGCTCTGTCGTTCTCAGACCGGAGACCATGGGAAAGAAGTCCCAGTTCGGGTCTCTCGATGAAATTCTTTTGCTGTGCAGGGAAGTTGGTTACCTCCTCCCCTGTATAGACTTTTCACATCTCCATGCTCGGGACGGAAAAAGTAACTCTTATAATGAGTTCCACCGTATTTTTAAAAAGATTGAAAAAAAGCTGGGAAAGATAGTTCTAAAAAATGCCCACATTCATATTTCAGGCGCTGAGTATACTGAAAAGGGCGAAAGGGAGCATATTAATCTGAAAGAATCTGACTTTCGATATGACGACTGGATTCAGGTTTTGAAGGATTTTGAAGTAGAAGGAATTGTTATCTGTGAAAGCCCAAACTTGGAACAGGACGCTTTGATGCTGAAGAAATTATATTACTCATAATAGGAAGCATCTTTTTCCCCGTGATGAAAAATTAAGGAGGAAGGATGGAAGAGTATAAATTATTGATTAACGGAAAATGGGAAGAGTCAAAAAATAAACGGGAGATTAAATCTCCCTATGACCAGAGTGCTGTTGGTGTAGTACATTTTGCCGAAAAAAGTCAGGTAGAAGAAGCAGTGACTACAGCTGATAAGGCCTTTGAAAAAACAAAAAAACTCTCCAGCTTCGAGCGATCTAAGGTTTTAGAAAAAATATCTTCTGAGGTTGAGAGGCGGAAGGAAGAGCTGGCGAGATCTATCACCCTCCAGGGTGGAAAAACAATTAACTCTTCCCGGGTTGAGGTTGAAAGGGCGGTCAACACCTTCAAAATCGCCTCGGAAGAAGCAAAAAGAATTGAGGGAGAAATCATACCTCTTGACCTAAGCCTTCAAACCGGGGATCGCTGGGGTTTTGTAAGACGCTTCCCCATCGGAGTTATAAGCGGCATATCTCCTTTCAATTTTCCCCTTAATCTCGTAGTCCACAAGGTGGCTCCTGCCCTCGCATCAGGAAATACAATCGTACTAAGGCCTTCATCCCAGGTGCCCATCACATCCATCCTCCTGGGTGAAATCATTAATGAAACCGGCTATCCTGCCGGAGGAATTAATATTGTGCCATCTGGATACAAAGCAGCAGAAATACTTCTTACTGATGACAGGGTAAAAAAGGTCACTTTCACGGGGAGTCCCACTGTTGGCTGGGAGCTAAAAAAGAAAGCTTACCAGAAAAAAGTAACGCTCGAGCTGGGAGGGAATGCAGCTCTGGTCGTTGAGCCAGATGCCAACCTCGACTTTGCCCTGCCGCGGACAATCCTCGGAGCATTTTCCTATTCTGGCCAAATATGCATATCAATACAGCGGATTTTCCTCCACGAAAAAATATATGACCGTTTTATAGCAGACTTTGTAGAGAGAACAAAAAAATTAAAAATGGGTGACCCCCTCAAGGAAGATACAGATATCGGCCCAATGATTAATGAACAAGCTGCAAGGCAGACTGAGGAATGGATCGAAGAGGCGGTTGAGAAAGGGGCACGAATTGTATGCGGAGGCAGACGAGATGGAGTTATGTTTGAGCCGACAGTGCTTGAAAACGTAAAACCTGAGCTTCGAATTTCCTGGCTTGAGGCTTTTGCACCTGTTGTGGTTTTCTATCCTTACAGAGACTTTGATGAAGCATTAAAGAGTGTAAACTATTCCATTTATGGGCTTCAGGCAGGTGTCTTTACCAACGACATTAATAAGGCATTCAAGGCATTTGAAGTACTTGATGTGGGAGGTGTGATAATCAACGACATTCCTACGTTTCGAATTGACCACATGCCCTATGGAGGAGTGAAACAGTCAGGTTTTGGCCGCGAGGGAATAAAATACGCCATAGAAGAAATGACTGAGCTCAAACTCATGGCCCTTAATTTAAAGGCTTAAAGGACTAAAATGGCGACGGTTCTATCTTTTTGACATCAATTTTCGCCTGTGCTATAAGTTATCCCTGTAAAGATTACCTAGGACTGACAGAAAATCAAGGAAAATAGAATATCAACAAAAAAAAACACAGAAAAAGCAACATGAAAGACCCAAAGGCTCAATGAATAACAAGCAGGGCATCCGAGGCGGAGTCTGCGAGCGGCTATGCATAGCGTTATCATTGTTCTTTCGAAAAATTTTCCGTTTTGAATCCCCCTTCGACCTGCTCGATCTTCAAAAGCAAGAATCACTGCTTGAGGACAATATAAATAGAGGCGATATCTTCATTCATCGATTTGCCCAGTCTTTAGATGTAGAGGGAAAAATCGTCTTGGAACTCGGCTGTTCATACGGAGGTCTGCAGGCTGCTCTCTTGCATGAAGGCGCGGCAAGAACAATTGGTCTTGATCTCGATTATCATGCCCTATCTTTTGGCAGAAAGAAACTTGATCAAAAACAGGATATTATGCTCTTGGCTGCTGACGCTCATTACATTCCTTTTCCTCCATCATCAGTTGATGTCGTTGTTAGCGACTCTGTCTTTGAGCATCTGCAAGATATTGAACAAACATTGAGGGAAATCGCCCATGTTCTCTGTCCAAAAGGACGGCTGTATGCCTATTTTGGCCCAACGTGGTTTACATACAACGGCCCTCACTTGATCAAGTGTATCTCTATTCCATGGGTTCACTTATTCTTTTCTCGAAAAACCATCGTAAATGTATTGACTTACTATAAAAAAAAGGCGACATTCCCCCCCAGTTATCTTGAGGCAAAAATAGCAGACTTTCAAAGGATGGGACGACTCAGCTTGAGAAAGTTCCACCGGGCAGTCAAGGCTAGCGGGCTTGACGTTATTCAAGAAACAAACGCTTCTCCAAATCTTCTCAAAAGGAATTTAGCTCGCCTGCCAGTGTTTAAGGAATTATTGGCTGGCGAAATTCATGTTATCCTGGAAAAGCCCGACAGGTAAAATCTTGGAGTAGCATATCTTTAATCTCAAAGTTTGGCCTTTTTCCAAGTTTAACTTGACAACCTTCTTTGAAGAATCCTAAACTGAAATTTAACTTTCATCATACATATTTATTTATTTTATTACCTGGAGGTATTATATGAAGGTCATAAGCTTAATTAAGGTCAGGGATAAAATAAAAGATTTGGTGCAGGAAGCTAACTTTGAATTGCAGAATGATGTCCTCAAAGTCGCAGAGGAGATGAAGGAGAGAGAGGAATCACCAGCAGGAAAAGAAGTCTTCAACCAAATCCTTCAAAATGCTAAGATCGCAAAAGATGAAAAACTCGGACTATGCCAGGACACAGGTCTGGCCGTATTTTTTATTGAGCTCGGGGAGGATGTTGAACTTAAAAAAGAAGATGGCCTGGGAAGTTTAAGGGATGCCATTACTGAAGGTACCAGATTAGGTTACGGTGAAGGTTACCTTAGAAAATCTGTGGTCGAAGACCCTATTCGAAGAAAAAACACAGGTGATAATACTCCTGCCTACATCCACTGGGAACTTGTACCTGGAGACACGTTCAAGGTAACCTTTATCGCTAAGGGCGGAGGCGCTGAAAACATGAGTGCAGTCCGGATGTTCGCTCCTGCTGCTGGTATGGAAGGCATCGAAGATTTTGTAGTTGAAACTGCAGATAAAGGCGGTTCTAATCCCTGTCCACCTATTATTGTCGGTGTTGGCGTAGGAGGAAATTTCGAGTACTCAGCCCTCCTGGCAAAAAAAGCTCTGCTGAGAAAACCCTTGGGTTCTCACAATTCTGATCCTTTTTATGCGGATATGGAGAGAAGGCTCCTTGAAAGGATTAACAAACTTGGGATCGGACCTCAGGGAATGGGCGGACGAATAACAGCTCTGGCTGTTCATGTTGAAGCTTTCCCCTGCCATATCGCTTCTATGCCGGCTGCAGTCAACATCCAGTGCCACTCCCACCGAGTCATAAGCTTTGAGATGTAGGAAGCGAGGCGCTTTGCTCGCAGTGACCAATGGGACAAGCTAGATAGACTTTTAATGAGGGATTAAGATGGTAGAAATAAGATTTCATGGCCGGGGTGGTCAAGGAACAGTCGTTGCTTCTAAAATCCTGGCTGATGCTATTTCTAAAGAAGGAAACTATGTTCAGGCTTACCCAGAATTTGGCGTAGAAAGACGTGGCGCTCCAGTTTTTGCGTTTATCCGAATAGATAACAAGCCTATTTTTGACAAAAGCAGGATTTACACACCCAACCATGTAGTTGTTGTTGACCCTACTCTCGTTGAAGTCATTGATATCACCGAGGGGCTGAAAGATGGTGGCTGGATAATCGTCAACAGTGAGAAAAAACCTGAAGAATTGAATTTTCCAAATAAATATAAAGTCGCGACAATAAATGCCACTGAAATTGCAGTTAAGCATAAGGTAGGAACAAGAGCTGCTCCAATTGTTAACACTGCCATAGTCGGAGCAGTGGTCAAGGTTCTGAAACTGGCAAAAATTGATTCTGTACTGGAAGCAATCCGGGAAGATGTGCCCGTAAAACCCGAAGAAAACATGGCTGCTGCAAAAGATGCGCATGAAAGCATAAAAGCCTAAAAACTTCCTATTTTTTTGGTATAATTTGGTATAATAAAGAGTGGTAGACATTCATCTCAATCTTTATCGAGGGCCAATTATTCATTTTCTTTCTATGTTTTTCTCTCCAGGTTTAAATCTCCTTACTAACCATTGATAAATGCAAAAAATCAATAATAAAACGATACCCGACAAGAAAAAATAAGATGTGAGAAGCATGAAATTAAACTTCTCACCTGAGTCTCGCTTTTAATAAACGAGAATATGATAATAGGACAAGAAAATGAAGCGAAAAAAACAAACTAAAAAAATTATCTTTAAGTCAGAAAAAGAAGTTCCTCTTATGCCTATGTCTATAGGTTCCATGCTCTACAACAAAACTGGAGTATGGCGGAATATCCGACCTGAGATAGACCTTGATAATTGCATCCAATGTGGAATTTGTTGGAAATTCTGCCCTGATGTGTCTATTTACATCGAGGATGAGTGGCCTGTTGTAGATTACGAATACTGTAAAGGCTGTGGCTTGTGCGCCGAAGAATGCCCGACGAAATGCATTGCTATGGTAGAGGAGGAAAAATGAGAAAAGTAATTATGGGAAATCACGCCCTTTCCTACGGGGCCATGCTCTCTCGAGCTCAGGTAATCGCTGCTTATCCGATAACTCCTCAGACACAGGTAGTGGAGCTTCTTTCTGAAATGTGCGCTGATAAGACGCTCGATGCGAAATTCATAAAAGTCGAATCTGAACACTCAGCTATGGCAGCTTGTATCGGCGCATCACTTGCGGGAGCGAGAACATTCACAGCAACTTCTTCTCAGGGACTAACACTGATGCATGAACTTCTCCACTGGGCCTCTGGAGGGAGACTTCCAGTTGTCATGGGCAACATAAACAGAGCTATGGCTCCAGGCTGGAGCATCTGGAGTGACCAGAACGACAGCCTTTCTCAACGAGATACAGGCTGGATGCAGTACTACTGTTCGAGCAATCAAGAAGTTATAGATACAGTCATCCAAGCTTTTAAAGTATCAGAAATGCTCTTAATCCCGAGCATAGTAGTTTTGGATGCTTTCACCCTCTCTCATACCTATGAAGTTGTAAACATACCCGATCAAGAAAAAGTAGATGAATATTTGCCTTCTTTTAAGCCACGAATAAAGCTTACCCCGGAAGAGCCTCATGCTTTTGGCGGCCTCACATCTCCAGAACACTACTTCGAATTGAGGTACAAGCTGCAGATTGATATGGAAAAGGCGCCGCGTTTAATAGAGGAAACAGGGAAAGAATACGAAAAACTCTTCGGCCGCAATCTCGGCCTTGCAGAAACTCATCGCTGCGAGGACGCGGATTTAATCTTCATCACATCAGGAACAATGGGCTCTACAGCAAAAGTAGGCGTTGATGAGCTTCGTGAGGAAGGAATAAAAGCTGGCAACTTAAGGATTAGAGTTTTCAGACCCTTTCCTTTCAATAAGGTGCGAGAGCTCGTAAAAAATGCGAAAAAAATAGCTGTTGTTGACCGGAACATTTCCTACGGCCACCATGGAGTCTTTTACCAGGAAGTAAAATCTGCACTTTACACTCAAAGCAACGGACTCCCTCTTTTTGGTTTTATCACCGGTCTTGGAGGAAGAGACATTACTCCTTCAACTTTTAAAGAAATTGCTCAATACTCCCTCAAAAAAGAGAAGCCAGATGAAGAAATTGTCTGGATAGGAGTTAACAGATGAAAAAAGAAAAAAAGATGAAACTCTCAATCCCTGAACAGGAATTAATGAATTCCGGCCACCTCGCCTGCCAGGGATGTGGAGCTACCCTGGCTATGAGATATGCCCTAAAGGCTCTGGGGCAAAAAACAGCTCTCTGCATTCCCGCCTGCTGCTGGTCGGTAATAGATGGACCTTTTCCCTATTCTTCCCTTGAAGTGCCTATCTTTCACTGCGCCTTTGAAACAGCCGCTTCCTCAGCTTCGGGCTTAAAGGCCGGACTGGAAATGGTAGGAGATACTGAAACAACAGTGGTTGCCTGGGCTGGAGACGGAGGCACATTTGACATAGGAATTCAAGCTCTTTCAGGAGCTGCCGAGAGGAATGACGACATAATCTACATCTGTTATGACAATGAAGCCTACATGAATACTGGGATTCAGAGAAGTTCAGCCACTCCTTATGGTGCCTGGACAACTACAACTCCAGTGAAACATTTTAAGGACAGACCAAAAAAAGACATAGTTGGAATCATGGCTGCTCACAGTATCCCCTACATAGCTACTGCCAGCATCGGCTATCCTGAAGATCTGGTAAAAAAAATCAAGAAAGCAAAAGAGATCAACGGGACTCGATTCATCCATATCTACGCTCCATGCCCAACAGGCTGGAAAGCCCGGCCAGAAGACACAATCAGGCTTTCAAGGATGGTGGTACAGAACACAGTCTTCCCTCTTTACGAAGTTGAGGATGGGATAAAATACATCCTGAATATAAAGCCACGGGAGAAGAAGCCTATAGATGATTACTTGAGGATTCAAGGAAGATTCCGCCACCTTACTGAAAAAGAGTTAAATTACATGCAGCAGGAAGTTGACAAGAGGTGGGAAAAACTCCTTTCTCATGTGGAAAATAATTAAATATGAGTAATGAGATTGCTTTGTCGTTTCACTCCTCGCAATGACTATTAATCAAGCAACTTTTGGATAAAGGCAAATATTTATATAGCAAGTTCTCTCAATTTGAATAAATAATTTAGAAAGGATTTGCTAAAGGTCTTCATAAACTATATAATTACTATCTTATTAATAAATTTTGACCTTTTATCAAAGAAAAGTTCGGTAAAAAAATTTAAGGAGATACGAATGAAAAAGTTGCTTATTGTACTACCTCTTTTTGTCATCATCCTCTTTTCGTGTGCAAAAGCAGAAAAAATAGAAAATTCTGGAAAAAACCATCCCCTTGCTCCTCAGTTCACATTAGAGGATCTTAGGGGGGGCGAAATTTCCCTCTCTGATTTAAAAGGAAAAGTTATCTTTTTAAATTTCTGGGCAACATGGTGTGGGCCGTGCCGTGTTGAAATTCCTGATTTTGTGGATGTGTACAGTGAGAACAAAACTAAGGGAATGGAAATTATCGGCGTTTCTCTTGATAGAGTAGGTACTAAATCCCTTCTTAGCTTTGTAGAGGAATTTAAAATAAACTATCCTGTAGCTCTTGCTACTCCTAAAATTGTTAACGATTATCAACCGGGCCGCTTCATCCCAGCTACTATCATCATCGATAAGAAAGGGAAAATCAGGCACAAACATATCGGCCCCATGAATAAAAAGACCCTCAACAAATATTTTCTTGAACTTGTAGAAGAAGATTAATAGGGATGCCTGTTCCTGAAAATATCTCCATATTAGTCGCAATTTCTGCAGGTCTCCTCTCCTTCTTTACTCCCTGTGTCCTTCCTCTCATTCCCTCTTACATGGCTTTTATAAGTGGTGTATCCATAGAAGAACTCACCCTTCACGAAAACCTGAAACAAGTACGAAAAAAAGTCATTCTTAACTCTTTAATGTTCATTCTCGGTTTCTCCCTTATCTTTATATCTCTTGGAGCCTCTGCCACTTTTATCGCCCAGTTTCTGTCTCAAAACATACGATGGCTTGAAATAATAGGAGGAGTCATCATTATTATCATGGGGCTTCATTTTACAGGACTTTTCAGATTGAGATTCTTAGACAGAGAAAGAGCAATTCATTTAAAAAAGAAGCCTATCGGATACTTAGGCACCCTGTTTGTTGGTGTGGCTTTCGGTGCGGGATGGACTCCCTGTGTTGGTCCCATTCTGGGGACAATTCTCACCATGGCAGCAACCACCCAAAATGTCTTGAAAGGGATCCTGTTGCTTGTCTTTTATTCCCTGGGCCTGGGCCTGCCTTTTTTTCTTTCAGGTCTCATCCTTCACAAATTTTTTGAATATTTCAAGGTGATAAGAAAATACTTCAAGGTTATTACTATAGTAGGAGGCATTCTCTTAATCAGTGTGGGAATAATGCTTCTTACTGGCTATTTCACGATAATATCATCTCTGCTAGCCAAGTAAAAAAACTAGAGGTTCTCAATACGATCTTCCAAATCTTGAATGTTGTTGTCCGCTCTGTCTATCTGAGAATAAAAAATAGCGAGTTCCTCGTTATCTGGCCTGAGTTCGTTAATTTTTTCTCCTAGCCTTCTAAAGAGAGGCTTCTTTTTACTATCGATTTCTTTATTCTTTTTTTGGATATTTCCCTTAATTCTCTGCTT
>JBGVTE010000077.1:0-19476 GCA_041862375.1 Candidatus Aminicenantaceae bacterium
GAGGGAGGAAGAGCGAAGCCTGAATCGAGCCGCTTTGGCTCGCTGGGGCAAAGCGAGCGTGCCTTCAAGCCGTATGCCCATCGCTCAATGACTATTTTAATTTTCATCACGGAAAAAAAGATGCTTCCTTATAGATCTTTTCCTGAATTGTTGCCACGTTCTGCGCCAAACTAATGATAATCTAAGATTTCAAATCCCACTATATTATTGTTGAATTTGTTCATATTTAAATAGTTAGTTTTGCCAGTCCCCCAAAAAATTCTTGCCTCATCCCTATCATTAGTGTAAGATTTATCCCACAAGTGTCGAAAATTCTTCTTCTCATTCTCCTTGTGATAATTATCGGCACTCTCGGTTTCTACATTATCGAAGGATGGTCATTGCTTGACTGTGTCTACATGACCATCATCACTATTTTCACTGTCGGCTTCAAAGAAGTTAGAGAACTGTCTCCTTCTGGTCAGGTTTTTACTATAATTGTCATCTTAGGCGGAGTGGGAACTGCAATATATGCCTTTACAAAATTAGCGGAAATTACCATCGAGGGAGGAGTAAATACATTTTTGCGGAGAAAAAGAATGGAAAAAAATCTTAAAAACATAAAAAATCACTATATAATATGCGGCCATGGCCGGATAGGTAAGATTGTCAGAGAACAACTGGAAGAAGAGAAAATTCCTTTTGTGGTTATTGATAATAAAGAAGAAAAATTAGAGGAGCTAAAAAAAACCCATAGATGTCCATTTATAGAAGGAGATGCCACAGATGAGGAAATATTACTGAAAGCAGGAGTAAAAAAAGCCAAGGGTTTGGCTGCTCTCCTTCCCACCGATGCGGATAACCTCTATTTAGTCTTAACTGTTCGTCTCCTAAATCCTTCACTCTTCATCCTTTCCAAAGCCTTGGACGAAGAAGCTGAAAGAAAAATTCTTCAGATTGGGGCAAATAGAATTTTCAGCCCGTATAAACTGAGCGGGCTTAGAATAGCCCAGGGATTAATTCGTCCTACTTTAGTAGACTTCATGGACCTGATTATAAGACGCAAAGAACTGTCTCTATACATGGAGGAATTAACCGTAAAAAAAGATTCTCGGATTGTTAACCGCACGATTAAAGAGTGCGATATACGTAGGAAGGCAAATGTCATCGTTGTGGCTGTAAAAAAGCCTGGAGAAGATATAATTTTCAATCCTTCTCATGAGTTCAAAATGGAAACAGGTGATACTTTACTTGTTCTTGGCGACAAGGAAGCAATAGATTCGTTTGAAGACATTTACTTGAGGACATAACTTGAACACTTCATAGAATGTTAGGTTTGATAGTTTTGTTTGAAGTAGTAGAGAACAAGCAATAAATAAAATGCAGGCGATTTGTAAATAAATTTTACTTCTTTTAAATAACTTTCTTCAAATTCATCTCACATAAAAACAATTTATATTAAAATCAATAAGATAATTAGCTCATCACTTGGTACATAACTTGCTGAAGATATCATCTGAGCGAATTACATAGCACTACACCTACTAAACATTCGAGCCAAAATACAGCAGAGTGAACGGCAAAAATCATGATTGATAAAAATTCAGCTATCAATTAATATGGATTATATGCACTCCAAAACTCAAATAATGGGGAAAATCATTGCATTATTGGTATTCTTTTCCATACTGGGTTTTTCTTTTGCTGAACAGCAAGACAAGAGTAAGTATTTTGAATTAGATAACGGGCTGAAAGTTTTTCTCCTTGAAAGACACAACCTTCCCCTTTTAAACATAACTGCAGCAGTAAATCTGGGATCTAAGAATGAAACCGAGGAAACAAGCGGACTGGTTCATATTTTAGAGCACTATATTCTTTTTGGAGGCACAGAATCGCAGAGCGGCTCTGAAATTGGCCGGGAAATAAGACGCCATGGAGCTTACTTTAATGCACATACTGGCCGAGATTTAATTACTTTTGATATCTCTCTCCTTTCTGAATACGCTGATTTTGCCCTCAGAAATCAAAAAGAAATCTTATTCAACTTAAAATTGTCCAAGGAGGTGCTTGATGCAGAGAAAAAAATAATCCTTGAAGAATTAGCTCAGATTAAAGATGACCCTTTTAAATATGCTTCTTCCCTCGTCTTCCAAAATCTTTTCAGTAACCACCCCTATAAATATCCAATCTACGGAAAAAAAGAAATCATTGAGGCTGCAACTGTTAATCAATTGGAAAACTTTTATAAGGAACACTTTGTTCCTTCAAACTGTGGATTAGCTCTCGTAGGAGATTTTCAGGTTGAAGAGATGGAGAAAACAGTAAAAGAAATCTTTGGAGATTTAAAAAAAGAGGAATTTCCTTCCTCAAAATTCGAAAAAATCGGGCAGCTTAAAAAAACTATCGAAATCAAGGAAGAAATGGATATAAATCAAGCTTATCTGGTTATCGGCATGCCAGGTCCAGATTATAATCATTCTGATCAATACATAGTTGATGTCATTGTCCAAATTCTTGGGCGAGGCGTAAACCCTATGCTGGGTTATGCTCTGCGAGGCAGAAGAGATCTGGCTCATTCTATTTCCATGTCTTATGTTGCTCATAAATACGGTGGTGCTATTTTAATTTACCTTATCGTAGACCCAAAAAATATGAAAACTGCAAAAAACGAAACCATCAAATTCCTTAAAAAATCAACAAGCATGCGCTATTCTGAAGAAGATTATCTGTCTATTGATCAAGCTTATATCTTTGATTACCTCGAATGCGCAAAAAATAGTATCAAGTTTGACTCTTATCGAGGTAAGGAAAGGGGTTTAGATGTTGCCAATTCCCTTGCCCGGTTTTTACTCCTGAATGAAAATTCAACAGAGGGAAGTTATCTTGAAAACATCGATAAAATAAGTTCTTCTGATTTAAGAAAAGCTGCTGCCAGATATCTAAGCAGAGGAAAATATATAGTAGTCTCAATTATCCCCAAGAAGAATAAATAACTTGAAAATTCAATCATGATCGCTTTAAAGAATCTTTTCAAACTCAGTACTCCAATTTTCTACTTCTTGTTGACTATTTCTTCACCGAGTTATTCCGCTCAAAGCATTTATACATGGAAACATACGCCCCAGAAAAAAATTTTGCCTAATGGGATCCCTTTAATTTATCACCATGATGAATCCTCACCTATTACAGTCCTTCAGGTTCTCGTCAAAGGAGGAAAGGGCGCAGTCCCAGAGGGAAAGGAAGGACTGGCCTACTTAACTACTCGTTTAACCATTGAAATTCCTGACCAAGGCAAAGCATTAAAGCTGATGAAACAAGCTTCAAGTATATCTATACAGTGTAAAGGAGATTTCTCCCTTATCAGTATACAGTGCATATCTAGTAATCTGGATGAAACCCTAAATGTAATGACCAAGATCTTACGAGACCCCCTATTTTCTGGATTGAGGATAGACCTAATCAAGGAACACATGAATTACAAAATTAAATCAGCAGAAGATGATTCTGTCATCATGGGGCATAATGCTCATCTCACATCTTTTTTCGGAAAGACAGGTTATGGTGGTTCTATTTATGGTACCGAAGAATCTCTCAAATCGATAAAAAAGAAGGACATCCAAAGCTTTTATAAGAAATATTTTAATACGGCCAACATGATTCTCTCTGTTTCTTCTGATTTAAACGAAGAGGAACTGATAGAGACTATCCAGAAATATTTCCTCGAATTCCATTCGGGCGAACCGGAGGAATTCTCTTCAAGCAGAGGATCGATACCAGAGGAAAGAAATATCTTCATGGAAAAAGACACAAAACAAACTCTAGTCTCCATAGCTTTTCCCCTGCCAAAACTCTCTACCAGAAATACTGTCATGGCTTTTATGCTCGAAAATCTCTTAGGAAAGAGTGTTAACTCAAAGCTATGGTTTTTACGATCGAAGGAAAAGCTTGCCTACAATGTTAATTCCCAAGCAACACAGATGAAAGAAGGAGGAATTCTTAACTCTTATCTGGAAACTGAAAACAACAAAAAGGACAGGTCTCTTGAGGCTTTAAAAAAAGTCCTTCAAACACTCTACGAGGAGGGGATAACAGAAGAAGAACTGGAGGCCACCAAGGTCAACTCAAAGGCCAGTTTCCTTCGAATCAACGAAATAAAAGAAACGAGGACCTCTAATCTTGCCTTTTTCGAGGCTGTAGGGCTCGGATATGAATTTATAAATCAATTCTTTGTTGAGGTAGACAATACCAGCCTCGAAGAAATAAATTCTTATATCAAGGATATTCTCGATCCGAACAAGGCTGTAGAAGTAATCATCGGCCCCAAACCTAATGAATAATATTTACCCTCCTTAGTTACACGGTATGCAGGGATTCTCACTTGCTCCAATTACAGGCAAGCTAGTTTCTCAACTCGCCTGCGAACAAACTTCTAGCATAGACCTGGAACCTCTCTCTATGGACAGATTTAAACAATAGAGATTGTCCTAAAGTTGCTTGATAATAATTCAGCTAAAAAAAGCATTCTCATTTTGTCCTTGCGGACCCCTAAAAGGCTAAATTCTATAAATTCGCAAGCTTATTAAGCTCCTCCCAATCTCGATCTACTTCTTTCTGAATCTCTTCTAAAACCCAAGCGTTTTCTTCTTTGAAAAGATGGCGAAATCTACCTTGAGGTTTAAGCCACTCCAAGACTGGCTTTTTCTCTTTAGGTTTAAAATTTATCTTATACTTTCCTTCTTCAACTTCATAGAGCGGCCATACACACGTATCAATAGCACTTTGAGCTAACCGTATTCCCTGGGATTCATCATATTTCCATTCAGTTGGACAGAGGCATAATATATTCAAGAATGCAGGTCCTTCGACTTCAAAGGCCTTCTTTGCCTTGTTGTAAAGATCCTGCCATCGAGCCGGGCTAGCCTGAGCTGCATAAGGAATATTATGGGCTACTAATACTTTTGTTAAATCTTTCCTCTTCTGTATCTTCCCTGGGCTCTGGGTTCCTGCTGGAGACGTTGTTGCCGAAGCGCCTAGAGGTGTAGCTGAAGATCTTTGCCCTCCCGTGTTGGCGTAGACGTTGTTATCATAACATACGTATACGAAATCATGGCCTCTCTCTACAGCCCCGGAAAGAGCTTGTAATCCTATATCGTAAGTTCCTCCATCTCCTCCAACACCTAAAAACTTTATCTTTTTATCTACAGGAATCTTTCCCTTCATCTTCAGGGCTTTGCACATGGCCTCGACTCCAGCTACAGTCGATGCTGCATTCTCAAAGGCTGAATGAATCCAGGTACAATTCCAAGATGTGCGAGGGAAAATAGTCGTGCATACTTCCAAACAGCCAGTTGCATTGGCAATTACGATAGGATCTTCAGTCGCTCTTAAAACAATTTTAAAAATAAGGGGAATCCCGCAGCCAGTACACATTCCATGTCCAGCGACTAATCTATCTTCTAATGAAGCTAAATCCCTTAATTTTGCCATTTTCTTTTCCTCTCCTTTTACTCTCTTAAGTTAAGGTAGCCGTACATCTGGTCAATTTTTCCCGTTTCTGCAATCCTTTCAAGTGCCATGGTCACCTCTTTAAAATGTTCAACCATAATATCTCTCCCACCCAAGCCATAAACATAATTTACTATTTTAGGGCGTTTTTCATAATCATAAAGAGCAGAGCGAATTTCAGTGAATAGTGGAGATCCAAAAGCTCCAGGGCTCGATGCGCGGTCCAAAACAGCAACAGCTTTCATACTCTTTAGGGCTTCAGCAATTCTCTTATGAGGGAATGGTCGAAAGATCCTGGGTTTAAGTAGACCAATTCTTTTTCCCTCAGATCTTAATTCATCTATAGCATCTTTACATGTACCAGCAGCAGAACTCATAACTAAAATACAAAGTTCTGCATCATCCATCTTGTATTCTTCAAAAAATCCGTACTCTCGCCCAAATTTCTGTCCAAACTCCTTGCCAACTTCCTCGATAACTGTGGGAGCATTTTCAATACCCTCTATCTGATTTCTTTTATGCTCAAAGTAATAGTCAGTAAAATCAATAGGGCCAACTGTCATCTTCCGGCTTGTATCGAGAAGAGGATAGACTGGTTTGTACTCTCCTACAAACTTTTTTATCTCAGAGTCATCTTCCACTTGAATAACCTCCATGGAATGGCTGATGATAAAACCATCCAAACCAACCAAAACAGGAGTCCTGACATCTACATGTTCAGCAATACGAAAAGCTTGGATAAAATTATCATAAGCTTCTTGGCAGTTCTCAGAGTAAATCTGAATCCATCCAGAGTCTCTGGCTCCCATTGTGTCACTGTGGTCACCGTGTATATTTATCGGAGCACTCAACGACCGGTTGGCTATTGCCGCTACTATTGGAAGCCTCAAGCCAGCAGCTATGTAGAGCATTTCCCACATAAGAGCAAGCCCTTGCGAAGCCGTGGCTGTCATGACTCTACCGCCTGCTGAAGCAGCACCAATACAGACGCTCATAGCACTGTGTTCACTTTCAGGGCAGACAAACTCCCCTTTTATCAGCCCATCTGCCTTAAACTGAGCAATTTTTTCCACGATAGCAGTGGATGGAGTAATAGGATAAGCAGCCATTATATCTGGATCAATCTGCCGGACTGCTTCTGAAATGGTATGGTTACCGTTTAGTATCATCAACTTACTCATTTAGCCACCTCCTCTCCAAGCTCAAACTCTTCCTTAACCATGACTATCGCCTTTTCCTTAGGTGGACACTCAACTGAACATATCCCACATCCTGTGCAATAATCATAATTTATTCCCTTCACTTTATCTCCTTCCACATCGATGGCAAGATGGGGACAATAAAGCCAGCAAAAAAAACAATGAATGCATTTTTCTTCGATGAATTGAGGCTTCTTTCCTGAGCGCCATGTTCCAGTTAAATTTTTCACTGAATTTCCTGCATCAAGATTAATGGTTCCAATTGTCAATTCTCTCCAACTTTCTTTTTTCATCCTTCTTTTACCTCCTTAAAAGCTCTGTTAATAGTACGAAGATTCATTTCTACAACCTCAGGTCGCAGTTTTTTCTCCAAAGAGACTTTTGTTCTTTCTTTAAATTTCTCAAGGTTCATGAGATTTGTGATTTTTACAAGAGCAGCTACCATTGGGACGTTAGGGATAGCCTTGCCCAACTCATCCGAAGCAATTGTATAAGCATCTAAGGCATAGATTTTTCTTTCTCCTATAGAAAGCTTCTTTCTTATGAGAGGAATATCAAATGTAGTATTAATTATAAATATTGCATCTTCTTTAGCCCCACCACTAATATCCACCATTCCCAGTAGACTCGGGTCTGTAACAACTACTATGTCAGGATAATAGACTTGACTATGAGAGCGAATTGGCTTCTGGCTGATACGATTAAAGGCTAAAATAGGAGCTCCTCTCTTCTCTGCTCCGAATTCGGGGAAAGCCTGGACATACTTCCCTTCTTCCGAAGAGAGAACATCTGCTAAGGTAGCTGCAGCTGTTACTACTCCTTGACCTGCCCTCCCATGCCAGCGAATTTCTAATGTTTCTTTCATTAAACCTCCTTTCTTTTTTATTCTTTTAATTCGGTTCTTCCCTCTAGGGCTTTTTTGATGGTTACTTGGTCAGCATAGTCAATATCAGAACCTACAGGTAATCCCATAGCCAATCTCGTTAACTTCGTTCCAATTTTTTTTAAAAGCTTAGCCAGATAATGTGCAGTCGCCTCTCCCTCCACTGTAGGATTTGTAGCAATAATGAGCTCTTTAAAATTGCCGCCTTCGACTCTCTTAATCAGCTTATCTATTTTGAGCTCATCAGGACCTACTCCTTCAAGGGGGGAAAGACTGCCCAAGAGGACATAATATCTTCCATCATAAATACCCGTTTTTTCAATGGAAGCTATATTAAATGGCTCTTCGACAACACACAAAACCTCATCGTTCCTGTCTGAATCAGAACAATATTCACAGGGATCAACGTGAGTAATGTTATTACAGAGAGAACAGTAGAATATTTTTTGTTTAATTTCTTTTATAGCCTCGGATAAATCATCTGCCTCTTCCTGAGGAAGTCCAAGAATATAAAAAGCAATCCTTTGAGCAGATTTAGCTCCGATACCCGGTATTTTTCTGAGTTCTTCTATGAGTCGATTTAACGGTTGTGCAAATTCATGTATCATCAGAATAGTCCTGGAATCTTTAATCCTGCTCCAAAACTCCCCATTTTTTGTGCTAAGGTCTCATCTACTTTACTCCCTGCATCATTAAATGCAGCAATTACCAAATCTTGAAGCATGTCGACTTCTTCTTTATTCACAACTTCTGGGTCTATTTGAAGAGAAATTAAATTTTTCGTTCCGTCGAGTGTTAACGTTACCATACCACCGCCGCTTGATCCTTCCACTCTCATTTCAGCTAATTCCTTCTGGAGCTTGTCTTTCATTTCTTTAGCTGCCTTAAGCATCTTTTGTAGATTGCCCATATTTTTCATTTCATCTCTCCTCAAAATTGAAAAAAATTACTTTATTATTCTCTATCTTTCGCTCTTTTTATCGGTTCGACAGAAATTACTTGAGCTTTAAACAAATCCATAAAATACTGAACATTTGGATCCTTTAAGGCAGCTTCGATTTCTTTTTCCCTCTTACCGCTTCCCTCGACGATTTCCTCAGAAAGCTTCACCTTAATCTTCTCTCCAACTACCTCTGAAGAAACTTTCTCTACGAGTTTTATCTCTTTTTTAATAGTTTCCATATAAAAATTCTTTCCTCCAGAGAAGGAAATTTCCAGTATTTTTCCTTTTCCAGGTTCAGTACTTCTATGGCCAGGGGCACCATCGGCCTGCAATTCATCTCTCAGCTTAAAAGATGAGTGCTGGGAAAGAATTGCAGCCAAAGAACTTTTTTCTTTCTGAAGGGCACTGATTATTTTTTTAAAAATGTTTTTCTCTTCAACAGCTTTATTTTTACTTTCCGTTCGGGATACAGCTACGTCTTTAGGAGTCATTAATTCCTTCTCTTCAACTGATTGAGGCAAAACATCCTGCGCTGAGTCTCTCTGAATTCTTGGAGAAGGAGTTATCCCTTTTTTGAAGCCCTCTAATTCTTTCAGGATGTTTTCTATGGGCACAAGCTTTTTAAAATGACATAATTTTACTAAAAGCGTTTCTAAGTATATGCGGGGATGCGAAGAAAATTTTAATCCCTGTTCACCTTGTTGAAGAGCTGAGAGATAGCGCAGGATATCCTCAGAAGAAGCCTTTGCTGCCTCTTTCTTTAAGTTATTTATTTCCTCTTCATTCAAAGGAATCAACTCCTGAGGCTTCTCAATAGACTTGACTAAAAGCAGGTTTCTAAAATGTTGAACGAGCTCTTTATAAAAAAAACGAAGGTCATACCCTCTCTCGATAAGATTATCCACTAGAGCAAAAACTCTATCTGACCTTTCTTCCACTATCATCGATGAAAATTCAAAAAGGATCTCTCTGCTTATTGTTCCCAAGATTTCCTTTAAGTCCTCATCGTTAATTACCTCGCCACAAAAAGCTACAGCCTGGTCAAGCAAACTTTGAGCATCTCTCAAGCTTCCATCAGCTGCTTCAGCGATAAGGCTTAAACCATAAGAAGAAATTGTTATTTTTTCTTTCTGAGCAATTTCTAATAAGTGATTGACAATATCCTTCTGAGAAATTTTCTTGAATTCAAAATGCTGGCAGCGCGATTTTATGGTGGCTGGGATTTTATGATATTCAGTAGTAGCGAAAATGAAAACCGTATGGGATGGCGGCTCTTCTAAAGTCTTTAACAGAGCGTTGAAAGCAGGATCAGTAAGCATATGGACCTCATCAATAATAATAACTTTATTCCGGCTCTGAATGGGCTTATACTTTACTCCTTCACGAAGTGATCTTACCTCATCAATCCCACGGTTGGATGCACCGTCTATCTCAAGCACATCTATAGAACGGTCCTCATCTACTGCTCTACAAAATTCGCATTTATTACAAGGAGTGGGAATAGGCCCCTGCTGGCAATTCAAAGATTTGGCTAAAATCCTGGCGGCTGTTGTCTTGCCAACCCCCCTCATTCCAGAAAAAATGTACGCTTGAGCAACCCTGTTATTCTTGATAGCATTCTTGAGAGTCTGGACAAGGGCTTTTTGCCCGACCATTTCTTCAAAAGTTTTCGGTCTGTATTTTCGTGCATAAATTAAATATGTCATCTGGTAAGGTTTTTAAATTTTTAGTAAGGAGAAATTATATTCTTCTTGCTTTAAACAATATATTAACACAATTTTTCAGTAATTTAAAAAAAAATTTATGTTTGATTAAAAGAATTCACTCTCTTATAATAGCTCTTTTTATTATGGCGCCTAAAATAATATGATCCAGCAATTCTTGAAATAAGTACAGTACTTATTGTTTTTAGTAAAAGCAATAAATCGCAGTCAGGACAGCTTCTTAGTCAACTTAATATCAGAACACGCAAGAAAGGCAATACATATCTGCGGAGTAAGGAGAAGCTTATTTCGCTCCATTGAGATTCGTCTTTAAAGTAATTACTCTCAGGTAATTTTCATGTAAACTGTATTGGAAAAAACATGGAAGAGAAGAGAAAAATCCCCGTATCTTTTAAATTATTCAACAGAAACGTACGTGACTTCACTTCAGGGAGTATCTCTAAAAATATATGGATTTTAGCCTGGCCGATGATGATTGGAAATGTCCTGCAAACAGCCTTCAATGTAGTAGACATGATTTTTGTGGGAAAATTAGGTCCAGAAGCTATCGCTGCTGTTTCTTTAAGTGGAATGATTCTGATGCTCATCATAACCATTATTGTAGGTATCGGAATTGGGACCACTGCTATGGTAGCCAGGTTTATTGGAGCAAAAGAGTATTCACAGGCTAACGAAGTTGCTCTCCAATCAATTCTATTCGGAGGAATATCCTCTTTTTTGCTCGCTGTAGTTGGCTTTTTCTACTCTGAATTCTTTCTTAAGATATTTGGAGCTGAGGATGCAGTTGTGAGAATGGGAACAGACTATCTGCGCATAATGTTTTTAGGCTCTTTTACCATGTTTCTTCTCTTTTTGGGAGCGGCAATCCTAAGAGGTGCAGGAGATGCCCTTACTCCGATGTTGATCTTAGTCTTCTCTACCCTGCTCAATGTTATTGCCGACCCTTTACTAATATTCGGCCTTGGTCCCTTTCCTCGCCTAGAAATTGCAGGTGCTGCTTTAGCAACTGTCTTTGCTCGAGGAACTGGGATGATTATAATTCTGTTTATTCTGATAAAAGGCTATTCTTATATCAAGATAAACCTCAAGGACATCAAATTGAGATTTGATATATTATTCCGGATAATAAGGATTGCAATTCCAGGGTCTCTCCAGATGGGCATTCGCAGTGTCTCTGGATTGATCTTAATGAGCGTTGTTGTTATCTACGGTACTTATGCTTTGGCTGCTTACGGTATCGGGCTTAGGATAAACATGATAGTCATGATGCCTGGATTTGGCTTAGGTGCTGCCACTGCTACGCTTGTAGGACAGAACTTAGGAGCAAAAAAGCCGCGGAGGGCAGAAAAAAGTGCCTGGATAGCATTAATCTACTATGAGTCTATAATGCTTGCTATCGGCTCAGTATTTTATATGCTAGCACCTAAGATAATCTTTGTATTCAATAATAATCCAGAAGTAATACGAGAAGGAGTATCGTTCTTGCACATTGTTCCCTTTAGCTATATCTTCTTGGCAATGGGCATTGTCCTCCATCAAAGCCTTCACGGTGCTGGAGACACCCTCCCTCCAATGATCATCACCGGTATTTCTCTCCTTGGCGTCCGAATTCCCCTCGCCTTGTTTCTGCCGAAAATGCTTCCTCTTGATACTCAAGGAATATGGTTAGCTATAGCCATGTCCACAGTCTTGGAAGGTTCAGTGGTGGCTTTCTGGTTCAAGTCTGGACGCTGGAAAAAAAAGAAAATATGATAAAACAACAAAGCCTTCTTGAAATACACCTGGCGGTTTTGCTGTTTGGGCTGGCAGGCCTCTTTGGCAAATGGCTTTCTCTTTCTCCGGTTATAATTGTCTTCGGGAGAGTCGTTTTTGCCAGTATCGCCTTGGCACTTTTGCTCCTCTTCACCAAAAAGAGCCTGCAAATCATTCCGAGGAAAAATTACTTACTTTTCTTTTCTCTTGGAATCATCCTTGCAATACACTGGATAAGCTTTTTTAAGTCAATTCAGGTCTCAACAGTCGCCGTAGGCCTCCTTTCATATTCCAGTTTTCCAATCTTCACAGCTCTCCTCGAGCCTCTATTTTTCAGAGAGAAAATAGTAGCCATAAACATTTTATTTGCTCTGTTATGTTTTTGTGGTATCTACCTTATCATTCCTGAATTTAATCTGGCAAACTCAGTCTACCAGGGAGTTCTGTGGGGGCTTCTCTCAGGAATTACTTTTGCCTTTCTAACAATTGCAAACAGGAGGCTTTCTCAAAAATACTCAAGCCTGGTGATCGCATTCTTTCAAGATTTCTTTGCTGCTATCATTCTCTTGCCTCTATTTTTTGTAAAACAAACTCCTATAAGTACGAAAAACCTATTTTTGTTGATCATCCTTGGAGTGTTCTGCACTGCAGGTGCTCACAGTCTTTTCATAAAAAGCATGAGATACATAAAAGCACAGACAGCGAGTATCATAAGCTCTCTTGAGCCTGTTTATGGAATTGTGCTGGCTCTCTTTCTGTTAGGAGAAATCCCTGAGCTTCGAACAATTTCAGGTGGAGCAATAATTCTCGGAACAGCTTTTACTGTTTCCTTAAGGACAATAAAAAGAGGAGATAAAAGAGGACAGGCTACTTTTTAAACATAAAGATATCAATCCCTTTTTTGCACTGAAAAAAGTGATGAAAAAGAGCAAATTTTGAAAAAGTAGCCTGTCCCTTTTTAAGGGAGGGGGGAAATGAAGAAAAAATTTGATACAGAAATAATTGTCCGGCCGAGCGAGATTGATATCAACAGACATGTACATCAATCGGCGTACCTCGATTATGTTCTCTTCGCTCGTTACGACCAGATGAGAAGGTGTTACAAGATGCCCATGGAAGAATTCTTCAAGATGGATTATTCCTGGGCAACAAAGTCAAATTACATTGAATTCAACAAACCGCTCTACTTAGGAGAAGCGATTATAGTCAGAACCTGGGTGGATGAAGTAAAAGAGAAAAGTGTAAAAGTATGCTTTCAAATATTAAAAAAAGAAACACTCGAAATAGCCGCACAAGGTTACGGAGTCTATGTTCTGATTAGCATAAAAACCGGGAAGCCTGAAGTGATCCCAGATATTATACTGAGAAAATATTCTATTTAGTAATCCGATTTTTTAAAGGATGGATAAAACCAGCTTATTCTAATTCCTTGAAAACCTGTTTAATCCGTTTAAAAGCCCAGTTTAGCTCTTTCTGTTTAATGACTAAGGGCGGAGCAAAACGGATAACGTTTTCGTGAGTTTCCTTGCAAAGCAGTCCCTCTTCTTTCAACCTTTCACAGTATCGCCGTGCTCCGCCAGCTTCAGGTTTTAACTCTATGCCGATGAGTAAACCCTTTCCCCTAACATCCTCAATGAATTTGTTCTTTATTGTTCTCAACTTTTCTAAAAAATATTTCCCCTGCTCTGCTGAATTTTCCGTTAGTCCTTCCTCCACAATGACTCTTAGCGCCTCCCTGGCCACAGCACAGGCTAGAGGATTAGCTCCAAAGGTAGATCCATGCTCTCCAGGCTTGAAAAGACCAAGGATTTCCCTTGAAGAAAGGACTGCTGATACCGCATAACATCCTCCTCCTAAGGACTTGCCTATGATATTTATATCAGGTTTTACCTGCTCATGGTCGCTTCCAAAAAGCTTTCCGGTGCGGCCAAGGCCAGTCTGAATTTCATCAGCTATGAATAAAACATTATTTTTAGCGCAAATCTCTTTAGCTTTCTTCAGGTATCCTGCAGGTGGGATAATAATACCTGCCTCTGCCTGGATGGGTTCAACAAGAAAGGCAGCCGTATTGTATTTAATTGCATCTTCCAGAGCTTCAAGGTCACCATAAGGCACTATCACAAACCCTGGTGTAAAAGGTCCAAAGTCGTTCCTGTAAAGAGGCTCAGTAGAAAAGCTGATAAGAGATATCGTACGCCCATGAAAATTATTAGTACAGGCAATAATCTCTACACCATCCTGGGTAATTCCCTTTTTCTGGTAAGCCCATTTGCGCGCTGCTTTAATAGCAGTCTCCACTGCCTCAGCTCCTGAATTCATCGGAAGTGCCATCTCATACCCAGTGAGGTTACAAAGCTCCTTGGCCAGGAGCGGCCATTGATCATTCCTGAAGGCCCTGGAAGTCAAGGTGACTTGTTTGGCTTGGTCAAAAAGAGCCCTTACTATTCGAGGATGGCAGTGTCCCTGATTAACTGCTGAATAAGCACTTAAACAATCAAGATATTTTTTGCCTTCCACATCCCAGACCCAGATACCTTTAGCTCTGGATATAACGACATCGAGAGGAAGATAATTATGAGCACCGTACAAATCCTCTAAAACAATATAATCTTTGGTATCCATTACTTCTCCTTACTCCTTGTTCGTATAAATTTTATTTTTAAAAATAATTAATGTATATATCTAAAAATATTCTAACTGATTTTCAGGTTACACATCCTCACAATGAATAGAGTAATGGCGGAGAGGGTGGGATTCGAACCCACGGTACGGCATCTAACCGCACACACGCTTTCCAAGCGTGCTCCTTAAGCCACTCGGACACCTCTCCGCCTGGCCTAAAAGGAGTTGAGGCAGTAATTATAAAAAATAATCAGGATCAGGTCTACACTTTTAACTTTTTTCAATTTTACAGTCATTAAATACGGAGAAAATTAATCAGTATGCACAGTCCCAAATTGACTGGATCGGTTATTCCTCTTGAATTGTCATTGCAAGGAACGAGGTGACAAAGCAATCACATCTAATTATCTCCTCTTGTAAACGAGCAAATAAAATTATAAGCCTTAAGCTCAACCTGAATAAATATTGATTATATCTTTTAGAATAGAAGCACCTGCTCCCTTGGGATCTGATTCCCCTCCGGTTACTGTAACTTTATCCATAGTATCAGTCGTAAAGCTAATTCCTTTCTCCGCTCCTTTAATCCCAAAAAGAGGGTGAGAATCATCAATCGAGGTTAGAGCTACTTCTATTTTATAATCATTCTCTTCCTTTGTAAGTCTTCCTAGTAACTTAAGCGATTTTTCTTCCTCTCTTTTTTCCTTTATAAAACGCGAGGAAATATTTTCTATACCTTCTACATTCATATCCTCAAGAGTAAAATCTGTTTCTAAAACAGCATTGGATATGAGCAATATCTTTACAGCAGTATCCCAGCCACCCACATCGAGGGAAGGATCAGACTCAGCAATGCCTTTAGCCTGAGCTTCCTTTAGCGCATCTCTGTAGTCCATTCCCTCTTCCATTTTTGTGAGAATATAGTTTGTTGTTCCGTTAAGAATCCCCTCAATTCGAGTAATCTCCGTTCCAGCAAGTGAGTAAAGAGCTACATCAAGAGCAGGCAACGCGGCTGCCGTAGCTCCGCTGAATTTCAGAGCCAGTCTATTTTTTTTAGCTTTTTCTCTCAAGCTTTGCAGATCAACGACAAGAGGACCTTTGTTGGCTGTCGCTACATGCCATCCTTTATCCAGCGCCAGATTAATATGAGTAAGACCCGGCTCTCCTGTCTTTATGTTGGAAGGCGTACATTCAACAAGTACTCCCGGCTCTTCGGTATCCAGAACTTGAGCTAAGGCAATACCAGGTTTCCAGTAATAATCTTTCTCCAGAAGCTGGTTAACATCTATATTATCCTGCAGGATACAGGCACGGCCCCTTCTAAAAATCGCCTTAATCATGATGTCAAGATTATACCGTTTCCTCAACAGCTCTTTCTTTTCAGAAATCACTTGAAGAAACGCCTTGCCTACTCTTCCAAATCCTACAAGCACCACATTGACGGCTTTCATAGTTCTATTATACTAATAACGATCGTATTTCAAAAAACAAAAGCTATCACAAGATAAAATCGGGCTAAAATCTTTATCATTTCTCTCTCCATCACCTTATCTTACCGTTTTTGTAAAAGAATCTATCACCCTTTCTCTCCGCGTAATGAACTTTTGTCTTGAATTCTTTCTTTTTAGCTTCCAGGGCAAACTTTTTATAAAGGTGTTCTTTTCCTCCAGCATGCATCGGAAATATAACTTTTGGCTGAATATTTTCAATCGCATAAAATACACCTCTGGTAATACTTTCTCTTCTTTGGCCCATGCCTGTAGTTATGGCAAGAAAAGCAATGTCCAATTCCTTCTTACTTTGCGCAAGATAAACTATCTCTTTTAAAAATGATTCCATTGAGCCTCCCCAATGTGCATGATCGCCACCATGAAAAATGACAAGTCCATCCATCTTTATAAGAAATCCTACACCAGCGTCTGTTGAAGTTATGGTTAAAATCTCCATATCGTCAATTTTTTTCCTCTCCCTTTGGCCAATACATACATACTTTTGTTCTGTTACGGCTTGCCAGCCAAAGATGTAAGTAATATCTCTGACTGATTTCTCCCAGTCAAATATAGCTCTAGAATAATGATCGGCATGCTCATGGGTAATAAAGACAAATACGTTTTGGTCTTTTATCTCAAGAGTATTAATATATCCGTTTGCAAGGGAAGGCTCGGCAGGCTTTCTTCCTGTTCCAACGTAGTCAAATATAAGAAAGTGACTTTTAGTTTTTATCGCCCAACTACTATGACCTAAATGCCATATAATTGCTTCCTTCTCTTCTAGTTTCTTCTCTAAAAGGCCATTAATGTCTTCTTTTTTCTGAGCCTGGACATGGATGCTTATTAATATCAACAATAAAAAGATAAAAAAAGAATAAGCTAAATAGCTCAATCGACTTAGCATAGAACACCTATTTGTCTCTATTCGAATACATGAATACTAACTATTATCCAAAGTTCTCTAACTACCATTTTATACACTTTAATGTTATTCCTCCTTCACCATCTTCATAAATATAGACAAGTCGATGGTCACTCATTACTGAAAAGGCGATTGTTCCAGGGTCACAAGAAATATATTTTAACACTTTATGGTTTTCAGGACTTATTATTTCTATTCTCATATGATGAGGCGGGAGTTCTTTTTTTTTCATCTGTTTTTTTCGTCGCTCAATATTGCTCTCCAAATATGTTAACAAATATAGATTATTATCTGGACCAAATGATGTATCTTTGGTAACAAAATCAAATACCAAGACACGATTATTCCCAGAATCTGCTATGTACACTAGAAATTGATGTAAATCTACTTCAATATCAGAAGGTTTAAAGAAAAAATCATTATTCCCGAAAGAAGTGACAGACCAAATGGTTTTAATGGATCCTGCGGAAAGTTTAAATACAATTGTAAGTATAAAAAAGAAAAAACAGAATATTAATTTTCGATTATAATTCATAAATCCCCTCCTCCATTATAATATTTAATTGAGCTGCTAATATATAAATCGAAAATGATTTACCCACTATATTTTTGACCCAATAATACGGATATAGATAGCAATAGAGGTCTGGATATTCTTGATTCCTTTGCTATCCCTATTATTTAATTCCAACAATAGCAAAATAACAACTGATACTAGAAAGATAATTGATTTAAGATTTTCTTTCACATGATTTCTTTAAAAGTTCTATCAAATATTACGCCTTACAAACGACAATCGTTTATTCCCAATTATTTTGTTAGTATTCTATCTTGATTCATCTCTAATTATTTGATTATTCAAATATTACACCTTAAAAATTGAATTTAAAATTGCAAGGCACCGTAATGGATTCTATTATTTCACTATTGATAATGAAGGCAGGATTTTTATTAGAACTCGGGAAAAAACAAAAAATAAATAAACTTATTATTTTGATGTATTTGATCCAGAGGGAATATATATCGCTAAGGTTCCCATAAAAGTCTTCATCAGAAGTTTATGCTGTGTAATCGGGGTGGTGTTGAGCGCTCGGTCTAATGAATTTCACTCCAATGAAAACAGATTCACGATTTGTAAATCTAAGTCCCTAGTATACTTCATTATGAAATGAGCTCTATAATATCCTAAGTAAAGCAGATTCCTATCCCTTTGGAAATTGGTATAGTATTTGCATAAGTATATGATAAGATAGAATTAGATCTAAGGGAGAAAATTATCATCCAGATAAGCAATGCAATGCATATGAAAGAGGAATGAGATTATGAGAAGAATATTTTTACACACTTTCCTTTCTTTTTTACTCACATTCTGTGTTCTCTTTGTTGTCAATCATCGAGGGGATTCCTCTCAGGCTGAAGAGCATGAGGTTGTAGTCCGGTTGGTTTTGGTGGATGTTGTGGCAACAGATAAAAAGGGAAACTTTATCTCAGATCTCAAAAAAGAAGAATTTGAAATATATGAGGATGGAAAGAGAATGCCCATAAATTCCTTTGAGCTCGTTTTTTTTGAAAAAGAAGATATTACCAAAAAAGAAAAACAAATCTCAGAATCTTTTCAAAGAAGTGGTAGAAAAAAGCGCTTCATTGTCATTTTTGATTCTATAAACACCATAAAAAGAATGCTTGACCGCAGTAAATCCCAGATTCTGGAAAAGCTTATTTCCTTGATTAGGCAAGGCCGAGAAATCATGGTCTTTGAATTGAGCGAAAAGGAGGGGATGAAAATCCTTCAACACTTCACATCCGATGAAAAACTCATCGCCCAGGCCGTTGAAAAAGCTTCAGGAAGCATCTGGGTTGAAAAATCAGCGGATGCTCTGTCTGTACCAAGTATAGTTTCTGATATCGTAAAATTCCAGAAGATTGCCTACGAGTTTGAATCACGGAATAGGTTCGAAAAATCAATCAACAGCTTCCTGGCTGTAATGAATAATATCAAAGACTATCCGGGGAGAAAGCCTGTACTCCTTGTCAGTGGAGGTTTTCCAGCTCTGTCATTTGAGAAAATTTACTCAGGTGAAGGCATTGAAACACACATCCCTATGACACAGGTTAGAGCGGCCAAGGTTTTGGATCCCTTTAAGGTGCTCCATAAAACAGAGCGTAAGGATGGCTCTCAAATATTCAATGACCTGATTCACTTTGCCAACAGTCACAACATTACTTTTTATACCATGGATCCGGATAGTTATTTGAGATATTTGCTCCCGGATATTTCTTATGACAATCTCCCGAGAATAGTGCCCAGCGGAAGCTCAACTGTGGACGATGGAATCGCAGAGATTAAGAAAAACGAACTATCCAACTTGAAGTATATTGCCAAAGATACGGGAGGGACTTCCCTTCTTGGAGAGAAAAAGTTTGATAATTTTGAGAAGGTTGTGAGCAGAGATTTGGGGA
>JBGVTE010000078.1:0-33402 GCA_041862375.1 Candidatus Aminicenantaceae bacterium
CAGTTCCATTGTCATTGCGAGCGATCAAAGAGAGCGTGGCAATCTCATTGAAAACAAATAGATTAATGCCCTTCCTTAAGAGATTGCTTCATCGCTTCGCTCTTCGCAATGACAAGGCATCCCGTCACTTTGGGACAAACTTTGAATGTTAAATTGACTTGTGTTCTGTTCTTGCGATTATCTCATTCTGCAATTCAGAACTTAGATCCACAAAATAATCGCTGTAGCCAGCTACACGCACAATGAGGTCTCGGTATTTTTCAGGATGTTTCTGAGCTTTGCGGAGCATTTCAGCACTGACAACATTAAACTGAATATGATGGCCGTCTAGCCTAAAGTATGTTCGTATAAGGTAGGCCAGCTTTTCTAGCCCTTCATTATCTTCCAAGAGATGAGGTGTGAATTTCTGGTTCAGGAGTGTTCCTCCAGTGCGAATATGGTCCAGCTTCGAAACAGATTTAATAACAGCCGTAGGTCCCTTTCTATCGGCTCCTTGAACAGGAGAAATTCCTTCAGAGAGGGGCTCTCCCTTTTTTCTCCCGTCAGCTGTTGCCCCGACAACCTTTCCAAAGTATACATGAACAGTTGTTGGCAAAAGGTTAATCCGATAATACCCTCCTTTTGTATTGGGTCTTCCGTTTACGGAGTTATAAAAAGCTTCAAAGATGGATTTCATTACATTGTCAGCGTAGTCATCATCATTCCCGTACTTTGGAGTTTTATTCAAGAACCTCTGCCGGAGCGCCTCGCTTCCTTTAAAATTGTTTTTCGCTGCAGTGAGCAGTTCTTGAATTGACACGTTTTTTCTCTCAAAGGCATTATACTTTATAGAAGTCAGAATATCAGTCATCGTGCCCAGCCCCACTCCTTGAATATAGGAAGTATTATAACGGGCTCCTCCGTCATGATAATCCTTTCCCTTGAAGACGCAGTCATCAATGAGCAGCGATAGAAACGGAGTGGTAAGATATTCTGCGTACAAACGCTCGATGATATTGTTTCCTTTTACTTTTATTCCTACAAAATGTTCAATCTGTTTCTTAAAAGCCTCAAATAACTCATCAAATGTTTTGTATGTTTTAGGGTCTTCTATGCTTAATCCGATATTTTTTCCTGTTGCTGGATCTACTCCATTGTTCAACGTAATTTCAAAAACTTTTGGAAGATTAAAATAGCCGGTAAGATTATAATTTTCTTTTCCGAAAGCCCCTGCTTCAACACAGCCGCTCGCACCTCCACAACGAGCATCTTCAATTGTTTTTCCCTGCCTGACTAACTCCTGAACTATAGCATCGGTATTAAAAACAGACGGTTGTCCGAATCCTGTTTTTATTATTTTCAATGCTCTTTTCAAGAAATTTTGAGGAGTCTTTTTACTTATCTGAACCATTGAACTGGGTTGAAGAATGCGCATCTCTTCGACTACATCAAGGATCAGATAAGAAAGTTCATTGACTGCGTCTGACCCATCTCTTTTAACTCCGCCTGTATTTATCAAAGCAAAGTCTGTGTAGGTGCTGCTTTCTTCTGCTGTTACTCCCACCTTTGGAGGAGCGGGCTGGTTATTAAACTTAATCCAAAATGCCTCAAGAAGTTCTTTGGCTTTTTCCTGATTAAGGGTGCCTTCCTCGATTCCCTTTTTGTAGAAAGGATAAAGATGCTGGTCAAGCCTTCCCGGATTAAATGAATCCCAGGTGTTTAATTCTATAATTAC
Organism: Candidatus Aminicenantaceae bacterium; assembly: GCA_041862375.1. Classification (GTDB taxonomy): domain Bacteria; phylum Acidobacteriota; class Aminicenantia; order Aminicenantales; family Aminicenantaceae; genus WVZL01. Next base: position 1,715 of record JBGVTE010000078.1, read on the forward strand.
ACCGAGGTGAATGAACCAATAATATTGAAGAGCTTCCCAAAAATCTCTTGGCGGGTATGCTGGTACATGATTACAAATTTCAGCAATTCGTTTGAGTTCTTTTTTTCTTTTTAAATTTTTTTCTTCGAGTGCCAGTTTCTTTGCTTTCTCTGCATGTAGATTTGCATACCCAATCAATGCATCTACACAAATTAACATCGCCTTGAGCTCTTCTCTTTTCTTGTATGCTTCCGGGTCATTAAGAAAATCAAGGGATTCTATGCTCTTTTTAATATCCTGTTTAAAGTCAAGGAAGCCTTTCGAGTAGATTTTGTCATCTAAGACTGTATGTCCCGGTGCCCTCTGTTCCATGAATTCAGTGAATATTCCTGCCTCATATGAGTCTTTCCATTCAGGAGTCATTTCGTTGAATATTTTGTCCCTTATAGATTTTCCTTTCCAGAAAGGTATGATTTCTTCCCTGTAGAGCTTCTTGGTTTTCTCGTCTACAGCAAATGGTATTTTCTTCCTGTTATGGAGTATTTCAAGGTCCCTTAAACTGTGAGCACAAATTTCTGGATATGTTGATGTTGCTCTGGGTGCTGGGCCTCGTTCGCCGACAATAAGCTCCCCCTTGTTGATACATATAGCCTTGTTTTCGAGCAAATATTTGAACGCGAGAGCACGCTTTACAGGCATGGAAACAATGTCGTTTATCTTATCTCTGTAAAATTCAGTTATGAGTCTTGCTCTTTCGGGAGTTATATAAGGTTTAATGTTTTGACTTTGTTCTCTGAGCTTTTTTATCCTTTGATTCATATCTTATCCTCCAACTTTCACTAAAAAATCAGAATTAGATAGAAATTTCTTTATCTTTTCGATTCTTTCATTCGAGGGGGGTTGAAAGACTTTTAAGGATTTTTCTTTACCTAATAATCTGTATTTTTCACATCCGCCTTTATGATAGGGCAGGAGATTTATCTGTTTTATATTTTTTAGAGAATCAAGATATTCTGCGGCCATCTTAATACTCTGAACGTCATCATTAATCTTTGATATGAGAGGAATACGGACAATAACAGGCTTTCCTCTGCTTGATAAATATCTTAGATTTTCGAGAATTTCTTTATTTGATATTCCTGTATATTTTTCATGTTTTTTATCATCAATAGTTTTTATGTCGTATAAAAATAAGTCGGTCTTATCGCTGATTCTTTCCAACTGCTCGAAAGAGATGTGGCCAGAAGTATCCAGCGCCACATGAACTTTTCTCTCTTCGAGGGCATCCAAAAGAGCCTCTAAAAAGTCAAACTGTGCCAGAGGTTCTCCTCCAGACAGTGTAACTCCTCCGCCTGATTCATCAAAAAAAATTCTGTCTTTTTCTACCTCTTCTAAGACTTCCTGAACTGTTAGTTCTCTGCCGACGATTTCGAGAGCCCCATAAACACAGGCTTCCTCGCAGTGCCCGCATAAGTCACACTTTACGCGATCAACGTGGACGGAGCCTTTCTCTATATCGATAGCATCTTGAGGACATGAAGTTAGACATGCTTCACATTCTTTTGAACATCTTTTGGAGTAGAATATGAGTTCAGGATTTGAATCTATACCTTCAGGGTTGTGGCACCATTGACATTGAAGGGCACATCCTTTAAAAAATAATGTTGTTCTAATTCCAGGCCCGTCATGGATAGCATATCGCTTTATGTCGAAGATAATTGCTTTACTCATGTAAAGTTTCTTCAGAAATTATTTTAGACTAATTATCTGCTCATTGAGAAGGGATTTTAACCTTAATTTTTCACTTAGAATTCAGTATTTATTGAATCATTCAAGATTCTGACTGAAAAACAACAATCCATCGATAACTTCATAACTGCTTAGCACTGTTCCATCCTGGGGCGAATCAATTATTCTGAAATTAAAAAAAGGACAATTTCCATCATACCAGCTAAATTCAAAAGGTTTATTCATTACCTCTCTCTTTTTGCTCTCTTTCTCATTTAACAAATTTCCTAGTTTCCTCAGGTTTACTCCCTTCTCTGGATCAACGCCAAGGATGTATCGTTTATCTCCGAAATTTGTAACTGTTAAACCAAAGCCTTCATTGAGAGAAGAATTTTCTCTGTCTCTTCGAGCCCATTCTTTGAGTAGAAAACTCTTAGGATTTTTAGTGATTAGAACGTCCACTTTTTTCTTGCCGTGTCCGGAAACTAATGGCAGATATAAACTGATTTTCTGGCCTCGCTTAAGATCTGAAAGATAGTTGAAGTAATCATCTTCAGCTCTTCTCATTGCCTTCTCGTATCTTTCTATTCCTGAAAAAAGAGTCCTGTTATGAAATATTTCATATCCTTCTTCAGATTTGGTGTATAAAAAGTTCATGAATTTTAATCCCTCTCTCACTCTTTCGTGATTAGTTTCATCTTCTCTCTTTTTAATCTTATTGAATAGGGCACGAAGGATTGAGTAGGGAGTTGAGGGCAAGTCAATTTCTTTAGGCAGAGAAGCTGAATCCACCATTCGAGTATAGTGAGCTATTTTTTCCATGGATAAATCTATTCTTTTTATTTCTATGAGCATTAAGGCGAGGAAAATGGAAGAAACAGCATCAAAATCAGGTAACCGATGGGTAATGATTTTAATATTTTGGGATTCAGTATCTTCGATTTTGATGTGATCGAGGACTAGATGAGGGTATTTAGCTATTAAAGACGCAGTGCATTCCATTTCTGCTCGAGGATGGTGATGGTCGATTACTCCAGGTACAGTTTTCATCCCTACATCAAGTACTAAGCTTCCTTTTGCTGGATTAAGAACTTCTCCGTAATTAACAAAATTGTACATGACTTCCATATAAATTTTCTATACCATGATTATATACCCTTTGGCAAAAAACAAGAGACAAACTTTTCTTGACAATGGTATACTTTATATATATTTTTTTTAAGGGATAATTGAGTCGAAGTATATTATTTACCTTCTCCTGATTAAAGTGCATTAGAGACTGAATTTTGGCCTGAAAAGAGAACTTACTTTTATTTAAAAATAATGAAGAAAATAGGCAAATACAGTGTAGTTGAAGAATTGGGAAAGGGGGCAATGGGTGTTGTCTATAAAGCCCTTGATCCCGACATAAATCGTGAAGTGGCAATCAAAACCATTCGGTTTGATCTTGTTTCTGAAGGGACTGAGAATGAAGAAGTCTTAAAAAGGTTTATTAAGGAAGCTCAATCTGCTGGGAAACTGACCCATCCGAATATTATCACTATATACGATGTCGGGAGAGAGAAAGACATGACCTACATTGTCATGCAGTATGTTGAGGGGCAGAGTCTTCAGAAGACGATTACTTCGGGAAAGAAATTTACTACTCAAGAAGTAACTCAGCTCATGAGTCAATTATGTGATGCACTTGATTACGCACACCAGAATGGAATTATTCATCGGGATATTAAGCCTGGCAATATATTAATTGATAGGGAGGGGATGCCTTATCTTGTTGACTTTGGCATTGCAAGAATTGAGACTTCAACCCTTACCCAGTCAGGAACGATACTCGGGACGCCAAGTTACATGTCTCCCGAACAAGTGATGGGGAAAAAGATAGATAGCCGTTCAGATATATTCTCATTGGGAATCATTCTTTACGAGCTTCTTACAGGCAAAAAACCTTTTGATGGAGAAAGCATCACTACTATTATTTATAAAATCGTTAATGAGGAGCCTACTCCACTAGTTAAAGTTAGAAAAAACATGCCTCCAGGCTTTGAGCACCTGATTGAAAAAGCCTTAGCTAAAGATCCCCAAGATCGTTACCAGGCCTGTGCTGAATTAAATGCAGATTTACATGAATTAATCCAGCTTACAGATAAGACTTTAACTCTAAAAACGAGTAAGGAAGCCATTGCTACGAGTAAAAGAAAAAAGAGGCGGACGTGGGGAATTATCCTTGCTGCATCTCTTGGGGGAATAGCAATATTAGCCGGAGGGGGATACTTGTATCTTACTCAAAAGCCGAAAGAAACATCCGCTCCTCCAGTGGAAATTAAAGAAGTAAAGGCAGAAGAGCCTCCTGGGCCTACCCAGCTCGAAGTGGCAGATCCTGACTCGATAGATGTAAAAATAAAAAAAGTAATAGAAAGTTTTGAGAACAAAGACTTTACACAGACACTTCAGCTTGCGAAAGAAGTGATCTCTGAACAGGCTGAGAATATAACTGCGAAAGAATACCTTGAAAAAGCAGAAATCAAACTGAATGAAGAATTAATCGCGAATTTCCTTGCTTCTGGGATTAGCAGCTATAAGACAGGAAAATTTAGGGAAAGCCTGAAGGCAATGGAAAAAATATTAAATTTAGATAAGGAACATAAAGAAGCCAAGGAGTATCTGTATTTGGCAGATACCGCCATTTCCAGGAGGGAAATCCGACAGATAATAGAGCGCCAGAGAAAAGCTGAGGAAGAAAAAGACCTGCTAACTCTCCTTAATGATATCGGCTCATCAATCCTTTCTAATCAAAGAAGGGCTGATGCAATGCTCCTTTTTAACTATTACGATGATATAAAATCTCTCGTTTCCAATATATCAATCAAGTTCAAAAATAGAAATCAGGTTGAAGTCAGTTTTTCTCATATGTTGACCGCAATCTACAAAAAGACCGGCCTGAGAAGAGTGCTGTTTGAAGGAGTTAAAACCTGGACAATGAAAAGGCAGGGTAAAATTTGGAAAATTATAAATAATAAATAATAGATAAATAGAATGAGAGGGAGAAGAAATATGGATTCAAAAAAATTTTATCGAATAACTAGATTCATAGGCATTTCTTTTCTCCTCTTCCTTTTTCTGGTTCTCGCCAGTGCTGCTTTAAAGATCAAAGTTATTGTTGACAATGCAAGCGTAAAATTGACTCCCGAAATTGGCGGAAAGACTATAGCTAAAATTCCGTTGGACACAGTTTTAGAAGCAGAAGAGAAACAGGGAGAATGGTACAAAGTATCTATGGAGAGAGAAGGAGTCCAAATATCAGGCTTTATCCATGAAATGTTGGTAGAAGTAGTCAGGGCAGGGGAGATGGCTGAGCAAGAAGTTAGGGCACAACCTGGGATAGAGAAAGCTCAGGCAGAGGTTGTAGCAGAAATTGAATATGGAATGGAACAGAATAGAAAGTTGATAAGACAAGAAAAAAAATTCGATATTGCCATTGATTCCCTGAGGCCATTGATTGCCAAAGTATTCAGGATAACCGATGACAACAGACAGAGGGAGATCGGGTGTGAGATATTCTTATGGGTAGGATTAGCCTACGCTGGGAAAGGTGATGAATATTCTGCACTCAAGGAATTTAAGAATATGTTTGAAGTTGACCAGATGTATGCTAAAGAGATTACTCGGAATATTTATGACCCTAAAGTGGTTGTTCTGATCCAACAAGCTGAAAGGGAATACCTGGGACTTGCTACAGATTATTCTGTTGAAATTTCCACCGAGCCAAAAGAGGCTGAAATTGAAATTGATGGTAAGGTAATTGGTTCCACTCCTGAAGTATATAAAACAACATCACCTGTTTTTATGCTCGAAATTAAAAAGGAAGGCTACAAATCCATCAGGCAAGAAATTTTTCTCACTCAGGCCACGACCAAAAAAGAATATATTCTTGAAAGATTAGGAAGGAATGTGGAAGTGAGATCTCTTCCAGAAGGGGCAAGAGTATACCTGGATGATAAGCACACAGGAATGGAAACTCACTGTAAATTGGCTTATGTGCCGTTTGGTTCTCATAAGATAAAGTTAACTAAGGAAAACTATGCAGAATGGGAACGAAAGATTGAGATTGGTAAGGGGGAAGACACTTTTTATATTGAAGCAATTTTAGCTGCAAAAAATTATGAATACCTTGTGAAATGGGGAGGGCCCAATCAAAAGATTTTTCAGCAGCCTCAAGCAATAAAAGTGGATAAAAATAATAATATTTACGTTGTAGACTTAAGCAGCTTTAAAATGAAGAAATTTAATCCTGAAGGAAAATTCCAAGTAGATTGGGGTAGAGGAGGAAAAGAGTTCAAGAGTTTAAAAAGTCCGGCAGGTATTGCAATCGACAATCAAGGAAATGTTTATGTAACTGATAAAAAAAACCACTGTGTGATGAAATTTGATAAGGAAGGCAGGTACATAAAAAAATGGGGAAAAGAGGGCTCTGGAAATGAAGAATTTATCTCTCCTTTGGGCATTACGATTGACAGTAATAGCGATATCTATATAGCTGATTCTGGAAACAATCGCATTAAGAAGTATACTCATCTGGGTATTTTGAAGAAAATATGGGGGAAATACGGCACTTCAGATGGGGATTTTTTCTCTCCAACAGCTGTAGCTGTAAATCAGAAGGATGAAGTTTTTGCACTCGATAGAAAGAGTCTTCAGAAGTTCTCGTCAGAAGGAGAATTTATTGCTTCTTGGGGAAAAGCAGGCTTAGGTGATGGAGAGTTTAGTGATCCCATGGGAATGTACATCGATCAATACAATTATATCTATGTGGCTGATTCTGGGAATAATAGGATCCAAAAATTTGATGGAAATGGTAAATTTATCACCAAATGGGGAACAAGGGGAGTGGTCAGCGGCCAGATGAATTTTCCTGTTGGTATTGCTATTGATAGTAGAGGATATGTTTTTGTTGTGGAGAGAAATAGCCACCGGCTTCAAATATTTGGTATTAAGGCTGCATCAGAGAGTAAGTCTAATTTGTAGAATTGAAAAGTCGAATTTTCTTCTCATTTAGTTAACTTTTTGATAAAATTTCTCGTTTATGCAAGGCTTGCCTTCATTCTTTACACCTTGGTGAGGCGATGTGCTGATTTAATATTGAGAGATGAAAGTAAACAGTGAACAGGAGAAAGATAAAATCAAGATGAAAACATTGAGAGTTTTAAGTGATATGGAAGAGATAGATAGAATAAGAAGTTTTTTGAGAGAGAATCTAGGGGGACTGAATATTTCAGAAAGCGACTACTACCAGATTGAAGTGTCTCTTTTAGAAGTCTGTATAAACATCATTCAGTACGCTTATCCTCAGGATAAAGGCGAAATTTTCCTTAAGAGTTGGCAAAAAGGAGGAAGAATATATTTTGAAATAAGGGATAGCGGTGTTCCCTTTGATCCCAGGAAAATTGAAAAACCAGACATAAATGAGAGTATCAAAAATGGGAAAGTAGGCGGATTTGGGATTTTACTTTCCCGCGAATTTATGGATGGATTTGATTATAAACGAGAAAACAATCAGAATGTTGTGACTATCTACAGGAAACTTAAAGAGGTTTAGTCTCGAAATTCAATACAAGACGTCATCCTCTCCGTACTTCTTAATAAATTTATCGATTTCTTTTAATATAAGGTCTTTCCGAGTAATGACAGCTTCAATTTCTTTATCAGTCAGGTATTCTCCAACGACACCTTTGACAACTTCAAAATTTAAAGTCTTTAGTTTATCAAAGAATGCCCGAGGAAGCTTTCTCATAAGCTTGGGACCTTCCTTGTGTTTTTCGGTGTAGATGAGTTTGTTGGTGAATTTTTTATCTGTTCGGAAAGAGCGCGAGTGGTCGATAAGAATCATGCGCCAATCGTCGGTGATGAGTATGTTTCCCTGATGTCTGTCCTCATTGGCAATCAAGTTATCAAAGGCCCGGTGCAAATAGGTCGCATTATTCCAATACCATACTTTATATGATGGAGTTTTTATTTTATCTTTTACTTTCTTCCTGAGATCCATTTTCGCGGTTATCCATAATTGGCAGGAGCCTCTGTTTCCCTGAAACTCTTTTTCCACTGTGACTGGTACCATGTTAAGTCCCAGATACCTGTCTAAGCGGTAGGATGCGATTTCATATTTCCAGCCTTCGACAAATCCTTTCATCCGGCCTTCTGGATTCTTCCATAGTGCATCTCTGTTGATTCCCTCTTTTTCCAGGCTGAGCTTCCAGGGAGACGTCACAGCTTCTCGGCCACTCATCTGCTTTTGGTCAACAACCTCTGCAGTCATGAGAAAGTCTTCCCATTTTTCATCTTCTGCAATCTCTTCTGGCTTGAATTGAGCAATTGTTTGAGTCTGGAATGCCAGAATAATTAGAAAAATTAGAAGTGTTACAAGTCTTTTTTTCATCTTTTTCCCTCCTTTTTTATCAAAGTTTTTCGATCCATATATATATATAATTATACAGAATAAAATTTGAAATTAAAGGCTAATATAAAAATTTATCTTCTCCTACTTCTTTTATCATCTCATCGATTTCCTTTAAGAGGAGCTCTTTTCGGATGAGAACAGCTTTAATCTCTTTGTCCTTTAAATAGGGCCCAACAGCTTTTTTAATAATATCAAAGTTTAGAGCTTTTATTTTTTCCACGAAAGCTCTTGGGAGTTGTCTGATGAGTTTAGTGCCTCTTATGCCGTTTTTCCCGAACATGAGTTTCTCGGTGAACTTCTTGGAGGAACGGAATGAACGGGAGTGGTCGATAAGAATCATACGCCAATCATTGGTATAAAGGATATTCTGTTGAGTGCGGTCCTCATTGGCGATTAAACTGTCAAAGGCCCTGGTTAAATATTTCGTATTATTCAGATGTTCTGCATGGCCAGCTGGGGGGAAAGGAATTTTTTGTTTCATGATATCAAGGAGGTTGTATTGTATGTCTTCAACCCAATATTGGAGAGAACCTCTTTTAGCCTTAAATTCTCTCTCGACTGTGGTTGGAACCATTTGTAATCCCAGAAGCTTATCCATTTCATAAGCAGCGATTTCATACTGCCATCCTTCAAGGAATCCTTTCTGTACACCGCTGGGATTTTTCCAGGCGCCACTTGCTTCAATATCTCCTTTTTTTAAGTAGAGTCTAATTGGCTTTGTGACACCTTCTTTTATGTCTTGGTGGCTCACAATCTCAGCGGTTTTAAGAAATTCCTCCCATTTAGCTCTTTCTGCAACTTGCTCTTGTTTGAACTGTCCAGATGACTGGAGACTTTGAGTAATAAAAAATGAAAGAATGATTGCTAGAATGATTTTTCGTTTCATTTTTATTTTCTCCCTATTTCAAATCTTTCCCCTCAAATTTTGCTAATAATATAACTTTATTCTTTTTAAAAATCAAATAGAAAAGGTGAGTGGAAATATTTATTTTCGTTGACTAACGAAATTTGCTGTGGTATAGGTTTCGCGGGAAATTGGAAAGTATAATAGAATTTTTTTTGTATTGCCACTATAGTACAGCCTCTCTGAGTACTGCCTAGGCTACCGTCAAATAAGGAGGGGAAAGATGAAAAATATATTAAAAGCAATTCAGGATATTCCACGAGAGAAACTTCCAAAGGCATTATTAATGTCTTCATATTTTTTCTTAGTTATTACTATGTTCTGGGTGCTGAAACCTATGAAAAAAGGAGTGTTTGCTTCCTTTTATAAAGAAGGTGGTTTTAACCTCTTCGGGTGGCAGATGGCAGCTTCACAGGCAGAACAACTGGCAAAAGTGTTGAACATGGTTATGGCTGTCATTGGAGTGGTTGTCTTCACCATGCTTGCCCGTCGTATCACACGGCAAAAACTTGTTTTCATCTGGGCTCTGTTTTTCAGTGCTTGTTTTGTAGTTTATAGTGGCTTAATTACCAATCCAACTGGTGTTATAGCCTGGACATTCTACTTATTCGGGGATTTCTTCAACACGATTATGGTAGTGTTATTTTGGGCATTCCTCAACGACATTGTTCATTCAGAGGAAGCAAAGCGATTGTATGGAATAATCGGCTTAGGAGGTGTGCTCGGTGGATGGTTTGGTTCTGGCGTTGTGGCAGCATTTGTGAAAAAAGCTGGCAAACCTCCACTCCTTTTAGCCTGTATTGGGGGTGCTCTGCTCATAATGGTGATAGCCTTTTTTGTGGGGCGGATAGCCAAAAAGGAGGAGACTGCAGTTCCTGCTGCTGAAGAATCACAGCCCAAGACTGAAATGCCGAAAAAGAGCGGTGCGGCAATTGAGGGAGCAAAGCTTGTATTTGCCTCTAGATATCTCCTGGCAATTGTTGCAATCGTGGGCATCTATGAGATTGTGTCCTCGATTATGGATTTTCAATGGACTACGAGTGTAATCAATTCTGTAACCAAGGAGAATCTTTCTGCCTATTTTGGTTCCGTATACTTTGTTACCAACAGTGTTGCTGTGTTTGTGCAATTATTTCTCACAAGTTTAGTGATGAGAAAATTTGGAGTGGGAATTGCACTGCTGTTTTTGCCTATTGCAGCGTTGTGCAGCTCAACTGCTTTTTTGATATTTCCGATTTTGATGGTGGGGAATGCTTTATCGGTCAGTGATAATGGGCTTAATTATTCCATAAATCAGTCCTCAAAGGAGGCATTGTACGTCCCTACTACCCCAGAAGTTAAATACCGGGCAAAAGCCTTCATAGACATGTTTGTGATGCGTTTTTCGAAGGCCATTGCTGTTGTAATTAATCTTGTGGTCACAGGCGCTATCGGCCTTGGAGGCATTCGGTGGCTAGCGTTTGCATCGATAAGTCTCCTTGTAATCTGGATTTATGCAGTCCGGTATGCAGGACGTCAATTCAGAAAAATGACACAGGAGAGTACAGTAGGAATTGTACGCTAAGAAAAATCTACCTGTTAATTATTTATAACTCACTTCAAAACTTCGATATTCTTGTCCCCACATGATCTCTTTCAGCTGTTCTCAATTTTATTCCAGGTTTTTTTCACCGTTATTGTGGATAAGTTTGTTGAAAAATGAGCAACTTCTTCGTTTAACAAATTGAATCTATTATAATTCTGGTATATTGCACAAATATTGGGCGCATACTGATTAACAGTGTTTATGTATTAAGGCAGGAATAAATTTTAATGATTTTAGGAGCTTTTTATTTGAGAAAAATTTTAGAGGAAGAGAACTGATTCTTCTCCTTTTTCCTTTATCAATTGCTTAATTTTTTCTAAAATGATGTCTTTTCGTTTTAGCAAGGTTTTCATTTCATCATCACTGAGATAAGGCTTTAGTTTTTCTTTAACTACATCACTATCTAAATTCAGTAGGTTCTGATAGATCTTCTTGGAGCAACCGGTTATTTCACAACCAGGAATCAATTCTGAAGAAGGAGAGAAGGCTTCTGAAAAGTCAATCCTCCATACTTTCCAGTTTTTCTCTTGAATCAGAGTATCACGGGTATCGTGGCATTCATCGTAAACTAGACTTTCAAAGATTTTAATGTCTTGAATAGCATTTCTGAAACTCTGGAGGTCAGGAGGCTCGATTTTTCTTCTAATCATCGTAATTTCTTTTATGGCATTTTCAATAAAAACCTGGAGTGACCCTTTCATATTCTTTATTTCTCTCTCCACAACAGGCGGAACTATGTTGAGCTCTAGAAGCTTGTTTAATTCATATGCAGCAATCTCGTATTTATAGCTATCGGGAAGAGGATGTGGCCGCGAATGATCGATATATTTGAAATATCCGTGCCGGGTCATTTTTCCGTCGGCAAGGCTTATTATCCATCCTGCCATTCTTCCGCCTTTAGGGTCTGGAGTTAAAGAGACAATCTTTGCTGTTCTTAAATAATTTTCGATAGAATTTCGCCTTATATCTTCTTGACTAGTCATCAGAAATGAAGATGTGCTCCAGATACCGATTAAAAAGCAGAAACAAAATATAATAATAGCAATCTTATTTCTCATATTTTAACCCCCAAACAGAAAAATTGCCATTCTCGATTATCAATGCACTAAGGCTTCCACCATAAGCCTTGGAAATACCTGTGTCTATTATCCAAATCTTACCATCATAACGGCTCATAGCTTCAGGTGAAAAAGCAGGGCCAGTGAGCACTGTATGGCCCATTACCATGTATTTAGCATCGAGGTTTTGCAATATTTTATCAACCTCTTCCTCCATATTCTCTCCATTATTTGTGGCTAATTCTCTATACCAGAGAGGTCCCATCTGGTCATAAACAATTTTAGGTGGATAAGTAATCGGATCTGAAAATTTTTGCTTTCTGTAAAGATCCTTTAGTTCGTTGCGAAGATCATTATTTATAGTGCTTAATATTTTTGTAGAATATTTTTCACTAATGCCTCCGTGAACAAAAACGATATCATTAATTTTAATTACAGCATTGTGCGTAAGGATCCATTTTCCGTATTTTTCATAATAATTATCCGTATATCTAGTTCGAGCTCCCTTGCTGGTTTTTATTATTTCCTGCCAATAATACCTTATCAAGCCATTTAAATTCGCCACGGAGTTTGTTCCTTGGGGTAGGTTTTTTTCAATTTTTTTTCTAAAATCTTTTTCTTTTTTATCTCTATAATTGGCAGGAAGGAAGGAAATAAATTGTTCTACTGTAACATAGCCCACATAGTCGAAAGCAATACCAGTAATATTCAATTCTTCATGGTTTCCGATCAACATGTGAACTTTTCCTCCCGCTGCTGCAGCTTCTTTTTCCAGTTTCCTTATCAAATCATATACTTTCTTTGCATCTGGACCTCTATCCATAATATCACCAGTCTGGACTAAATGAGTCTTTCCTCCTGTCCAATGAAGTTTTTCATCGATAAGGCCTGTACTTTTCAGGATTGTAACAAAGTTCTCGTAGTCTCCATGGATATCTCCGACAGCAACAATTTTGTCGATGCCAGACCATACACACTGGATACTTTCAGCATAAAGGCTGGAGATTAGAGCGATGATAAAAATTGCTGATATGACAACGGGTTTACATTTCCTAAAGGAGTGTATTGTGTAGCTTTTATTCATTATCCTAGCCCATAATTATAGCACTTATTTCTCTCGTTTTATCAATCTGGAATCTTTCTTTACTTATAGTAAGGTAATGAGAATAAATGTCAAGTTAGAAGCTCAACTTTCAGTATCGGGTGGAAGCATCTTTTTTTCCGTGATGAAAATTAAAATAGTCATTGAGCGATAGGCATACGGCTTGAAGGCACGCTCGCTTTGCCCCAGCGAGCCAAAGCGGCTCGATTCAGGCTTCGCTCTTCCCTCGGGGTCAGGCTTTGTCACTATTGTGAGCATTGCAATATATTTTATGCTTTGGGCATCTTTTCGTAATAAAGCCTGACCCCAGAACCATGCCCGCTCAGCCTTCATACGACCTTCTTCACCGTATACCCGCGCTTTTCTTTCTATATCACGGAAAAAAGGATGCTTACGTATCGAATTTCTTGTTGCAAAATTAACTGGAAATCAGAGTAGCAAGAAATACCTTGAAGAGGAAGAATAACCTTTTTGTGATGTTTGAAGTGCCCATTTAATGATAAAGAGAAAAAGCCTCATAAATGCAAAAAGGAAAGAGAGCTAAGAGTTCCTTATGATAAATTTCAAAATCAAATCAAGCATTTTCTCGAAATTTTCCGGCTTAGAGTATGTATGGTCTCCTCCTTTAATAATTTCCAGCTTGCAGTTTTTCATGAGGCGTGCAATTTTTTTACTTTGTTCAATGGGAACAGTTTCATCCCGGTCGCCGTGAACAATCAAACATGGTATTTTGATTTTTCTTGCCGACTCATACCCTTTAATGTTTTTCGCATCCAGAAAGAAGGAATAGTTCAGCCTCCGCTTATCTCCATCTGAGCTTGTTATGTAGATAAATCCATTTTCTTTCCAGTTCTTGATTTCTTGTGCATTATTCTGATTGATCAGTAAGCTTGAAAAATCCGAGACAGGTGATTTTAAAGCCAGGACATACAGGTTATCTGTGTTTGATGCTGTTATGATACTGGCCATTCCGCCAAAGCTTGAGCCGAAGAGTCCGATTTTTGTGTATCCTGATTTTTTCAAGAAATAAAGAGCGTTTTGAACATCATTTACTGCTTCAGAAATCGTTATTTCCTCGAATTTGCCATCGCTTTCTCCATGGCCAAAAAAATCAAATCTAAATGTAGAAATATTGTTTTTGTTTAAAGATTGCTCTAACCTCACGTACGTTCGCCCATCTTTGCTTGTGGAGAATCCGTGGCATAAAGTTATGATAGGCGCCTCTTTTTTTGATGTTGGATTGGATAATATTCCACAGAGTTTTTCTCCCTTGCTGTTTTTAAAAGAAAGTTTTTCTTTCATTTATATGTTAGTTTTAATCTACTTCAAGATTTTTACGAAAATGCATAAGAGAATTAAATTACAGGTCATTTTTTTCTTTATACTAAGTTTCACACAAAAAGTAAAACAAGATTAGTAGGAAATATCTGAGGAAATTTACGATCAGTTCAATGTAAATTTTTCTCAATATGATAATCCATTGCATCGGAATAATGTGCTTAAATTATCTTTTTTCCGTGATTATGAATAATTCCTCTTTTTCCTGTTGTAAAATTAAGAATAACTGTTTATTTATAAAAACAGAAATAATGAATTGCTGTTAGGAGTGAATAATGAAAATTAAGGATGTCCCTTTTAGTACAACCGATTGGAGTAAGATTGAGCAAGTCGAGTACAAAGGAGAGACAGGTACTTCTTTCTGGAAGACTTTTGAGGCAGGGAATATTCGAGTGCGTATTGTTGAATATTCACCTGGCTTTAAATCCGACCACTGGTGTGGCCGTGGTCATGTATTACTGGTTTTGGAAGGTGAACTTGTCATAAGACTAAAAGATGGCAAAGAATTTAAATTAGCTTCAGGATCGAGCTTTCAGGTTGAGGATGATGATAGTAATCCCCATTTAGCCTTTACTGAGAAAGGCACCAAAGTTTTTATCATGGATTGAAGAAGAGTCTCAGACACTTTTAAGTCATCCTAAAGGAGCCCGGAGGGGAAGACAGCAATTGGACTAAAGGATTTTTATTATTTGAGTTTTATTTAGAAATTTTTATATATTGTAAAGAAAGTTACGAAGTTCGTGTTTGGTGGAAATGAATAACTCCGTGTGCAGCTACGCCCCTCATGGCGGGAGATTTTCATGGATATAAGAGGAATCGACTTAATAATAGTGATAGCCTACTTGGTCGCGATTCCTGTTTTTGGAGTGTATTTTAGAAAGTACGTCCGCACTGAGGAAGATTATTTCCTTGCAGGCAAGATGCTTCCTTGGTGGATAATCAGCATGTCGATTATAGGAACAAATATAGGGGCTTACGATTATATGGGCTCTGCAGGCGGCGCCTACAGGTTTGGCATCGCTCAGGCAAACTATGAATGGATCGGAGCTATTCCTGCCATGGTGCTTTCCGCCCTGCTTTTTGTTCCCTACTACTGGAAGGCAGGTGTCTACACTGTTCCTGAATTTCTTGGTAAAAGATACAGCACTGCAGTACGAGTTATTGAAGCCATCCTTTGGGGGGCTTTTCTGGCGTGTGTGCTGGGAGTTTTTTTCTGGGCGAGTGGCCTTATGCTCAATGAATACCTGGGAATTCCAATAGGAATCAGCATCCTGATTACTGCGCTAATCGTGGGAATTTATACAATCACAGGAGGCCTGGCTGCAGTGGCAATGACTGATGTTGTTCAGTTGCTGGTGATGTTTATAGGCGGTACTGCCCTGACGGTGTTGGGCCTCTGGACTTTGGGTGGCTGGTCAGGCCTCGTGAACGTTGTTTCGTCTGAAAATCCGCAACACTTTAAACTCTTTCTTCCGTTAGACAATCCTATTTTACCCTGGTTGGGAATAGTTTTCGGATTGGCTTTTGTACTGTCTCCAGCGTGGTGGTGCTGTCACCAGGCTATCATCCAGAGGACTCTTGGGGCTCGGAGTGAATGGGATGCCAAAGCAGGTATGCTGTTCGCTTCATTTCCCAAAATGCTCATTCCAGTTCTGGTAGTCTTGCCCGGTCTCCTGGCCCTGGCTCTCAATCCTGGATTGGCAGGCCCAGATATGGATAAAGCATTTCCCTGGCTTATAAAAAACTTGCTACCCGCGGGGCTGGCAGGATTGGTGTTCGCTGCATTCATGGCCGCGCTTATTTCCAGTGTGGACTCCACGCTTAATTCGGCGGCAACCCTCTGGACCCGAGACATATACCAGCGTTTCATTGTAAAAAAAGCTTCAGATAAACATTATCTTAAGGTAGGGAGAGTATTAACCCTGGTGTTTGTGCTCTGGGCAATCGCTTTTGCTCCTGTAACCAAAAAATTTCCGGGTATTTATGTAGCCATGCAGACGCTTCTGTCCATCTTTCAAGGCCCTACGTTTGCCATTACTTTACTGGGGATTTATTGGAAAAGGGCAAATCGCTGGGGAGGTTTGTGCGGGCTTATTGGAGGAGTAGCCATCTCAAGCTCTCTCTTTTTTATAACCGAATGGAGTTTTCTCTATATAGCTTGGTGGTCCTTCCTGGGTTCACTCCTTATTACTATCGTCGTAAGCCTGTTTTCAAAGCCAGAGCCTGTAGAAAAGCTGGAAGGATTAGTTTACGGATTAGTTATGAAAGATAAAGGAATGCAGGACATCCTCAAAAAGAGAGCAGAAGGAGGGGAGTAAAATGGCTGAATGGCTGAAAAGCTTATCTCTCGTATGGGGAAAAATTATTGCCATAGTGTTTTTTGTCAGCATGATTATCTGGGCCTGGTTTCGTCCCCGTAGTTTTATTTTTCATGAAGCCCCGAATACACGCAGGTGGAGAGACCTGAGGATTTGGGCTGCGGTTTTTTTAGGGCTACAGATCATTATTTACCTAATCTTTTGAAAGGAAGAATCCAGGAGGAAGAGATGTTTTCCGACAAACAACAGCGTGAATCGAATAAGGAATTCGAACCGCTTGAAGTTATGGGGATATTCTGGCTTTTCTTCGGGATTATTGTTCTAGTAGGTACTTTTTTTGTGAAACCAACACCAGATGTACCACTTATCCGAGGGATTGTAACCAACCTGATTGCAGCTCTGTTGTTGCTGGCTGCAGGAATTTTTTCCATTTTTAAAGGGAAAGCAAACAAGCGGCGGAGTGGAAAAAATTTAAAGGAATAATCAACGTGGTAGCTAAACATAAAATTACAGAAGGGGAAGCAGAGAACATACTCTCTTTCAGGAGGGGCTTATTTCCATTAATGAATAAAAAAAGCCGGGATTTTCCACAGCGGATAGAGTTGATCCATTTGCCTTTTTACATTTTCGATGTGTTTGTAAACAGGGAAGGGGAAAAGAAGAAGATAACTCTCTCAGTGGATGGGCTCTTGGGGAATACTGTTTTTTTTATAAGAGAAAATATCAATTTTAAGGATAAGACAAGTCTTTTCTCCTGTGATTTTGAACTCTCTCCTTCTGATGCTGGAAGGATTATTCTCAACGAATACAAAGGACTGCTGCTGGAGCACGGCTTGAGAACACGAAGATACCCGAAGGCCGAAGAAATTTCTCCTGGTATAAAGATTTTTTACCCCTTTTGGGTAGGATACTTTAAGAAGAGAAAAGGTTATGATTTTAAGGCCTTAGACGCAGTTTCGGGTGAAATTCAGGGAGTTAAGATGCGCAAAGTCTTTATGAGAGCATTTCGCCAGATAAGTTAGATGATAATTTCTCTAATAAGTAGGCGTACAACAGAGTTATGAGCGCTATTTCAACTTATTGTCTCGCCCCGGAAGCTTTGGGAAATATCCAAGAAGAAAAGAGAATGAGTTTGGAAGTTCTTGAGATTAATTTATTTTATTTTTAGAGCTAATAATATTAATAAAATTAATTTCATTATTAATATTATTAATATTTTTCGCTTAATAAATTAATTTTCTTTTTAACAGGAAATTACTTTTTGGTTGTGTAATAAAAGCGGCGACATTTTGCTCGATTTCCGTTCTTTCACCTTCCGAAATGAGCGTATCAGATGAAAATAACCGTGTTAATTTGAGCTAGATGGAAGTAATCTGTTGAGAACCGGCTGAAAAATTGCAGTCGTATGCTCATCAGGAGTTATATAAGAAACTTCTTAAGAGTTACTTTATCTCGAACAGTTTGCGGAGCTTTTTTCCCGAAACTTCATCCAAGACGCTTATATAGATGTACTTCCCATTTGTAGGAAGAGCGAGAGCCCATTCTTTATGAATCGGGATGTTGTTTTCGAGGTTGCCTTTAAGGTAACGTAGGGAAAGAATCTCGGCATAGGGCTCCTCCTGCTTGGTTAACAATTTCTTTTCACTGTCTCTGACCTCTGCCGCTATCTTTAAGTTGCAAGTGAAATTTTCGCCTGATTTTCTGTAGTTGATGCGTCCGTAAGGAATATCGATCAAGACAGAGGCTGTGAGCAGGTCCTGGTCTTCAGAAATGTTAGCTAGAGCATCATAGTCAAAAATGCCAAGAGTCCCCAGCTCCAGTTCTTCCATTTCGATTTCACCCACCCACTGGTAGTGTTTGAGGTCGGGGGGATCCCATGTCGGGGAGACCATGGAGAATGGAGTGATGCTTTCGCGTGTCGTGAGCTCAAAGTCCCCGGTGGAATGATAGTCGACAAAAACAAGCCGCAGCGGGCCGTCGAAATACGCGGGATAGTTGTCGTACACCCAGATAATGGTCGGCCTTTCTGTCAGCGTGCCTCTGTCGAGAATACTGGCTTGAGCGAATTTCTGCGCTTCATAAGGCGTCGCGCCAATGTTTTTCTCGATCACGTTCGTGGGAGGTCCCAGAAGGATATAGACGCGCCCGCGGTCGGTTTTCCAACCAGGCTTTCCTATGGCAAAGGCTTTATCCGCCACTGCCAGCCGAGAATAATAGGTCTGTCGGTACTCATTCTCAGGAGTCGAGGGAATAGGATCCCGCCGCGCCCAGAAATCTTTGATGAAATCCCCCCGGTCTTCAGGGGGCATTTCCCGAAAGATTTTCTCTTCTATCGGCAGTATGATATAACTGATATAGTCCAGAAACTGCTGACTCTGGGGATCAAGCGATACCCTGCTGGGACCCTTGCTGGCGCAGCTGACCAGCAAAGCCATCAGACATAAAGACACCAATAGTATGATGTATAATGAATTCTTATTCATTTTCATTCATCTTATTATGCGTTATGCGCTCATATTTATTTAAGAAGTCTCGTTTTTCTCACCCTCCTCACTATAATTATACTCCTTTACCTTATATATAAAACTTGGGAACCTTGATGTCAATAAATGTCATTACAGGGAGCGAGGCGATTTGGAAATCTTATGACTTTAGCAATTCATTACTAAATCGCTGCACTTTATTCGCGATGTCAATTTTATCATTTCAGGGAATGACCTGGATTATTCACGAGCTGAGATGACTGGGGTAGCCTGGGGCAGAGGAGGGCGTGATGGTCATTTTCTCCTGAGGATTGCTTCCTGTATCTATAGGCATTTACAACTTTAGCTATGGGGCACTTCATTTGTTTTTTACATAAGCATCGCATTGAATGAGTAAGAACAAAAACGAAAAATATGTTGGAATGCAATACTTCCTTTAATCGTATGCCCTGTAAAATAATCTAAAGGTTTTAAAGGACGAGAGAGGAAATATAATTATATAACTTTGAGGCAAGGCTAATTATTTTATTTATATTCTATATTATAATATTCCTTTAGAAATTGCCTTGCTCCATTATGTCCACTATCCACTGCTTTCTTTAGATCCAGGATAGCTTTTTCATGTGAACCTATATGAGAGTAACTAATCCCTCGTCTATAAAGCGATTCAGCATCCAAAGGTTTTAATTTTAATGTCTCGCTAAAATCATCTATGGCTTTTTGATATTCTTCATTCTTCTGATAACAATTACCTCTATTGAAATAAACTTCTTTAAAAAAGGGATTTAGCCTCAGAGCCTGGCTAAAATCCAAAATAGCCTTTTTGTATTCTCCTTTTTCTAAATAGGCAATTCCACGATTATTGAAAGCCTCTACATATGATGGATTCAGTTCTATTGTCCGATTAAAATCCTCAATTGCTTTTTCGTATTCTCCGTTATCAAAATATATGATCCCTCTATTAAAATAGGTATCCCAACTTTTGGGATCCAAATCCAATGCTTTCTTAAAGTCCTCAGCTGCCTTTTCATTCATCCCAATTCTAGAGTAAGCTAGCCCGCGAATACTATAAACCTTTGTATACTTGGGTTTTAGTCTAATAACTTCATTAAAATCTTCTACAGCGTTCTTATATTCACTTTTCGCTAAAAAAACCAATCCTCTATTGTATAAGGCATCAATGTATTTCCTATCCAGACGGATTGCCTCCGTATAATTTTCTATTGCTTTCTTATACTCACGTAAATCGTAATAGACCATTCCGCAGTTATTAAATATTTCTGCAAATTTCGGATTTAATTCTTTCACTCTTGCAAAATCTTCTAAAGCCTTATCGTATTCTCTGAGTTCATAGAAAGCTTTACCCCTAAAATTAAAAGCAATTGTAAGAACTTTTTTATCTGATGTCCTTGTCGGTGATTCTAGTGCTCTGGAAAAATAATCTATTGCTGTACTGTAGTCTTTCTGATTAAAAGCGAGCAATCCTCTCCTGAATAAACTAAGAAAATCTCCAGGAAAGGTAAAACGCAGTAAGCAGATAAAAAGTAATATAAAAAGAAGTATTTTAGTTATCTTCATATCTATTTGATCCAGGAGCTTCTCTTCATTTATCAAATTTTAAGATAGGTAACATGATGAAGTGATGCACCTCCCGTGGGTATCTATTTTGTGATAGATTGCCCATGAGATTACAAAACTTAATTAGGAGGTGCACAAATGAATTATATGGGTATTGATCATCATAGGCAATACTTGCACATCACTTTACTAGATGAGAAGGGAGAAAAGCTCAATTCTGGAAGAGTTGCCAATCTTCGCGGTGAGCTGGAAAAATCCCGAGGATCCGGAAAAACTGGATGAGAGAGGAAAGAGAAGGATGAATCCGACTTTTGATCCCTTCTTGATTATTAATGATTTCGTTCTATTCATCATTCTCTTTTTACCTATCTTTTCTCACTCTAACTATGTAATAAAAAAATTTTTCATCCTACTGAATTGTTGTAGTAACTGGATTCCCTTCCCTTCCTTCATCTGTCACCGGAAAAATAGCGTAGAGGTATTTCGCGTCTTTATCCACATTCCTGTGCATATACTCAAAGGATCCAGAGGCAACTTGTGCAAGCAGATACTTGTAGGCTCCTTCCACTAAGTAGATGTTGTATTTATTTATACTCTCGTTTTTTGGATTCGGCCTCCATTCAAGGTGGTTTATGTATTCTCCCTGAGAGAGCGATCGGTTGAAAACTTTTTTTCCGGCAAACTCTAAAGGAGCACCAATATCAGTGGGGATAGTGGAAGTGACAAAACAGGAGTATGCTTGTGAAATAGTGTACGCCACAAAATCTTTGACAACACCTGCCTCAGGAAAAGTGGTCCTCCAGGAGGCAAGCATGTTATATGTTTTTTCGAAAGCCCAGTTTTCAATCGGGAAGCTGTAGCTGAAGATTCCATCTCCACTCCAGTCGATAAGGGCATAGGTATCTATATATTCAAGGCTTGAAGAATCTGTGTAGCAGAGTTCATCCTTGGCAATACTGGCATCGCACATGGGAGCGGAAAATGGATCATGTGCATTGAATTATTATACAGAATACGCTGGGAAACGATAATGGATTTTTTTTAGCTGGTAAGCTTCTTTTCTGTGTTTAACTCTATGGATTTATACTGTTCTCTCTTTACCATTGATACAGTATATGATTCTGAGTTTTATCTTTTCAGCCTCCGGTTTTCAAGAGACTGAACTTTAAGACAAATCCTTCGTAATAATAAGTGAGATAAATTTACCTTGAATGCTTTTTACCAAAATTAAAAGGATAATGAAATATTATTTTTACAATTCTTATGATTTTGGAAAGCAAACTATTGAGACAAGATTAACTCATTGAAATAGGAGGGATGATCATGAAATTGAAAAAAATCAGGCTAACTGCAGGGAAATTTATGCCGGCCCTAATCGTAATAATAATGCTAATTTCTTACATTACCGCCTTATCGGTTCCCGAGAATGACATTCATGAGGCGGCAAAGCAGGGAGACCTGGCAAAAATCAAAGCGCTCTTGGAAAAAGACCCTAACCTCGTCAGCGTAAAGGATGGAGAAGGAGAAACGCCTCTCTTTAGGGCCGCAGAAAGCGGTCATCTGGATGTAGTGCAATATCTAGTAGCCAAGGGTGCGCAGGTAAATGCCAAAAACAATGTTGACCAAACAGCACTTTTCTATTCCGCTTACTATGGACAAGCGGATATCTTAGATTGGCTGCTCTCCAAAGGGGCTGAGTTTAAAGGTATAGATATGTACGGCAGGTCGCCTCTGCACTATGCAGCTAGAGAGGGAAAAAAAGATGCAACTAAGATTCTTGTAGAAAAAGGATTGGATATCAATCTGGAGGACGGGTCAGGTGTTTCTCCTCTAAGATTCGCAGTCGACCGCGGACACCTCGATGTCATAGATGTATTTATTGCTTTGAAGGCATTAAATCCCAGCGAAGATTCCGGAAGACTAGCCCTTCATACAGCCGCAGCCAATGGGCATAAAGATGTTGTGAGTTTGTTGATTTCCAAGGGAGCGGATATCCGCACTAAGAGCGATGACGGCGGAACCCTTCTCCACAATGCAGTAATCGGAAATCTTCTGGAATTATCCCGACAGCTAATAAAAAAAGGAACTGAGGTAAACGCACAAAACCGCAAAGGCCGCACGCCCCTGCACTATGCAGTTAGAGAAGGTCATCTTGAAATAGTCAAAATTCTGGTTGAAAAGGGAGCAGAGCTGAATATAAGAGGAAATGACAGCAGAACTCCGCTTCATATTGCAGAAGATTGGGAACATAAGGAAATTATTGACTTCCTGGCAGCTAAAGGAGTCAAAGAATTAAAGAGAGCAGTACCGAAAAATCCAAATCTCCCTTGGGTTGGCATCTCCTATATCGCCAATGAAGGTTTCTTGATTGCATCAAAAACAAAGAAGGTTTTAGTGGATGCTTTATTCAAAAATCCGTATGGATATTCAGACACCCCACCCAAGGTGTTTGAAATGATAGTGAATTCCCGCCGGCCGTTTGACCGTGTCGACCTTATCCTTGTTTCCCATGCTCATCGTGACCATTTTGAACCGAATATGGCCGCAGAGATTCTGATGAATCATCCCGAGACTGTCCTCGTAGGAAATGAGATTACAATTCAGGAATTGAAGGAAGCGGCCGGAGAGAATTATTCAAAGATCAGCTCACAGGTCAAAAACATCAATCCAGAATGGGGCACTATTGTCGAAGAGAAAACCAAAGGAATCTACTTAAAGATATTTGCTGTCAATCATGCCATGCCTCCACGCGAATATGTAACCCTGGCTTATATTTTTGATCTTGACGGCCTCAAAGTCTTCCATCTTGGAGATTCTGTGCCTGCATCGAATGAAAAATATTTCGAGTCTTTTCAATTGCAGAAAGAAGGCATAGACGTTGCCTTTCTGGACCCCTTCATCACTCAGGATGAGATTGGAAAGAAGATTGTCAGAGAATATATTCAACCCAAACAAATAATCCCCATGCACATGAGATCCTCAGAGATCGAAAACTTTGCCAGAGAATTGAAGAAGTCATATCCGAATATTAATGTTTTCTGGGAACCTCTTGAAAAGAAATTCTTTGAGCAAGAATCCCGGTAGATGGTAAATGGAAAAAATAGAGAATATCAATACAACAACTGATCGACATCATAAAAAATAGGTATAGGCATTCCTGTAAGAATGGCTGACTTCAGTCTGAATCCTCGATCACATTAATGTCCTGGCTCACATTCCATCCGTCAAGCTTGATGTATAGGCCGCCTTTTTTTATGCGAGACGCCGGAAACTCGACGGTCAGCCGCTTGATCTTCCCCGGCAGCAGGCTGACATAATTATCGCTCCAGAAACTAGGTAGGATTTCTTCCTGTGTCATTTCCTGACAGAGACGGACATTTACAAAAAAAGCCAGATGGCCAGATGGATTCGTCAGCTGAATTGTCCAGAAGGCCCTGTTCTCAAACTCTTCTCTTTCGATGTCCACATCCAGATCGATTCGAGGAAGAGAAACAAGTGATGAGAATTCATCATTCTCGGCCAGCCAGTAGAAATTCTCTGATTTTTTCTTACCGTCTTTGTCCTCTAAAACCAGCTCGACAAACATGACAGAATGGCCTGTCAGCTCGCTCCTCGGGATTCTAAGAATGTCTTTCGACGTGAAGGCTTCGATGTCGATTGTCCTGCTGTCACTCCAGATTTCTTCCATATCCGCCGCGAAGACCCGGGCGGCCAGGCGCAGTCCTTTGTGTGCCGTAAAAGTGTTGTTGATTACTGAAACATCATAATCATCCAAATTTAACTGAGCATGGAGTGGCTCACAGGCTTTTTTCACGAAATAATACCCGGCATTAGGGCTTAAATACCAGTCGTAAAGCTGCCAGATGACGCTCGGCCAGGCGGGATTCACCTTCCAAAGGAGCACGCCCGCCGTCCGGTCCATCGCCTGGTTCATTGCTTCGAATACCGCTCTGTAGTTTTCGGCGTTGACCAACTGCCCTTTCAGGATATAATCAGCAACATTTTTTGGTTCTCCATATCTGCGGCGAATAGCCTGATCATAGAGGCTGTACTTTCCGTTGCCCTCACAGGCATCGTGATACCCCCATGTGTGGTTGAGAGGAAACTGGATGTCTTTTTCCGGAGTCAGATCTGGAATAAACTTTTTCAGACTCTCCAGCTTGGGCAGAGAAGGAAGACCCACTTCATTCTTGAACAGCCAATCTCTGCCGGCGTTAACCTTATCGTAATACGTTTTCGGATCCACCCAGAAATAAGGACCCCCGGAATAGGTTCCGGAGGCTTCGTTGTCCGGCCAGGACAGCCCCCAGGATTTCGGCGGACTGGAATAGCCCGAGGAGGGCAGGAACGGCCGCGTTCCGTCCAGTCCGGCAATGATTTCATCACGCAGAGGGACATAGATCTCTTTCCGAGGATGTCCCTCGTTTCCCGCGGTCCAGACCATGATACTGGGATGGTTGCGGAGCTTTTTAACAACGTCTTCGGCATTTTTCAGAAAAACAGCAGCCTCATAAGGATAATCCTTGCTCCCTTTGTCCCATGTTCCCTGGCAATCCCCGGTGATCCAGAAATCATGCCAGACCAAAAGCCCGAATGAGTCACAATGTACAAAAAAATCTTCAGGCGGAGTAACGCCGCCTCCCCAAATGCGAACCATATTAAGATTTGCCTCCTGAAAAAGCCTAAGCTCGCTGTAGAGCTTCTGTCTGTCGCGGTTGAGCATCATATCCGGCACCCATGCTCCTCCTTTGAGCAGGATTTTACTGCCGTTGATGAAAAAATCCCGGCGGACCCATTCATCCACCACGGAGATGCGGCTGCTTACTTCGCGAATCCCGAAGGTGACATTTTCAACATCGGATGTATTTGTCCCCTGCTCAAAACTCATAACCAGCTCATACAGGTTCTGTTCACCGAGGTTATTCGGCCACCAGAGCTTGGGATTTTGAATCTTAAGCGATGGATACTCCTGCGGGTCGAGAGGGATAGCCAGGAGCTGATGGGGATTAAGCTTGAGGCGTTTTTGGAGAGTGATCGTCCTGCCTTCGAAATTTTTAGGCCGGACCTCTGCTTTCAGCAGGCCCTGCTGCGTCTGCTCCGTGAGATTGACGACTGCCATGTCTATTCTTATCTCGGCCTTTCTGAGATCAGGCAGAGGCAAATCCGTAATGACATGAGGATGGCGAATATCCACCGGACCGGTGACGGTCATGTAGACATCCTGCCAGATCCCCATGTTCCTATCCCGTACGGCTGGAATCCAGTCCCAGCCCACCGAGCACTGCATCGTCACATTCTTGCCGATGTCGCCTGTCAGACCGCCGTTGGGTCCGAAAGGACCGAAGGCCTTGAGCTGCGGCTCAGCGGGAAGCCCCGGATAATCGAGAGGATAGACCTTAATCGCCAGAATATTTTTCTTGCCGGATTTAAGGAATTTCGTGACATCAAAGACCCAGTGTCCGAACATGCCGACCACTTTCTTAGAAGACGCCACCAGCCGCCCATTCAGCCAGACATCGGCCCTGTAATTCAGGCCATCACATTTCAGCCAGACCACTTGTCCTTGGAAGCGAGAAGGCACTCTGAATTCTTTTCGAAACCAGTAAGGAGTTGTCCACGGATTGCTCTTATCGGGAAGATGGCTGAACCTCAATAAATCGTATTCCTGATTGTGAGCATCCGATGCATCCGGAATCCGCATGTTGTTCATCCCGATGTAGGGATCAGGGTAGACACCGTTTTTGACCAGGGCGGTCAGCACTGTTGTAGGGATAGATGTCGGGTACCAGTGTTGGGGCTTGAAATTTTCAGTTGAAATATTTTGCCCGCTGTCCGGAACGATTCGTGCCGATTGAACCATCCAGCCCTCTTTGAGGTCCAGTCTTCCCTTATCAGCCGCAGCTTCAGGGGGCAGAGTGGCTGCCCAAAAAATCAGAAATACGGTAATGCCTATCATTGATTTTATTCGCATTGGCTTCCCCCTGCAGATTTTTTTTGCTGAAGAATCATATGGATGATTTCATTCAGTCTAAGAAGTAGGATAGGGATAAGAACTTGCTCTTTGTGTTGGTGACAAAACTCACGCAATTTTCTTCAATTTCCACTCACTGATGTCCTGGAATGAACATATCACATGAAAAAAGGTGAGGTCAATACATCTCTTCTTTGTGTTCAGTAATTGACCTTTATCTAGTGCCTGTGTTATGTTCATTTTCTGATCTTTTCTCTGGGATTATCGAGAAGAAATGCTGGATTTGAGGAAATGATGAAAAGCATATTATTTTCTTGGAAAACCATACGGAAACCACCTCTTCTTGTTTTTCTGCTTATTTTGTTCTTGTCCTGCTCGACGTCCATAAAAAAGAAAGTGAGCACCTTCTCCCAGAGACCGCCTGGCTCTATGGCTATCAGTAAAGTTCCTCAGTTCATAGTTTTTGGCTTTGACGATAACGGTTTCTCCGGGCTTGAAAAATCCGGAGGAACAGGCGGGGTCAAATATATCATTGATCTTTTTTCTTCAAGATTCAATCCTCCTGGTTCTGGGAATAACAGAACTTATGATGGGGCACAGACGCACTTCTCTATGTACTGTGCAACGAGATTTATAGACGGCAGTGAGAAAGAGAATCCTGTATATGTCAAAAGAGCTTGGAGGGAGGCTCACCATCAAGGAAACGAGATCGGAGTCCATACGCACCTGCATCAGCACGGCAGTCGGCTGAGTGTCCTGGAGTGGAAATCAGAGATTCAGACATGTATTGATTGGCTGACAAAGCCCTTTGATCCCGGGGAATCTGTGAGTGAACCCGACAGCACAAAGGGTATTGGAATGGTTTCCTCTGAGATATACGGCTTCAGGACTCCTTATCTAGAATACAACGACAATGCTATCAAGGCCGTTTACAACAAGGGTTTTCTGTATGACTGCAGCATAGAAGAAGGATTCCAGGCGGATCAGGATGGGACGAATTTTCTCTGGCCCTATCAGCTGGATGAGGGCAGCCAGGGAGACAGGATGATAGCTCTGAAGAATTTGAAAAAACCAGTATCTAATTATCCTGGGCTGTGGGAGATTCCGGTATATGCGGTTATCGTTCCACCCGACAGTGAATGTGCAAAGTATGGAATCGAGCCTGGCTTGAGGAAAAAAATGAAAAAGGCTCAGGATTATTTTAATGAAGACGACGGAAAAATCACTGGAATAGACTGGAATTTATGGATTGAGTTCGGGATGTCCAGAGCTGAATTTGTTGCAACTCTAAAATACACGCTCGATCTGAGGCTGAAAGGGAACAGATGCCCGTTTACCTTCGGGACACACAGCGATATCTATGCTTCAAAATTTCAGCATATTCCAGATTTGCAGGTTAAGGAGAGACAACTGGCCTTAGAGGAATTTATTGATAATGCTCTTTCCATACCTGAGGTCAGAATTGTCAGCGCCAAAGAGCTGATCGACTGGCTCAGAGATCCTTCTTATTTATACTGACAGCTGAGACAAGAGGAAAAGGAGTGGATACCTTTTTGGCCGCTGAACCTCTGCTATCCCAGTGCAGCAAATACCTCGCAAACCTGCTTGGCCATGGAAATCGTTTTCCTTGGCTTCAATTACTCGATAGTTCTAACTAAAAGACACTTGAATATTAAGCTTATTAGAAAAGACAGAGACATTAGATGTTATTTGAAATAATGAGTTTGAAAAAACGAGAAAGACACGATATTATAGAATCCGAACAAAAAGAGCGGATATAACTCAGCGGTATCATATGTGGGTGATGGGAAATCATTTAAAATCTGCATTTTAGCGATCTAACTCTTTTATCTGGTTATAGTTAGCCTCTTCCTATTGGTTTTTGTCATTGCTCAATATTTTCCGTAAAAACTTATTATTACTCGTTACTATGTGTCTACAGGTGGGCACACTTTGGACATAGTTCTTTGGCCTTTGGCCGACGGGCCCTCTCTCTCAGGCCGGCTTCCAGGAATGTCTTTCGGCCAGCGATCCCCGGCCATTTTTTTTCGTGAGCTTTTTCAGGGAGAAAGAGATCCGGACGAATTCCGGCTCATCGGACACCAAAGGCAGCTTCCGGTCGCCCTTCCCCGGGAAACAAGTTGTTGTTGACTGGTCTTGAGCTCTCATTTATACTTCTTCAAGATAGTTGGATTGGATTATCAAAGCAACAGTGCAGCCGCAAACGGGCGCAGGCAAAAAGCAAATTCCTATAGAGCCTGCGAAAATTAAAGGAGGTCTGCTCTATGGTAATAGCCGCCGTCGACATGAAGATCGAATATTTTCATGCCTCGAAGTATGGAAATGGAGCCATGGTCGCAGAGGAGTTCAAGAAGCAGATGGCCGCCAAGGGGGTCACTGTAAGCGTCCATCACATCCGGGATGCGAGGCCAAAGGAGATGCCGCCGGCCGACCTGTACTTGTTCAGCTCACCGGGACGCATGGGCAAGCCCATCGGAAGCATGCGCCGTTTCCTAAAGAAGACCAAGTTGCCATCAGGAACGAAGTACGCCATCCTGACTACTGAGGCCACGCCTCAGCCAGATAAGAAGACCGGACGCATGCCCACCGAAGAGGAGCTGGCCAAGTGGCAGCGCGTAATCCCTGTCATGAACGAAATACTGCAAGAAAAGGGCCTGGTCAAGGTTGCCGAGGGCAAGATTCTGGTGACCGGCATCAAGGGGCCGCTGGAAGAGGGCTGGCAGAAGAAAGTCGAAGCCTTTGCATCCCAGATCCCCATCCTACACTAATGCCCCGGCAGAAGAGCGCCTGTCCAATTCCCTGATCATGTCTGTGGCCTGACTGTGGAGGTAACGTAACAAGGGATATATTGATTGAGCTTGTTGTAATCGTCAATCGACAGAGGCGCGGCGTTGAAAAGGAGGACCAGAAGGTCAAGAAGTAAGAATATTGAAGGAAAGAATAAGAAACTGAAAGTACTTGTAGGAAGTGGAGAAAAAATTGGACTGCTTACATTGCCATTTTTGATAATTGGTTTGATTCTGAATATCATAATCCCATCCATATTCAGTGTTGGTGGACCATCAATTGTCTTAAAGACGATTTCCATTATTGTTCTAATTCCTGGGATTACAATTTGGATATGGTCAGTGGTTCTAATCTTGACAAAAATACCTAAGCAAGAACTGATAACAAATGGACCCTACTCCCTCGTTAAGCACCCGCTATATACGGGTGTGGCTTTGCTAGTGCTTCCTTGGATAGGCTTTCTACTTAACACATGGTTGGGAGTCCTGATCGGAATCGTCCTGTATATTGGGTCTAGAGTATTCGCGCCTGAAGAAGAAGCAATATTGTCAAAGACCTTTGGCACCACCTGGGATGAATACTGCAAGAAGGTGAAGATATCGTGGCTATAAAGAAGGAATAGCGATCGCCAATACATAATATCCGCGAGGAAAACTAATGGCCGAGTCAATAATCATTATCGGGGCTGGTATGGGTGGTATGGCTGTCGGCATCTATGGTCAGATGGATGGCTACGAAACGCAGATTTTTGAGATGAATACCAAACCGGGTGGGCAATGTACGTCGTGGAAGCGCAAGGGCTTCACTTTCGACTCTTGTATTCACTACTTCTTCGGCTGTAAACCCGCCTCCAGTGTACACCAGATGTGGCACGAGCTTGGCGCATCTGCAAAAAGGATGGCAAGGAATTTAAAGCACGGCTTTATACGAAGAATGTAAGCACTGCTTTGTAGATAGCGTGAAATACGGGATTGACCGGCCTTCCAGTCCAAACCAGGTCAAAACAAGTCGTAAACGAACAAACTTGATATTTTTTAATATTCTAATATAATTATTCAAAACTAAAAGTAACAAATACAAGAGAATTTATTAAGAGGAGGGAGCAGATGATCGAAAAAAGACGAGATGAAAAACCTTGTCTCGCAGGTTTCGGGCGCAGGGATTTTATCCGTAAATCTGCAATAGTTTGCTGCATGATAAATATCCCTTTTGCCAGCAAAGGCTTTCCTAAAAGTGAAACACCGAAGATGACTGGACCAGATGTAAATCCTATCGACTTGGCTGCCTACTGCGGCTTATACTGCGGAGCATGCGATATATATCAAAAAAGGATTTCTCAGGCAGGGAATGACCTGAAAAAAGTGCTTGATGCCTACGATTTCAATGAGATTGCTAATCAAGTGCCTGGACTTGAAGATTATGATGCCTTTTATAAAGTTCTTAATACCATCATCACAAT
This sequence comes from Candidatus Aminicenantaceae bacterium, assembly GCA_041862375.1. Lineage (GTDB taxonomy): Bacteria > Acidobacteriota > Aminicenantia > Aminicenantales > Aminicenantaceae > WVZL01. The sequence goes on from JBGVTE010000078.1 coordinate 32,477, forward strand.
CTTTGGACAATGTCAAGGATGCCAGAAAGGCGGTGGCCCACCCCAGTGTGAAATTCGTAATTGCTGTCGGGAGAAAGATTACCAAACTTGTGCAGAATGTTCTTCTTTCCCCTGCGATAAAGTAAAATACATTCTGGATAGCTACCCCGGCTTAAAAGAAAACATGGATGAAATTAAAAAGATCGGTTTGGAAAAATGGTGCCAGAAACAACAGGAGAAAGTAGATAAGGGATTCAGGTATAGTGGTATTCTGGAAGAAAAAAAGAAAAGCTAGAGATTCAGCAATAGAAAATTACAAATCTTATAAATATATCGTGGCAATGGTTTTTATGGGGACGCCTGCGAGCCACATCAGGTGACCTCCAGTCCTCCTAAGGATGTGGTGCCCGAGGAATCTTATTCCAGCGAGCCTTTGTAGCTCCTTCAGGCGATTGTCCAGAGCCGTTCTCTCTAGGATTATAAGACGGTCATCAGGTCATGCGCTTCCTCACCAGAGGGTCCGCGCGGTATCCCATGTACTCAGCGATGACTCATGAGACTCTACAGGGACCAGGGAGACCGCTCTAGGTTTGCCTCCGTACCTGCCCTTGCCGTTTCGATTCACTCGGGAGCTTGACCTAGCGCATTGAAGGGTATGTCTCACCGATCGAGCTGTACATTGCCTTCCGCAGATCTTCATCTCTTGGATCTATCAGATGGACCCCCATTTTATTCATGACATACGCGTAGCCTATCTTGGCGTGGGGATCAGCAAGACCAAATGATCCTCCTGCACCTGGGGCCCCAAAGGAGCTAGGATGTCCGAAGGCGGCCTTCGGGCCCGGCTTCAAAAAACCGAGCGAGAATCGGGCCTCAGTCTTTAGGCATTCATCGTAAAATCCATGTACCGGCGGCAATGCAGGCGCCATGAGCTGCTGGAGTGTCTC
>JBGVTE010000079.1:0-24091 GCA_041862375.1 Candidatus Aminicenantaceae bacterium
CATTGCGAGCGATCGAAGAGAGCGTGGCAATCTCATTGAAAACAAATAGATTAATGCCCTTCCTTAAGAGATTGCTTCATCGCTTCGCTCTTCGCAATGACAAGGCATCCCGTCACTTTGGGACAAACTCAATAAATTACATAAGAAGGAAATTTGACCTATTGTTGATGATTATTCTCACACTCGGTGTATTCTTAAGAATATATCATCTCGGCACGAGAAGTCTCTGGATAGATGAAGCAATACAAGCTACGGCTGCAGGAAGCAGGAGCATTTCGGAGATATTTGCTTCTATAAACATACAAGCAGCAAGCCCCCCTCTTGACTTTCTGTTTACACGTTTTTTTCTTTTGTTGGGAAAAGGAGATTTCTTTGTACGATTACATGCGGCAGTGTTTGGCATTCTTTCAGTTTACTTTATATATAAAATTGGTCGGTTACTCTTTAATAAGACCGTAGGGTACATAAGTGCATTTATGCTCTCAGTTTCCACTTACCACATCCTGTATTCCCAGGAAGCAAGATTTTATTCGAGCTTAGTCTTCTTTTCCCTTCTCAATGTCTATCTGTTCTTTAAAGCTCTTGAAGAGGATAGGTTTAGGAACTGGTGTTTCTTAGCTCTTGGGAATGTGCTTGGACTCTACACGCACTACTTCATCTCTTTCATAATCCTGAGCGAAGGTGTGTTTATTGTTTTATTGCTAGGACTAAGATTCGTTTTAAGAAAGCCTTTAGAATTGGCGATTAAGGTCAGGGCCAAAACATTATTCCGGTTCCTAATTTCTTCTTTTATAGCCTTTATTGCCTTGGTTCCTTGGCTCCTCTACATGGGAATTCAGGAGCATGGGCCTACAGAAGCTGAGTGGGGTTTCGATACGATCGTAGAAATCCTGGCATTTTTCAGCCAGTTTAGAAGAGAATGGCTCCTAATATTTTTATTTTTCTGTCTGGGAGGGATAATTCTCTCTTCAAAAAAGGATGTAGAGAAAGTTATCTTTATTCTCATTCCTTTCGCTTTAATTCCTTTGGTATTACAACTGATTGTCTGGCAGAAATACTTTTTCCACCATCGTCAGGTGATTTTCGTTTTACCGATTTATTTAATGTTGATTTCTCTCGGAATGTATAACATTAGTCGTACGTGCGCCCGGTTCTTAAGCATCCCTTTTAAGAGAAAAAGCATACAGAATGTCATGAGAATTTTTTTTATAGTGATAATACTTCTCTTCATCAGTATCAAGATGCACTTTCCAGCAGTTAAGGAATACTTTACGACAGACAGGATTGTAAGTCATGCCAAGTTTATTGCTGATTGGAAAGGTGCGGTAAAATACATGGTAGAAAATTCTCCTGAGGGATCACTCGTTATCTATAACTTAGTAAACTTTCCCAAAGTCCCATGGTATTATTTTTCTTGGTTAGACCCAAAGAAAGATAATGTATTAGTTAACCTGGATTCTCCTACTTCAATTCGTCGCAGATTAACAATAATCAAACCGAAAATCTGGTACATTTTTGATGAAAAATCAGAGGGAATTATCCCCATATTAACAGAAGATTATAGTGTTAATAGGTTTCAGGGATTGTTCACAGTGAGTAAGAAATTAATACCTAACCCAAGAGCTGCGATTAATGATGCAATTCATATCTGTTCTCAGTTTCTATCGGTATATTCTAATCGTTTTGTTAAGACAGAACTTGATAATCTCTATGATTTTTTGAGAGAGGAAGATTAAGAGTAATATTTTAATTGAATAAACATCGCAAGAACGAGTAATATATAGTTTCAATTTTTAATTCATGTGATTATCCTTAAGCACACAGATAGTAATTATGAGTAGATTGCGAAAAATATTAAGTTTCATAATTCTTGTACTCAGTGATATAGCTGCTTTATTTGCCTCATTTTTAATTGCTTATTTTATAAGAGGTAATGTTCTGCCGGGATTATTTTCTGGCTTTGAGCTTGAACCACTATCTTTGGCAATTCATATTAAATATGCATTCTCGTACGGAGTATTAATCATAGTAATAGTTTTTGCCTTCGAGAAGCTCTATACCAAGCGATTAACATTCTGGGAAGAAGCGAGGCCTCTCTTAAAAGGAGCAACTCTTACTTTTATATTGATAATGGTGATAGTATTTGTTTCCAGAAGATATATACAATATTCCAGAGCTATCATCATCCTTGCCTGGCTATTAAGTCTCATTCTTTTTCCTCTTTTCAGGCTCATCATTAAAAATGTCTTAATGAGCATTAATTTATGGAAGAAGAAGATTGTCATTGTAGGCACAGAAGGAATAGCCAAATTAGTGGCCCAAGAAATTAAGAAAAATAAGACGCTTGGGTATGATGTTATTGGTTTTTTGGCGGAAGAGAAGAAAAAAGTAGGAAATAGAGTGGGAAGTTTAAAAATCATCGGAGAAATTTCTCAATTTGAAGATCTGAGCAAGAAATTAGATATAAAGGATGTCATTATTGCTCTTCCCATTTCTTCCCAGGATTCATTAATAAATATCATGGAGCACTGTGAGAAAACAGCAGAGACAATCAGAATTATTCCAAGCGTGGGCAGTCTGTTTACGATGGGTGTAGAAATAGAAAATTTTGGGGATGTTTTATCTCTTTCTGTGGCGAGGAATCTGGTAAAGCCATGGAATATTTTTATAAAGACTATCTTTGAGTTTATCATTGTCGTTATAGGCTCTGTTTTTCTCCTGCCCGTTTTTCTAATTATTGCCTTGGCAATAAAACTGGATTCCCCTGGCTCTGTATTGTATATCCAGGGAAGACTTGGAGAGAAATACAGGACATTTCGGTTTTTCAAGTTTCGTTCGATGTATGTTGACGGGGATTTAAGGTTAGAAGAATATTTAAAAAAACACCCAGAGCTTCGGAAAGAATGGAATAGATATCAAAAACTTAAAGGAAAAGACCCCAGAGTCACAAGAGTTGGGAAAGTTATTCGAAGATACAGCCTTGATGAAATTCCCCAGCTCATTAATTTCTTCAAAAGAGATATGAATTTAGTAGGTCCACGAGCGTATATGCCCCGAGAATTAAAAAAAATAGGTAAAAGCTACCAGATTATTTCTAGAGTAAAACCGAGTATTACTGGATTGTGGCAAGTTAGAGGAAGAAGTCTTCTGCCTTTTAAAGAACGGCTTATTTTAGATGAATACTATATTCGAAACTGGTCACTTTGGCTGGATATAGTTATTTTATTGAAGACAATAAAGGTTTTAATTACGCGTGAAGGAGCCTTTTAACATTTTATTTAGAACTGTGAGCATGTCTTCTCCATAAAATAAATTTCACTTTGAAATTCATGATGTCCTCAGCAAGAGGACATTTTTTTTATATATCTGTGATTATTTCTAGTATAAAAATTGAGTTATAAATCTTTTATATTATAAGAGAAGGAAATAACAATTAATAAAAGGAAATCTTTATTTGCATGGCTTTGGGTAGCTCTTTGCTCAATAAGCATTTTTTTAATTGTTCCTTTAGCCAGAACTATTCAAAAGTTTGTTTCGGATAATTGGGGGAGATCACTTTTTGGATATTTTGTGCTGGCTGTTTTGGCCCTCGTGTGTATCGTTCTCCTTTATTATTTAATTTTTAAGCTTAAGATACGAGCCCTGTCGAATTATGTATGGCTTTTTTTAATTGGAGGAGCTTACGTCTATTTCACACTAAAATTATGGAAAGCTCCAGAGGAAGCTGTTCATTTCTTGGAGTATGGGTTGCTCGGCTTTTTTCTTTTTAGAGCCCTTAGCCTTAATGTAAAAGATAAAAGTATTTATGTTACAGCAACATTTTTTACTATGCTTGTTGGAACAATCGATGAAATATTTCAGTGGATAATGCCCCAGCGATGGTGGGATTTTCGCGATGTAGGTCTCAATACTTTATCTGGAGGATTATTCCAATTATTGCTATTAACAGCAGTGAAGCCAAGAATTATAACTGAAAAAATTTCAGCACACTCCATAAAAACACTGACAACAATATTTGCCGTTTGTCTAGTGCTCCTTGGGCTGTGTGCCTCGAATACGTCCAAACAGGTGGCATATTATACAGAGCTCATCCCTGGAATATCTTTTCTTAGAGAAGAAGAGTCCATGAGCGAATTTGGTTACAAACACAAGGATCCAGAAATTGGCGCCTTTTACTCACGGTTAAGTCTTTCCAAATTAAAAAGAGTCGATGAGCAAAGAGGGAAGCAGAATGCTCAATTACTGAATAAATCTGTTCAAGTGGCCTATGAGCTGTTCTTGAGACTTTACAATCCTATTAGAGATCCTTTTATGCACGAACTCCGGGTTCACCTATTTCGGAGGGATGCCTATTTTGAGACGGCAAGGGCCTCCTCTGAACAGAACATTAAAGAAGAATCTTATTTTATCGCTTATAAAGAAAATCTTATTGTAAGAAAGTACTTTACTCGAAGTGTCGAAGAGTCAGTTTATAACTGGGGAGAAGACAAAGTCAGAGAATCAGAATCCTTAATAGATGTTAAAAAGTATTATAAAAGCCCTGTCAGTGCAGGGCTTTTTACTTCTTTCTCAGAAAAAGGCATGTGGATTACTATATTCGTTGTGTTAGCAGTGCTGGTGCTCATAAATTTCATCTGGAGATTTGTAGAGAAGAGAAAATAGGGACGGTTTCTCTTTTTAAACTTACTTTCATTTTTATGGTCACATTTCTTTAAAGCAAATAAAATCCTAAACTTGTAATGGCTATATTGGATAGAAAATAGAACAGCCTCTGTTTTATTAAGAATACTTTTTGATGAATAAAAGTCAGGCTGGATTTTTCTAAAACCGTATGCTTTATTCTCTTAATTTTATTTCTGCTACGTGATGGTTAAAGTCAGTTTCGATGAGGATAAGTGAATCGTCGTTTTTGTTTTCAAGACTATACGTTGTTTTCCTGCCATCAATCAGAACTTCTAAGGTTGTATCAGGTTCTTTTTTCGGTTTCTCGAGGTCAATCCAGAGATTGAGTATCTTTATCTTTCCTTTATGAGGGAAATTGCTGTTGTACTTGAAGGTAAGTTTTTTTTCGGTTGGTTCGTAGTTATATTCATAAGCTACGAAAATGTCATTAGCTGGCTGGTATACATGAATTTTTGCGGAGTCTTTTCCGGCCTTTGGTTCTAGGCTTAGATATTCCCTTCCTAATTTAACGCCAAAATACCCTTCAAATAGTGCCCTGCCTATGCTTCCTGCCCCTCCACAAAATAAATCGCTTCCCTGACCAATTCCTTCCCTGTTATCCCATTCAAAGAAGCTTCTGTTTTCTAAATTTTTCCTGACGATTTCCATCAATTTTTCCGTTGCCAAACGGCTATATCCATGTTCAAACATGACATAAATGAGCTTCCCCCCGAACCAGTCCCATTGCCCTCCATTCTGGTATTCATACGGATCATCTACTAACGGATGTTTAAAGAAGTTTTTAGGGTAAGGGGGGAGAAGGGTTCCGCTGACAGTAGAAATTTTAAAGGATTTTTGCCTTTTGAGAGCTGCTCGTATAATTTGCTTGCATTTTTCCTCTTCAGCAAGTCCAGATGTCATGGCTGTCGTGTTTCCACCCATAGCGAAAATTTCTTCTTCATCAAAGTCATGAAGCAGAGAGTCCAGGTGGATGTGGATTCTGTAAAAGCCTTTATCCTTATTCCAGAGAAATTTATTGGTGTTTTTCTTGGTGATATCTGATTTTTTAAGCCAGTATGAAGCTTTTTTCTTTTTTCCCAAGGACTCGAACATCCGCGCAAGATTCACACATGCCTGGTAAAACATGCTCTGGTCATAGATATCCGCTGTCCAATGAGTCTTCTCGTCTACATATATAGCCTGCTGGTCTTCATCAACCATGTCAACATCTCCCCAGTCTGCTGTGTGTGCCCCTGAAAGGAGACCATATTCTCTATTTAGACGGTTACGAAGAACAAATTCGAGTGCCTTTTCCAGTTTATCGATAATCTTTTCATTGTTTATTTGCTTCTCCAGCCAGGAGGGACCGAGGATCTCAAAGACCTGGAAGGCTGCCTGCACAGCGCTTGCTTCCTGGTCTGTTTCAGTTGTGTTTTTATCTGATATGCCCCTTGAATTTATCCAATCAACAAGTGACCCGTTTTCATTCTGAAAAGCGAGATGTTCCTCAAGCCATGTTTGAAGAAAAGTCTTATCGTAGTAATACCGGGAAGCAGGTATAATAGTATTTGCGTCTCTCAGCCAGATTTGAGGATAGTTAGTTCCTGGAGAAAATCCACGTATTTCACCTGTTCTTCCTTTAAACTCGACTTCGTTCTGATGGAGTGTGATTCGAATAAGCTTGAGGATGTTATTCAGCTCAGGAATACTTGAGTAAAATTTAGTATACTTACCGTAATCGAGAGTTAAGTCGGATTCATCTTCTTTCCACTTTCTTTCTTTTACAAGTAGTGTGATTTCTGATGTTTTAGAACCATAATCCTTAAACCAGGCAATGCCTTCTCTAACGATATCAAATTCGAGGATGTATTTTCCTTTACCGAGGGGGCTTCTTATTGTCACTGCCATATCTACTGATTGAGCTGGAATTATTTTGCGGGGAAGAGAATAACGGCGGTTGTCGTACAGTATAATTTTTCCTTCCTTGTCCAGAATATGATAGGAAAGAAAGCAAGGATTTTTTTCCTCAGAACTCCATGAAGCCTTTCCTCTATTCTTAATCTGGAGGAGGATGTGGACTCTTTCTCCTTCGAAGGAAACATAATCTTTCTTCTCAGGTAAGATAAGGCAAGAATATTCTGTTTTTTCAGGGGAATTTTGTAAAAGCATTTTAAATACTCCAAAATACCCAGTCATGAGAATCAGAATAATGAGTGCAGAGAAAAAAGTAATTTCATAGATTTTCTTCATTTACTTAACTTTTCTTTTCGAATAAACCTATAAACCTCAGGTAACAACTCGAATTGACTTCTCTGAAATTTTCTACTTTATATATCTTCATAATGAGCCCCTTGAGACAGGGCATTATTCTCGTTTTTAAATGTCCAACATCATAATGTCTTGAGTGCCTGTTATTCCAAGAACAGTAACGAATTTGAGCTTCTGGATCAAATGAGAGGTTGCTTCCAAAAAATAAAGTATAAATTGGATCAGTATGTATTGTGTATTCGCTCGCAAGGTAAAAAGGCAAAACACAGAGTTTCCCTCCAGGACGAAGGACTCGGCTCATTTCTCTAAATAGTTCAATATCAGAATTTCCTTCGAAATGCTCCAGCGAGCAGTGAAGGGTAGCTTTGCTGATTGAATTATCAGGTAACGGCAGGATGCCTGCATTACCGCCTATTGTATTGCCGTGAATTCCATGTTCGTATGTTAGATCCTGTCGGTATACTGTGCGAGGCTTCCACATCGCTTCAACAATTTTATAAAAAGGAGATTGAGCTGAAGCAATGTCAATATATACATCTTCAGATGTGAACTCTAAAAGATCCGCAGATACGAAATGTTCTAATGATTTCTCTAAAAAATTGCTTCTTCTGATGGAGCCTCCTCCGTGATATGTTTTTGGATATTGCGCTCTGGATAGGTAAATCTTGAAATCCTGGATGTTTATTCTGTAAGTTTCAACTTTCATCCCCTCATTTTCCAAATCAGTTACTAGTTTTTCGTCAAGTGCAGGATTTTTTAAATGATCATCTGAAATAAAACCATATTTAACTTTTTTGCTGCTAATACGCCCTGGGATCAGAGGATTAAATTTTATTGTTTTATAACCGATCTTGTGGAACAGCTCGTAACTACTTTTACCAATCCTCTTAAACATTTTCTTTTCTCCTCAACGAGTAACGTACGATTTTCTCTTATTCAGCAAATTCGGGGGAGAAGTTCTGAGGTTAGAGGCTCAAGAAGCCTTAAACCACCTGCCTCAGTAGTAAGAAGTAGCTGCCCAGGCTTTCCGACTTTATCCTCTACTTCTCCGATAATCTCTGCTTTTTTCCCCAGCTTATCTTTCCTTAATTCTTTCAATAATTGATTCGCCAGCCTTCGGGGCACAACAAGGACTGCCCTTCCTTCGCAGGCCAAGTAAAGGGGATCAATACCCAAAAGTTCAGTAGCTCCTCTTACAGCACGGGAAAGAGGAATTTTATCTTCCTCTATAAGGAGCGAATAGGGAATCCTTTCGGCAAGTTCAGATAGAACAGTCGCCAGACCACCCCGAGTTATATCCCTCATCCAGAGGGGTCCTTTTTTCCAGATAGGAAGGAGAAAATTTAAAGCTGCACAGTCGCTTTTAACAGGTGATTTCAGGCTGAAATCTCCTCTTGCCAGCATGACGGCCAGACTGTGTTCTCCGAGTGTCCCGGTGAGGATAATCTTATCACCCGGTTTTATTTTGTGAGGGGAAGGCTTGGCCATGATTACTCCCAGACCTGAAGTGTTTATGTACATTTTATCAGCCTGTCCCCGTCTTACTACTTTTGTATCACCTGTGGTTATTTCCACTCCCGACATTATTGCTGTTTTTCTGATTGAATTTAAAACTGTATCCAACTCTTCCCATAGTAAGCCTTCTTCCAAGATTAGGGAGAGGGAGATGTATTTAGGCTCAGCTCCTGAGACAATGAGGTCGTTGACAGTCCCGTTTACGCAAAGGGTTCCGATATCTCCTCCTGGGAAAAATATTGGATCTACCACATAAGAATCTGTGGTGAAAGCAAAATTTCGAGGTAAATAGCTTGAATCTGAAAGTTCTTCTAAAAAAGGATTCCGAAATATAGGGACAATTTTCTCGGTAATAAAATCCCGCATTAATTTTCCGCCACTTCCAAGCTCCAAACTTACCCTTTTCATGATGTTATTCCTCTTTTTTCATAGAGCCGGCCTTGTAAGTCTTACGTTCTAACTGGTCTTGCCAGTCTAGCTTAGTTCACTTATATCATATTTATAATAAACAAAGCATGCTCCTTCAAATGAGACCATGCAGGGGCCATAAGGCGAATCAGGAGTACACTTTTTTACAAACAGGGGGCATTGAGGAGGTGAAGCTAGGCCTCGAAGCACCTCACCACAGCGACAACCAGGGAGGTCAGTGCTTCCTGCCTTTATTTTTAAGTTATATTTAATTTCAGCGTCATATGAAGAATATTTCTTTTTCAGCCTCAATCCACTTAGGGGAATGAGACCTAAGCCTCTCCAATAAGCATCTTTGATTTCTAAAACTTCCTCCATTAAAGCTAAAGCTTTTGGATTTCCTCCAGGCTTTACAGCTCTTGAGTATTCAATAGCCACTTGTGGGGTTTTTTCTATTATCTGGTCTAAGATTGAAGAAATACCAAGGAGGATATCACAGGGTTCAAAACCTGTGATTGCTCCTGGAATTCTGTATTTCTCCGGAATAAATTGATAAGGTTTTTGTCCGATAATAGTACTAACATGTCCGGGGTAGAGAAATCCGTTAATTCTCGTTTCTCCCGCTTCGACAATTGCTCTCAAAGGAGGAGGGATAAGCCAGAGAGCAGAGAGAATTGAATAATTTGTAAGATTATCCTCTGAGGCTCTCTTTGCTGCGAGGGCAATAGCTGGGATGGTAGTTTCAAATCCAACACCAAAAAAGATGATATCTTTTTTAGGATTTACCTTCGCTATTTCAAGGGATTCTTCTGGAGAATAGATCACTTTTATCATTGAATTCGGGGCTGGAATAACGGTTTGAAGAGAACCCTCTTTAGTAGGAACTCTTGTCATATCACCAAAAGTAGCCAGGATAATACCGTCATTCTTGGTAACAAGGTCTATGGCAGCTTCATGGATTTCATTAGGAGTAATGCATACGGGACAACCTGGTCCAGATATCATTTCTACTCCTACTTCGGCAAGCATGTTTTTTAGCCCATATCTGTGTACAGTCATCGTATGGGTTCCGCAAACTTCCATGACATGTATTGGGGATGTAAGTCTCTGAATTTTTTGCTTAATTTTGTCCAGAAGAGCTTTTATTATCTTTTTATCCCTTAATTCTTTCATGGCTTTAAAGGCTTTTATCTCCCCGTTGCTAATTTGATTCCGGTGCTTTATTCCTGTTTTCAGCTATACGCTTGTGATTCTGAAGTGTAAAAACAAAGAGAAGAATGCCGCCTATTTACGGTAGTGAGCAAGTTCTCTAAGCATGGAAAGCGTTTCTTTTGCTTCTTCTTTGTTTAACCTGGCAATAGCAAAGCCAGCATGTAAAATCACCCAATCTCCGACTTTAATTTCATCGAGTAGGGCAAAATTAGTTTTAACCGTGGTTCCTAAATAGTCTACTTTACCTTGGTTAGAATCGTTTATTTCAATAACCTTGGCTGGAATTCCAAGACACATCGTAAATTCCTTTTTTAATTAAATAGATTACCAAATCTTAGGCAGGAGGTCTACTTTTTTGACAATGTAGGAAGCATCTTTTTTTCTGTGATAAGTGATAAGAAAGCAAGGAGGTATGCGGTGAAGAAGGTCGTATGAAGGCTGAGCGGGCAAGGTTTCTGACCAGAGGGATAAAGAGCGAAGCCTGAATCGAGCCGCTTTGGCTCGCTGGGACAAAGCGAGTGTGCCTTAAAGCCGTATACCTCCTTGATGATGACTACTTCAGCTCTAATCACGGGAAAAGAGATACTTAGCTTTTTTGACAATTCTCATGCTTGAACCTATAATTGACCTATGCACGAGAAACTTGAAGGCTTTATCGAGCCTGGCAGCGAGGAAGAAAAGCTTGTAGATGAGCTTGATTTTTCAAGGCTCCCTCATCACATAGCTGTCATCATGGACGGTAATGGCCGATGGGCTAAAAAGAGGAATTTGCCTCGAATTGAAGGTCACCGAGCAGGGGCAGAGTCTGTACGTGAAATAGTGGAAACGTCTGCCCGATTGGGGATTAAAGTACTTACTCTGTATGCTTTTTCGAAGGAGAATTGGAAGAGGCCAAGAAAAGAGGTTGCCACTCTCTGGAGGCTTCTTGAGAACTATCTAAAAAAGGAGGATAGTGTACTGGTTAAGAATAAAATTCGGTTAAAAGTAATAGGCCAAAGAGAACAATTGCCTTCCTCTGTTAATAAAGAATTGGAGAGAGTAGAGAAGCTTACTGAGAATTACGATCAGTTGACCGTACTTCTCGCACTTAATTATGGAGGGAGAGCAGAAATTGTGGATGGAATAAAAAAAATACTTAATGATAAAAAACTAAATGGCGATGATGTGGACGAGCAAACCTTCTCCCGCTATTTATACACGGCAGAATTTCCTGATCCTGATCTTCTCATCAGGACAAGTGGTGAACTCCGGGTTTCAAACTTTTTATTGTGGCAGATAGCATACTCTGAAATATGGATTACTCAAGAGTTTTGGCCCGATTTCAGAAAAAAACACTTGCTTCAGGCTCTTATTAGCTTCCAGAAAAGAGAAAGGAGGTTTGGAGACATTCATCCCCATGAGAACAATCTGTAGAATTTTTCGATTCTGTATCTTATGTTATCTATAATTAGCAATGAGTTTCCGTAAGAGATTACCCACAGCCCTAATTCTTTTGGCTGTCGTCTTTTTTTGTATCCAGTTTTTACCTCTTGTCGGATTTTTTTTGGTACTGCAGGTTTTTATACTGGCGCCTCTTTTTGAATTCTATAATCTTTCTATAAAAGGCAATATTTTTCCTCAGAAAACAATCGGGATTTTTTTAGCTCTAATTATAAGCATGTCCTTTTTCTTTGAGGAAATTTCTCTTGAACCAGCACTCTTTGCTGCTATAGTTCTCACTGCTGTGTATTTCCTTATATCTTTTAACAGAGTTGAAAAGCTAAGGCATTTTACTGCATCTGTAGCTATTACTTTTTTTGGGGCTCTGTATCTCAGTTTTACTCTCAACTTTTTTTATCCTTTAAGAAAAGAATATGGTCCTTTCTATATTTATTTTCTCCTGGCAATCATTTTTTTAGGAGATACGGGAGCATATTTTTTAGGAAAGCTTTGGGGTCGGCGAAAACAGGTTCCCATGGCAAGCCCCAGGAAAACGTGGGAAGGGAGTATCGGAGGAATCATTTTCGCTTTAATTGGAGCTATTGCCGCTCAGCAAATCTTGCTCAGAGATGTGATCTTATGGAAAGCTGCCCTCTGTGGATTACTTGTTCATGCTGTTGCACAGATAAGTGACCCAGTAGAGTCTCTTTTCAAAAGAGCAGTAGGAGTAAAAGATTCTTCTAATGTTCTGCCTGGACATGGAGGATTCTTGGATCGGATTGATAGTCTCATTTTGGCCACACCATTTTTTTATTATTTTGTCAAATATATTTGGTATTAAGATAAAAATATTATGGAAAATATTGCAATTCTTGGATCAACCGGTTCGATAGGCTGCAACACGCTCGAAATAATTGAAAAGCTAAGCCATAAATTTAGAGTAGTGGGTTTGGCAGCTGGGCGTAATCTCAAGCTTTTTCTCGAGCAAGTTGAAAAGTACAAGCCTAAAATTGTCTCTCTCAGCCGAAGAGAGGAAGCTGTGGAGTTTAAGCATAAGTTGAGTGATAAGACAGTTCGTGTTGCCTTTGGACAAAAGGGAGCAGAAGAGGTTGCACGTTTTGAGGAAAATGACATTGTTGTTTCAGCCATCACAGGAATAAAGGGCTTAAGACCAACACTCGCTGCTGTTAGCAGTGGAAAAAAAGTGGCTCTTGCCAATAAAGAATCAATGGTGGCAGCCGGGCCGTTAATTCAGACCAATGCTCAGGAATCAAAAGCTCAGATTATTCCTATTGATAGTGAACACAGTGGGATTTTTCAGTGCTTAGCTAAGGAGAAAAAGGAGAACGTGAAAAAGGTGATTTTAACAGCCTCAGGAGGGCCTTTTTTCAGAACATCACTTCAGGATGTGAAAAACAAAACCCTGGAAGAGGCTTTAATCCATCCACGTTGGAAAATGGGGAAAAAAGTAACTATTGATTCGGCTACTCTTATGAACAAAGGTCTAGAGTTAATCGAAGCTCGGTGGCTTTTTGGTTTAGACCCTAAGCATTTGGGAATCTTAATTCATCCTCAAAGCATAGTCCATTCACTAGTTGAGTTGCGTGATGGGTCTGTACTGGCACAATTGAGTCCTACAGATATGAAAGTTCCAATTCAATATGCCTTAACGTATCCCCATAGAGAAAATTCGATTCTACCCTCCCTCAACTTGAGTCAGATAAAAGTGTTAGAATTTTTTGATGTTGACGAGGAGAAATTTCCGCTTATCAAACTAGCCTGTCTTGCCCTAGAAGAGGGAGAAAGTGTTCCAGTTGCTCTCAACACAGCTAATGAGGTTGCTGTAGAAGCATTCCTTAACGAAGAAATACAATTTTGGGATATTTCTATTTTGGTAAGGCAGGCAGTTGAAGGTCATCAAAAGAGAAAAGTGGAGACCCTCGAAGATATTTTTGAGGTAGACAGGGAAACGAGGGAACAAACATTGAATTTAGTGAAACGGGTGATTTGAAATGGGATCAATATTTGAAACTGTTATTGCTTTTGGGATTGTATTTGGCATCTTAGTTTTTGCCCATGAATTTGGTCATTTTATAATGGCAAAGCTTATGGGAGTTAAGGTCGAAGTATTTTCGTGGGGCTACGGAAAACGAATCTTTGGCATAAAGATGGGAGATACGGATTATCGAGTTAGCGTGTTTCCGTTGGGAGGATATGTAAAGTTTTCCGGAGAAGAAGTGTTTGACCAGAAAAGTGCACTTGCAACCCATGATTTTATGGCAAAAAAAAGGTGGCAAAGATTTTTAGTTATCTTTAACGGCCCTGTGATGAATATAGTTTTAGCTATTATCTTTTTTGCGTTCATCAATGTTGTTGGAGTTACTGTCCCTGAGTATCAAGACCAGAAACCGGTGATTGGATGGATTGAACCTGGCTCACCTGCTGAAAAGGCAAATTTACAAATCGACGATGAAATTCTCAGCATTAACAATAAAAAAGCAAAGACCTGGAGCGATGTAGATATTGCGGTTGGCACCAAGCCAGAAAAGCTCGTTATTTTGGAAATAAAAAGAGGTGAAGAAGTATTAAATATTGAAATGAAGACAGAGAAAAGAACTCGGTATGATTTGGGATATGCTGGATTTTTCGGAAAAATCTTAATCCAGGTTAATATGATATCGCCGAATTCAGCGGCAGAAAAAGGAGGACTCCAGCCCGGTGATATTATCCTGGCTATTGAAGGCGAACCTGTCTACTATTATCAGTTTGTTGAGATTATCGAAAAAAGCGCAGGGAAGAAGCTCGAGTTTTTAATCGAGCGGGCTGGGCAAAAACGTAAGCTGCATATAACGCCCCGCCGGGAAGGTAACATAGGTAAGATAGGTATCCTTCAAGTTCCTAAGTCCGTCATAAAAAAATATGGATTTTTCGCTGCAGTCCATGAGAGTTTAAAGGGGTGTATAAAGCTTTCATTCTTGATTTTTAATTTTCTTAAAGATTTAGTAAGCGGAGAAATCTCGGCGCGACAAATCGCAGGACCCATTGAGATTGCTAATATCTCATACGCAGCCTTTCGAATGGGATTTATTGCAATGGTAACCTGGATCGCTCTCATTAGCCTTCAAATTGGAATCCTTAATTTGCTGCCGATTCCAGTTTTGGACGGCGGACATATTCTTGTTCTTTCCCTTGAAGGAATTTTCCGGAGAGATTTTAGCCCTAAGGTTAAACAGATAGTGATTCAGTTTGGATTTGTTATTTTTATTATTTTAATCATCTTTATTATCCTTAATGATGTGAGTAAGAGTCTGCCAAACGGCTGGCAAAGTTTTATTCCATGGAAAAACTGAAACAAAGAATGCATCGGGGACAGGCTTTGCTATCCATATGAGTGAAGAGCTTCATTGTTTCTTTTGGACATCCTTTGATGATGAAGCCTCGCCCCGGTATTACAATTTCATATAAGGATGAGATGGAGATAAAACGCCGAAGAACAAAGCAAATTAGAATTGGCCTGGTAGCAATAGGGGGAGATGCGCCTGTAGTCGTTCAATCCATGACCAAGACTGACACCCGAAACATTAAGGCCACTGTCTCTCAGATTGAAAGGTTGAAGCGAATGGGCTGTGAAATAGTCCGCCTTGCAATTCCAGATGAGCAGGCTGTGAAGGCATTAGGAGAGATAAAAAAGAAAGTCGCGGTTCCTCTTGTAGCTGACATTCATTTTGACTACAAGCTCGCCCTCTCTTCTCTTTACCAAGGAGTTGATGGATTGCGTATAAATCCTGGTAACATCGGCTCCAGAGAAAAGGTGAGAGAAGTAGTTAAGGCCGCCAAGGATAAAGCTGTCCCCATAAGAATTGGTGTCAATTCGGGCTCAGTAGAAAAGAGCTTACTCCGGAAATATGGCGGGGCGACTCCTGAGGCTATGGTTGAGAGTGCTTTGAGGCATGTTCATATCTTAGAGGACTTGGATTTTAATTTGATAAAAATATCGCTCAAAGCTTCTGATGTATCCCGTACAATAAAAGCCTATCAACTTATGGCCCAAGAAGTGGATTACCCGTTTCATGCTGGAATCTCAGAAGCAGGCGGATTTATCTCAGGCGCCATTAAATCCTCCGTGGGCTTAGCTCTGCTCCTCACCCAAGGCTTAGCAGACACCGTTAGAGTCTCTCTAACAGCTCCTCCTGAAGAAGAAGTTATCATTGCTTACCGGATTCTTTCGTCCCTTGGATTACGTTCCCGAGGTCCTGATTTTATTTCATGTCCTATCTGCGGTCGTACTGAAGTAGATATGTTTAAGATTGCCTCTGAGATTGAGAGTCGTTTATCTGATTTGGATAAAAGTATCCGGATTGCTGTAATGGGATGTATGGTCAACGGGCCTGGTGAGGCAAAAGAAGCTGACATCGGGCTGGCCTGCGGAAGAGGTGTTGGTGTTATTTTCAAAAAAGGTAAACTCTACCGGCGCATTAATGAAGAAGATAAAATTGTTTCTGAGTTTATGAAAGAAGTCGAGAATTATGTAAAGAACAAAATATAAGACAATGAGTAAAAAAACATACAGTTTATCTAAAGTTACCCTTGTGAAGCTTGAAGAACTTAAAAAGATTCTCCGAAGTATGAAGCTTGTTATGGTTGCCTTCTCAGGAGGGGTTGACAGCACTTTTCTCCTAAAAGTGGCCAAAGGTGTTTTAGGAAGCAATGTCTTAGCTGTCACAGCTGAATCTGAAGCGTATCCTCAGGAAGAGATAGAAGAGGCAAAGAGAATTGCTCGAGAATTGAATGTGCGGCATGTGCTGATTTATACCAAAGAGGTGGAGAATCCTGATTTTTTAAGGAATCCACCTCAGAGATGTTATTTCTGCAAGCAGGAGCTTTTCTCTGAGTTAAAAGAGATCGCCAAGTCTGAGAGAATCCCTTATATTCTTGATGGCTCAAACTACGAAGATACAGATGATTTTAGACCGGGTGCTGTTGCTGCACAAGAATTGGGTATCCGTTCTCCATTAAAAGAAGTAAAGTTAGTCAAAAGTGAGATTCGCGAACTGTCTAAAAATCTAAATCTTCCAACGTGGAATAAGCCTTCTTTTGCCTGTCTTGCTTCCCGTTTCCCTTATTACACAGAGATTGACAGTAAGAGTTTAAATCAGGTTAGTCAAGCTGAAGATTTATTGAGGGAATTGGGCTTTGCACAGATAAGAGTAAGACATCATGGCAAGGTTGCCAGGATTGAAATCATGCCTGAGGAATTTCCGAAGATTATGAAAAAAGGTGTTAGGGAGAAAATTGTCGAAAATTTCAAAAGAATTGGCTACGTTTATACATCTTTGGATATGACAGGCTATAGAACGGGAAGCATGAACGAATCCCTCCCTGAAAAAGTAAAAAGAAAAAAATAATTTCGTTCATGTGGTCTCTTTTGTTCGTTTTCCTTGATTGTGGGGAAGATGAAATAATAAACAAAATAAACTAGTTAATGAGGTTATCGGGTTTCTCTCCTTTGAGCCCTTGAACAAGATTGCGTGCAGCCATCATTGCCATTTTTAAACGGGTCTCATAAGTAGCACTTCCAATGTGTGGAAGCAGGATGACGTTGTCTAGAGTAAAAAGTTTATTGTATATCTCAGGTTCTTTCTCGTAAACGTCTAATCCTGCTCCCCATATTTGGCCCTTTTTTAGAGCTTCAGCAAGTGCTCTCTCATCTACAATAGGACCCCTGGCTACATTAATGAGGATAGAATCTTTTTTCATTACTTTCATCTTTTCTTTTGAAATCAAATGATATGTCTGAGGTGTAAAAGAGGCGTGGATTGTGATTATATCAGAAGTTGCCAGAAGCTCATCTAAAGAACAGAAAGAGGCCTTATATAGTTTTTCTTCTTCTTTGGTTAACCTGCTCGGGTCAAAATATACTATTTCCATGTCGAAAGCTTGAGCTCTTAACGCAACTGCTTTTCCTATACGTCCTATGCCAATAATGCCTAAACGTTTCTCGGCAATTTCTTTTCCCAAAAGAAGATCTAATTCCCATCCTCTGAATTTTTTATTTCTCGTAAACGTGTCTGCTTGAGTAATATTCCTAGAGACTGCAAGGATGAGTGCCCACGTTAAGTTAGCTGTTGTATCAGTCAAAACTCCTGGAGTGTTGGTGACGAGTATTCCCTTTTTCCTGGCATAATTAACATCAATATTGTTATAACCCACGGCACAGTTGGCTATTATTTTAAGAGATGGAGCAGAATCCATAATTTTTCTATCAATTTCATCTGTTAGGAGAGAAAAAAGGCCCTCCTTATCTGTGATTTTCTCCATTATCTCTTTTTTGGTTAATTTCCTGTCTGAGGCGCCAATTTCAATTTGAGCATACTTTTTTAAATACTCGATTGCTCTTGGGAAAATTTTTCTTGTGATCAAAATCTTGGGTTTCATCTGATTCTCTCCTCTCTCGCATATTTAATTTGTCATTGCGAAGTGCGAAGCAATGTGGCAATCTCATCATTATTTTCGATAAAATTACCCAGCTCTCTCATTATAGCTAGCAAGGAATATTGTATGTTCCCCTCTCTCTTGTTTATTTTTATTCATAAAAACTTAAAATAATATTCTTTGATTTTTTCCTCCAATCCAGGGTCTGAAAATCCTTTTTTCCATGTACCGCTCCAAAGTTCATCGCTGACAATCATCAGTGCCGCTGATTCAATACTCCAGAATTCAGCCAGGAAGAATACAGCAGAAGCTTCCATATCCACAACTTCAATTCCCTTTTTTTGTTTTAGCTCAAGCCAGGTTTTTGTCTCCCGGCAGGGAGCGTCGGTTGAAACTACTGTAGCTTCTGAAAAGGAGAGACGGCTGGAACGGAGGATTTTCTCGATTTTGTCTTTAAGGGCAAATGATGGTCTGCAATATTTCCTTCGGGGGAAATAATGCCGAGAAGTTCCTTCCTCAGAGAAGGCTTTCGAGATGCTGACGACGTTTTTTATCGTGTATTTCGGGTTGAGGGAGCCACAGAATCCAAGAAGAATAATTTCTTCAGCCCCGGATGCTATAAGACATTCTAAAAACAGAACAGCTGCAGGAGCACCTATACACTGGTAAAGTACAACTGTGTCTTTGAGGAGATACAACTGACTATACCCTAGATTTACTTCTTTGTTTGCTCTTTGCTTTAGTTCATTTCGGATAACATTAGAAGATGAGTCGACTGGAAAATAAACTACCCTTTTTTTTGTGAATTCCTTTAGAGGCCTAGCTGGGACGATCGATTCAATCCTTTTGTTCATTCAGTTCCTCATGAAAAAGGAACAGGCTACTTTTTTTATTGATAATATTTATTTAAGAAAATAAATCAACCTTAAATAAAATATAAAGTGGGGATGGTTTTATTTATTTTGTTAAAAAACAGAACCATCAACGCTGTTTACTCACTGTTTACTGTTAACTTCATTTTCAATTAGAATATATACTATGAAGAGCAAAAAATTATCTTTAAAAAAAATTAATCTTAAGGATGAAAGATACCGAATTTCCTATTTTTTTTCTCTGGAAAAAATGATTAGTTCCTTGAAAAAGATGGGTTTGATAAATCCTCCTCTTGTCGCTTTTCGTGATAATCGTTTTATTATTGTTTCCGGCTGGAAGAGAGTCCTGGCCTGCCGGAAGCTTTCATATTCATCGATTCAAGTAAGAGTGAGTGACGCTGAAAGTGACCTTCAAAATTTTTTAATTGCTCTTTATGAGAATCTTCCTACAAAGAGCTTTAGCTTAGTCGAGAAAGCCGAGATAGTACTCAGGCTCAAGAAATTTGGAATGAAGGAGAGTCGTATAATAGAAGATTATTTCTCTCCTCTTGATATACCTCCTCGTTCAACCTATTTGGACGGATTTCTTGCCCTATCTCAATTTGAACCTGAACTAAAAGAAGGAATTCATAGAAATAATATGCCCTTCTCCTCTATCCAGAGGTTATCCGAGTACACACCAAAGACAAGAAGCCTCATATTTCCTCTTCTACTGCCTTTGAGCCAGAATAAGCAGAGAGAAGTACTCGAAGACATTCAAGATATTTCTGAGCGGGAGAATATCCCAGTGGAAGATGTATTAAAAAAGAAAGAAATCAGGAATATCTTAGATTTAGAGAAGCTATCGCTCTTACAAAAAGCAGGTAAAATCCGCCTCTTCTTGAGGAAAAAAAGATATCCCCTTTTATCCTCATGGGAGGAGTCTTTCAAAACTTCATTAAAGAAGATGAAGTGGCCCAAGGAAATTGAAATAAGACATTCCCCTTTTTTTGAGGGTGAAAATATTTCTGTGACTTTTAGTTTTAGGAATAGAAAAGAGTTTGAGGAAAATCTTTTAAAACTTAAAGGCATGGCATCCAATAAAGAATTTCCGCGATTACTTAAATGATAAAGATTAACTATAGATATTTTCCCCAAAGAATATACATCGAAGAAGGTGTTCTTGATTTTCCCTTAACCAAGAGAGTATTAAAGAAATTAAAATATGTTCCCCAAGAAGTAGTTCCAAATCCCCATGCGTTGCACCAAAAATTACAAAAGTCAAATGATGTGCTGAGTGAAGGGAAAAAATATATACTCATTGCAAGACAAAAAGGCAGTTTCGTTAAACCATGTCCTTGTACTCCCCACTACATAGGCTGTAATTATTTTATTATCAATCAAGTCCTTAATTGTCCCCTTGACTGTTCCTACTGTGTCCTTCAGGAGTATCTCTCCAATCCATTTATTACAGTTTTTGCCAATGTGGAAGATTTATGGAGAGAGCTGAGTGCATTCTTAAACAGGAGAAAGCATAGGTATCTCCGGATTGGAACAGGCGAGCTTGGAGATTCGCTTGTTTTAGACCACATAACAGAAAATTCGAAAGATTTAATTTCCTTTTTTAGGGAGAGAGGAAATGCATATCTTGAATTAAAAACAAAATCTGTAGGAATAGAGAATATTTTGGAGCTTGAACCTTCAGAGAATGTGGTTATTTCTTGGTCTTTGAATTCTTTCAAGATAGCTCAAGAGGAAGAGAAAGGAGCTCCTTCTGTTGAAGAGAGGATACGCTCAGCCAAGAGAGTACAGGATAAGGGTTTTGAGCTTGGATTCCACTTTGATCCTCTGATCCGGTATTCTGGCTGGGAAGATGATTATGCTGAAATAATAGAATTGCTGATGAAAACCGTTAATCCTGCTCGAATAAGCTGGATTAGCCTTGGAACTCTCAGATACCATCCTGGGTTGAAAACAATCATTCAAAACAGATTTCCGAAGACAAAAATAATTTATGATGAATTTATCAAGGGGAAAGATGGAAAGCTCAGGTATTTTAAACCTATTCGCCTAGAGCTTTATCTGAAAATAGTCAATTTTATTAAAATTTGGGGAGGCGATCAGATTCCTCTCTATTTTTGTATGGAAAACGATGAAGTTTGGCGGGAAGTGATGAATTGGGTACCGAGAAAAAAAGAAGATGTGGAAGATTCCCTTTCCTCTTGTTGCACTTAGCAGATTTTAGCTATTCGACTTTTTCAGTTTTCTTTTCAGTGATTATGCCTACAATCTCAATTCCGGCATTTTTAACGATATCAACAACATCAACAATTTTTCCGTATTCCAACTCTTGATCTGCTTTTAAGTAAAGCTTCTTCTCACCCACGTTTAAAAAAGCTTCTTCTAGCATAACTTGCAAGTTTTCTTCTGTTGCTTTGTCCTGGTTTATGTACATTGTGCCGTCTCTTTTAATAGCCAAAACGACTTCAGGATTATCTGGCATATCTGATGTATTGAGAGCAGTAGGAAGTCTGACGTCCACTCCTTTTTGGAGAAAGGGAGTAACCACCATAAAGATTATAAGCAAAACAAGGAGAACATCACATAGGGGTACAACATTAGGTTCGGATTTTACTTCTTCGCTCCCGACTTGGACTGCCATCTTAGACCTCTCTTTTTTCTTTATTTAAATCAAAATAACTATTTTTATTATGCTTTTTCTTCGTGTCTTCTGATAAAGAAATCAACAATTTGGGAGGTGGTATTTGCCATTTCTGCAGAGTAAATTTCTACCTTGTTGATGAGGATGTTGAAGCACCACAGAGCGATAATTGCCACTCCGATTCCGAAAGCAGTGGTAATAAGAGCTTCAGCAATTCCCTGAGCAACAGCACCGATACCTCCTGAGCCTGTAAGAGCCATTCCACGGAAAGCATTGATGATTCCTCCTATAGTTCCGAATAGCCCGATAAACGGAGCAGAGGTAGCTACTGTTGCTAATGTGTTAAGGCCTCTTTTTAACTCTTGTGTAAACATTATGGAAGCTCTTTCGCATCCTCTCTGAGCTGTTTCAACCTGTTCTTCGAAGCTTAGATTAGATGCTTGTCCTTCCAAGAACTCTTGGATGCCAGAAGAAGTTACTCGAGCTAAATGGCTTCCTTTGTTTTCTTTCTTGGAGGAAAGTTCCAATGCTTCTTTTATTTGTCCTCTTTTTAACATTTCAGCAAGTTTTGGCGCAACAGCCTTTGATCGGTTTCGAGCTCTGGCAAATGTGATTAATCTTTCAATGAAGAGATAAAGAGAAATAATAGATAGAGCAATTAAGATAATTGCTACTGCTTTGGCTAACCAAGCCATTGCCTGCCACATTTCAATCAGACCAAATTGCATTTTTAGTACCTCCTTAAAATTGGAAAGTCATATAATGTTCTGCTTTATTTTAAGTTAAACCTGACAGTAACAGTAAAAATTACTCCTCTTGGTCTACCGTTGATGACCATGGGTTCATATTGCCACTGGCGGACAGCGTCAATTGCTGATTGGTCAAGCAGGGGAATAGACCTGAGAACTTTTACAGTTTTTACTCTTCCATAAATGTCAGTGGTTGCCTCGACGATAACAACCCCTTCGACTCTTGCCTGTCGGGCAATTTCAGGATATAGGGGTTCTACTTTTTTGATTAATCTAGGTGGCTTTATCTCACCTACAGCTCTTACAGGGGCTTCGACTTCGCCGACAACACCGCCCAGCACTCCACCGACAACACCGCCCAGCACTCCACCGACAACGCCGCCCTCGACTCCGCCCTCGACTCCACCTTCAACTCCAAAATCAGAGACTTCTTCTTCAGCGATTTCGTCAGGGATTTCCACTGGTGCAACCAGCCTTCCCGGTTCGATGGGTTTTTGGGCTCTGACAGGTTTTATACGTGTTTTGGCTTTAGATTTTGTACTCTTTTTTGCAGGTGGGGGAGGTGGGGGAGGTGGGGGAGGTGGAGGAGCTAAGAAAGCACTGTAAACTTCTACTGAAGGCAAGTTTTTTGTGGAAAGAAGAGGAATGACGACCATAGCTAGGACTAAAATGGCATGAATAAATAAGGCAATCGGAAAAGAAAAAGCTCTTCTTCCTGTGTTTTTATCTCCAACAAAAATAGAGTCCTTGAAAAGTTTAGGAATTTTTTCTGCTTTTTCAGGCTTAGTTTTTTTATTCATATTTTAACCTCGCCATAAATTCATATTCTATGTAGAAAAAAGTATAAATCAAAAAAGGCTTTTTTACAAGAAAAAAAATCAGCAAAAAAAATCATTTTCCCATGCCTTTTTTAGGCTTGAATATTCTCTGCCAGAAGAAAAGAATTGAACAGGACTGGTAGATAGACGAGTAGGTTCCGGTTATAACACCGATAATCATCGTAAAGGCAAAATCGTTGATGACTTCACCACCAAATAGAAAAAGAGCAACAACGGTTAAAAGAGTTGTTCCTGAAGTTATTACTGTGCGGCTGAGTGTCTGGTTAATACTCGTGTTTAGCACCTCTTCAAAAGTATGCTTCCGCATAGATTTTATATTATCTCTTACTCGGTCAAAGATGACGATCGTGTCATTTAAGGAGTAACCGACTATAGTAAGGATAGCTGCTATCACGGGGAGGTTTATTTCACGGTTTGTAAAAGAGAAAATTGCCATGGTGACCATCACATCGTGAGCTAAAGTTAAAATTGCAGCAATACCGTAGGCAACTTTAAAGCGTAATCCTATGTAGATGAACATACCGATGAGAGCCCAGACCGTAGCCTGAGTAGCCCTTCTTCTTAAATCGTGACCTACTTGAGGCCCCACTGTCTCTTTGCTCAATACAGTTAATCGACCGAGAATTGTTTTTCCTTTAAGAAAATCTATAACTTCTGACGTCAGTCTTGCTTCTTGGAGCTGGTCATAATCCTGTATGATTCCTTGAGAAATCCTGAAGGAAATTATTTTTTGGGCAATTTCTGAAGCATTTTCTGGAAATGAAACTTCGAGCAGGAGAGTCAATTCCCCTCTATCGATACTGTTTAAATCTTTTATTCCCTGTTCAAGAGCAGATTTCTCATCTTTTCCCAGGAGAGCGTCAATAATCATATTTCCCATTATCTCGTGGGCTTCCAGTTCTTCCTCTAATCGGCTGAGAATTGTTTTTTCTTTAAGAAACTCTATAACTTCTTGGGTCAGTCCTGCTTCTTGGAGCTGGTCATAATTTTGTAAGATTCCTTGAGAAATCCTGAAGGAAATTATTTTTTGGGCAATTTATGAAGCATTTTCTAGAAATACAACTTCGAGCAGGA
>JBGVTE010000080.1:0-51627 GCA_041862375.1 Candidatus Aminicenantaceae bacterium
AAACTTTAGTCGTTGGAGGAGGATACTCAATAAGGTAGAGATCTCCGATATCATCTTGAGGGAAATGATTTATTTTTGTTCCTATTTTCTTAAATTCTTTAATCAAGAATGAAGAACACACATTCACCGCTTCCTTATCTGAGGAGGGAGATTCTCTTGATACAAGTTTTTCCAGAAAGTTAATCATTTCCCCTTGGTGGGATTTGAAATATTCAATAAGTTCCATAAGTCCTCCTTTGCACGTTATCTGGGCTGTTTTGGGGTCTGCACTTTTTGTTGCTTTCCTCAACCTCTTATCTTCATCGAAGAAATAAAAGGGTGTGTTGATTTAACCTCTTTTTCGGGTTAATAAGGGCTGTATCTTACTATGCACACCGATTACTCCCCTTACTATTTTACCCATGGGCCGTTGCTTTAACTTAACAGCGCCATCACGGCACACTTCATGGCAACACATGCAATGAATACAAATCTTTTTCTCAATCCGGGCGATGCCATCGGAAAGTTTCGCTGCTCCCACAGGACATATGTTTATACATTCCAAACAAGCTGTACATTTATCTTTTATAACTTCGGGTATTAAAGTCAGTTGATCCTGAAAATAAGCGTGGAGGAAAGAAGGTAATTTTTTTTGTAAAAGACCGATAGCTATAGTTGAGTGTTTGAAATCTCTGACGAGGGCATTGTGAAGTTTTTCTCCGACAGTCTCAATATTTTCGATTAAACCTACTCCCAATCCACGCTCGTCGGCATAGTAAGTTGTGTAGATATCCATTGGATTATAGCCCACTATCTTTGTTGCTACTGCATCTACAGCTACGGCGTCCTGACCTGTAATGATAACTCCTACCTTTTTAAGTTTGCCTGCTGAAGGGCCTTCTCCTTCCATAGCTATTACCCCATCCATAATAGTTAAGTGGGGTGGAGCACAGGAAAATATGTCCAAGAGCATCTGGCTGAAGATGTTATTCTTGATGTAAAGGCGGTGGTATCTAAGGCGTAGTCCATAAGGAATGATTCCAAACATGTTCTTTACCGCTCCAGTAAATACAGTGAAGGAATGAGTCTTTAACTTGGGTAAATTGACGATGTAGTCTGCTTCGAGACACAGAGGCGAAATATACGCTTTTGCCAATACTTTTCCATTGCAGGAGACTTCCTGAAATCCCTTTTCTTTAAGGTTAATGAGAGGAATTCCCATTTCTTTACAGACCTGGCGATAACCTGAAATTAGAAAACCATCTGAGCTGTTTGACTGGATGTCATCTCCGACAGTCACCTTGCAATCCAAATCTCTTAATAACCGCAGGACTTCTCTTGTAAAAGCCGGGTGAGTAACAATACCTTTCTCTGGGGGAGAGGAAGGGGAGAGGTGGTTTATTTTTACAAAGACATTACTTTTCGGTTTGAGGATATTCTCGAGCTTTCCGATGAGGTCAATACTCTGATTGATTGCTCGATAAATTTTTTCGCTTTTGTAATCTTCAAGCTTTACGATTGACACTTTCGTTTTGTTCATTTTTTCATTTTTATTATAAACTCAAACACAAAGATGTAAACAGAAAAAGGAAGCATCTTTCACCGTATACCCACGCTTGTCTTTTTTTATTACGGAAAAATAGATGCTTACATAGGAAAAAAGTATTTTATTTATTTGAGCAGAAATGAGAAAAAGGCAAAAAATAAGCCAAGGTGGATGTAAATAAAATAATTAACAAAGCGCTTTATAATTGACAAGCTTTGAGGAGTTTATTACTTTTAAGCTATGAATTTTTGGTTTTTTGCAGGTGAATTTGCTTTTATTGCTCTTTTTCTTTTTTTCTTTTTTTTCTTCGTATCCAGCTTTAGGGAAAAGGAAAAAAAGGCGTTCAGGAGGAGTCTCTATTTCCTTCTATTTCTCATGATTTTTAATGCTGTTATCCTACTTCTTAAGGATATTCTTAGAAGTTGGTTTTTTGGCGGCATATTTATTTTTCTTGTTGCAGGTGTTTTTCTAGTACTGTTCTTCCCACTTCTTAAGAAGCCAATCCAGATTATAGGCGAACAGAAGAAAATTGACGAAAGAGATACTATTTTTGCAAGGTTTGATTACAGAGAAGGAACTGAGATTTTTGAGGAATATTACAAGAAAAATCCTGAATTCAAAGAAATTGATGAAGAGATAAGAAAACTCCCTGATTTACACACTCCTCCTCATCTGAAAAAAGATCCTCTACTGCTTTCCTTGGCGGTATCAGAGTTTGATTTTTTGAGGCATCAGGTAACTAAAGTTGACGGAGAAATATGTGCTGAAAAGATTGATCTGTCTTCTCAGGCAAATACCTATTTTATAAAGAAAGCTGTTAACTATTTAGGCTCAGAATTATGTGGAATCAGCCTTCTTGACCAGGCTTATGTTTATTCTCATGTGGGCCGAGGGCCAGAGCCGTATGGTAAAAGAATAGAACTTGATCACAAATATGCGATTGTATTTGCCTTAGAGATGGATTTCAAAATGATAACTTCTGCTCCCAGTGCGCCAGTGATCGTTGAAACTGGGAAGCAATACATTGAAGCTGCAAGAATTTCAATTATATTGTCCAATTTAATCCGTCATCTCGGGTATTCAGCCAGAGCCCATGTCGCGGGAAGTAATTATCAGGCAATTCTGCCGCCTCTCGGCTGGCTGGCCGGACTTGGTGAACTAGGAAGGCTCGGAATTCTTGTTACATGGAAGTATGGCCCTCGAGCGAGATTAGGTCTTGTCACCACGGATCTTCTTTTGGTTCCGGATGAGCCCAGAGTATTTGGTGTTCAGAATTTTTGTGAAAAATGCCATAAGTGTGCCACTAATTGTCCTGCTCAAGCTATTCCTCTCGGAAGAAAAAAGGAAGAGAATGGAGTATTAAAAAGGGCTTTAAAGAAGGAAGAATGCTACAGATACTGGAGAAAAGCAGGAACTGACTGTGCTATCTGCATTTTTGTCTGCCCTTACAGTAAACCCGATAATTATTTTCACAATTTCATAAGAAGGCTTACTACCCGCTCTAGCATTTCTCAAAGCTTTTCTGTCTGGGCGGATGATTTTTTCTACGGTAGGTTTCCTGAGCGGAGAAAGAGATCACTACTCGGTATTTAAACCACTATTTCTTATCATCTATTGGTTTATGGTATTTTTTTTCTCCCAGAGGTGACCACATTCCATAACTTTCCTCGTGAATACGACATTTACCATCAGAAGTCCAGTTGAAACCATAGTTATAGCCAAACCACAGGTATTTATCGCCGCCTCCGTTTTCAGTTGTGATGATATAGCGAGCAGCTACGTTGCCTATTCCAAGCACTTTTCCACCGGGTAAATCCACATCCCCTTTATTGGCATCAAAAGGAATCCATCCATAAGGGGGCAAATAAACTTCTGTCCAGCGGTGATAAACATCATCTAAGCTCGCATCATCACCCCGGCGGCTTACTGCTCCAACATACCTAACCGGAACGCCCAGGGTGCGGCAAAGGGCTATCATCGAGTATGTATATTCAGAACATGAGGCTGTTCCTCGTTTGAGAACAGTGGGAGCTGGGTTCCATCCTCCCAGAGGCTTGAGGTTGTAAGTTAGGTGCTTCCCCAGAAAATCAAAAACGCGACGCGCTATCCAGTATGGATTCTTTTCTTTTCCAGCAATCTTTTGAGCAAGTTTTTTGATATAAGGATCATTAATCCTGTACTTATCTCCATCCTGGAGGTATTTTTCTTTTATTTCAGCAGGTATGTCATCCAAGTTTCCGATTTTATCAGGATAGATAAAATATTCTACAGCGTATATTTTAGCTTTCAATCTCCACCATGGTCTAACAACTGAGTTGCTATTTAAGTTATCATAGTGGAAATGGGCAATCTTTTGCCCCCATGAGTCTTCAATAATTTCATTCGGCTCTGGCTCAAATTCAACGGGGCCTAATAGATTTTGATTGTCACGAGTTCTTGGGATGGGCAGGTATATATCTAAGGTCTTTACATTGCCTGGCCCATAGTTTCGAAATTCTTTAATGAAATTAAGAGACATCTGGCGTTCATCCCATTTAGTCAGAATATTTTTACAAAAAACCTTTATCTTATATATTTCGTCGTTTTCATAATCAACATTCCAGAGGACATCATCTCCCCAAGCCAAACCGTAAGGAAAGGGACCGTAAGAGCGAAGTGAAGAGAGGCACAATCCATCTTCAGGATTGACAAGATAAATGCGGTCTTCACTTCGATCTGTAACCCATAGATATTTGCCATCAAAGGCCAACCCTGCAGGCTCTCTAGCTGGTGAGGGGAAATTTTGAACCATCATTCCATCTTCAGGAGAAACTTTAATCAAGATATCTCTCCTGTAGTCAGCTATCCAGACATATTTTCCATCCCATGCGAGATCCCGAGGATTAGAACTGTTAGATTCTAATATTGACAGAGCTTCTCCTGTCTCGGGATCCAATCTGTACATGAATTTTTCTCCAGAATCAATATGCCAGAGATATTTTCCATCCCACGCCAGTCCTTCAGGATGGTTGCCAGGTGAGTCGATGGTTTTGAGGATTTTTCCTGTTTCTGGGTCTATCTTGTAGATTTTATCGGTAACATCATCGGCAAGCCATAAATGCTTTCCATCAAAAGCTAATCCAGTTGGACAGGGTCCAGGAGTTTTCATCACTTTCAAGATGTCTCCTACTCTTGTCCATGACAGTGAGGTAAGTAAGAAAAGACTAAAGATTAATGCACATAACTTTTTCATTGAATCCTCCTTTTTTATGATTAGTTCAAAAGAATTATAAAAAAAAAGCACAATAATAGCAAAGCTCAAAGCTTTTGACCATCATTTTAGTTTGACTCCTATGCCTTAATAATATATGTTTAACTCACTGAAATTTAAAGCAAATAATGGAGGAAAAAGTATGATGATTTCCAGTCGAAGAGATTTTCTTAAAAGCCTTGGTTTGGGAATCGGGAGCTTAGGTTTTTTTGGAGTTCCCTCAAAAAAAATGAATGCAGATTTCAGCGAGAAGTTAAAAGACATGGCAAGAATATCCCCTGAGGAGGCGGCTCAAGATGAAAGTTTCTGGTTCCATGTTCAGCAAGCTTTTAACATTGACCGAAGTGTAATCAACCTCAACAACGGAGGAGTTCATCCTGCTCCCACAGTAGTTATGGATGCTGTTCATCGGTATCTTGATTTTTCAAACGGTGCTCCGCCTTATAACATGTGGCAGCTCCTCCAGCCGCGAAAAGAGCTCATTCGCAAAGAGTTGGCGGATACCTTCGGCTGTTCTGCTGAGGAAATTGCCTTTACTAGGAATGTAACTGAAGCTTTGCATATTGCACTTATGGGGTTGGACTTTAAGCCAGGTGACGAAGTCTTAACAACAACTCATGACTATCCATCAATGAAAAATGCCCTTTTCCAGAGAGAAAAGAGGGAAGGGCTTAGAGTAAAGACTTTTCCTTTTCCCTATCCTCCCAAAAACCTTAAGGAGCTGACCAGTCTTTTCGAA
The DNA here is from genome assembly GCA_041862375.1 of Candidatus Aminicenantaceae bacterium. Classification (GTDB taxonomy): domain Bacteria; phylum Acidobacteriota; class Aminicenantia; order Aminicenantales; family Aminicenantaceae; genus WVZL01. The sequence goes on from JBGVTE010000080.1 coordinate 5,515, forward strand.
AAAAATATTACACCAAAGACTAAGCTCATTCTTGTCTGTCATATTACTAACCTTACGGGACAGATATTTCCTATAAAAGACATTTGTAGAATCGCGCGCAAGCGAGGTATAGAGGTAGTTGTCGATGGTGCCCATGCCTTTGGTCATTTTGATTTCAAACACAAAGATTTAGATTGTGATATTTATGGAGCCAACCTCCATAAGTGGATGATGGCCCCTATCGGAACCGGATTTCTCTATGTGAGAAAAGAAAAGATTAAAAAGATATGGCCTCTCTTTCCTGCACCAGAGCCTCTAAGCGACGACATAAGAAAATTTGAAAACATCGGGACACATCCAGAGGCGATGGAGTTAGCTGTCGGAGAAGCCTTAGCTTTTCATCACGGGATTGGTGCAAAAAGGAAAGAAGAGAGATTGCGCTATCTCAGGAATTATTGGGCAAAAGCCCTGGAAAAGTTACCTGGAGTAAAGATCTTGACGTCATACGATCCTGTGCAATCCTGTGGCATCGGAACTTTTTTTGTTGAAAAAATGGATTTGGAAAAATTGAGAGATATTCTATTCGAGAAGCATAAAATCTACCTCATCACAATCAAACACCCTGATGTTTATGGTATACGCGTTACTCCGAGTATTTACACAACTCTTAAAGAACTGGATGTTTTTATAGAAGCAGCTTCTCATTATATTAAACATGGCTTGCCTAAAGATTAGCTTTTTTTAAATATTTTCTTCCTTGAATTAGCCGGTACAGAAAATTAAAAAATGGAGTAGTGTTGGATTTAAATAAGAATTTATCAACTATACGAAAAGAATTTCCCGTATTAAGCCGCTGTATCTATCTCATCAGCAATTCCCTGGGTGCTGTTCCGAAAAAGACCCTTGATATGCTTAAGGAATACTATCGGTTGTGGGCCAAGGAAGGAGTGAGTGCTTGGGACAAGGAATGGTGGGATCTATCTCGCAAAGTTGGAAACGAAATCGCTTCCCTTATCGGTGCAGGTGATGATGAAGTAACGATGATGACTAATGCAACTCTTGGCCATTGGGTTGCTCTTTCCACTAAATTTACATCTGAAGAGAAGGAAAGAAACAGGGTAATCATGACTGACCTCGATTTTCCCTCTGAAATCTATGCTGTTACGGAAATTGCAAAATTTGCAGGTTGGCAGCTTGAAATTGTAAAAAGTAATGGTCAACCAGGAATTGATGCCGACGAAATTATTAGAAAAATTGATGAGAGAACCCTCTTCGTTGGAACTTCTCATGTGTATTTCAAATCAGCCTATATTCAAGATATTTCAAGAATATCAGCCAGAGCAAAGGAAGTTGGAGCCTTGACGCTCATCGATGGTTATCACGGTCCGGGGACAATTCCAGTAGATGTAAAAAATCTAGATGTCGATTTTTATGTGGGAGGCTGTTTAAAGTGGCTTTGCGGAGGGCCTGGTAACGCCTTTTTGTATGTAAGGCCAGAACTAATAGAAAGACTTAAGCCTAGACTAACTGGGTGGTTAGCCCATCAAAAACCTTTTCTTTTCGCACAGAGAATGGAATACGCCGAAAATTCCTACCGTTTCATGGCAGGAACTCCTCCTGTTCCATGTTTATATACAGCTCTGCCAGGAGTAGAGGTTATAAAAGAAATAGGTATTTCTCAGATTCGGAATAAATCAATGCATCAAACAGCCATGATAATTAGGGAAGCTAAGAAAAGAGGATTTGATGTTTTTTCTCCAGAAGAAGTTGAGCTGAGGGGAGGTGCAGTATCAGTTAGTTTTGACCATGCGTATGCTGTCAAAAAAGCTCTGGACAATAGAGGAATTAAAATTGATTTCAGGAAAGGTTTAGATAGTGAGCCAGATGTAATCAGAATAGGTCCTCATTTTTACACAGAAGATGGAGAAATTAGAACCTTGTTCGAAGAAATCGATGTCATATTTAAAAATGGAGAATTTAAGAAATATTCACAAGAAATAGATTGGATAACATAAAAATTTATAAGGCTCTGCCTTAAAGCTGCATGCCTCCTAGCTGATGACTGCTTCAGCTCTCATTACAGATAAAAAGATGCTTACCCACAGCAGGAATAATTGGCATTTTCATGAAGAAAAAGTTTATAATTAAACAAAAATAGACATAAAAAGAAAAAAATGAGATGAAATATATACCAAGGCGCGATTTTTTAATAGATTCATTGATTCTTACCAGTTCCTCTATCATTTTCTCTTCAAGCACTTTGTTTGCTTCATTAAAAAATCCTTTAGATAGCAGGAAGAATAGCAAAAAATATCCTTCCTACCTTGAACTGGAAGAAAAAGGCATTCTTTCAGAACGTATAGCAAAATTGTTTTCAATATATGAAAACTGCCACATCTGTCCCCGGAATTGTCGTGTTGACAGGACAAAAGGACAGACTGGAAAGTGTAAAGCGACATCAAAAGTTAAAGTATCAAGCGCATTTCCTCATTTTGGCGAAGAGCGCCCCTTAGTAGGTAAAAAAGGCTCGGGTACAATATTTTTTTCCAATTGTGGATTACGATGTGTCTATTGCCAGAATTACAAGATTAGCATTGAAGGAGAAGGAGAGGAAATATCAGACAGAAAATTGGCTGACATTATGCTGGGTCTTCAAAAGTTAGGCTGTCACAACATCAACCTTGTTACACCAACTTACTATATTCCGAACATTGTTAATGCACTCCAGAAAGCTATAAAGAGAGGTTTGAATACTCCCTTGGTTTATAATACAAGCGGCTATGAAACCTTAGAAACGCTCCAACTTCTGGATGGCATAATAGATATCTATCTTCCTGATTGTAAATATATGGATCCTGAGTATTCAGCTAAATACTCGGATGGAGCGTTCAATTATCCTTATTATGTAAAGATTGCTCTAAAAGAAATGCACCGCCAAGTGGGAGTACTAAAAGTTAATTCTAAAGGTATTGCTGTGAATGGATTAATGATCCGTCATTTGGTACTGCCAAGTCGTATTTCTGGTACTGAGAAGTTTTTGAAATTCGTAGCAGAAAACATTCCTAAAACTACATACATCAATATCATGAGCCAGTATCGACCAGAACACAAGGCATTTGAATACCCAAAGATAGCCAGACGAATTAAAAGAAGCGAGTATGCAGAAGCTTTGAATTGGGCCCGAAAGTATGGACTAAACCGTCTGGCGAAATAAAAAAATCAACAGATATTTAAAATAGATTGATTTTATACAAGATTTACCATAAATTACTCATTCGTAAAGAATAAGTTAACTTCGCAGGATATTTTCAATGAAGAAATGCACAAATGTTTCAGTATTCCTCATCATATTTTGCATCATCATTTGCTGGTCTCATGCGGAGATCTACTATCCTTGGAAAGAGGTCTATGTAGGAGCTTTAGATGCTGCAGCATGGAATGGACTAGTGTTTGTTCCTCATAATGAAAGTGGCTTTGCCTTGCGTTTCAAGGTAGAAAAGGGAGGTCAGTTTGTTGACAAGGAAGGAATATTTTTTCTTGTCTCGGAAGTTGGGCCTAATTCTCCTGACGGTTCATATGCTCGGATAAAAATGGACTTGAGTCTCCCATTCAACAAAGAAAGAGAGACTCCTATCCTTATAAAACCTTCACCAAAATCAGATGCATTAATTCTAGAATGGTCCCGCCAGGATGAAAAGATTGTAGTTGGAAAAATCAAGGCTCCAAAAAATATAAAACTCCATCTCATTCACTATATTCCTTGGAATTTAAAAGGTAACTATCGATTTCTCTCTGACGGACATCTCCAGGGTAGAAGCAGTAGTCCAAAGACCTATCATTATGTAATCTGGACTCATCCCAAAGGGAAATTAGTGACAAGCTCTGAAGGAGAAGAGGTAACGGTGGTTTTTTCTACAGAAAAGGAGAGAGAAGTCTGCTTTGTTGCTGGAGTAGGTGAAGATGAAAGAGTATTGAGAAATCGTATTTATCGCTATAAAAATAAAGCAACTATAGAATCCTTCTTGGAAGAGGAAAGAGACAGGTACAGAAAGAAGAGAGTGAAGATAGATGGCCTGTATAAGGGCATACCAGAAGCCATAACGAATAACCTTTTCTGGATGGTTCTCTACCAATCTGGCAGCCATAGATTTTATACTCCTGCAGGAAGAAGGTGGATTTTTCCGAAATCCGATGGGACTCCTGATCACTGGACAATTTTTGAATGGGATTCTTTTTTTAATGCATTAGAGTTATCGGTTGAAAGTTCTAAACATGCTGAAGAAATCATCAGAGCGGTCCTGGAAACTCAGTATCCAAACGGCAGTATTCCGAATTGGCGAGGAAGATATGGAGGAACACCTGATCGTTCGCAGCCTCCTGTAGGTTCATACGTAGTCTTGAAGTTGTTCCAGAAACTCGGAGGTTTAGACTTTATTAGGAATGCTTATCCGTATTTAAAGAAATGGCATTCTTTCTGGAAGGCAAAAAAGCCCAATGGCCAAGCTCGCCGTGATGGAAATGGAGATGGACTCCTTGAATGGGGAACAGATGTAGAACTTGTGCCCAAAAATGTACCTCCATGGGAGAAAAATGTAAGCGGCAAACAGAGGGCAATGTGGGAATCAGGACAGGATGATTTGCCTAATTGGGATAAAGCATCTTTTAGCCCAGAGACTGGGACTTTAACTATGAATTGTCTCGATTTGAGCTGTCTTTACACTTTAGATGCATGGTGTCTGGCACAAATAGCAAATTTCCTTAATAAAAGAGAAGACTACAGGATGTACCTAAAAGAATACGAAGAGATGAAAAACTTGATTAACACACATCTCTGGGATGATATTGAAGAGTTTTATTTTGACCGTCACTGGGATGGTGAGTTTTCATCAAGAAAAGCAGCCTCAAATTTTTATCCATGGCTGGCGCGAATTCCAGATGAGAAAAGAGCGCGAAAGATGCTGAAGCATCTTTTAGATCCTAAAGAATTTTGGGGGGACTATGTTATTCCTTCAATCTCTCGAGATGATCCTGCTTTTAAGGATCAACAGTACTGGAGAGGAACCATTTGGCCCCCAACAAATTACCTGGTTTATCAAGGTCTCAAAGCTTACGGCTATGATGTTGTGGCTTCAGAATTTGCCAAACGGAGCTCTGCCTTGTTTCTTCGAAGCTGGGAAAATTTCCAGATTTGCCCTGAAAATTATGATTCTCGTACTGGACAGGCGGGAGGGCAGAGACATCAAAGTTGGGGGCCCCTCTTTGCATTGATTGCTTTGGAAGAATATTTGGATTTTACACCATGGGAAGGGTTTAGATTCGGGACTATTAGCCCTGAGAAAAAAGGTAAACTATCCAGGATTTTCATCCAAGGAAGGCACTACGAAGTGGAAGTTTCTTCTTCTAATATTAAGCTAAGAGAGGAAGGCAGGGAGATAATTAAGACTAATGGAGGAGCTGTTATCCGACAATTCCTCTACACGGAGCAAGAAATCTCTTTTGGAATAAAATCCTTAGAGCAAAGAGAAATAGAAATTAAATTTTTAACCAAAGGAAGATATCAATTCTTTATTGACGATGAGCTAAAAAAGGTTATTAAGGGAGATTCCGTAAAGTTCAAAGTTCCTCAGGGAAGTCATTCTGTTCTTATTCTTCTATTAGAAAAAGAGGATTAATCTCTATTTCCATTCTTTTCTTTCCTGATATGCTTTCTTTAAAGTATCTCCTCTTAGTCCTCCTCTCAAAGCTTCTAGAGTCAAAACTTCCTCTTTAGGAATATTACCTAGGTTTACGTTAGAACCAAAACGGAGGATCAACGCCTGTTGTTGGTTTTTTATGGGAGCCTCCCATATTATACAATTCAGGTCACTGACGCCAGCTATAATATTCTCCACTTCGTCTTCCTTAATTTGTCCCTCTTGGTCATAGATACCCACGCCTTTTCCAGCTTCCCTGGATTCAATTATGACTTTGAAGGTTCCATTTTCTACATCTTCTTCGATTAATGAATGAACTAAAGAAATCGGCAATTTTTCCCTTGGATCTTTTTTCCCAACTTCTGTTATTACTTTAAAACCTGTATCCACACACTTCTTGATGATGTTACCTCTTAGTTTTCTGGATATTTCAATAGTACCATCCGATACTTCTATTGCGGAGAAACCAAGCTCTTTGGCCTTCTTCAGATATTTATCGAAGACTCTCTGCCAGACTGCAATTTCAAGAAAAGTCCCTCCTGGCATTATATCTATGTTCGAAGACCTGATAATCTCGTTTTTTTTCTTCAGAAGATTTTCGTCGTAAAAGGCAGAAGTTCCAAAAGTGAGCTTAATTATATCGATATAATCTCCCGCTGTCTGTATCAAATCTTTGAGGCTTTGAAGACCGATGCCCTTATCTATAACCATGGTTAATCCTTCATTCCTCGGCTTAATCGTTCTTCCCTCTACCGGAATTTGAAAAACATTTTCCCAAGCTTTAGTCATATTTTTCCTCCTTTTCTTGGTTACTCTAAGATATCGCCCCAACATTCATAAGGATTCGAGAGTACAGAAGCTACTTTCTTTAGATTTTCATGATTGACAAGCTTCACGACTGAATTAAGTCGACTCAAGGCCATTATTTGATCATCAAATCCTAATAAAGGAATCGTGTCATAAAGAATGACTGTTTCAGTTAACTTCTGAGAAATATTATCAAAAAGCAGCTTAGTAATTTTCTTCTTGTTGATCATAGGAGTAAAGAGGAAGCCATTCCGTCCTTCTTCAATCCGGGGAAAAATAATCACTACCTCTGGATTTGTTATACACTCTTTTTTTGATTTATATGCAGATAAATCAATGGCAATTTTTTTCTGCCATTCATTTTTTATATGTGTCAATTCGAGATCAATCATGAATTGCGGAAAATTATGCCTCAGAGTGCCTGCTCTAACATTATCTACAAGGGATCCCATGAACCAGGTAATATCTCTATTTTCGACCCGATAATGGATTATTTCTGTAGAAAAGAGCTCTAACCCGAGAGCCAAGCCGCTGAGAAGGTAAACTGTTTTTCCGCTTCCAGCTCCACCTATGATGAGATAGATGCGATTTTTAAGGTTTTGGTAGAGGGCACATCCATGAAAGTTGAAAATTTTATGTTTTTTTTCTAGTAGATAGAGAAGGTATCTAAAGAGGAATCCTTGGTTGCCCCAGAGAGTGAAACGTGGATCTGAAGTTTCTTCTGATAGTCTTATGAAGGGGCCTTTGAACGCAACCTTTTCTATCGAGAATTTGAGAGAAGCCTCATGAGATGCATCTTCCTCTATTGAAATATAGCCATCTAACTCGGCTGAATAGGGTATTTCCTTAATATCTTGAAAATCTGTAAGAAGTGATTCGACTTTAATCGGAAGAGGAAATTCAGGTAGAAGTCTTCTTGTATTAGATTCGATGCCAACTGTTGCTTCGAGCATTTTTATTGCTTTTTTATGCGAAGTATTGATTTCCATCGTCGCCTTAGCAGGTTATATTATAAAATAAAATCTTACCTAATCAATATTTTAAATTTTACTGTTGTCCAGTATTTTTTTCTTATTTTATCGCTGTATGGATTGCTGAGATACCAAAAAGTAAGTGCCGATAAGAAACATGACTGAATCCTGCCTGTCCAAGTATAAGAGAAAATTCATCTGGTGGATAAAAACGAGGGATAGTGAATGAAAGATAGCTGTAGCCTGCTTTTGAGCCAGAAAAAAAGAAACCAACTGGCTTCACTACCAATCGTACATAAAAATGGAATAGTTTTCGTAAAATTTCACATGAAGGCTGACTGGTCTCAAGGTTTACAAAGCAACCTCCTGGCTTGAGAACACGCAGAAACTCCCTGAGATGATTAATGAGCAGTTCTCTTCGGTGGTTAATGTTACGAGTCGCAAAGGATATTGTCACAAGGTCAAAGGTTTCATCGGGAAACGGCAAAAAATTTGCTTCTGAAAGTGTAAAAAAAATATTTTTAGGATAAGATTTTTCCATAGCCCTGGTCAGCATAGGAAGACAAAAATCGACAGCAACTATTCTTACGCTACTCCCCGCACAATAAGAAAGATTTTGAACCATCTCTCCAGTGCCGCTGCAGACATCCAGCCACATAGGGCCAGTTGCTTTTGCCGCCTCTTTAGCTGCCTTCCTGCGCCAGCGTATATCGAGGCCAAAGGTCAATATATGGTTTATAAACTCATACCTCGATGAAACTTGTGTATATATTTTGTGAAGACCTTTTCTCATCTTGCCGTAGTCAAGCCTGGGCTTTTCATGCCTTGAAAATAAAGCTTACCAAAACTTGATTAACCAGTCTATTAAGAGATGCCCTAAATGGTTGCTTCGTACGCCACAAAGACTTTTTATATAAATATCGATAATTACGTATTCTTAAATGCTTTAATGCTGTGGACGTAGATTTTTTTATTTGATACAATCCCACCCTCACTTTTTTCTAAAGAGGGAATGGATTTTATATAAATAAGTATTCATAGAAAGGAGGATCATGAAAGTCAACAAATGTTTTTCCTTTATCATTTGCATTTCTATTTTATTTATTTTCCTGTCGATCAGCTCTTCAGCTCGAGTCGGACCCACATATGCGATTGTTAACTGCAAAATTATTCCAGTATCAGCTCCTGAGATTCCCAAAGGAGTGATCATCATTCGTGATGGACTTATTGAATCTTTAGGCCCTTCAGAAGTAATATCAATTCCAGAAGATGCAGAAGTAATCGAAGCTGAAGGCTTGACTGCCTATCCCGGATTAATCGATGCCCATACCAGCCTCTTTATAGAATTGCCTAAAAAAGAAACTGTGCAGACAACGGGAAGCCCGTTGATTTCTCAGGAAAAAGAGAGTGGTCGATATCCAGATGTTATGGTATTCAAGGTCTTAAAACCCAAAAAATCTAAAATCGAAAGCTTTCATAAGATAGGAGTAACAACTGTTTTAGTTGCTCAAGAAAAAGGAATTTATACGGGCCAGAGTGTTCTCCTGAACCTGAACGGAGATGAAAAGGAGAAGATGGTCATCAAGAATCCTTTTGCTCTTCATATCAGTTTTAGCACTGCAAAAGGTGTTTATCCGGCTTCTGTTATGGGCACAATGGCTTTACTCAGGCAATCTTTCCTTGATGCAGAACATTACAATACCTATAAATCTTTTTTTATAAAGGCAGGCAAAGGAATAAAAAGGCCTGAGTATAATCCTTTCCTTGAAGCTCTTGTTCCTTTCACTCAGGATAAAAAACCCATCGTTTTTAACTGTAAAAACCAGGAAGACATAAAGCGTGCTCTGGGGCTGATCAAAGAATTCAAGCTCAATGCTCTTCTTTCTGGCGCCAATGAAGCATGGAGGGTGGCTGAATATTTAAAAAAAGCAGAAATTCCTCTTCTGGTCTCTCTGGATTTTAAGCCTCCTTATTCAAGTATCTACGTTAATCAGGGAGAGGAATTGAAGAAAAAGGCTGAAAAAGAGATATATCCAGCCAATGCATCTAATCTCCATAAATCAGGAGTCAAATTTGCTCTTACCTCTTATGGCTTGACTACTGCAGATAAATTTCTGGGGAACATCCAAAATGCCCTAAAGGCTGGACTACCTAAAGAGGAAGCACTCAAAGCTCTAACCATTCATCCTGCACAGTACCTGGGTGTTGGCAATCTCATCGGAAGTCTTGAGCCAGGAAAAATTGCCAATGTCATCCTCGTTTCAGGAGAAATCTTCGAGGATAAGAGTCGCGTCGAAAAAGTTTTTGTCGATGGTGTTCTCTTTAAAATGAAGAAACCTCCCCAAAAAGCAAAAGCTGCTGCCTTAAACATAGCAGGTAAATGGACAGGAACAGTATCAGGCCCCATGGGCGAGCTGGAAACAACAGTGGAGTTTGAACAAGAAGGGAATAAGATAATAGGGACTATTTCTAGTAATTTCGGGATTTGGGAGATTACTGAGGGAATTTTAAGCGGTGAAGAACTGGATTTTACCTTTATTGCAAAAATAATGGATGAAACTGTAGAGATGACATTTAGTGGAAAAGTTGAAAAAGACTTGATAGAAGGAACTGTCGATTTTCCTGGCGGAAGTGCCGAATTGCAGTTGAAAAAAGCCCCTGAAAACAGCTTTTAAAGGAGTTAGGTCATGAGAAAAATAATTATTTTTTCAAGTATATTCTTTTGCATGTTGTTCATAACAATTTTCGCCTCTGGGCAAGATCTTTTAATAAAGAACGGCACAATCCTGACTGTAACTAATGGGACCATACAAAAGGGAGATATTTTAATAGTAGGAGGCATCATAAAGAAAATAGGAAAAGACATAGAGGCTCCCGAAGGAATGAAAATCATCGATGCTTCAGGGAAGTATGTGATTCCTGGAATAATCGATTCCCACACTCATATTGCTCTTTCAGCCGGAAACGAAAGCTCGGAGGCTATTACGCCTGAAGTTAGAGTCAGGGATGTCCTCAATGCTGAAGATCCGAGTATTTATACTGCACTGACTGGCGGTGTAACAATGGTTCATACAATGCACGGAAGCGGAAATCCCATTGGGGGTCAAAATATCGTCCTCAAAATGAAGTGGGGCCGTCCTGCAGAGGAGATTATTGTAAACGAAGCTTACAGGACTTTGAAATTCGCTCTTGGGGAAAATCCTAAACGCTCTAATTTCTTTACTCCAGTTGTTCGTTATCCTCAATCCAGGATGGGAGTTAATGCCATCATCCGCCGTGAATTCATGAAGGCCAAAAATTACATGGAACAATGGGAGAGGTATGAAAAGGCGAAAAATTCAAAAAAATCCTCAATTCTGTTGATTCCTCCGAGAAAAGACCTCAGAATGGAAGCTTTAGCTGACATGTTTCGGGGCAAGATGATAGCGCGTTGCCACGCCTATAGAGCCGATGAAATCCTGGAATTTATTAAGCTTTCAAAAGAACTCGGTTTTAAGGTTGTCTGCTTTGAGCATGCTTCTGAGGCTTTTAAAATAGCCAAGGAGCTTGAAGAGGAAGAAATTGGAATTTCTGTATTTCTTGATAATTGGGCTTATAAGGTTGAAGCGTACGATGGTATTGCTTACAACGCTGGCTACTGCACAAAAAAAGGTGTTCTTGTTTCTTTAAACTCGGACAGTTCTGAAAGAATCCGCCGCCTGTTCAATGATGCAGCCAAGGCGATGAAATACGGAGGACTCTCTGAAGAGGCAGCTTTAAAACTCATCACAATTAATCCAGCTTTACAACTGGGAACAGAAAAAATTGCAGGAAGCCTGGAAGTAGGAAAACACGGAGATATAGCCATATTTAACGAGCATCCTCTGAGTGCGTACACCCGGTGCGATGTGACAATAATCGAAGGAGAAATTTACTTTGATCGGGCACAGTACCTCAAAGAGAGGGAGGAAATGGAGAAGAAGAAAGCGGAAGAAGAAAAGAAGAAAAGAGGAGGGAAGAAATGAAGAAGAAAGTAATTATTTTTACGGCGCTTCTGATACTGATTTCCTTATTTGTTTTTTCACAGGAAAAGAGTCCAAAGTTCACTGCGATAAAAGGAGCTACTATTATACCTGTTGTTGGAGAAGATATTCCTGAAGGAATTATTCTCATAAAGGATAATATGATAGAAGCTGTAGGAAAAGATATCACAATCCCTTCTGAGGCAAAAATAATCGATGCCCAAGGCCTTTTTGTTTACCCAGGAATGATTGATGCTCTATGCTACATAGGGCTTGCTGAGATTGGATCATTAAGGTCCACGGTTGACTACAGAGAAACGGGGAGGATAAATCCTCAACTAAGAACTGTAGAAGCTTTGAGACCTGATTCAGTCCATATTCCAATAGCAAGAGCTAATGGGATCACAGCTGCTCTTGTTGCGCCTTCTGGCTCGCTCATTACAGGTCAGAGTGGATTGATAAAACTTTTCGGCTGGACTCCAGATGAGATGGTCATTAAAAGTCCAGTGGCCATGCATATTGAATTCCCTCGAATTCCAAGGCGCAGAAGGGAAAGAGAGGCCCGACCTCTGGAGGACTCTTCTAAGCAGATTGAAGAGTTAAAGAAAATCCTGAATGATGTTCGGTATTATGGAAAGGGAAAGCAAGCTGCTCAAAAAAGATTACTTCTTTCTCATCCAGATTTTGATGAAAGCCTTGAATCTCTACTCCCTGTAGTTAAAAGTGAACTTCCTGTAATGATTTCTGTTCATGCTGATAAAGACATAAAGGCTGCCATTAAGTTTGTTAAAGAAGAAAAGCTAAAGGCAATATTTTTTGGCGTAGAACAGGCGTGGCGAGTTGCAGAAGATTTAGGGAAAGCGGGAATTCCGGTTATTTTCGGCCCTCTCTATGATATGCCTCAAAAATGGGAGGATGGCTATGATGGTATTTTCCGGAATCCGGTTGTACTTCATAAAGCAGGTGTGAAATTTGCCTTTTCTTCACGGAGCTCGACTTTGGCCAAGGACCTTCCTTACCATGCTTCGAAGGCCGCTGCTTTTGGTTTAGACAGGAAAGAAGCCTTAAAAGCAGTAACAATCTACCCTGCAGAGATTTTTGGTGTGGACAAAATAATGGGAAGTCTTGAAAGGGGAAAAGTCGCTAACATTGTTCTGGCAGATGGCGATATATTGGAGCAGAGAACAAACATAAAGCGAGTTTTTATAGATGGTAAGGAAATGGACCTTTCCAATAAGTACACTGAACTTCTTGAAAAATTCAAGAAAAGAAACTGAGTAAAAGTCGCATAGACTCTCGCCGCGGATAAAGGAAAATATTTTGGTCTATATGTATTCGATAGTTGCTGGAGGTTTAGGAGTAGTTTCATAAGCTACACGGGTAACAGTTGGGATTTCAGTTGTTATTCTTTGAGTGATTTTCTTAAGAATTTCCCAGGAAATTTGACTCGGTTCAGCAGTCATTGCGTCTTTACTTTCAACTGAGCGAATAATGATAATATCGCCAAATTTTCTCGCCCTCTCCTCAATTCCTGTACCTTTATCATTCAATAAAACAGCAAATGCCTGGAAGGGCTGTAATATCTCTATTTCCTCTTCGACTATTTTTGTTGCTTTCCTGACTGTTGAGACTCTTTCCGGAGTAACCTCACCGATTACTCTTGCGGCCAGCCCAGGTCCAGGAAAAGGCATTCTTGAATAGATTCTTTCTGGGAGCCCGAGCGCTTTGGCAACTTCTCGAACTTGATGCTTGAATAATTCTTTTAAGGGTTCAACAGCTTTAAAACCAAAGCCTTTCTCAGAATCGATTCCAATCTGTTGAAGCACGTTATGTTGGGTTTTTATTCCCTCTTTTGTTTCGATTATATCCGCTGCAATTGTGCCCTGAATTAAGAATCTAGCTTTACTGTTAATCACTTCTCTGCCGAAGATAGAGTAAAATGTATTCCTGAAAGCTTTCCTTTTTTCTTCTGGATCATATTTTCCTCTTAAGGCATTGAAGAACTCATCCCGAGCCTCGATGATATTAACGTTGATTCCCAGTTCTGAAAATATCCTCTGCACTTCCTCAGGTTCTTCTTCTCTCATCAAGCCGTCGTCTATAAAAATTACTATAAGATTATCGCCGATTGCTCTGTGAGCAAGGGCTGTGCAGGCTGAGCTATCGACTCCGCCTGATAGGGCAGAGATTGCTCGTTCGTTGCCGATGGTTTTTTTTATTTCCTGAGTTTTTTCCTCAATAAAGTGATTAACATCCATTGTAACTCCTCTTTTAATTCAATAATCGCTAAAATAATACACTTTCGTCAAAAAAAATAAAACAGGAATTATCTCCAAAAATAGTTAAGAATCAAGCCAAATATAGAAAATAGAACCGTCCATATAGCAGCGGTTCTATAACGAAAAGTGTTTGACAGAAAGTGTATTTCTATATAATGTGAATTTATTTTATACATGAGGAGGATAGATGAGAAAATGTCTTTCTACAATATCCTGGCTTTTGCTTTTCCTGCTGTTTTTGACTTGTCCCTTTTATGCCCTGCAGAAAATAGATGAAGAAAGTACTAAGCTCATAAGAGAATATACAACTGATAAGAAGTTTTTAAACTCTCTTATAGACCACATTCCTGAATCAGACACGGTCCCTTCTCCTAGGGATATACTTGGTTACATTGTTGGAACTCCAAAAAAGCTAACTTATTACGAAGACATAATTCGTTACATGAAAGCTCTTGCTGAGGCTTCTAAGAATGTGGATCTTATTCCCATCGGAGAAACCAATCTAGGCAGGATGATGTATATCGTGGTTATTGCTTCTGAGGATGCGATCAGTAACATTTCGAAATACAAAGCTTATTCTGCTGCTTTAGCTGATCCAAGGAAAACTCCGGAAGCAGAAGCAAAAGAAATTATTACTCAAGCTAAACCTATCTATTTCATTTCTTGTAATCTTCACTCCTGGGAAACGGGAAGTGCTGAGATGTCCATGGAGCTGGCTTACAGATTAGCAGTCTCAGAGGATCCTTTTGTAAAAGTCATCCGAAATAACGCCATAGTACTAATTACACCCTGTGCTGAGCCTGATGGCCATGACAGCTTCACTGATTGGTACTACCGTTACAGAAAAGACATCAGTGATGAACGATCAAGGTTTCCTGGACCGCCCTACTGGGGAAAATATGTCTTTCACGATAATAACCGCGACATTGAAGTAAGCCAGCCGCTCACTAAGAATGTAATAAAGATGTTCCTCGATTGGAACCCTCAAGCAGCCCATGACCTCCATGAATCGATTCCATACCTCTACATTTCCACAGGTACAGGACCCTACTATCCATCCCTTGATCCTATCCTCGTAAGCGAGTGGCACTGGCTGGCATTTTGGGAAGTAACAGAGCTTACTAAGAGGGGAATGCCAGGAGTATGGACTCATGCTTTCTATACTGGATGGTATCCTGGTTATTTAATGTGGGTAGCCAACCTTCACAATGCTATTGGAAGGTTCTACGAGACATTTGGCAATGGGGGCGCTACAACTATGGAAAGAGTTCTCAAGAGAGAAGAAGAAGAGTCTTTCCAGAGTCGTTTTAATGTCACTAAAAAAGAATGGTACAGGCCTTGGCCTCCTGATAAGAAAGTCACGTGGTCGATACGAAATAACATCAATTATCAGCAAAGCGGAATTCTTTGTGGGCTTAACCTCGTAGCTAATAATAAAGAAACAATCCTCTTTAATTTCTGGAGAAAAGGTTTTAATGCTGTAGAGAGGAGTGGAAGCGAGCCTCCCTATGCGTGGATCGTGCCTCCAGCAAAGGAGCAAGATCATCCCGTTGAGGCAGCAAATATTTTAAACCTCTTGATTACTCAAGGAGTGGAGATTAGCCAAGCGAAAAAAGAGATAAAGGTTAAGGCAGGAACATTCCCTAAAGGTTCTTATGTAGTTAAGATGAACCAGCCTTATAGTACTTATGCTAAGACGCTACTTGAAGTACAGAAGTTTCCTGAAACCGCTTCAAGGCCTTATGATGATGTAGGATGGACGTTAGGCTACATGCATGGAGTAAAGACAGTAAGGATTGATGACAGAGATGTTCTTGATATTCCTGGTATCCTTTTAAAAGAAAAAATTAGAATAAAAGGAAAAATGGAAGGAAAGAAAGCCAAATATGCCTACATAATTCCTCACAGAGCCAATAATAATTTGATTACATTTCGATTTGCCTTGAAAGATCATGTCTTTTATGCAGCGGAGAAAACTTTCAAAGCTGGAAACATCGAATTTCCGCCTGGTTCTTTCATAATTCCTGTGGATAAAGATAATTCAGAGAGACAATATATAGCCATCTCAACTGCAGCTAAAGAGCTTGGCTTGAATGCTTACTCTGTTGATAAAGAAATAGACGTAGAAAAGCATCTGATCAACCTTCCCCGAATTGCCCTTTATCATACCTGGACAAATACCCAAAACTCAGGTTGGATAAGATTTGCTTTCGATCAGTATAAAATCCCTTATGCCACTATTTCTAAGGATAGACTTAGAAGAGGAAACATGAGTAGTGATTATGATATTATTCTCATCCCTCACCAGAGTTCTTACACGGATACAAAAACTATTGTTTTCGGATATGACCCTAAATTAGGACCTATCCCTTACGAGAAAACAGAAGAATTTAAATACATGGGAGTTGTTGATCAAAGCAAAGATATAACAGGAGGCATGGGTTATGAAGGTTTGAAAAATTTGAAAAATTTTATTGATAAGGGAGGAATTGTGATCCTCCTTGGCTCTTCCAGCAGACTTGCGCTTGATTTTGGGTTGGTTAGAAATATATCTACGCGAATTACTAAGGAGCTCCGCGTTCCTGGATCCATATTAAAAGGAGAAGCGGTTGATAACAAAAATCCTATACTTTACGGTTATGGTAAAAATATACCCCTTTACCACAGTTTTGGATTTATGTTTAATATTCCTGATGAAGAAAAGGAGCATATAGTGCTTCGATATGCTAAATCAGATGACATCTGCATGAGTGGATATATCAAAGGAGAGAAGGAGATTAAAGGAAAGGCAGCAATAGTGAGCATGCCAGTTGAGAAAGGTCATGTTGTAATGTTTAATTTCAATCCTCTTCATCGTTTCCAGACGAAGGTGAATTTTATGCTCGTCTTTAACATTTTAATGAATTTCGATGACATGGAGATGTAACAATTTTTTTATGCCAAAAATATAATAAGAAAAGGAGGCATCGTGAAAACCAAAGGCATTATTTACTCTTTTTTATTCATTCTGTCAGTATTCTTTTTCATAGGAAATATTAGTTACGCCCAGAAAGGAGAAACGTATGATTATGATGTTCTTATTAAAAGCGCAAGGATCTTCGATGGTTCCTTGAAACCATCTTTTAGAGCAGATGTTGCAATTAAAGATGGAATAATTGTTAAGGTTGAAAAATCTGTCCGAGGAAAAGCCGCTAAGATAATCAATGCTAAGGGACTCTACCTAACTCCTGGCTTTATCGATCTTCATTCACACGTTGATGAAGGTATGTACTTTCCTGAGAACAGAGCCTGCCTGAATTACTTAACTCAAGGTGTTACAACAGTAATAGTCGGCCAGTGTGGCCAAAGTGCCTGGCCAATTTTCGAGAAAGCTGAGGATCAGATGAAGCGCTGGTCTGAGGAAGGGATCGGGCCCAATTCAGCCTTGCTTGTCGGCCATGGTCAAGTTCGTGAATTAGTCATGGGAAGGGAAAACAGAGCACCTACTCCAGAGGGATTAGAGAAGATGAAAGCTCTGGTAAAAGAAGCCATGGAACAGGGAGCACAAGGCCTTTCAACAGGATTGATTTATCTTCCTGGGAGGTATGCCAAGACTGATGAGGTCCTGGAGTTAGTTAAAATCATAGCGCCCTACGGAGGGATTTATCACACTCATGTCAGGGATGAACGGGGAAAGCTTCTCGAGGCAGTCAAAGAAGCCAT
This sequence comes from Candidatus Aminicenantaceae bacterium, assembly GCA_041862375.1. Classification (GTDB taxonomy): domain Bacteria; phylum Acidobacteriota; class Aminicenantia; order Aminicenantales; family Aminicenantaceae; genus WVZL01. Next base: position 22,947 of record JBGVTE010000080.1, read on the forward strand.
TGAAATTTCAGAAAAGAGCGGAGCACCAGCCCATATATCGCATTTCAAAGTAATGGGAAAGGCAAACTGGGGTCTTGTTAAGGATGCATGCGCTCTCATTGAAGAAGCTCGCTCCAGAGGCCTCTCAATTACTGCTGACCAATATCCATATCAATTCTCGAGTGGTTATCCTTACCAGAGACTCATTCCTGGTGGAACTTGGATTGGAGATCCAAAAGCAGAGAGACTGAAGAGGGAAGACATCATTAATGTTTTTGATTACCTAAGAGATCATGAACTCATCGACCTCTACAAAAAGGTTACTCCAATGATTCCTATCTCAGATCGCCATAATCAGTTCTTGAAGGATCTTTCCAGAAAGAGGCTCGTAAACTATGTAGCACGAATGCTGGTCAATCTGTCAGATTTTCAAAGACCAGAGAGTGCTAGGGGGCGGAATCTGTTTTTAAAAAGAATGCAAAATCCTGGTGAAGCTCAAAAAATCCGTCAGGAAGTCAAAAAGTATATCGAGGAACGGGTTGGTCCTGAAAATATCATTGTCGGTATTTGTGTGGAGAAGGAACTAGAAGGGAAGTCATTGAAACAGGTAGCTGCCATGAAGAGGAAAACCATAGAAGATGCAGCAATTGAATTGGAACTCATGGGAGCCAAGTGTATTCCTCTTCAGATGCTTGAAGAAGATATCGAATACATAATGAAGAAAGATTATGTAGGTACAGGAAGTGACGGGACAGCTCCTTTTTATGGCATCGGCCTTACTCATATCAGGGCTTATTCAACTTTTCTTCATAAAATAAAAAAGTATGCTCTTCAGAGAAAGAGTGTTTCCCTAGCTCATGTAATTCGCTCGCAAACTTCTCTTCCAGCTCAAATTATGAATTGGGAGGATAGGGGCTGGATAAAGAAAGGATATATAGCTGATATCGCTGTAATTGACCTGAACAATATTAAAATAAAGACTACGATTTCCAATCCTCACCAGTTCAGTGAAGGAGTAAAGCATCTGCTTGTTAATGGAGAAATCGTTATTTCTGATGGGAAGTGGAATGGAAAACTCCCTGGAAAGGTTCTCAAGTTGAAAAAGTAGAATAATTATATCTCTCTTCATTCGTTGCAGAAACTATTCTTATACTTTTTCCAAAGTCCTGAATATTTCTAGGAAAAGAGGTGCATTATGGAAGGTCAAGCTAAAATTATCTTTTCAGTTATTGCCGTAATTTTACTGCTGTTTTGTCCTCTGTTTATCATTTCCCAGGAGAATTCTTATCTGCTTGATAAGGAGTTCTTAGATGCGATCCAGAACGAGGTTTCGGGTGAGCGAGCGTGGGACATGGTATCTAAAATATCCCGCTTTCACCGCATCAGAGGAGGAGGGGAGGGTTCTGACTACAACCGCTGTATTGATTTCCTTGTTCAAGAATTGAAAAAGATAGGATTGAAAGAGATAAAAGTTAAACGATACAGAGCAGATGGTTTTAAAAAATATTTTCTCTGGACATCACTTGTGGGGTGGCGGGTAAAAGAGGCTGAACTATGGCTTATGAAACCTCATAGAGAACTTATCGCTCGCTTTTCTAACCAAGCTGTGAGTCTTATGCCCTATTCTCAAGGAACAGAAGAGGTTGAAACTGAAGTTGTCTATGTAGGCAAAGGAAAATCAGCTTCTAACTACAAAGATAAAGATGTCAAGGGAAAAATCGTATTTGCGACAGGAGGAGAAGGTACTGAGGTTCATCGTCAGGCTGTAATTAACAGAGGAGCTCTGGGAGTTGTTGTGGGGCCCTCAGACAGGGAAGACCGTCTTCAATATCCGGATTTAATCGAAGTCTATCGTCTTTCTCCTAAAGGAGAGGAAAGGGAGAAGACTGGTTTTGGCTTTGCTATCTCCAGAAGACAAGAAAAGCAGCTTCTATCTCTCTTTGAGACAGGAAAGAAGGTTGTAATGAAAGCCAAAGTAGAGGCTGAGCTCTTTGATGGAGAGATGCCGGTGCTTGAAGCCCGAATAAAAGGAAGTGAATATCCATCTCAGGAAATCATCATCATGGGACATCTCGATCACTACAAGCCTGGAGCTAATGACAATGCTTCTGGCTCAGCCGGAATGGTAGAGATGGCCAGGAACATACTCTCGCTAGTCGATAAAAAAGAGATTCCGCCTCCAAAAAGAACTATTCGCTTCCTCTGGCTTCCCGAGATACACGGAGCAGCAGCCTATTTATCAGAGCATCTTGACCTCAAAGATAAAGGAATAGCTGGATTAAACCTGGACATGATTGGCGAAAATTACTTTCTTTGCCAGTCAAGCTTTAATATTATTCAGTCTCCCTATTCTGTACCAGGTTATATTAACGATGTTCTCATAAACCTGATCGGCTGGATAGATGAATCTGAATTCTATTCTCCCAGAGGAAGTAGGCTTCCTTTCAATTTCCGTACTACTTCATTTCGAGGGGGATCAGATCATGTTATGTTCAATGATTCGTTTTTTTCTATTCCCTCCCCAATGCTGGGCCATGGTGACGTGTTCCACCATACTAACCTTGATACTCCTGATAAATGTGATCCAACAGAGATGAAGAGAATCATTAGCCTGGCTTTAGGAGCCGCTCTTCTTATTGCCAGTGCTGAGGATGATGATGCTGTAAAAATTGCAAGCGCAGTTTACACTCAGGCGCAATTGAGAATGGCAGAGAGGACCAGAAAGTCCCTCCAGTTACTACATCACTATGCAAAGAGCAGTAACAAGAGAAAAATTTTAGCTGAAATCTACTCAAATATTCTCAATTATCCTGGAGAACAAGCTGATTTTGAACGAGAAAACATAAAAGAAGTAAAGGAACTTTGCCAAGAAAAAATAAGTAGAAAATTAATTGATGAACTGGCAGACAGAATAAAAGACAAGATTGACCAGGAAAAAGAAAAGATTGAGTTCATGTATAACCTCTTGTGCGAGCAATATAAAATAAAAAAAGAGAAATTTGTATTGACAGAGCTTTACAAAAAAGCTTCGTCACTCACGCCCAAAAGGCTTTTTAAAGGGCCGCTTCCGTGGAATTACCTGGAGGAGAACCTGAGCAAAGAGGAGTCTGATTGGTACCAAGAAAACATGCAGAAAGCAGGAAGGGATTACGGTTCAAAGATGTTCGAAATTATCAATTTAATGAACGGAAAAAGAAGTCTCTTGAATATTAGGCATATTGTATCCTGTGAATATGACGAAACAGATATTGAATTAGTCCTTCATTTGTCAGAGGATCTGAAAAAATTGGGATTAGTTACATTTTAAATAAAGAAAATACGCTAAAAATCCAGCAACCATCGCTGCGGAAAACTCTAAGAGTATTCGATGGAATTGCGCTGCTAATCGGGATTACAATTGGCGCTGGAATTTACTCCACTCCACAGATAATTGCAGGTTATTTAGGGTCTTTCTCTGTAATCATCACCTTATGGATAATAGTCGGTGTATTCGTATTTTTGGGAGGATTTGTATATGCAGAGCTCGGCACCAGACTGCCTAATACGGGTGGGGAATATGTTTACATCAGCCGGTGTTTTGGTCCTTACGCAGGTTTTATGTTTGGGTGGACACAGTTCATCATTATAAGGACCAGCGCAGCCGCTGGCCTTGCAATTATCACTGCTGATTATCTGGGTAATTTTGTGGAGTTAAAAGGTATAGCACACACGACCGTGGCTTTATCCGTGATTTTTGTACTAGGCCTTCTTAACTATGTTGGCATCCAAAGGGCAAGTGCTTTCCAGAAAGTATCAAGTATTCTTAAAATAAGCGGACTTTTCATTCTGGTAGGATTAGGTTTGTTTTTAATAAAGGGGCATGAAAACTTACTGGCTACGCATGCCCCTCCCACAGGAGGGCTGGGACCAGTTGGAAATACCGTTGCAGCACTGATGCTTATTGTCTTTGCCCACACTGGCTGGGATCGGGTTGGCTATGTTGCAGAAGAAATGAAGAATCCTCGACGCGTTGTCCCTTTAACCATGTTTATCGGAGTTAGCATTATTGTCATTACTTACGTTCTGACGAATATGATTTACCATCGAACTCTTGGGATAGAAGGTATGCGCGGAAGCACTGTTGTAGCCTCTGATGTGGCCACCCAGCTCATTGGGCCGGTTGGCGCCGGTTTCATTGCCTTTCTTGTTGTTATATCTACAACGGGTAGCATCAATGGCACGATGATGACAGCTACCCGGGCTTATTATGCGATGGCTAAAGACGGGCTGTTTTTTAAGTGGCTTAACTTTGTGCACCCGAAGTTTCAAACCCCGTCGCGCGCAATTTTGGCCCATTGCCTTTGGGCTGCTGCCATCCTGCTAATAAGGGGTAAGTTCGAGACTATAGCTTCAGGCATGGTGTTTGCTGTACTTATTTTTTATGCATTTTCTACAGTCGCCCTCTTCAAGCTTCGAAAAAAAAGTGCTCGCAGTCGAGACAGCTACTGTGTTCCTTTATACCCGTTTCTACCTGGACTCTACCTTGCTGGAATTTTAACACTGCTTGTATTGCGGGCTATATTTGAATGGGAGAGATCTCTAGTTGACCTTGCCTTCATTGCCACCGGATTTCCATTTTCCCTTATCTGGTTGCGGAGGGCTAAAAGAATCGGCCAGTAGTGTTTTTAAACTTAAAGTCAATTTATCTTTAAGATAAAAATGATTTAAGTGCCTGATGTACGAGAACAATAATTTGCTTGAGCTTAACTTCATACGACCTTCTTCAATGTATACTCACGCTTTTCTGTCCTTATCACGAAAAAAAGATGCTTACAAATAAAATGAAAATTTTGCAAAAAAGAATCTTTATCTGGTGTATTTTAATTATTTTTTCACTATCACTTTCAGGTATAAATGTCTTTGCAGCATCCGATGAATTAAAACATTTTGGAATCTCGTCAGTATTCGGAATAGTAAGCGAAAGCTGTCTCCATTACAAAACAGACTTTAATACCACAGAAAGAGTATTTCTAGGCACAATGTTAGGTTCAGTTCCTGGATTAGTTAAAGAATTTATTGATAGCACTAAAAAAGATAATTACTTCAGTGAAAGAGATTTAGCGTTTGATATTGCTGGTTCTTTTTTTGGCGCCCTGATTGGAAATATCTTTAACAATTTTATCCAGGTAAAAGTTAATAGCATAAAAAATCATAAAGCTGTCGTTATTTCCCTATCCTGTAGATTTTAGCTTACTACGTACAGCTTTGATCTTATTGATAGATAGAAAATAGATATAAAGACTCCGATAACTCCCAGAAAGAGGAAGGGAGAGTTTATTCCAAATTTATCAGAGAGGAATCCTGCGATAAGATTCCCAGTAGCTGCTGTCAGTACCTGGATGTTGGCGGTAAGGCTGAATGCCTGGGCTTGGTTTTTTAAAGGAGCTATATTTCCCACATAAGAATTTAAGGCGGGGTAGGTGAGGAATAGGAAACCTCCGAAGCACAGCAGGCCTATTACAGCCTGAACTGGCTCTGCTGCTGTTCCCAGGACAAATAGAAATAAGGATGTGCCTGTAAAGCCAAATAAGGAGATTTTTAATCTACCAAAACGGCGGCTGAGGTAGCCGAACAGATAAGTAGTTACTGTTCCGATAGCTATCCATAAAGCTAAATTAAGTCCAGTCTTTCCCATTTCGATTTTGAATTTGTGATGAAGAAGAGAAGGCGCATAAAAGACTGTTATTCCCCAGCAGGCACCTCCGAATATAAAACCAGGAATGTAAATTTTTAATATCTTCAGTGTTTCAATCCAGGAGGCGAGATCAGGCTTGATGAATTGTTCGCTTTTTGTAAGAGTCTTTCTAACTAAAAAGAAGCTCGTTGATCCCAACATGAACCCAGCCACAGCCCAGGTAATAAGAGGAACCTTCCAGTTAAAATTCTGGGCAAGATATCCAATAGAAATGAAGGCGATTAATACCCCGAGATTTCCAGAGCCGCTTTGAACTCCCATGGCAAAATCTATTCCTCGACTGGGATGTGTTTTTGAGACCCAGGCAATACCTATAGGATGGTAGAAGCTAGTGAAAGCTCTGAAGATTAGATAAATCAAGAGAAAGCCGGCAAATACAGATGTAAAAGTAATACTTAAAAGAGATAGGCAGATACCGAGGTAACTTATTAGAATAAGATATTTATAATCGAATTTATCAGAAAAATTGGCAACTATAAGATGAAAGATGAAGGTCATGCAAAATCCGAGATAAGATAAGATTCCGATATGATAATACTTCTGGATTATGAATTGTTGGCTGTAGAGCAAGGGGAAAACCATTGGAACTGTAATTGTTGCCGCGTCATTGAGGGAATGGAAGAGAGAAACAGCTAAGAGTACTTTCTTTTTCATGTTAATTGAAAGAAAAAGGTTTATACTAAACGAAGCAGGGCGTGTCAAGACTAGTTGATTTAATTGTTTTTTATCAGGTATTTACATTAAAAATCAATCTTATATGGCGGATGATCCTGTCAATGATCTTCGGCTCTTCGCTAAAAGAGATGATTCTCAAATGCCCAACACAGCCAAAAACCAAATTCTTATTATCTTACCTGGAAACCGAACAACCCTAGTCTCCAGATTCTTAGACACCTGAACGAATTAGCGGCTATTGAGGATTGAAAGGGAGGGGGATTTTCATTATTATGCCTTATCGACTATGACATCAAATTTTTACAGTGCTATAAGTTTCAAAAGGAAAACAACTAATTCATCATTGGCTTTTGAATAAAAATTTCTTCAAAGGGAGGGAGTTTGCAATGTTTCATAAAATTTATTGTCTATTTATCGCATTCGTTTTGGTTTGGTCTTGTCAAAGCAAAGATCAATCTCAATCTACAATTATGGGAGGGAAAGACATGGAAATTAAAATCACGAGCCCTGTTTTTGAGGAAGGAGGCATGATACCGGAAAAATATACCTGCGATGGAATAGATGTTTCTCCTCCGCTTGTTTGGTCTTCCGTTCCTGATGGCACAAAGACACTCGCTTTAATCTGTGATGATCCGGATGCGCCAATTGGGACATTTGTACATTGGGTTCTTTTTAATCTTCCTGCGAGCATCAACGAATTGCCAGAGAATGTACCGCCTGATAAGGAACTTGAAAATGGCGCGAAACAGGGAAGAAATGGATTTCGTAAAATTGGTTATGGAGGCCCATGTCCTCCACGTGGCACGCATAGATATTATTTCAAGCTTTATGCTTTAGATACAGAACTCGATCTCAAGGCTGGGATTAAGAAGAAAAAATTGCTGAAATCCATGGAGGCGCATATCCTAGGTAAAGGTCAATTAATGGGGAGATACAAGAGATAATATTGGAAGCCAAAGGCCAAAAAGTCCTATTTTCGCTGAATAGAAAAAACAGCTGACCGAATTAGCGCTTTTTCGTTCTAATTTTACGAACTTGAAGTTTGTAAAAATTTAATCAGGTACCAATGGCGGTCTTTTTAACTTTTCACAAGGCCACTGTTTACATTGAATACAGTGTTTTATATCTTTTTCTTTTGCGCAATTTATTAATCCTGTAACCCTGTTAACTTGCTTCTTTAAAAATTCTCTTACACCTTCATTTTTGATTGTTTTAAGATTGCTAACTACCTCGCTGTACCAGACCGGCGTAACGAAAAAATTGGCGAATTTCTCGCAAGGGAAATTTTCGCATTCACCACAAAACCGAAGACTTTTTTCATCTGCACAACAGCTATAAATCTTACAGATTCTGGTATATTTTAAACAAAGTCCTTTTCTTGAAATACAACCCTTGCACCTTCCATCCTGTAAGGCTTCGCACTCCCCACAATACAGTCCACAAGGAGCAATTAAATCTTGATTATTTAATTCAATGTTATTCATTTTTAATTTTACCAAAGGATGGGTTTTCTCCTTTATCTGGTAAATTTAGCTGCAAGCAATGGACAAAGTTTGGACCTGGATTATGAGAAATACAGAGAATTTCCACGTTCCACCTCTTAAAAAAGATCTATAATGTAAAACAACTCCGCACTTACGTACGGGGCTTTATTCAAATGCAAGCTTCGCTTGTCCTAAGGCTCTTTTTTCCTGATACCGCACTTATCTCTCTGTCAACTTTTCATCCAGGCCCACTGTCAATACGAAACATCCAGCAGACCGAATAAAAAATAATATCATAATTTTGACATTAAATTATCATGTTTTTATACTTTCTTTATGAAAAGATTTTTCCCTCATATGCTTTTTTTTCTTATATCATCACTTTTTCTGACTCCTCTTTCCTCTTATTCCCTTGAGAATCTGGAAAAAGGCAAGATCATAGACAAAGTTATCTGCTCCAAGGAACCTACCCAGAGCTATGCCCTCTATTTGCCCCAGGCATATACACCTGAAAAAAAATGGCCGATCCTTTATGCCTTAGATCCTGGTGCCAGAGGAAAGATGCCTCTGGAACACTTTAAAAAGGCGTCGGAGAAATACAATTATATAGTCGTTGGCTCCAATAATGCACAAAACGGACCGATGGAGCCGATTGTTCGGGCGATCATCGCCGTATGGGACGATACACACGACCGCTTTTCTATCGATCCGCAGAGAATCTATGTGACCGGTTTTTCAGGAGGAGCCAGGGTAGCATCCAGGTTTGCAAAAATCATGTTCACCTATGTGACAGGCATCATCGCCTGTGGGGCCGGCCTTTCTTCAGAAATAACGCCGCAGGAGATCCCGCCAGCCTTTTACTATGGCATCATCGGGAACAAAGACTTCAACTACCTTGAGATGAAAATTCTCGATGGACAGCTCTCTCAGCATAAAGTCCCCCACCGTTTGTTGGTTTTTGACGGCACACACTCCTGGCCTCCTCAAGATATTTGCCTCAGGGCGATAGAATGTATGGAAATTGAGGCTATGAAAAAAGATCTCAAGCCGATAGATAAGAACCTGATCAAAGACATCTACAAAAGAGAATTAACAGACACAGAGGCTCTTGAAGCTTCAGGGCAGCTTTTCCTGGCTGTATCCGACTATGAAATCTTGGAGGCCACTTTTAGGGATTGGATGGCCACGGATGAAATCGAAAAAAAGACTGCACAACTCAAACAGAGTGAGAGTTATAAACGCGCTGTAAAAGAAGAAAAAGACTATCAAAATAAAGAGCTGGCTATCTTAAAAAATTCCAGAAACATAATCTCCCAGATTGAAAATTATCCTTTCCCAGAAATGAATCTCAACAAAATACTGGATAAACTGAAAATAGAGGATTTAAAAAGAGAAGCACAAAATTCAGATAATCCTGCTCCCCAACGCAACCTGGCTTTCCGGATGCTCTTTGATCTGGAAATCTATGCTAGCAGTAAAGGATGGTCACATCTCGAAAAGAACGATTTCAAAAGAGCCATAACCTTTTTTGAAGTTGCTGTCCAAGCGGGCGCCGAAGATTCAGGAAGACAAAGATATTCCTTCTATGGACTTGCCCGTGCCTATGCCTTGAATCAAGATAAAAAAAACGCCATAAAAAACCTGGAATTGGCTGTTAAAAACGGATTCAACAATGTATCCGCTATGGAGCAGGAAGACGACCTCCAATTCATCCGTCAAACTCCAGAATTTAAAAAAATCCTCAACTCCATCAAGAAATAAATTCAAGGTTTCTCCTCACTTCAATGAAATAAATATCTGGTTGATTTGTGTATAAAAACAAGGAAGGTTGGTCACTCGGTACTCCAGAAATACATTCTTTTCGGGCAGTTGTTTGATGATCCCGACTGTGCTTTAAAAAAACCTCCATTCATCAACGAACTGTCCGTCAGAGGTGTATTTAGCGATCTTCATCGGCCAATTGCCCACAACCCAGATGCTGTCGTCCACAATCTGGATGTTTCCGAATCTGGGGAATTCGCCCGGTCCCTGTCCTGCCTAAGAATTTTATTTAGCCAGTTAAATTGAAGTTTACTTTTGTTTTGTGTATAGTTATAGGACGCTATTAATATTAAGCGACTGTCAATTAGAAGGAGCTGACTATGGCAAGATACATTCCCTTGGCTTGGCTTTTAGTTTTCGGATCGCTTTGGGGTCTATCTGAAGTTGTTGGGGGTAAAGCCTTATACGAAGCCAATATCTCTAATGCATCAGTGTACCTCTCAGCTTCGGGATTTTTTCTCTTGGCAGTGGCCAGGGGGCTGTTCAATAAGCGCGGAACATCCTCTGTGATCGGCGGGATGGCCGCTCTTTTCCGGTTGGTCAATGCATCCTTTGTCTGCCATATTTTGGGAATTTTTTTAATGGGTGTAGCTTTTGATCTGGCGGCCTCAATTCTCTTGAAAGCCGATAAAAAGAGCTTTTTGCGCAGCAGTCTAACCGGCATAACCGGAGTCTACGGGGGCTATGCTCTTTTTGCCCTTATCATTACTTATGTTGTTCGGTATGAAATATGGGTTGTGGGTGGATGGCAGAAAGTTCTTAATCATGTGTTCCTCACAGGAAGTCTCGCGGCTGTGGCTGCGGCCATTCTTGTGCCAATGGGATACGTTTTAGGTCTTAGAAGCAGGACTCATGCCCGACTCGAGTCCCGATGGGCCTTCAGCGGTTCCCTTATTTTTGTTGTGATCCTCTGGACTCTAGGCAGAATGGCTGGCTAACAGAGTCGCCGTTATCTCAATTAAAACATCGTCACTACTCCGACATAAAATAAACATTTCAGTTATGAAAGAGTACTACGTAAGTATTATTTATGGGGATTTCATTCAGAGATGAAGGAGGTTTCCATCCATGGGTAATAAAGACGAAAAGACAATCAAAAATGAAAACTCAGGAATATCCCGCAGAAGATTTCTGAAACTGTCAAAAGATATGATAGTAGGAATCGGAGCCGGCGGAGTCCTGACAAATCTAGTTTGGGTGAAGAAAGGAATCGCAGCAATCCCAGTTTCTGAGGGGTATCTTCTGGTTGATTTCAAGAAATGTCAGGGCTGTGTTTCGTGTATGCTGGCCTGCTCTCTAGTCCACGAGGGAGCTGCAAACCTATCCCTATCCAGGATACAAATCATTCAAGATTCCTTCGAAAAATGGCCCGATGACGTAGCAATTGAACAATGCAGGCAGTGCGCAGAGCCTGCATGTGTTGAAGCCTGTCCAGAGGGTGCGCTCACGATAGATACAAAGCATGGAAATGTCAGGAGGGTGTGTAAGACAAAGTGCATAGGCTGTATGGCGTGTGTCGAAGCCTGTCCTTTTCCACCGAGTCGAACCATCTGGAACTTCCAGGAAAACCATGCCCAGAAATGCGATCTTTGCGTCAATGCTCCGTTTTGGGAAGAAAAAGGAGGGCCAGATGGGAAGCAAGCTTGCGTAGAAGTTTGTCCTGTTGAGGCCATAAAATTTGTCAAGGAAACACCCTCACAGAAAGGAGAAGATGGGTACAAAGTAAATTTGAGAGGGCCTGCCTGGCGTCTATTGGGATATCCGACGGATTAAAATACAGGAATTAGATAATTGATAAAAAGAGTATGGAGACAAATAAAATGAACGGATATGCAGGGAAAATTCTACGGGTGAATTTAACCAGAAAAAAGACTTTCATCATACCCACTAAAAATTACGAACAGTGGATTGGCGGTCATGGAATGGGATCGGCAATATTCTGGGATTTAGTCAAGGACAAGACAATCGATGGATTTAATCCTGCGAACGTAGTCACCATAATGACATCACCTTTATGCGGGACTTTAGCACCCGCTGCATCGGCCCGGACCGAGGTCCAGGGAATTGGAGTCCAGTCCTATCCCATCAGCTGGTTTACACGCAGCAATTTTGGCGGAAGATTCTCATCCATGCTCAAATATGCGGGATGGGATGGGATTGTTATCGAAGGAAGAGCAGACAAACCAGTCTGGATCGATATACGGAATGAAAAGGTTCTTATCAGAGAAGCAGTCCAGTTATGGGGTTTAGATACTTGGAAGGCTCAACAAAAGATCTGGAATGAAGTCATGAATAGCCAGGAATTTAACAAATGGATGAAGCTGCGATCCGAGGATAAGGCCGAGAGAACAACTCAAAAACCAGCGGTTTTGGCCATAGGCCCAGCAGGAGAGAATCTGAACAGGATGGCTTGTCTGATACACGATGCCAGTAATGCGGCGGGTCAAGGAGGCTTCGGGGCCGTGTGGGGCTCGAAGAACCTGAAGGCTATAAGCGTGATAGGGACTGGTGATGTAAAAGTCCACGATCCAAAAGGCTTGATACAAGCTCGGCTAGAGCAAAAAAAGAAATATGCGTTTGACATGAAAAATCTCAAAAAAAATTATATGACAACGGATTTTCAAAGCCCTCCCGTGCCCGGCTTACTCTTTGGCTTTCCTCCTGGATCGAAGAGGCCGAAGGAAGGTCAAAGACCCCAAGCATGCATCGGCTGTCATTCGGGTTGCCGTGCCAGGTTTGCGAGCGGTCTCGGCAATGAGGCATCTTGTTTTGCAACTGTGTTTTATTTTGCTGCAAAAACTCTTGACATCCAACGCCATGCCTGTGATCTGATCAATAAATATGGCTTGAATGCCGTTGAAATGATTTATTTGTTGCAGTATCTCAAGGTCCTCAATTCTAAACGTGTTTTGGGTCCTGGCGGGAAAATAGACTGTCCTCTCGATTTTAAAGGATACGGAGGTCTGGAGTTTGTCGAGCGATTTGTGAAGATGGTTGCTTACCGCAATGACGGCCTGGGAAATAATCACCCGTTCGGTGACCTAATCGCCGAAGGAACTATCAGAGCGGCCAAGAAATGGGGCAGATTGGATGAGGATCTTGCCAGCGGACTTCTTCCCTTTCCCTTCTGGGGGATCCCGGTCCATAAAGAACCAATCTCTCAGCTCGAATGGGGCTACGGATCCATTCTCGGCGATAGGGATATCAATGAACATGACTTTGATTGGATAAAGGTGGATGCTAATATAGCCAAGATATATGGGGCTGAACCGCAGGCCACAGCCGAAGAGCTTGTCAGGATCTACACTGACAAGATGGAACCCTTTCAAGGTGATCGACTGATGCTTGATTACAGCACCCAGAACATGTATTCCGAACACATCGCAAAACTCGTAGCTTGGCACAGATACTATACCAGGTTTTGGAAACAGTCGGCATTGTTCTGTGATTGGCGTTGGCCGGATTTTCTCAATCTTCAAGCGCCCGGTAAAATCGGGTCAACCGGAGTGGCAGAACCTAGATTCTTAAATGCTGTAACTGGAAGGAATCTTACTTTTCTCGATGGCATCGAACTGGGGAAGAAAATATGGAACCTTGACCACGCCATCTGGACGCTCCAGGGGCGGCACAGGGATATGGTACACTTCGCAGAATATATTTATACAAAGCCAAGTAGAGGAGTGGAGGGGCCTGTTCTTTTTCTTACTGGTAGAAAAGATGGGAAGTGGATTTATTTTAACGTTCTTGGTAGGCGGATGGACAAAGGAAAATTCGAAGAGTTTAAAACCAAGTTCTATAAACTTCAAGGATGGGACACGAGCTCAGGATATCCAAAGAGAAGCACCCTAGGATCCCTAGGATTGGATTATGTTGCAGACGAACTCGAGGAAAATAACAAGCTAGGAAAAGAATAAAAATGGAAAGAAATGTGAAAACCGGAAATAAACTGCTATCCATAATCCTTTTTAATTTTCTGAACAGGCTTCTGCATATCAAATAGAGCTAGCTTCTTATTCATAAATGAATCACCAGTATCATAGGAAAATAATGGGAACTGAATTAAAATTGTGGATTAGAATGGGATGCGGATATTACACTTAAAGAAATCTTGGATTAAAGAATTTAGCAGATGAATGTAGGATTTAACTTATGTTTCCCTTCTAAAGTCAAGAAATCCCTTGGACTTTCTAACCTCTTTTAAAGATCTTTTTATTCCTATTCTTTTAATTTCATCCATAAGAAACTTCTCTCTTTTTTCTGGAATTCTTTCGGATTTAATATATTCGTAATCTTTCTTGAGTCTGAATTCATCTATAGAGGCGAAAGTGAAGAGCCTGCTCAATCTTTCTCCCTCCTTGACTAGCATTTTCTTGAAATTCTTATCATCAAGAGGTTTCCCCTTTCTTAGGGCACTGTTTTCCTTTTCAACAAGATAAGGATATAGGGCGACGTGCCATAATTCTTCCATGGCGTTATCAACAAAGTAATCATCATTCAGGGGATTTTCAGGATTACTAATCACATACGAAATTTTTGAATTGTAGTGGTCGATAATATAGAGGGATTGCCCACGAGCCTTAAATAGCACTAAAGGAATTAAAACAAAAGAAGGTTGTTCAAGTCTCATCTTAACAAGCTTATCCGCCTTATCTGTTTTTACTTTTATTTTAAGCAAGTTTTCATGCTTGGTTAAAAATTCACTTTTTTTCCGAATATAACGAAAATCTTTTCTCTGAGATGAAAATATGAGCAAGCAATCCTTGATAAAATCCCCTACATCGTCTGTAATTTCTTTCACCCTGTTAAGATAATCGGCATAATCTTTGTTTTTAATCCGATAAGGCTCTTTTATACGTTCAGATGAAATCAATTGATAATGTAAAATATCTCCCTCAATTTGATTGGCTATACTTTCTTTCAAAAAAGCTTTGGTAATTGTTCTGGGATAAAAGACTTTCATGATCTCCTAGTAAAAGTTATTTCCATAAAATTAATAAAAATTATTTTTCTCAGATACACATATTATATTATCACACATGTATAATCTGGGCATTGGTGGAGCTTCTCCTGCAAAAATGGTCCATATAGTGAAGTACATTGTCCTGATTTAATACAGAAAGAGAATGTAAAGTCAGAAAGAGAATGTAAACTCAGAAAAAAATGCTGGCTGTTTTGGGGTAAGCAAAAGGAGGGCTTGGGAGTGATAACAGCCAGCAAATGGTAAATAGAAAGCTGAGATAAAAATAGATTTTCCGCATAAAAAAGTAAATAGCCCCTAGAGATGATTTGAGGGGTGATTTTTTCCAGATGAAGGATTTCTATCTAATATGAAGTGAATTTCGGGTTGCTTCTCCATGATAAATTAGGTAATGTTAAGGCAAATTGAAAAAAATAAAAAAGGAGGCATTATGAATAATAAGCTCACAAGAAGGGGATTTCTTCAAGCTGGAATCAGCCTTGGTGCTGTTTCACTTTTTGCTAGAAAGGAGAATTATGCAGTTAAAGAAAAAAATATTAATATGAAAGCAGTCGCCAGCGGGAATGGATTAAGAGCTACTGAAAAAGCCATGGAACTTCTCAAAAAGGAATCTGATCCTCTGGATGCAGTAATAGCTGGTGTCAATATTGTAGAAGAAGATCCTAATGAGAGGTCAGTTGGATACGGAGGCCTTCCCAATGAGGAAGGTGAAGTTGAGCTCGATGCCTCCGTGATGCACGGCCCTACTCATAATGGAGGAGCAGTAGCCAGTTTAAGAAACATAAAGACTCCTTCGAAAGTAGCAAAGCTCGTAATGGAGAGGACAGATCATGCTCTTCTCGTTGGAGAAGGCGCCTTAAAATTTGCCAGAGCCCATGGCTTTAAAGAAGAAGACCTGCTCACAGACAGAGCAAGAGAAATTTGGCTTCGGCGCAAGGAAACTCTATCAGAGAGAGATTACTGGTTCCCTCCTAAGTCGGGAAAGCTGGAGTCAGAATTAGAGCCATTTTTATCTTTTCATGGGACAATCAACTGTATAGCCATCGATGGTAAAGCCAACCTGGCTGGCGTTACAACAACCAGCGGCTTTTATTTTAAAATTCCAGGAAGAGTAGGAGATTCACCCATTATCGGTGCGGGCTTATATGTTGATAACGATGTGGGAGCTGCTGGTTCTACAGGTAGAGGAGAGGCAAATATTCTCAACTGTGGAAGCTTTACTGTTGTTGAGTTCATGAGAAAAGGTTTCTCACCCGAGGAAGCCTGCATCCAGGCATTGAAAAGAATTGCTGATAAATCAAAGCTCCAGCCTCGCCTCCTTAATGAGGAAGGACTTCCTCGTTTTGGACTTAGTTTTTATGCTGTCAATAAAAAGAGCGAATACGGAGCAGCTTCTATGTGGAGTGGAGGATCTTTTGTGGTCCATGACGGTCAAGAGAATAAAAAGAAGGATTCAGCTTATTTATTCAAGAGAAAGGAGAGAAAGTAAAAGTAAATTTTATTTCCAGTGGACTTGCCTCCAGATATGATTAGAAACTGGTTTTGAAGGGCCCACTTCTTTTTTTGCAGGGGGAGGCGGGAATGCAGTCAGAGGCACAACTAAAAACATTCTAATTTTCTTCAACTATAAATACGTTATAACCTTCACTAATAAGCTGTTGGGCAATTTTATTGGCTGAACTTGCATTCTTTGCTCTTATTCTTACTCTGTAATAGACCTGGTTTGACGTTGAAAAAGTCAATATGTGAACATTTTTAAACTTATTTCTCAGCTTTCTATGCAAGGCTTTTGCGTTTTCTTTGTAGATAAAGGCACCGACTTGAACAGAATACTGCTGCTTTAATTTTGGAGGAGAAAACTCTCTTACTACTTCAATTCTAACCGGAGCTACCCCAGAACCAACCATATCAATGACCTTGGCTGCAGCATAGGAAATGTCGATGATTCTTCCCCTTATGAAAGGTCCTCGGTCATTGATTCTAACCATGACTGATTTTCCGTTATTCAGGTTTGTAACCATCACATAAGTTCCAAAAGGAAGTGTTTTATGGGCAGCGGTCATATCATGCATATTGAATATCTCACTGCTTGATGTTTTTTTGCCATGAAAGTCTGTTCCATACCAAGAGGCCAGGCCTGTTTGAACATTTCCCAGGGGAAAATATCTCATTTGAGCACATGATGCGAAGAGGAGAATGAGGAGAGCAATGGAAGCTGCTCTTTTGCAATTTTTCAGAAAATTGGAATAATCGAATCCAAGGAGTATCTCCATGGTTTTCACTGAATCTTATCTAATACATTTCAAACAAGTCAAGTCAGATGTTTATTCTGATGCGAGCAGATGCTCCATGAGCCTTTTTTTTAGGAAAGAAAAGGCCTCTTTGGGTGTGGAATAAAAAGAGAAAAGCTTGAGATCTTCTGGAGAAATAGTTCCGTACTTTAAAAGTGATTCAAAATTAATAATTTCTCGCCAGTATTCTTCACCATACAGGATTATAGGAATATTACCCTTGGATATTTTTTTGCTCTGGATTAGAGTGAAGGTTTCAAAGACTTCATCTAAAGTACCATAACCACCAGGGAAAGCCACAACCGCTTTAGCTTCGTAGACGAGCCAAAACTTGCGCATGAAAAAGTAGTGGAATATAAAAGATAATTCGGGAGAGATATATGGATTTTGGGACTGTTCTTGAGGAATGGAAATATTCATCCCTATTGATTTTCCTCCAGCTCTTGATGCTCCTCGGTTGGCGGCC
Source organism: Candidatus Aminicenantaceae bacterium (assembly GCA_041862375.1). GTDB lineage: Bacteria > Acidobacteriota > Aminicenantia > Aminicenantales > Aminicenantaceae > WVZL01. The sequence continues at coordinate 40,375 of JBGVTE010000080.1, forward strand.
TCCATGATGCCTGGACCACCACCAGTGCAGATGACAAAATTTTTCCCTTTTGGTTTTAACTTAATGGCCCATTTTACAAGGAAATGAGCAAGCTCCTCAGCATCCCAGTAATATTTAGCCAGTGGTGAACTTTCATCCTCAGGGTCAGCTTTAGAAGAGCCCAAAAAGAGTACTGTATTGTTAACTTTTAATTTTCGCAGCCTTGCCTCTGGCTCGAGATACTCAGAAAGAATCCTGACCGTACGGGCTTCGTGGGAAGTTAAGAACTCCAAATTTTTATAGGCTTTATCTGGAACATATATTTTTTCCTTCATCTTATCCTCTTTTAGAACAGGGAAAATTCTATCTGATTTTATGATGGAAGACAAGAATTGAAATTTTGACTTAGAATATTTGCTGTGCTATCTATAGGATGATTTAGGATTAAAGGAACTCTCAGATGAAAAGAGGCCTTGAGAATTTAACTAATATGAAGTACCCAGGGAGAATAATAATACTAGGAAGAGATAAAACAGGAGAAAATTGTCTGGTTATATATGCTATAACCGGAAGGTCTCCATCGAGTAAGGCAAGGAAACTGGTATTTGAGAACGGAGAGGTCTGGGTAAGGCCAACTGATCAAGCTGTGCTTATGAGAGGAAACACCGACTTGCTCGTTTATCCTGCAGTTTATATTGGCAAGGAAGGTATCGCTGTGAGCAATGGAAAACAAACAGAAGATATCAAAGAACACCTTCTCCACAGTATGAATCCATCAGAAGTCCTTCTTACTGCATTGAGATTTTGGGATTATGAGCCAGATGCTCCGAATTATACTCCCAGAATAAGTGGATGTGTATTAACTCATAAGAAATCAGCTCTAAGTATTATTAAAAGAGCTTCAGATGGTTCATCAGAACGGGACGTTTTTGAAGTATCTCTGATTCCAGGTAAGGGAAACATGATAGCAACCTACAGTGGAAGAAATATAGAACCTTTACCTTCTTTTAGAGGGAATCCCCTTGAGGTGGATATCGAGGGGAAAAGAGCAAAGGATGTGGCTGAAGATGTTTATCAGAGTTTAACCCCGAAAAATAGAAAAGAAGACTATAGAGTTGCAGTAGCCTGTATTTTCTCAAGAGATTTAGCCAAAGAGGAATTTGATGTTTTCATAATAAACAGAGATGAAAGGATGAGGTTTAACCATGAAAGATTTGGATAAAAGAAGGCGAGACCAGTACAAGACTAGGATCAAAGAAGAATTTCCCGAAATTCTCAATTTTGGAAACAAAAAATTCACAAAAAAGCTTTCCCTGAGGTATGGAGAAAATCCTGGATATCCCGCAGCTTTTTACCAGGAAGACGGAGCATCTGGACCTAATATGGCTGGATTGGAAGTCCTGCAGGAAGGGATAAAGGGACTGGGTTATATAAACATAGCAGATATGGATCTTGGCCAGAGGCTTGTTAAAAAATTATCCGAAATCTACCCGGATAAATTGATATGTGTCCAGGTAAAGCATGAGATGCCGAGTGGAGCAGCTATGGGGATTAAGCCGGTTGAAACCTTTGAAAAGTCATGGAAATGTGACTCTCTTTCCAATTTTGGCAGCGTGAATGTATTTAACTACGAAATAAATAAAACCTTAGCAGCGCTTTTGGTTGAGAGTCAGAGAAATATTGAAGTAGTCTATTCAACAGGATATTCTCCTGAAGCTTTGAATGTTCTGGCCTCAAGAAAAGTTTTGAGGGTTGTTAGAATGGGAGCATCGTTCGAAGAGCAGGCGGTTGACAGTGGTCTTGAATTTAAAAGACTGGCTGGAGGCCTTCTTGTTCAAAAAAGGTTTGACTCAAAGATCATTTCGTCTGAGTATGTGGATGTAGCCTCTGAGAGAAAACCGACACATGATGAGATTGAAGCTGCAATATTCAACTGGATAGTAGCTTCTTACACGAGGTCCAATGCTGTAGTTATAGGTACAAAAGACAAAGTCCATGGAATAGGCTCAGGGCAGCGAAGCAGGATAGATGCTGCAGAGGATGCTATTAGATTTTCAAAAAGAGGCTATGGTTCAAAAGGTTGTGTAATGGCCTCTGATGCATTTATGCCCTTTCCGGATGTAGTTGAGCTTGCGGCCAAAAACGGAATAACTGCTATAATCTACCCACTAGGCTCAGTAAGAGATCAGGAAGTCATAGACAAGGCTGATGATTACGACATGGCTATGATTATAACCAGAAAGCCTGGAGATATAGAAAGTGAAAGATGTTTTCTACACAGGTAGATAAACTAAAGCTCATTAAATGCTTTTATTGATTATATATAGGAGTAAGCGAATAAATATGAATCCACTGGCTTCCCGGACTTTGTTGACTCCTGCTGATATTAAAAGTACTTTCTTTTGCAACCATTATTTTATGCTGTGAAATCATGGGATTAAAGGAATACAGAGAAAAGAGAAATTTTAGTAAAACCCAAGAGCCAGCGCCTCGAGAAATAATAACCGTTCAAAAGCCAGCAGGTCTTGTTTACGTAATCCAGCGGCATCGAGCTTCTCACCTTCATTATGATTTACGGCTGGAAGAAAAGGGAATCCTCAAAAGCTGGGCCATTCCAAAAACACCTCCCTTAGAAGAAGGAGTAAAGAGACTGGCAGTACAAACCGAGGATCATCCCTACGAATATAAGGATTTTGAAGGAGTGATACCAGACGGAGAATACGGTGCTGGAACAGTTGAAATCTGGGATAGGGGAGAATATGTTCCGGTTGAATCACAAACTTTCAAGAAAATTATGAAAATAAAAGGAGAGAAACTACGAGGAAAATACTGTCTGATAAAGCTCAATCCCAAAAAAATAGAGGACAAAAATTGGCTGTTCTTTAAACTCAAGAATAAAGAATGATTTAATCAAACTAAAATTTCATGTATGCATAAGGAGGGAAAGAATGAAGGAAGATATAGAAAAGATATCCTGCCATGTTTGTAAAAAAATAATCCCCAAGGCTGCTGCTCTTCATGCAGAAGGGGAAGCGTATGTACACTATTTCTGTGAATCAGAGTGCTTGGATTACTGGAAAAAAGAGAAAAAGGCAGAAAGAAAAAAGAGGCAGTAATTACCGATATTTCGTTCAATAAAGTCTAGTATAAAACATTGAAAATTTCTAAGTATCTAAAAATAAGAGTTTGTCCCAAAGTGAAAAGATTTAACATATATAGGAGGTTATAATGTGCAAAGATGACATTTTTTGTGGGATAAACAAAGCTAAAACAGCCAATGTAGATGATATGACCGATTTAGAAAAAAAGCATACACCTGTTATAGAAGCTCCAGAAAAAGTAAAAAAAAGTGAGCCTTTCGAAGTTTATGTAGAAGTTGGAAGATACATGAAACATCCCAATGAGAATGCTCATTTTATTGAATGGATAGAGCTGTTTTCAGGTGATACTTTTCTGGCTCGAGTAGACCTAGTCCCCAGATTAACTGAACCCAGGGTTAAATTTGTTGTGTCCCTGGACCATTCCCATCCATTGATTGCTAAAGAAAGATGCAATCTTCATGGATTATGGGAAAGCGCTTCTGTAGAGATTCAGGTTGAAGAGTAAAAAAGCCCTCTAGTAATTTCTTAAAATTATTATTTTAAATTCTACCATATCTAAGTAATCCAGTCTTAGGTATTAATATATACAAATAAAAAATACTTACTGCCCTCCTTTGAATTCTTTTTTGCCCTTCCCCTGAAAACAAACCTAATATATTAAAAATTATAGCTGAAATGAGTGATTGGAAGAAATCTGTCTGCCAGCATTTTGGCAAAAGTTGGCAACTGATTTTTTGCAATTTATCCATTATATGTTATATAGAAAGCAAGATTAAAATCATTTCGAGACAAAGGAGAAATTAAAAGGGAAAAACTTTTCCAGTTCATCAGTTCTCTAAAAATAAGAAATTCTGACATATTTATTTCAAAAAGAAATACAAAAGAAAAAGAATGACCAAAAGAGAAACCAGGGCAGAGAGAAAGATAAAATACATGTAGAAATAGAGTTTGAAAATCCATATAATTCTTTCAACAAAACCTTCAAGAGGAGGTACTTTTAATCATGAAAATGTTATGTAGGTTAAAGATAGTTTTCACTATTGTGTTACTGCTGAATATTACTCTGCTTGCTGCTGCTGATGTTAGAACGGATAAAGTAGACAGGCTTTTATCTCAATGGGATAATCCAAATTCTCCTGGATGCGCTCTTGCCATTATAAAAGACGGGAAAATCATGTACAAACGTGGCTACGGCATGTCTAATCTGGAACTCAACGTTCTTATTTCTCCAAAGACAGTATTTTATACAGGTTCAGTTTCAAAACAATTCGTAGCCATGAGTATTGCTTTGCTGGCAGAGAAGGGGATGCTTTCTCTTGAAGATGATATAAGCAAGTATATTCCAGAAATGCCTGATTATGGAACTCCGATAAAAATTCGTCACCTTGTTAACCATACAAGTGGACTACGTGATTACCTCAGCCTTCTGGATATTGCAGGTATAGACTTTGGCAGTTTTCATGAGGAAGATGTGATCGAGCTTATATCCCGCCAGAAGGAATTAAATTTTAAGCCAGGAGAGAAGTATCTTTACAGCAACTCAGGTTATTTTCTGATGGCAGTAATCGTTGAGAGAGTAAGTGGTAAAAGCCTTCGGCAGTTTGCTGAGGAAAATATATTTAGGCCTCTTAAGATGAAGAACTCTCATTTCCATGATGATTATACAGTGCTTATAAAAAACAGGGCCTCGGGTTATTTCCCTGCAGGAAAAAAGAAGTTTAAGAATTTTATTTCTACATTTGACTGTGTTGGTTCAGGTGGTCTGTTCACTTCAGTAGAAGACCTTTTTCTTTGGGATCAGAATTTTTACCATTACAAAGTGGGAGGTAAAGATGTGATCGAGCTTATGCACACCAGAGGAACTTTGAACAGCGGCAAAGAAATCAATTATGCATTTGCACTAAACATAGGAAATTACAAAGGATTAAAGACTGTAAGCCATGGAGGTGCTTTAGGGGGCTACAGGTCAGCACTGATACGATTTCCTGAACAGAATTTTTCTGTCATCTGTCTTTCCAACCTCAGTTCCTTTAATCCTATGCGTATCTCCCAGAAAGTAGCTGATATCTACCTTGCTGATTATTTTAAAGAGGTAGTTAAATCTGAGAAAAAGCCTGAAGAGGATATGTTCATCAAGCTTCCGCAAGCAAAGCTAAAAGAAAAAGTTGGCACTTATATTCAGCCAAAATCAGAGAATATGATAAGATTGTTCATGAAAGACGGGACATTGTTCTTTAGAATACATGATCAAAATTACCCCTTAGCTGCTGTGAGCGAGACAGAATTTCAAGCCTTGAATGAATCTGTCAATTTTTTACTTAAGTTTGAAAGACAGAGCAAAGGAAAGCCATTACTCCTGCATGTTCATCAGGAGGGAGAAAAGCCAGCTACTTATGAATTGTTCAAAATGCCGCAGCTTACTCCTGGCCAGTTTAATGAGTATGCGGGAGATTACTACAGTGAGGAGCTTCAGGTTTTCTTCAAGCTCCGTCTAAAAAAAGGTGAACTGTATTTTGTTCATAAAAACGCCCCTGGAGCTCCTTTGCAGCCAACCTTCAAAGATAAATTTAATGTAAAGGGCTTTAAAATTCATTTTATTCGAAACGATAAGAACGAAATATCTGGTTTTAGGCTTGATGCGGGGCGGGTTAAAAACCTTATGTTTGATATTAAATAAATTGAAAAGAAAGAGGAGGTAATGCATGGCTAAAATGCAAGCAAACCAAGAAAGAACATGGGGAATGTTAGCACATATTGCTGCACTGGCAGGATTCATTGTGCCTTTCGGCAACATCATAGGACCTTTAGTAATCTGGCTTATTAAGAAAGACGAATCGCCTTTTGTTGATGATCAGGGTAAAGAATCTTTAAATTTTCAGATATCGATTACTATCTACTGCATTGTTGCTGCTCTTCTGATTATCATAGTACTCGGCATTTTCATCTTAATCGGTTTGGCAATACTGGATATAGTATTGATTATTGTTGCTGCTGTAAAAGCAAATAACGGCGAGAAGTTCCGTTATCCATTGACCATACGTTTTGTTCGCTAAAATTTTTCCTCTCTGAAAAACATAAATCAGAGCAAGTAAAAATTTATTTTCTTCTTAAAAAACCTTTCATTTTCGCAGAATAAGGAAAAAATATGATGGCTAAAAAGAGGAGGAACTCAAATATGCTGATACCCACAATAATAATGGCTATTTTGGCAGTTATTTTTATTTATGTTGGATATTCGAAAGGTCAAAATCAACACATCACAGGATTGAAATCGGCCTTGAATATGACATTACAGATTCTTCCCCTGTTAGTATGTGCATTTATAGTAGCAGGGATGGTTCGGGTGCTTCTTCCTCAGGAGCTTCTTTCTAGATGGATTGGAGAAGCATCAGGAATTCGAGGAATATTAATCGGTACAATTGCCGGAGGGCTAACTCCGGGAGGTCCATATGTCAGCTTGCCAGTTGTAGCTGGATTTTTACATTCTGGCGCTGGAGTCGGGACTTTGGTTGCCTATCTTACAGCCTGGTCCCTGTGGGCTGTGTCACGTTTGCCCATGGAAATAGGAATATTAGGTTGGAAATTTAGCCTAATTCGCCTAGCCAGTACCTTTTTCTTTCCTCCAATCGCAGGATTGATAGCCCAAGGATTTTTTTCAGGTATAAAATAGAGGAGGGAAAAATGAAACCAATAAAAATTTCAATGTTGTCTTTATTTTTAGTAGTTGGATTGGTCCTGCATACTGTAGAAAGTTTAGAAGCACAGTTAAAAATAAGCGTTATCCGCTATGAAATATGGGTTGAGCTTGATGATCAGAGAAAGATGCTCTATGGAAGAGAAAACATCTCATGGTTAAACACTACCCAAGATGAAGTTCAGGATATGTGGTTTCACCTCTTTTATAATGCTTTTAAAAATGAAAGAAGCACCCTGCTTCAGGAGTCACGAGAGGAACTTTTGGGTGCGCTCGGAATAAAAATAGAGGATGGGGAATGGGGATGGATTGATGTCACGAGTATTAAACTGGCTGATGGAAGAGATTTGAGGCCTACTGCAGAGTTTGTTACAAGGGATAAACCTGTTCATCCTGATGATCAAACAGTTATGTGTGTTGAGTTTCCAGAGCCCGTAAAGCCAGGAGAGGAAGTCCATCTCCTACTTGAATTCAAGTCGAAAATTCCAAAAGGCATATTACGCACTGGGTATTACCAGGATTCTTACTTCATTGCCCAGTGGTTTCCGAAGCCAGGTGTCTATGAGGAAGGCAAAGGATGGAACTGTCACGAATATCATCTAAACTCAGAGTTCTATGCAGATTTTGCGGACTTCACTGTTCATATAACTGTGCCTGAAAATTTTGTAGTTGGAGCTTCTGGGAAGCAAGTCGGTGAATTAAGAGATAGTGATACAAACGCTGTAACTTATACTTTCTACCAGGACAATATACACGACTTTGCCTGGACAGCAGATTCTGATTTCATAAAAGTGGAAAGGGATTTTATCGCTGAAGACGAAATCAGCCGCAAAGAGTATGAAGAAGCAGCTCGAAAGCTTCAGCTTCCTGTCGAAAACATAAAACTTAAAGATATGAAGATGATTCTTCTCATAGAACCTGAGCACAGGAGCCAAATAGAAAGGCATTTTAAGGCCTTGAAGATGGCTGTTAAATATTATGGCTTGTGGTATGGACCTTATCCTTACGAAACCATAACCATGGTTGACCCTCCGTTCAGAACAAAAAGTGGAGGAATGGAATATCCAACCTTTTTTACAGCAGGGACAGCTATTCTCAGGAGCAAAGAAGTGCTTTCGCCTGAAGGCGTAATCATCCATGAGTTTGGCCATGGATACTGGTACGGGCTGTGTGCAAACAATGAATTCGAGGAGGCTTGGCTCGATGAAGGCATTAATTCATATTCTACAGGAAAAGTTGCTGGGAAGGCCTACGGAAAAGGTGCACTTCCTTTTACTTTCAGAAGGATGCCGCTTGCCTGGTTTTTAAAACTTCCCAAGTATTATGATGATGAATTTGATCGTGCCGTAGCAATACATGTGGTTGAGCTTGATCCTATTACAACACATTCCTGGAAGTTTTATAACAGAGGTAGTTATGCCTTGAACGTTTATATGAGAGCTTCAACATGCTTGCACACTCTCGAAAGATTAGTCGGTGAGGATACGATGCTTCGAATTCTACGAACATTCCAGATGTACTTTCGCTATAAACATCCCCGGACTGAAGATTTTATCCAGGTGGTCAATGAGGTATCGGGGCAAGATTTAACCTGGTTTTTTGAAGAGTTATTTTTTAAAACTTTGAACTTTGACTATGGAATATGTTCTCTTACTTCATCCGAAAAAGATAAGCATGTTCGTGGATTTTTTGATATTAACGGTGAAAAAGAAGAATTTACTCAAGAAAAGGTTGAAAAAATAAAAGCTGAGGAAAAGAAATCTGGCAAGAGGGAGATATATGTGACAGAAGTTACAGTGAGGCGATTCGGGGAGGCAAAACTGGGTGGCGATGTCTTGATGAAGTTAAGAGTTGTTTTTGAAGACGGTTCAGAAGAAATTGTAAATTGGGATGGTCAGAAAAGGTGGGAAAAATTTACTTTTAAAAAGCCAGCAAAAGCAAAGTTTGCCCAGATTGATCCTGATAAGATCTGGCTCATTGATTCAAATTTAAGCAATAACAGCCTAAAAAGGAAATCATCGAAGGGAGGAATTTTCCGCCTTACGAGTGGAATCCTCTTTTTAATCCAGAATTTCCTTCAGTGTATTAGCAGCTTCAGTTAAGAAAGGAGCGAGATATGAGTGTTTTTAGACTGCTTATCCAAGGCATTAAAACTACTAACAGTAAAGGAAGAATCGTACTTTACCTCTGGATCACTAATTTCGTATTCTCGCTCGTTATAGTCGCTCCTTTCTACTTTTTGCTCAGCAAGGAATTCTCCCGCTCATTAATAGGGAATAAACTAGGTGCAGGATTTGATCTTTTATGGCTCGGTGATCTTTTTTATAAATTTAATAATATTCCTCCAGCACTAATCGGATGGTTTCTTGTCCCCGGGATACTCTTTCTACTCCTCTACATGTTTCTCAACGGAGGTATAATCGGCAGAATTGTTGCGCAGAGAGAAAGTGTAAATTTTAGTAATTTTTTTGGCGATTGTGGTAAATATTTTTTGTGTTTTTTCAGGATATTTTTAATCTCGCTTATTGGATATGCACTTGTCTTTGGTGTTATTTACAGGTACATATCTGAACTTTTCGAGTTATGGACGGATAATGCTTCCACTGAATGGCCTTTAATTATTTCCTCAAATATCAAATTCCTTATCTTAATACTCCTTTTTTCAATAATCAGGATGTTTTTTGATTATGCGAGAGTCAGTGTCGTAGTAGAAGACAGCAGAAGAGCCATAAGGGCTACAATATTAAGTTTATCTTTTGTAGGAAAGAGATTTTTTAAAGCTTGGTTTCTCTATCTTCTTGTGGGAATCATTAGTCTCATTTTTTTCGCAGTTTGTCTCAGAATATCCAGGATTTTGCCTTCATCGGGATTACTTATAATCGTGGTTTTTCTCTGGCATCAGATATATATTCTCTCAAGAATGTGGACAAAAATGCTTTTCTTTTCCTCAGAATACCATTTCTTTTATCAAGAAAAAATTTCTCTGTACTGAAAGGAAACTTGTGTACCATGATTGACTGGAAAAAAATCCGTAATGACTTCCCCATTACTAAAAAAATTGTCTATTTTGACAGTGCTGCCATGTCACCCATTCCTACACCGGTCTTTAAGTCACTTGTGGCGAATTACCAGGAGCTCTATCAGTATGGTGATATCAATTGGCACGATGATATTAAAAAATACCGTTCCCTGTGTGCAGAGCTTGCTAATCTTATTCATACTGATTCGGATAATGTTACCTTTGTTCCCAATACCTCTACTGCCATGGCTCTGGTAGCCCTATCTTTTAAAAATCAATTCAGGAAAAGCTTCAATATTGTATCGATGCAAGATGAATTTCCATCGTCTACGATTTGCTTTGAGTATCAAAATATAGAAATGCGTTATGTTGAACCGATTGAGTCGCGTTATCATGTTAAATCTATCCTGGAGTTGATAGATGATAAAACCATCTCGGTTATCACTTCATACATTCAATATTCTACAGGATTCCGCCAAGACCTTTACGATCTCGGGCGTGAGCTTAAAAAACGGGGAATTATCTTTGTTGTCAATGCTACCCAAGGTTTTCCTTACTATCCAGTGGATGTAAAGGCCATGCATATAGATGTGCTCTCTGCATCTCTTCATAAGTGGGGATTGACTGGCCATATAGGCTCTGTGTTTTTCACGTCCCCTGCCTTCCGCAATGATTTTTCCTCGCCTATAGCTGGATGGCTATCTGTAAAAACTAAAGAGGGTGAGTTTATCCATACAGCTAAAAATGCACCCTTCAGCCTCCTTAAATCAGCACACCGTTACAATTTTGGTACATATAATCTTCAGTCAATTCTTGCTTTCCAGACTGCGCTCAATTATCTCAAAGATATCGGTTTTAAAAACATTCAGAACAGAATAATGAAGTTAACTGACTATCTCATTCAAGGATTAAAAAAGCTAGACATTACAATAGTTACGCCTGTTGCAAGGCAAAATGAACGCTCACCCATTGTATCCTTTTCACTTGGTGCCAAGAATGAAGCTCTTGTTAGGAAGTTAGCAGAAAAGAACATTCATGTATCCGCTCGCGGTGGGAACATCCGGGTTTCTGTAAATATATTTAACAACTTTAAAGATATCGACCTTTTGCTAAATGCGTTAAAATCCATATAGCCTTAATCGAAATCCCAGTAATCTACAGTATCTCGAATGTTATCACCTGCCTTGGAACAGTTGTAAAACCTAACATTCCTGAAAAAGTGCTCGACATTGCTTTCATGATTAATGTCTAACATCTATCATGGATTTGGAAATGATTACCATGACTCATGCTCTTTTGCTATAAATTATTTATTTGGATATAATTGTTAAAAATTGAGTTTGTCCCAAAGTGACGGGATTAAAAGAAGTGTTCGAAAAAGGCAGTTCCATTGTCATTGCGAGCGATCGAAGAGAGCGTGGCAATCTCATTGAAAACAAATAGATTAATGCCCTTCCTTA
>JBGVTE010000081.1:0-12353 GCA_041862375.1 Candidatus Aminicenantaceae bacterium
CCGCTCAACCTTTATACGACCTTCTTCACCGTATACCCACGCTTTTCTTTCTCTATCACGGGAAAAAAGATGCTTACGACAGCAAAAAAAAGTTTGAATCTGGATTATTATTTATTGTAAATTACAAAGTCCAACACAACGAGGAGGATCATTAATGGAAAGAAATAGCGTAATAGTAATTCTGGCTATACTGTTTGTTTCTGCATTTTGTCTTGCATCCTGCAAAAAGGAGCTTGATAGTGAGGCTCTGAAAGTCAGAGCTAGAGAAATTCATGATGAAGTACTTACAGTGGATACACACACTGACACTCCCTCTCGGATGCTCAGGAAAGATTGGGATATTGGAGTCCGTCATGAACCTGGCTTGAGAGGAAGTGGGCAGGTAGACCTTCCCCGAATGACAGAGGGAGGGCTGGATGCTCAATTTTTTGCTGTCTTTCACGGGCAGGAAGAGAGAACTCCAGAGGGGTATGCCCGAGCAAAAGAGCGAGCCATGCTTTTATTAGATGCAATTCATTCAATGTGCAAGAATTACTCTCATCTTTGTGAGCTGGCAACATCTCCTGAAAAAGCCTACGAAATCGAGAAAGAAAGGAAGAGAGCAATTTTTATAGGCATGGAAAATGGCTACCAAATTGGAAAAGATCTCTCATTGTTAACCGAATATTATAAAAGAGGTGTACGTTATGTTACTTTATGTCATACCCAGGATAATGATATCTGTGATTCTTCCTTTGACAGATTTCATCCTGAAGATAACGGCTTGAGCGAGTTCGGAAATGAGGTGGTTGCTGAATGTAACCGCCTGGGCATCATGATCGATGTCTCTCATAGTTCAGACAAGTCTTTTTACGATATCCTCGGAGCCTCACAAGCTCCTGCAATTGCCTCTCATTCCTGCGTTCGAGCTCTCTGCGATAGCCCTAGAAACCTGACAGACGAAATGCTCAAGGCCCTAGCTTCAAAGGGAGGAGTCATTCAGATTTGTTTTGTTTCAAGTTTTTTAAAAAAGCCAAAGCCATATCCAGAGAGAGATAAGGCCATTGCAGAGCTCCAGAAGAAGTACAGATCCGGGAAAGGTAAAAGGGATGAGGCATTAAGGGAGAAAATGTGGAATGAATACAGAGAAATTTTTCAGAAGTATCCCGCAGAGAAGGCTACGGTGGAAGATGTGGTTGAGCATATCGACCATGTCGTAAAGATCGCCGGAGTTGATTATGTAGGAATTGGCACAGATTTTGATGGGGGAGGAGGAGTCGAAGATTGTGATGATGTAAGCCAGTTACATCGTGTAACTGAAGAGCTTCTCCGACGTGGCTACTCAGATGAACAAATCAGAAAAATCTGGGGTGGAAACATCATGCGTGTATTTAAGAAAGTTATTGAAATTGCAGCTAAGATGGAAAAACGGAAGATGAGTTGAGGAAGTCATATAGGAGAAGAAAGAGAAGTGATTTCCACATAACGAACGGATTTATTATTTTAAGACATGAAAAATCCAGGATAATTAAAAATTGTAAATAAAATTTACAAAAAAATATATTCCAATTATTTCCACAACTTCAAAACTTACTCATAATAAAGCACTTACATATTCTGAGGTCTGGCATAAAATTTGCTATTCAATTTGCCTTTATTGTAAATATTTTTTATTATTTAGGAAAGCAAGATGTGGAAAAAGCGTTCTCCATTTGTCTATTTTATCCTTGTATTCATTATACTTGCAGCTACACCTTTATTTAATTACTCTGAGAAAGAATCTAAGAAAAAGCCTCGATATGGCGGGACTGTTCGAGTAAAAGCATTTACAAATATTTTTAGAAGACAGCTCGATCCGGCGAGTCCCGATTCCTATGTTTTTGTTTCAGAACAATTATATGATGGTTTAGTTAGGCTTGATAAAAATCTGACTTTGGTACCTTCCTTGGCAGAGTACTGGAAGATATCCGCGGATGGCAAGACCTACACTTTTTATTTAAGAAAGGGAGTAAAGTTTCATCATGGCAAAGAACTCTCAACAGAAGATGTGAAGTTTTCTTTAGAGAGGTTGATCAGGAAAGAAACAGAGTCTCCATATTTTCATTTCTTCACCGCAAGAGTAGCCGGAGCACTTGCTTATAGGGAAGGAAAAACAAAAGAAGTAACAGGATTTAGAATTAAGGATAAATACATTTTTGAGATTCAATTAATAAAGCCCTATGTCTCTGCTCTTTATTTGATGAGCATGAGTTTTTGTAAAATTCTTCCTAGAGACCAGATGATTTCTCAGGGAAGAGGATTTTTTTTAAAGCCTTCGGGTACCGGAGCTTTCAAGTTTTCCTATTGGATGAGAAGCCCGCAATTGGATATTGTTGGCATCCGATTGGAACGGAATGATCAATATTTCGAAGGAAGACCCTATCTGGATGCTCTTGAATTCAGCCCTTATTTCACCCTTCAGCATTTTTTAGATAAAGAAATCGATATTATTCCCGTCTTGTCTGAAAGACTATTCAGGGCTAATTGTCAAATTTTTAAAGACGGTTCTTTTAATTTAATATTTTTAGGGATGAGCTGTAATGTCAATCCTCTTAATAGCAAGATTGTTCGAAAAGCAATCGTGCACGCGGTTAATAAAGGAGAGATTGCCCGGGCATCCTTTGATCTTAAGTATATACCAGAGGTAACAAATAGCTATATTCCTCCCAAATTTCCAGGATTTTTCCCCATGGAAGATGAGGCAGGTCCGAATTTGGAAAAAGCGGAGGATATGCTTCAAAAAGCGGGATATGAAAATGAGAGAGAATTTCCCTCTCTCACTGTTTTTTTTGACTCTCCCAGAACAGAATTTAAACGTCAATTCTACAGAGCGCTTAGAAGACAGCTTGATGAATTGGGAATAAAATTGAATTCAAGGTATTATAGATCCCTTAACGAGGTTAAACGCTACGGAAAACCTTATCTGATATTTTTAGAAAGATTATTAAATTTTCCCGATCCTGAAGATATCATCCGGCCTTTGTTCTATTCAAAGTCTATTTCTAATGTTATTAACTATTCTAATCCTGAGTTGGACAAGCTTTTAGAAGATGCTGAAGGTGAACGAAGCTGGACCAGAAGAGTAGAACTTTTTAATCAGATTGAGCAAATTTTATTTTCTGATGTACCTGCTATTCCTCTTTTTACTATCCAACAGAGGATAGCTGTCCAGCCTTATGTGAGGGGAATAGAAGTCCCTACGCTAAGTTTTTATTACTTAGAAGCTAGAAATATTTGGCTGGATAAATAATAAGCATATAAAATGCAATTGAGGATGTCTCTTCAGACAAGATTCATGATTTCTGTTACATTTTTGTTAATCATACTGGTCGGATCGATTCTTTTTGTAATCGAGAAGAGAGAAGTTAAAGCTATCTTTGAAGAATCAAAAGATAGAGGGATATTGATCGCCAAGTATATTGCCTATCTGAATTTGGATCCTCTTGTCTGGTGGGATGTAGGTGCTATAGAAAAAAATATTGAGGAACAAATAGACCAAAAGCTAATTTTTATTATCTTCTACGACCGCTACAACTCACCTTTAGCAGCGAATGATTTTATTAAAGATTATGAGGATATATATTGTTGTAGTTCTTTAAGTGGTGAGATTAGCGAAGATTCTTATTTTTTTGAATCAAAAGATATCGTAAACAAAAATAAAAATCAAATTATGAGGATCCTCGAGATCGAAGTACCTATTTTCACAGGAACGAGAGGTTTACCACAAAAATGGGGCTCTCTAAAAATAGGGCTTTCCTTGGATGATATGCATAAAGAGATTCAGAAGACTCGTTTTGTTTTGATTTTAATTGGATGTGGAGGGCTCCTTTTGGGAATTGTTGGAGCAGCTCTTCTTGCCAGAAGAATAACTGGTCCTTTAAAAAAGCTAGTTGATGGTACGGTTAAAATTTCCAAGGGAGACTTTGCTCATAAAATCTCTATTTCTTCTCAAGATGAAATTGGAAATTTAGCTCGGAGTTTTAATCGCATGAGCTCAGAACTTCTCCAGATAAGGGAAAGAATCGAGGAAGCTAATAAGAGGCTGATCCAGGCTGAAAAACTAGCTTCAATCGGTCGCATTTCAGCTACAATCGCTCATGAAATAAGAAATCCCCTAACATCAGTAAAACTGAATATCCAGAAGGTTCTTCAAAGCGTTAAGCTGGATGACATAGAAGAAGAACATCTGAAAATATCCCAGGAAGGGATTGGCGAAATAGAGAGGTTCATAACTGAATTCCTGGGATTTACGCGCGTCTCCGACCTGAATTTAGATAAATTTTATGTCGAACAAATACTAGAAGAATCTATTAAGATGATGAGTGATGCTCTAAGTCAGAAAAAAATCCATATAGAAAAGAAATTCCAGAAAAATTTGCCTCTTGTAATCGTGGATGGCGATAAATTGAGACAAGTATTTTTAAACATTCTTCGCAATTCGTTTGAGGCTGTAAATGAGGAGGGAAAAATAAGCATTTCTCTCTCTCATGTGGGAAAGGAAGAAGAAGGAAAGATGAGAGCTGTAATTTCTGATAATGGAAGCGGAATCCCAGATAAAGACTGGGAAAATATTTTTGAGCCATTTTATACAACTAAGTCCAGCGGGACAGGCTTGGGCTTAGCTATTGCTAGGAAAATAGTAGAACAACACGAGGGTTCTATAAGAGTCATAAAAAAGGAAGGAAAGGGAGCATCTTTTGAAATTCTTATTCCTTTCAGGAGATAAAAATGAATTCAATTTTAATCATAGACGATGACCATTTAATCCGAAAAACACTTTCATCCCATTTATCAAGAAAAAGTTTTGAAGTTTTTTTAGCTGAAGATGGGGAAGGAGGGCTTCTCCAGTATGAGGACAATTTGCCTGATCTTGTTATCCTGGACATTCGTCTTCCTGATATTACAGGAATTGATGTTTTGAGGAAAATTAAAGAAAAAAACAATAAAGCTTATGTCATTATCATGACTGCTTATGATGATATGAAGACCACAATTGAAGCGGTAAAACTTGGTGCTTTTGAATATTTAGTCAAACCTCTTGATTACGTTGAGTTAGATTTAACAATTGATAAAGCTTTTCAGACAAAGGGATTGGAAGAGAAAGTTAGCTATCTTATTGAAGAACAACAGAAGGAGTACAGGATTGATAACATCATAGGCCGTTCTTCTCAAATGAGAGATGTGTTTAAATTAATTGGCTCTGTAGCTAATACTAGGACAAATATTCTCATTCAGGGGGAAAGCGGGACAGGAAAAGAGTTGGTTGCCAAAGCAATCCATTACAACAGTCCTTTGAGTAATGAACCCTTTATTGTGATTAATTGTTCAGCTATTACGGATACTATTTTAGAGAGTGAACTGTTTGGCCATGTTAAGGGAGCATTCACTGATGCAATTTGTGAAACTAGGGGAAAGTTTGAAATAGCAGGGAAGGGGACGCTTTTTTTGGATGAGATAGGAGATATCTCAGCCAATTTACAATCAAAATTGCTAAGGGTGATTGAAACAAAAGATTTTATGAAAGTTGGAGGAGAGAAAATCCTTAAGACTGAGGCAAGAATAATAGCAGCTACGAATCAGAATCTTAAGCTTTTAATCGAGAGGAACAAATTTAGGGAAGACCTGTACTATAGGTTAAAGGTTGTCGAGATATCTATGCCTCCTCTTCGAGAGCGGAAAGATGATATTCCTGATTTAGTCGTTTATCTGTTAGAGAAGATAAACCGCGAGCTTCGTAAAAATGTAAGGAAAGTCCCCCCTGAAGCTATGAAGACTTTAATGAATCATCCTTGGAAAGGGAATGTGAGAGAATTGGAGAATGCTTTGACTTGTGCGGTTACCTTGGCTAAAGGAGATGTTGTCTTGGAGGAAAATTTACCTCTTGAGTCTGGGGAAAAAAAGTTATTTTCGATGGGCCTAGTTCCTTTAAGAGAGGTAGAGAAGGACTATATCCAGTATGTTATAAAAGCTTCTAGAGGCAGCAAAACTCGCACAAGCCAGATCTTACAGATAAGCCGCCCCACCCTGGATAAAAAAATCAAAGAATATAATTTAGTAGTTTAGATCCTTTCAATTATTAGATTACAGGCTTTTTCAAAAAACCTCCTCCCTGACTGAAGAGGAAGTGTTTCTTCATTAAAAACTAATGCTTGATCTCTCATTCCTAAATCTCAGCAATCTATGTGCTCCATGAACCGGACAGGAAATGAGGTGTGTGATAATTTCTGCTGTTTTTTTCTGTAAATGTTTTTAACCTGATGTAAACATTTTTTTATGTTCATAGATGATTTTCTTCTTAACTCCCCAGAGATAGATAAATTTGGCACAAAAAGTGCTGTTTACTCAGATTGGAAAAGGAAAGATGTTACTAAAGAGAATTGTTGTGGTCGATGATGATGAGGCAATCAGGAAGACTTTTTTCTTGATTCTTCACAAGAAATATCAAGTTTATTTAGCCAAGGATTCGAGCGAAGCTTTAAAACGCTTTAAAAATGCTGACATAGACTTGATCATTGCTGATTTAAAACTATCCTCTTTAAATGGGTTAGAAATGATTGCCAAGTTCAGAGAATCAGGCTACAAGGGGGAAGCGATTCTAATTTCTGCTTATCCAGATTTAATTGTGATTGATGATTTATCACAATTTGGCATAAGTCACTTTTTCGCCAAGCCATTAGATTTAGATGTACTGAACAAATCCATCGATTCTTTGCTCAACTCGAAAAAAACACTGAGAAAAGAATCTAGGTAAATTTTACATGTCTAACGGGGTAAGACCACTCAATGAAGAGTTATTGAAGTACAGGTTTATCCGTATTCATCCTGTCTGGTATTCATTCATAAAGTATTGCGGAGAAATTAAGTATGGAGAAATAGAGAAATTGAAAATTCAGGATGGACTTCCCATGATAGCTGAAGAGGTTAAGAAGAAAATAAAGTTCTCTGAAAGAGATTAAAAAATTTTTGGATTTTAATCTTTGGTTATTGAGGAGGGAGCAGATGAGATCAGAAAAATTGATTTCTCAGCAAAGTGAGGGAGAATATCTTGTTTTCGATTACCATGAGAATGAGTGGTTTGAAGTTGTAAGAAGATTTAATCATGTTTTTTTTGACAAACCCGAAAGGAAAAGAGAAGAAGATAAGCGAGATATAGATAATTTATATGCTCTACAAACGAGAACTCACGGTTATTCTTCAAAGCAAAAAACATTAAAGTTGGAAATGCTAAGGTTATTTGTTGAGTTATTTTTAATGAGACAGAATATTCCCCTGAAGCAATTCATGGGTAACCTTGAAAAGAGTATAATTCTGCGTGCCTTATCTAAAACTAATGGAAATCAGAAGGAAGCGGCAAAGTTTCTTAGCATTAAAAGCACTACCCTTAATGAGAAAATAAAAAAGTACAAAATTCGCTTTCAGAAGAAGCCTATGTTATCTATAAAAGATGCTTAACATTTAGTTATTTCGATTATATATAATCTAGACATTTCTACTTTAGTAGGGGGGCTTCCAATAGTAAATAACGGTGAATTATAGTGACAAGTACCCTTCGAATTTAATTCAACTATTTGAATAATTGAATTCAAAAAGATGAATTCGTAAAAATAGAGCTAATCGTAAATTTTTGTAAGTTATTATAAATAAAAAAGATAAATAGTGAAGTTTTTTTGGCATGATATTTGCAGCTAGTGTTTTCCTGATCGGAAATTAAGAAAAAGTTAAAAATCTCAGCGTAAACAGCTGACTTTATAAAAGAGGCTGTTTGAGCCTTTAAGGCTTCAAGCAGCCTCTTTTTTTTTCGGATTAAATTTCAGATTGAAGGAGGTGAGAGCGGAAGCAAGAAGTGGATCAAGGATTTGTACCGGTTGGAGTGGATGAGAGAGAAGCCTTATCAGGGAGAACATTCACTCTAGGGCAAGGGTTAAACTCTTAATAAGGAGGAAAAAAAGTGAGTATAAAAATTGCAAGAGCTCTCCTGATAATATGCTTATCAGTAGGGCTCGCATCTCTTTCTTTTAGCCAAAGACAGACTGGCTCTATCAAGGGAACAATCACTGATACTGAAGGAAATCTTTTGCCAGGAGTTACAGTTAATATCTCCAGCGGGAGTTTGCAGGGAACTTTGAGTTATATTACCAGCTCAAACGGATCATTCAGGTTTCCCTCTCTTCCCCCAGGCGTTTATACTATGACTGTCCAAATGCAGGGATTTAGAACTATAAAAAGAGAGGAGATTGTGGTTAATGTGGGAAAAACAACCGAGATTAGAATTCAACTTGAGGCAGCAGCAATAGAGGAAGAAATTACAGTAGTTGCTGAGTCTCCTACAGTGGATGTAGAAAGTTCTAAAGTTAGTGTTAGTTATACTAGAGACCTTCTTCGAAATATTCCTCTAGCCAGAGATTTGTATGATGTGGTTAATTCTGCTCCAGGTGCTATTTCTGAAGATGTGACTTACAGAAGGACAAGCTCAATTCACGGCTCAACAGTTCGAGCTAATCAATACGCCTTTGATGGAATCAATGTCACAGACCCTGTTGTGTCCTATCCCATGACAAACCTGAATTTTGATGTTTATGAAGAGGTTGAAATGGAAACTGGAGGGCACTCAGCTGAAGTTGGGCTCTATGATGGCGCTTACGTGAATATCGTGACCAAGAGCGGCGGAAACACTTTCCATGGAGATATTACCTTTTATCTCACTACAGAGGATTTTATTGGGAAGAATATTCCCGACGATCTGGCAGAAAGCCTTGGTTTGGGAGCAGGGACAAAACAGAAGAGATTCCTTGATTTTTCATCGAGTGTTGGAGGTTTTATTGTAAGGGATAGGCTCTGGTTTTTTATGAATGGAAGAAGGATTGATTATACTAATTTAGTCTCAGGTTTTGACGCGGACGTTGACCATGAAGAGTGGTTTGGGTTTGGAAAATTGACAGCTCAAATTGCCTCAAACTTAAGGTTGACCGCCACGGCCAACTATGTTGACATTTATGAACCTTACTTTTCCCTCAATGTTAGTCCTTTAAATTATCCTTCCTCTACAGCAGTCTGGGACCACGAGACGGGCCAGACATATCTCGCATACATGAATTGGATAATCAATCAGAATGCCTTTCTAGACATTCGCGCAGGTTATGTAAACAGGCTATTTCCTCTTCCTCAGCAACCGGATGCCACTGCCAGGTATTTTGATATTGACACAGGAGAAGCCTGGGGTTCTGTAAGATGGGGCGAAGAGTATGTGAGGAAAAGATTTCAGGCAAATGCTTCCTTTACTTATTTTAAAGATGAGTTTCTTGGTGGAAATCATGAGGTTAAGCTCGGTTTAGAATTTGAAAAGAGCCGCGGAACAACAGATGTCTGGATGGAGCCTGACCCAACCTGGTTTTTTGTTGCTTCAGGAAATCCCTGGTGGCTTGGTCCAAATGTAGGCTATATCCTTGGAATTCGACCAAATTATTCAATAAATGACCTGCAGCGAATTTCCTTCTATGCCCAGGATAATTTTACCATCGGCAGATTAACTCTAAACTTGGGAGTAAGAGGTGATTTTTCATCTTCAGGGTATCCTGATCAGTATGCTGGTGATGACAGTCACAAGTATGCTTCTATTGATGATTTCTTCAAGAGAATTCTCTACAAAGGTGTTGATAATCTGATCGTGTATAACAATATAGCACCTCGTGCAGGCCTGACTTTCGATTTGACTGGAGACGGAAAGACAGCGCTTAAAGCCTATTATGGAAGAATTTACCAGGCATTGATTCTCCAGCACACTGGCCTTGTGAATCCTAACTATTACTCTTATCTTTACATGCTCTGGATAGATAATAACTGGAACAAGCAGGCTGATCCTGGAACAGATACATTCCAAAGGCTAAGTTCTTTTGGAGGCGGCTATTATAGCCTCGATCCTAACCTCAAACAGCCCTATACAGATGAGTATATCGTCGGAATTGAAAGAGAGCTGTTTAGAGACTTGAAGGTAGGACTGAGAGGAATCTACAAGAGGGAAGGAAATATTATCGAAGGAGTGTATGATCGTCACCCTTTTGAAGGCTGGTATCCTGTTGATGTTTTGGATCCCGGAGAAGATGGGCTCTATGATACCGGAGATGAGCAGATGTTTACATTCTATGACATAAATTATGAATACCTGGCAGAAGAGCTCCATGTTAATTTGACAAACCATCCCAAGGCGAAAAGAGATTACAAAGCAGTGGAGTTTACTCTCTCTAAGAGGATGTCGAATAACTGGCAATTTCTAGGTTCCGTTATTTGGAGTCAAGCCGAAGGAAACATAGGTCAGAATTATGGTTTTTCTTGGGGCGGATCAGAGGCCTTGGCTGACCCCAATACATGGACAAATGCAGAAGGCTTCTTGAATATGGATCGCACCTGGCAGATCAAGCTTCAAGGTACGTACCAGGCACCCTACGGAGTGAGCTTTAGCTTTTATTATCGCCATTTTTCAGGCCTGCCCTGGACTCGGACAATAAGAGCTATGTTGTCTAATTATCCAAATTTAGGGATTACTACCAGCGGCTATACCTTTGTCAACGCTGAATCCTTAGGAAGTCGAAGATTTCCTGCAATTAACTTACTTGATCTGAGAGTTGAAAAGGAGTTTAGGATTCGAGAATCCCTTACTCTAGCTCTATTCCTAGATGCAATGAATGTGCTGAACAGTGCGACTTTTACCTACTGGAATAATTACCATGGCACAGTCACTATCAATGATGACGGCAGCTACAGCTTTACCGAAGCTGCTAACTGGCTGAAGATCAATAATGTATCCCGTCCCATTGAGCTCAGATTCAGTGCACGGTTGAGATTCTAAGCAGATTTTTTCCCAGTGGAAATAAAGGGTCCCGGGTAATCGGGACCCTTTTTTTATATTTCCTCAAGTCAAGCCAGGTAAAAGAATTTTCTTTTTGCACAAAATTTGCTAACTTTAAAAAAATAAATAAGAATAGCAACTTGAGTCCTTTCGTCATGCCTCACCGAGGATGATTATATTTGTTGTATTAGGATGTTTATGGAATTGATGAAGGGACTTTATTAGGAGGTACACAATGGAAAAAACAAACATATATCTTGCAATTTTTTTAGTATCAGTGATTTTGCCTTCTTTTCTGCTGGCTACTCCCGAGAACAAGCCTGGTCTTACCCTGAAAGAAACCTTTGATATTTATGTCCAATCAATACAGAATTCTGACCTGAAAAACCTTTTCACAACAGTTACTGATAATGAGAATTTTTTCTTTCTTACAAGTAGAGGGAAACTTATTAATAGTCTTGATGGATACTACAAATTCCATGAAGAATGGTTTGAGCTGAAAGATTGGGAAATGCCTGTTGAATTATTAGAAGTTCAAGAGGGAAAAGAATATGGCTATACAACTGCCATTTTTCACTACAAGCAAAAAATGCCTGAAGGGGGACAGTATAATCTTGATTCTTATTTTACCCTGGTTTTCCGTAAAGAAGATGGAATGTGGAAGGTTGTGGCTGATGTATGCACGCCGTTTAACCGCTATTATACAGAAGAGAATACCAAGATTAAATACACTTCTGACCAAGTATATCTTTTCGATATAATGAAGAACCGCCGTACTGTTCGTAAATTTAAATCTACTCCTGTTCCCAGGGAACATGTTTTAAAGATACTTGATGCAGCTCGTTTTGCGCCCACTGCTGGCAATCAGCAACCGTGGAGATTTCTGGTTATCCAGGACAGGAAAAAACTAAATCAGCTACAAAAAGCAGCTCTATCGTGGTATCTTGATGCATACAAGATGCAAGAAAGATCCACAGAGGAGGAATTGTCTTCAACTCAGGAATCTTTAAACAAGTTATTAAGAGATGTACTATCAGCGCCTGTCTATATAGTTATTCTGGTTGACTCGAAGGCAAAATATTCAAAATACATACTTTATGATGGAACATTGGCAGTGGGCAACCTGATGATTGCAGCGCGTGCTTTAGGCTACGGAACCGGTTTTTTTACTTCTTTTTTCCCTGAAGAAAAGATGAAGGATTTTCTGAACATACCCGATCAATATAGACTTATCTGTTTCACTCCTATTGGTATTCCTGATGAATGGCCCAAGACTCCTCCAAAAAAGAAACTTGAAGAAATTGTCATTTTTGAGTCATTCTAAAAAGCCAGTGCTTGAAGAGAAGATAAAGAAAAGAATAGAAGAATATCGGGAACAAATCATCACTACCCTTTGCGATCTCATTTCAATTCCTACTGAAAATCCGCCAGGTCAATCATATAAAGAGTGCGTGGATTATCTTTCTTCTAAATTGAAAGAATTAAAGATAGA
>JBGVTE010000082.1:0-3680 GCA_041862375.1 Candidatus Aminicenantaceae bacterium
ACATTGTCAAATGTGAAATCGTCAGCAATAACTCCTCTCCATCCATCTGTGCCAAACTTAATTTTTACCATACCACGATTACCAATCCCCCCTTTAGGGAGAACTCCAAACTTTTTTCGACGAATTAAACCCTTACGTGTATTTTTTCAATTTAGGGTCTCTTCTTAACTTCTCCACCAATCTCTTAACCTGCTGACCCTTTCCTTTGGGAAAGACCAAAGTAACGTCATCTGTAGAAACAATAATAAGGTCGGATACGCCAATTGTAGATAATAGTCCTTTCTTATTTACCATTGTACAATTTCCAGTATCGATCATCGAAACTCTGCCCATAACAGCATTCTTCTTTCTGTCGCGTGAAAGAAATTTATCCAGTGATTCCCAGGAACCCAGATCTTCCCAGGAGAAATCAGCAGGAATCACCAGACTATTCTTCGCTTTCTCCATTATCCCGTAATCAATAGAGACATTGGGCAATCCAGGATACAATTTACTTATGTTCTTTGAAGAAATCATTTCTAATCTATGGTAAAGGGAAGGTAAATACTTCCTTATTGCCTCCAGAACTACTGACTTCTTCCACACAAACATTCCACTATTCCAGAAAAATCTGCCTCTTTTAAGGAACTTTTCGGCTTTTTTCTTATCCGGCTTCTCTACAAATCTTTTGACCTTAAACACTTGTCGTTTCTCTCTCGTCCCTGCTTCTATGTATCCATAACCAGTTGCCGGGTATGTTGGTTTAATACCAATAGTAATTAGATTCTCCCTTTCCCGAGCAAGAGTAACTGCCTTTTTCAAAGTATCCAGGAATTTTCCTCGAGGTGTAATTATATGGTCTGCTGGCAAAACAACCATAACTGCATCTTCTTTAATCATTTTCGTTGCCAGGCCAATACAAGGAGCAGTATTCCTCCCTACTGGCTCAGAGATTATGTTCCTTCTGGGCACCTGTGGAAGCTGGCGCTCAATGCTCCTCGCCAGAGGGCGCCGGGTTACCACAAGAATGTCTCGAGGAGAAATAAGTGGCTGGATTCTCTCTACAGTTTCCTGCAGGAGACTTTTCTTTCCGGTGAGCGAAAGAAGTTGTTTAGGGAATTTCTCTCTACTTAAAGGCCAGAACCTCTCCCCCTTCCCTCCCGCCATAATTACAGCTTTAACTACCATTTTAGTACCTTTCTCATTCAGTCAGCAATTCTTTAATCAGGTCTTTATTCAATAATTTTAATTCTTCTTTATCAACTAAAAAGCGTTCAACATCCTTCCTGACTTTGGCAAAATCGACACTCGCCATTTTCTCTAGTAAAAATTCTTCAAAATTCTTTTCCGCAACAACTACTTTTTTAGCTTCTGTCTGAGCAATAGCATTATTTAACAAAAGAAAATTTGGCAAAATCTTCTTTCCTAAATACCATACTAGGTCATAAAAATCTCTTCCTTTTACGTACTTTCTGAAAAAACAGGCGTGGAGCTTTGTTGCATAAAGGGACGGAAGGTCATAGTGAATTACCGTAAAGACGAAAACTTTGCTGAGCAGAGAAATATCTGTTTTCCAGCCCTCTGGTGGTCGAGCATCTATTTCCAGCCCGATAGATAATTTTTGCTCTTTCATATCAGATAACCCTAAGCTCACCAAGATATTTTTGAACCTAAACATTGCCCTCTGTACTACATTAAGGTCATTTTTTTTCACATCGACATTCAACCCGTACTTTTTTAATTGGTATTCAATGGCTGTTGAAAACTTATTGAAATTATAACCTTTTTTCAGAATTAAAGAGAAATCGAGGTCTTCAGAAAAACGTCTCAAACCAAAAAGAATTCTCAAGGCAGTCCCACCCACAAATGCCAAGTGTCTAAACATTCCAAGGTCGTAAAGAATCTTTAAAATAATCACCTGTAAATCTTCTCTTACAAGATGAACTTTTTCTTCTTTACTCATTTTCTCATTTAAATGAGCCTTAATAATATCAAGCATCGGCTATTCCGCCTTCATAAATTCACAGAAAGAGTGAACCACATTCAGAAGTTTCTTGTTATTAAAAACTTCAGCAAACATTTTAATTCTCTGGCCGCCCAGATCAGATAGATTTTGAAATCGATATGACTCCCTGAAGATATTAACATCATTTTCAGAAAAATTGGAAAGATTCAAATACAAAAAGTCAACAATAGCCTTTTCTGGTTCAGCAATAAAGAAAGGATAGCCATTTTCATCTTTCGTCTCTTTAAACCCAACAAAACAGGTTACATCAATATGTTGATAACGAAAAGTTCCAAAATCATTTTGGAAAGTTGATGTCTTCTTTGTGGTAACAGAGGTAACATCCTCTACTTTTTCCGGAATAAGGTCATAGAAAGACAACGCATATTCAGTACTGAGGTAAGAAGGGGAAAGCAATTGACTGGCAATAAAAGGACGCGAGGGGTTTATCTTTCTGTCTTCCTTGTTTAAGACATATAACCCCTTTTTCAGGCATAATACCAAGCCTTGGCTCCGCCATTGGGCTAACTGGTTACGGAGCACCTGCTCATTATCTGTAAGGACGGCGAGATGGCTACTGGAAAAGATAGGGTACTTCTGAATTTTATCCTTAAATTCTTTGTATTTCATTTCTGTAAATAACAATTTTTTGTTATTTACAGAAATAATACATTATTGTACAGTTTATGTCAAGGCCTTTCCTCTAAAAAATCTATTGTCTTTTTCAACCCTTCTCTAAGGTTTACTTCTGCCTTCCAACCAAGCTTTTTCTCCGCCTTACCCACATCAAGAGAACTCCTGATTAACTCTCCAGCCCTAGGAGGTTTATACACTGCCTGTTTAGAGTAGTGGGTGAGTTCTTTCATTTCTGAAAATAACTGATTTACCGAGGTAGATTTACCCGTCCCGATATTAAATATCTGGTTATTGCCGTTTTCCAGACATAAAATATTTGCTTTCACTACATCTCCTACATAGACGTAATCGCGCACTTGTTCCCCATCGCCAAAAATATTGACTTCTTCGCTATTAAGCATCTTCCTGGAAAAAATTGCCACAACTCCAGCTTCACCATAAGGGTCCTGCCGGGGACCATAAACATTCCCATAGCGAAGTCCAGTACATTTTAGACCATAAATTTTCCCATAAGTAGCTAGATAACGCTCCACGGCATACTTGCTTACGCCATAAGGAGAAATAGGAGAGACAGGAAAGTCTTCATCAGGAGGGAGACTGCCACATTCGCCGTAAATTACACCACCACTAGAAGCAAAAATTATCTTCTTAATTTTGTACTTCCGACAATTTTCTAAAATATTGAGCGAACCTTCTATATTAATCCGGGCATCAAAGGCAGGGTCAGCTATAGATTTTCTCACGTCAACCTGTGCTGCATGATGATTAACAATATCAATTCTTTCCTCTTTAAAAACTTCTTCCAGTACCTTATCACAAATATCTAACCTGTAGAACTTTGCTTTCTTATTCAGATTCTCTTTCTTCCCAGATGATAAGTCATCTACAACAACGACTTCATATCCCTTCTCGATATAAGCATCAACAACATTAGACCCAATAAACCCCGCCCCTCCCGTCACCAATATTTTCATAACTTCAATCCCGGATTGCTCCCCTTTTAATTAGAGTCCATTTCATCAAGACTGGAGTCCTCCCGAAAGGCAAAGCGGCTCTTGTT
>JBGVTE010000083.1:0-7867 GCA_041862375.1 Candidatus Aminicenantaceae bacterium
TAAGGAAGGGCATTAATCTATTTGTTTTCAATGAGATTGCCACGCTCTCTTCGATCGCTCGCAATGACAATGGAACTGCCTTTTTCGAACACTTCTTTTAATCCCGTCACTTTGGGACAAACTCAAAAAATTAAATATTTTTATTAACAGAATGAATATGAGGTACTGCTAATTCGCAGCCAGGTTAATGAATGAGCAGCATCAAAAATCCTTAAGTGATTCAGCAGAGAAAAATCAGGCGTCAATTATTTTACAATTTCGCCCCGAAGGATATGAATGAATATAATTATTGATGCTTCATTAGTGAGTACGTTATTAATAAGGGAGTTATTCTTTTAATTCGAGCTCAATGAGTGGTTTTTCAGAATCGACTAACTCTCCTTCTGAAACAAGCACGCTCTTTACTCGTCCATCAAGAGATGATTTTATTTCATTTTCCATCTTCATGGCTTCAACTATGGCTAAAGTCTGATTCTTTCTGACTTCTTCTTTTTCAATTACATTGACTTTTATTACTTTCCCAGGCATAGGAGCCTTTACTATCAATTTATCCTCAAGAATTCCCTCCTCACCCCCTAGAAAAGCCTCTCCTCCTTCTGAAGGCTCTTGAACGACAAACTCCTTACCCTTGCAGTAAAAGTATCTTTTATCCTTCTCTCTGGCAAAATAAATTATAAAAGAGCTGCCCTCTATTAAAATAGAAATGGTGTTTGATGAGGTAAAACGAATATCAGCTTCAAAATTCCTGCTTTCCTTTGATATTACAAAGATATCCTCTTTTTTTTCAATTGATATTTTGTGCACTTCACTCCCTACTAGAAAATCATATTCCACTCTATTTCCCTCCTCCAATTCGCCATCTTCCCAACGTCTTCCACGGTGAAAAGATTTCTTCTTGAGGAGCTGAAATTCCTTTCCTGACAAATGATTTGTTGAAAGAATCAAAAGCAGCGGCAGCCAAAGCCAGTTTTAGTCCTTCTGGGTCTTCCTCTCCTTCCTTCCACTCAGAGAAATAAGAATTGATAAAACCAGTTGTTGTTTTTCCTTTTCTGAAATTAGGGCTTCTGATGACATCTTTAAGAAATTTGATTGTTGTTTTTATCCCTAAAATAACATAATCATCTAAAGCATTAGTCATTCTCTGGCAGGCTAAATCACGATTTTCCGCCCACACAATTAATTTGGCCAAGATAGGATCATAATAAATAGGAACGTCTGAACCGCTGTAAACACCGCAATCATGACGGATACCAGGACCCTTGGGCTCCTTAAGAAACAGAATCTTGCCGGAAGAAGGAAGAAAATTATTGGCTGGGTCTTCAGCATAAATACGGCACTCGATAGAATGCCCTCTCTGCTTCAACTGTTCCTGTATGAAAGAAATCTTTTCGCCTGAAGCAATCAAAATTTGCTGGTGAACTAAATCTATACCAGTGGTAAATTCTGTAACAGGATGCTCTACTTGAAGTCTGGCATTAACTTCTAAAAAATAAAATTTTTTATCTTTATCCAGCAGGAATTCGACTGTGCCTGCATTGTTGTACCCGGAAACCTGGATGACCTTCTTGGCTGTTTCTCCCATTCTATCCCGAAGCTTGGAATTTAAGGCTTGAGATGGTGTTTCTTCGATTATTTTCTGATGCCTCCTCTGGATAGAACACTCTCTTTCAAAGAGATGTACTACGTTTCCGTAATTGTCGGCCAACATCTGAAACTCAACGTGCCGAGGCTCTTCTAAATATTTCTCCAAATAGACAGATTCATCCCCGAATGCGGATTTTGCTTCTCTCATCCCGGCTTCAAGGGAAGACTGTAGTTCCTTTTCCTCATAGACTATCCTCATTCCCTTCCCGCCTCCTCCTGCAGAAGCTTTGATCATCAGAGGAAATCCTATCTTTTGAGCCTCGAATTTACACTTAGATATATCTCTCAGGACACTTTTCATTCCGGGGATAATTGGGATGCCAGCCTTCTCCATTGTCTGGCGAGACCGGACTTTATCCCCGACCAAATCCAATGCTTTAGAATTCGGGCCGATGAAAATTATCTTTTCTTCTTCGCAACGCTCAGCAAACTCTGGATTTTCGGCGAGAAAACCATATCCTGGATGTATAGCCTCAGCTTCTGTGCCATGAGCTGCCTGGATGATTTTATTAATATTAATATAGCTTTCCAAAGCAGGCGCTGGCCCAATACACACTGCCTCGTCTGCCATCTGAACATGAAGGCTGTTCCGGTCAACCTCTGAATAAACGGCTACGGTGGAAATACTGAGCTCCTGACAGGCTTTAATTATCCTGACCGCAATCTCTCCCCGGTTTGCTATCAATATTTTCTTAATCATTTCCGTTTATTTGTCCATTTGGGTTTTCTTTTTTCAAGAAAAGCTGTCATTCCTTCTTGGCCTTCTTCACTGATTCTCAAATTGGCAATCATTCGAGCTGTATAAGTTTTTACCTCCTCAAAACTCATGAAGGGTACGGTGTTTATCAACTCTTTACAACTTGCAATAGCTCCTGGCCCGGAACTCAGGAGAAGATTTACGATTTCTTCCACTTTATCATTCAGTTTATCACAGGGAACAACCTCATTTATGAGTCCTATCTCAAGAGCTTTCTGCGCTGAAATTCTTTTTCCTGTTAAAAAATACTCTCTTGCTTTACTCTCCCCAATTCTCCGGATTACATAAGGAGAGATTGCAGCAGGAACAAGGCCTATCTTTACCTCGCTTAATCCAAATTTAGCTTCTTCTGAAGCCACAGCGATATCACAGGCAGAAAGAAATCCATTACCCCCTCCGATAGCTGTGCCGTTAACCATGGCCACAGTTGGTTTAGGCAGGATATATATCTTGTAGAGAACTTCGGCAAGTTTTAGAGATTCCTCTAAGTTTTGTTCATAAGAATAGTGGATTATCTCCCGCATCCAGTTTATATCTGCACCTGCACAGAAGGATTTTCCCTTTCCTTCAAGAATTACAATCCGGATGGACTCATCCGATCTTACATTTTCAAATAAATCATCAAGCTCAGAGATCATAACCGCATTGAAGGCATTGTGTACTTCAGGCCGATTGAGGCATATCCTGGCAACCCTATCCTTCTTATTAAAAATAATTGTAGTGTAAGACTTTTCTTCCATTCTACATCCTGAAAATTCCGACTTTATAGTCAGGTACAGGAGCATTTAAGCTCATTGATATGCCTAGAGCAAGAGCTTCCCTCGTTTCCAAAGGATCGAGTATTCCGTCATCCCAAATCCGAGCCGTGCTGAAATAGGGGCTGGCTTCTTTTTCGTAATTTTCCAGGATGGGCTTCATCAACTTCTCTTTCTCTTCTTTAGTCATTTTTTTTCCTTGTTCTTGCAGTCTCTTTATCTTCACTGTAAGCAATACGTTAGCAGCCTGTTCTCCTCCCATGACACTTATACGGGCATTGGCCCACATCCAGAGTAAACGGGGTGCATAAGCTCGGCCACACATGGCATAATTGCCAGCTCCGTAAGAACCTCCGATAATAATGGTAAACTTGGGTATATCAGCATTGGCAACCGCATGAACCAACTTGGCACCATCCTTGGCAATCCCGCCGTGTTCGTATTCTTTACCGACGATAAAACCGGTAATATTCTGAAGGAATACAAGAGGAATTTTACGCATCGAGCAAAGAGCAATAAAATGGGCGCCTTTCAGTGAGCTTTCAGAAAACAAGACACCGTTGTTCGCCAGGATTCCTACAGGATAGCCCATGATTCGGGAAAAACCACATACCAAAGTCTGACCATATAATTCCTTGAACTCCTGAAACCTGCTTCCATCAACTATCCTCGCGATAATGTCTTTAACGTTAAAAGGTTTCCTTAAATCCTTAGGAACGATACCATAAATCTCTTCGGGATCATAATAAGGATCCTCTGGCTCAGTAATATCCAGCTTGAATTTTTGTGGAGGGTCCAATGTTTCTACGATGTTACGGGCAATCTCTAAGGCGTGCTCATCATTGAGCGCATAGTAATCGGAGACTCCGGAAATACGGCAGTGAACATCTGCCCCTCCCAATTCTTCATCGGAAACTTCTACTCCTGTGGCAGCTTTTACCAAGGGAGGACCTCCGATGAAGATAGTTCCCTGCTGACGAACAATAACCGTCTCATCGCTCATTGCTGGCACATAAGCTCCTCCTGCTGTACAAGATCCCATAACAATTGATATCTGTGGAATTCCAAGGGCTGAAAGCCGAGCTTGATTGTAAAAAATTCGACCGAAATATTTTTTATCAGCAAAAGTTCCAGATTGATGAGGAAGGAATATTCCTCCAGAATCCACCAAGTAAATACAGGGGAGCCGGTTCGCAAAGGCGATCTCTTGAGCTCTGACATGTTTCTTTATTGTCATCGGGAAATAAGTGCCTCCCTTTACTGTAGCATCATTGGCTACGACCAAGACTTCACGTCCATGGATTAACCCGATTCCTGTGATTATACCAGCTCCCGGCGCCTCATTTTCATATATATCATAAGCAGCCAGGGGAGTAAGCTCCAGAAAAGGGGTGTTGCGGTCAAAGAGCTTTTCCAGCCTTTCTCTCGGCAACAATTTTCCCCTGGACTTATGCAGTTCTCTGTATTTTAAAGGGCCTCCTTCTTGAACCTTGGCAAGCTCTTCTTTATATTCAGACACAACCTTCTTTAAGTGCTCAGAGTTCTCTTTGTATTCCTTGCTATTAGTATCAACTTTGCTTTCTATTCGATACATGGTTCTACCCCCTCATTTAGTATTTCTTCTTTTTTTCAATATCACGTCTATTCTGTGTATAATGTCTTTATCGTTTATTCAGGTAAATCTAACAAACTCAAAAACTACAGGACGAGGATTATTTTCCTGCTAGATTAACTAGTCTTTTTGTATCTATTAATCCGGTACAAATTTATACCCATAACAAAGAATTCCAGACTCACCTTCCTCCAGGATTTTTCTGAACTCAATCCTTACCCGCTTTCCGATCTTTAAATCATCAAAATCACAATCTACAATTTGGCCTGTCAATTTCACTCCATCGTCAAGCTCCACTATACCGACAGCAAAAGGTGCTTGGTCAACGAACTGATGAGGAGGGACTCTGATTATTGTATAGGTAATAACCTTTCCTCTTTCTGCGATTTTTGTTTCGACTAAATCCCTATTTTTGCACTTGGGGCAAATAAGACGAGGGGGAAAATAAACCACATCACATTTTTTACATTTATTTGCTTCAAGCCTGTATCTTTGAGGAATCTCCCTCCAATATCTTGATGGTGTAGGCATCTTTCCCTCCTTTTTACCCTCTTTCAAATATATGAACCACTGTACTTCCTCCACTCCCGCCCATGTTTTGAGTCATTCCTATCCTGGCATCTTTTAGCTGTCTTTTTCCAGCTTCTCCTCTCAACTGCTTGACAATTTCAACAACCTGGGCAATTCCTGTGGCTCCTACAGGGTGGCCTTTTGCTTTCAATCCGCCGCTTGTGTTCACAGGTATTCTACCATCAAGACATGTTTCCTTTTTCTCAACAGCTTCTCCGCCTTTGCCTTTCTCCACAAAACCTAAAGCTTCAAGGACACAGATTTCAGCAATAGTGAAACAATCATGAACCTCAACTAGATCAATATCCTTTGGTTTTTTTTGAGCCATAGAATAAGCCTGCTTGCCCGCTTGGTAGGTTGCTTCCAGCCAGGTAATATCCTCTCTTGAGCTCAGAGCAATGGTATCAGTAGCATGGCCGCTTCCGATAATCTTAACTACGGGCTTTTTCATTTTTTCGGCAATTTCCAGAGGACAGATAACAGCAGCGGCAGCTCCATCAGTTATAGGAGAACAATCCAGTATTCTTAAGGGATCAGCAACCATAACTGAATTTAGCACAGAATCCACAGTAATCTCAAAAGGAAATTGAGCCAAAGGATTCAAAGAGCCGTTGTGGTGATTTTTAACAGCAACCATTGCCAGCTGTTCCCTTGTTGTTCCGTACTTTTCCATGTGAGCACGGGCAATTAAAGCATAAAGACCAGGGAATGTTATGCCGTGATAACCTTCATATTCCTGGTCGGCCGCTGTGCCCAGCGCATAGGTAGCTTCATAGCCACCGACATCTGTCATTTTCTCAATTCCCCCGACAAGAACAATATCCCGAATTCCGGAAGCTACTTCTATAAATCCGAGTCTAAAAGCAAGTCCCCCTGAAGCACACGCCGTCTCTACTCGTGTTGAGGGAATTGGAGTTTGTCCCAAATAATCAGCTAAAAGAGATGCAATGTGCTCCTGACCGATAAAAAGGCCGGATGACATACAGCCAACATACATAGAGTCAACACGGTCAACGCCAGCATCTTCAAGGGCAAGGAGAGCTGTTTCAACAAATATATTTCTTAAGGACTTTTCCCACAGTTCTCCCCACTTAGTCATTCCAACTCCGATTACCGCGACCTCTCTCATATCATGCCTCCTAAATTGCCTTTTTTATTTTTTGACGGAACTTGGCATAAACTCCGTAGTTTAAGTAATTCTTATTCTTCTCAAGCATTTCTTTTGTTCTTGGTGCCAGGTCCCTTACATCATTAATCCGCTCTGTAATCTTAAAAATAAAAGCATCACTTCCTGCTCCAGAGCCATAGGAGACAATAAGAGCTTTATCCCCAGGCTCAGAAATATCAAAAGTAGCTGTTAATCCCAAAGGTGAAGACCCGGAATATGTATTTCCCAGTTTGGAAACCAACCATCCAGGTTCAATCTGCTCTTTATCGAAACCGAGCATCTTCCCAACTTTGAAAGGAAATTTGCCGTTTGGCTGGTGAAAAATGACATAGTTAAAATCTGAGGGCTTCATCCCAGCCTTTTCCATTATTCCCTTAGCTGCCCCGACTGTGTGCTTGAAATAAGCAGGATCACCCGTGAACCGCCCCCCATGTTGAGGGTAATACTGATATTCACGGCGCCAAAAATCAGGGGTATCTGTCATGTAAGAATATGTCTCAATTGCTTCAGCAACTACATTGTCCTGACCGAAAATAAAGGCAGCAGCACCTGCGGCAGCCGAGTATTCCAGAGCATCACCTGGCGCTCCCTGAGATGTATCAGCTCCAACTGCTAAACCGTATTTAATCTCGCCAGCCTTGACCAAGCCTAAGGCCACAAACATTCCTTCGGTTCCTGCCTTGCAGGCAAATTCAAAATCTGCTGTATGAACCTCAGGAGTAGCACCGATAGCTTCTGCTAAAACAGTTCCACTGGGCTTGACAGCATACGGATGTGATTCAGAGCCAACATACACCGCCCCGATTTCTAAGGGATTGATTCGTGCCCTCTTAAGAGCGTATTTAGATGCTTCCACGGACATGGTTATGGTATCCTGATCAGGTGAAGGCACTGATTTTTCCTCCAGCATTAATCCTTTTTTATAACTTGGCGCATCTGCTCCCCATACTTTAGCAATCTCTTCTACTTTAATTCTATTCCGCGGAATGTATGCTCCATAGCCAACAATACCAACCATTTATCTCCTCCTTTTCAGAATGGAGTTTTAAATCGTGACAAAGCAAGATATGATTTATAGCCCGGAAGAAATAAGGCCAGAATTTAGGAATTATGGTGGCACATCTCAGGGCTTAAGTCAAGAAATATCGAGTTTCACGCCTCCATCTCAAGCCTAAATTAGAAATATGGACGGTCTATTTCTCTGCTTAAATATGATTTCGGGAGGATTAAATCTTTGGCTTTGTCCCAAAGTGACGGGATGCCTTGTCATTGCGAAGAGCGAAGCGATGAAGCAATCTCTTAAGGAAGGGCATTAATCTATTTGTTTTCAATGAGATTGCCACGCTCTCTTCGATCGCTCG
>JBGVTE010000084.1:0-65088 GCA_041862375.1 Candidatus Aminicenantaceae bacterium
TTCAGAGGCCGATTGGCTCTCTGAACTCGCCGAAAACTTCCTTGAAAACTTTAGTTGTCTCTCCTAATGTAGCATAGCTCCTTACAGCCTTTAGAATATGCGGCATCACATTTTCATCAGCCTCAGCCGCCTTCTTCAATCCAAGCAGCGCATCTTTTACTTCTCTTTCATTCCTTCGGGCTTTAATCTCTTTAAGCCTTTTCTTTTGCTCTGCAGCTATTTTAGGATTAAAAGGATGAAACTCGATGTCAACCTTTTCTTCTTCCATCACATATTTATTTACCCCAATTTTGATAATTCCTTCCGATTGAATCTTCTTCTGATGAATATAGGCTTGGCGGCTTACTTCACTCTGGATATAACCTGACTCAACTGCTTTAACCATGCCCCCCATTTCTTCGACTTTCGCCATGCATTCTAAAATCTTTTTCTCCATTTCATTCGTTAACCACTCAATATAATAGGAGCCGCCCAACGGGTCTACTGTATCCCTGAGCCCCATCTCATCCGCAAGAATCTGCATCGTTCTTAAACTGATTAACGCTGCTTTCTTTGAGGGAATGGTATACGCCTCATCATACGAACAAAGGGCCATAGTTTGAGTCCCTGACAGAGCAGAAATCAATGCATAATAAGCACCGCGCACAATATTGTTTTCAGGCTGCTGAATTGTTAAACCACCCCCTCCCCCGCCAGCAATCATTCTTAAAGTCATTGAACGAGGATTCTTTGCTCCGAAGCGATCCTTTACGATTTTTGCCCACAATCTTCTCCCTGCTCTGAACTTTGCTACTTGCTCCCATAGGTTGCCATGAATGTCAAAATTGAAAGCAATTCTGCCGGCAAAATCATCAATACTGAGTCCGCGCTTCAGCATTTCCTGGATATAGGTGATTGCGATCTCGAAGGCATACGCCATCTCCTGAGCTGGAGTGGCACCTGATTCTCTGATATGGTAGCCGCACACGCTGAAAGGATTGAATTTGGGTACATTTTTAGAACAGAATTCAACCATATCCCCTATTAAGCGGATTGAAGGTTCAACAGGGAAGATCCAAGTTCCTCTGCCTATATATTCTTTCAGAATATCATTCTGAGTAGTACCTCGTACCTCGTCCCAAGACACGCCATGCTTCTCAGCCACTACAAGATACATAGCTAACATTACCGAGGCCACAGGATTAATAGTGAGCGAGGTGCTTATTTTGTTTATGGGAATACCATCAAAAGATTCTTCTAAGTCATTTAGCGTATCTATAGCCATTCCTACCCTTCCAACTTCTCTTTCAGCACGCGGGTCATCGGAATCAAGGCCTAATTGTGTGGGTAAATCAAAGGCAACATTAAGCGCAGTCTGTCCCTGTTTCAGAAGCCACTTAAATCTCTGGTTTGTCTCTTTGGCAGTCCCGAATCCCGAATACTGGCGCATTGTCCAGGGGCGTTTTCGGTACATCAGGGGATGGATACCCCTCGTAAATGGATATTCTCCAGGCTTTCCTAGCGCTCTCTCATAATTTATGCCCTTTATATCTTCAGCACCGTAAACAGGCTTTACCTTAATCCCTGATTCAAGGATAACTTCTGTAAGCTCATCCGATTTGTTTTTTTTCATATCGCTCTTTAACCCTCTCTTTTATGAACTCTACAATTTCATCGAGTTTGGCTCCGGTGGGAAAAACACCGCTGACACCGTATCCTTCAAGGATTTCTATATCCTTCTGTGGAATATTCCCCCCGACCAGAACTAATTTATCAGCGAGTCCTTCTTTTTGGAGCTGCTCCATCAACTCTTTACTCAGAGGGAGATGAGCACCGGAATAAACTGAAAGCCCGATTACATCCACATCTTCTTCCAGGGCAGTATTAGCTATTTCCTCGATTGTCTTGTGAAGACCGGTGTATATAACCTCCATTCCTGCATCTTTCAGCGCATGAACAACTACTTTTGCACCTGTATCGTGTCCGTCAAGTCCTGGTTTTGCTATTAATACCCTGATTCTCTTTTTGTCTGAAGGAATGTCCATAATTTAAAGCCCGAGTTCTTTGGCTATGGTGATTTGAAGAATCTCTGAGGTTCCCCCTCCGTATAGTAAAAACCTGGTGTCTCTGTAAAAACGCTGAACAGGATACTCCATTGAAAAGCCATAAGCTCCGAATATTCGCGTCGCTTCGTCCGCTGCCTTGCACGCCACTTCAGAAGCAAAATATTTGGCCATCGATGCCTCTTTCATACATTCAATTCCCTTATCCATCAAACGAGTAGTGTTATACACCATAAGCTTTGAAGCCTCAATTTCGGTTGCCATGTTGGCTATTTTCATCTGTATTGCCTGGAACTTTCCAATCAGTCTCCCAAACTGGACTCTCTCTTTAGCATACTGGAGTGATGCATCGTAGGCCGCTCTTGCAATTCCAAGAGAAAGGGCTGCTGTCATTACCCGAATTTCTGCTAGAATTGCCCTCAGGTTTTCAAAACCTTCACCCTCCTCTCCAAGGCGATTTTCAAGTGGTATATGACAATTATCAAAATAAATCTCTGAAACTTGTGCTCCTTTAGTGCCAAGTTTATTAAATTTTGCACTCACAGAAAGGCCAGGAGTTGCCTTCTCTATGAGAAAAAAGTTCATGCCTTTCAACCCCTTTTCCTTATCAGTCTGACAGAGCACTGTGAAGCAGTCAGCATAGGGAGCATTCGTAATCCATGTCTTCATACCGTTTATCGCATAACCATCTTTTACTTTTTCCGCAGTAGTGCGTATTCCTGAAAGGTCAGTTCCTGCTTCTGGCTCTGTCAGCGCAAAGGCAACAACCTTTTCTCCCTTTATTGCAGGAATAAGAAGCTTTTTCTTATGGTCCTCTACTCCATAACGAAAGATAAAATCTGTTCCCATAAGGCACTGCATTGCCGTGAAAGCGGCAACAGCCATGCTTCCCCTTGCCAGTTCCTCGCACATAATACAAAACATCGTAGTGTTTCCACTTGTCCCGCCAATCTCTTTTGGATATCTGATTCCAAAGGCTCCCAGTTTTGCAATTTTATTGAATATCTTCCTTGGAAATTCTTCTTTTTCATCTATTTCTCTTGCTACAGGGATGACTTCCTTGTCAACAAACCTTGAAAAAGTCTCTCTAATTAATTCCTCTTCCTTCATTTATTCATAATCTATAAGTTAGTATTTAATAATCTATATTAATAAATCGATTCATATTCTATCCATGGAAATCAGAAAAATATAAAAAAAAATTATTTCTCTAGTGCGTTTAAGAATTCTTCTACAGATATTCCAGCTCTTGCAATCAGAGTTCTCAGTGTCCCGCGGGCAACTTCGTCATGTTTTGGTACTGAAAGCGTTGCTATATGTCCTTCTTTTGTCATGATGAATGACTACCACGCTGACGAGCAACTTCCCAACTAAACTTCTCTAAAGCCCTAACAACTTTATGGGATTTTAATACTGGCACACCGGGCATTAAATATGAACCTCAACCTGACGAGTCTTGACAGTAAGAGGCATTCCTTTTTCAGCTCGAACTTCTAAACATTCCTTAATGGCCTCTTGAATATTCTTCTCAGCTTCCTGCTCGGTTTTACCTTGGCTTACACATCCAGGAATAGATGGGCATTCAGCAATGAATATCCCATCCTCATCCTTATATATTGTTATAAGGAATTTCATTTTCCTTTTCCTCCCTTTTTAATATCTCACACTTATACCGTATTTGCAACGATGTCTGGAACAATTCAAATTATGAAACTTATAAAGGCCTGACCCCAAAGATTTTAAAAAGAGATGAGCCTTTTAAACTGGACAAAGCGAGCTTCAATATCTTGAAAAGATAAAGATTTTAAACGCTCTATACCAAAATCTTCGATAGTAAAAGAAGCCATAGCACTTCCATAAACAGCAGCTTTTCGAATCTCTGCTTCGTCAAATGAATTTACTTTATCCAAATAACCCATGAATCCACCAGCAAAGCTGTCCCCTGCACCAGTAGGATCGATAACATCTTCACATGGATGAGCAAGCACTGCAAACACAAATTCTTTTCCCAAAAGCAGAGCTCCGTGTTCGCCTTTCTTGACTACAATAAGTGAAGGTCCCATCTCCAAGATCTTCTTTCCTGCTTTTACGAGGTTTGCCTCTCTGGTTAACAGTTTTATTTCCTCATCGTTGGCAAAAAATATATCTACTTTTTCTATTGTCTTTAAAAGAGGAATTGGTTTGGTGTTGATCCACAGGTTCATCGTGTCCATAGCTATTAGTTTCGGCTTTTGAACCTGGGAGAGTATTTCATCCTGGAGGTCGGGATCAATATTAGCCAGGAAAACCAAATCAGCATCTCTATAATTTGCAGGAAGCTGAGGTCTATAATCCTTGAATACATTCAATTCTGTTTTTATGGTTGTTCTCTGGTTAGGATCGTCTCCGTAGAGAGCTTCCCAGTGAAAGGTTCTTCCTGGCTCAATCTTGAGGCCCTCAGTATCGATTCCTCTTTTCTTGAATAAATTAATTATCTCCTCAGGAAAATCTTCTCCCACTACGCCGACAACCTTTGGCTGTGTAAAATAGCTCGCAGCCAGCGAAAAATAGGTGCATGAGCCTCCAACTATTTTTTCCTTTCTTCCGTAAGGGGTTTCTATAGTATCAAAGGCTAAAGAACCGACAACAACTAAACTCATGATTAAAACCGGTTTCAGACTTTTATGTATTTACCTATGATGAATCGCAGTTTATACTTGGTCTCTTCAGGGATCATCTCAGGTTTGGTAACGACAATATTTTCTATGGCAACACCGCATTCACACTGAGGCCTTTCTTCCACTGAGAGTGATGTAACTGCTTTTTTGATGATGGCTTTCACATTATGGATATTCTTTCTAAGGTTCTCTAAGATCACCTCAACCGAAACAGACTCTTCTGATAAATGCCACGTATCATAATCAGTTACCAAATTCATGGTAGCGTAGCAGATCTCTGCTTCCCGACAGAGCTTAGCTTCGGTAGCACTGGTCATCCCGATTACATCACATCCCCAGGAGCGATAGATGTTTGATTCTGCGAGGCTTGAAAATGCAGGTCCTTCAATGCAGATGTATGTGCCTCCACGAAGCACCCTTAATCCAAGCTCCTTTCCCGTCGTGTATAAGATGCCAGAAAGGTGAGGACAAACGGGCTGGGCAAAGCTGATATGGGCAGCAATGCCCTCACCAAAGAACGTATTTTTGCGGCGAGTTCTATCGAAGAATTGATCAGAGAGAACAATATCTTGAGGCTTTATTTCTTCTTTTAAAGAGCCTACAGCACTCACAGAAACAACTTGTTCCGCTCCCAACATCTTAAATCCGTATATATTGGCCCTGTAATTTATCTCTA
Organism: Candidatus Aminicenantaceae bacterium; assembly: GCA_041862375.1. GTDB lineage: Bacteria > Acidobacteriota > Aminicenantia > Aminicenantales > Aminicenantaceae > WVZL01. The sequence goes on from JBGVTE010000084.1 coordinate 5,376, forward strand.
ACGGCAGAATTCGATGGCCTTTGCCGTGACGGCTGAGGAAAGCAACTTTTTTTCCCTCCAGTTCTCCCAGAACGTAAACTTCGGAAGGTTTTCCAAAGGGAGTTTCTAATTCAACCTTCTCGATGTTTTTAAGCCCTTCAATCTCGTAAAGCCCGGTGCCACCCAGAATTCCGATATCCACTCGGCGGTCTTTGCCTCTACTTTCTCCGGCCATTAATCCTCCTAAACAATGATTAATGATATATAATTATTAGGAAATCAAGTCAAGTAGAGTCAGGTCTACACTTTTAACTTTTTCCTATTTGTTATTCACATCTTGATTTCTTTGATTTTTGAAAGAGAAAACGATATCCTATTGTCATCAGGAAAGATACATGATAGACAAACAAAAACTTCATTCTTTAGTTGAGCTCCTTCGAGAAGCAAGGCACGTAGCAGTGCTAACAGGAGCAGGAATTTCCGCTGAATCCGGGATTCCTACTTTTAGAGGGGAGGATGGTCTCTGGAAGCAATACCGTGCTGAAGAGCTGGCAACACCTTCAGCTTTTAACCGCGATCCTAAACTTGTCTGGGAATGGTATGACTGGCGAAGAGAGTTTATTGCCCCAGTAGAACCTAATCCAGGACACAGGATTTTGGCTGAATGGGAAAAAATTTTTTCAGAATTTTCTCTTATCACACAAAATATCGACGGACTCCATTGGAAAGCAGGCTCAAAAAACATTGTGGAACTCCATGGTAATATCTGGAAAATGAGATGTACTGAAGAAGGAACAATAACCGAAAACTATGATTCTCCCCTTAAAGAGATTCCGCCTCACTGTCCGTCATGTGAAGCACTTCTAAGACCCCACGTTGTCTGGTTCGGAGAATCTCTTGATACATCAATTCTCAACAAATCATTTGTCATAAGCTATCAATGTGACGTAATGTTTGTTATTGGAACCTCAGCCATAGTTCAACCGGCTGCTTCCCTGCCTCTTAAGGCTTTAGAGGCTGGAGCAAAGATTGTCGAAATTAACACGACTCCGACCCCTCTTACTTCTTACGTTGACTTTTGCTTTGAGGGAAAAGCAGGAGAGATTCTACCTCTTATAGATAAAAACCTAAAAAGGAATCAGGAAATATAGGGAGAAGATTAATAATGAAATATGTTTATTTTGATGCTTCAACAGGTTTGAGCGGCGACATGATCTTAGGTGCTCTTCTCGATCTGGGAATCTCTTCATCTCTATTTAAAGAAAAAATGGCTGAAATAGGACTTCCTGTGGATATCCAAATAAAAGAAACTAAAAGAGCCTCCCTCCGAGGCTTAAAAGTCGATGTCCGAGTCAAGAGCAAAAAGACAGTAGCTAGAAAATGGGCTGATATCGAGGCTCTCATAAGGGAAAGCCCCTTCTCCCAATCCATTAAAAAGAGAGCCCTCGCCATATTTAAGAAACTCTTTGAGACTGAAGCCAGAGTACACGGAAACAAGTTAAAGGAATGTCACCTTCATGAGATAGGAGCTGATGATGCTATAATTGATGTTTTAGGATGCTGTTTTCTGGCTGAATCCCTTAATATCTCAGAGTTTTACTCCTCTCCTCTGAATTTAGGAGGAGGATGGGTAAAAGCATCACACGGCATCCTTCCAGTTCCTCCCCCAGCCGTGGCAGAGCTCTTGAAAAATATTCCAGTTTATTCGGCCTGGGTAAAGGAGGAGTTGGTTACTCCTACAGGGGCAGCTATTGTCTCAACTCTTGTAAAAAAATTCACTCCATTTCCCGAAATCTCTTATGAAAAAATAGGCTATGGAGCCGGGAGTAAAAACTTCCCAAATATCCCTAATATCCTGAGAGCTTTTTACGGAGATAGAAAGGAATTCAAGGCAGATAAAAAAGTATATACTATCGAAGCCAATATCGATGATTCCAATCCTCAAGTGCTGGCAAACTTTTTTGATAAAGCCATTGAATCCGGGGCTCTGGATGTCTTCTCTACTCCTGTGCTAATGAAAAAAAACAGGCTGGCTACAAAATTGACCGTACTGGCTGAGATTGATAAAATAGACCTTCTCATCAGCACCATATTTAAGGAAACAAGTTCTATCGGAGTTAGATTTTTCCCTGTAGAAAGAAGAGCTCTTGAGAGAAAGATTAAAAAAGTAAAGGTTTTAGGAGAGGAAATCGGAATAAAGATATCATTTCTCGAAGGAGAAGAAGTTAACATTCAACCAGAATTTTCGGATTGCTTGAAACTGGCAAAAAAAAGAAAACGCCCTGTTAAAGAGATCTTACAACTCGCGTTGAAAGAATATTACAATAAGTAGTGGACTGCTCGCTCACAAGAACATAGACGATGAGTACAAAATATCGAAGTGCAGGGAACGAGAATGTCTGAAGAGGAGAAAAAATTGGATTTAAAAAAAATTGAAAGAGGAGCAAAGCTTATTTTGGAAGGCATAGGTGAAGACCCCAAAAGAGAAGGATTAAAGGGAACTCCTCAGAGAGTAGCTCATATGTTTTCTGAAATATTGGGAGGAGTAAGGGAAAATCCTGCTGACCATCTTAAATCCATACATGAAGAAAAGCACGATGAGATGGTTTTAATTAAAAACATCCCCCTCTATTCAATGTGTGAACATCATCTCCTTCCGTTTGCAGGGGTAGCTCATATAGCCTATATCCCTAAAGAAGGAAGGATCGTTGGATTAAGCAAGATAGCTCGGGTAGTAGACATCCTCTCCCGAAGGCTTCAAGTCCAGGAAAGGTTGACCAAGCAGGTTGCTGATCTTATAAACAAGCACTTAAAACCACTTGGAGTCATGGTTGTTATCGAAGCCGAGCATATGTGCATGTCCATGAGAGGAGTAAAGAAGCCAAAATCTATGACTATTACATCTGCTGTAAGAGGATCATTCCGGACAAGCCCAGCCACGCGATCAGAAGCTATGACATTGATAAAAGGAGGATTGATTAGTGGCAAAGAACTCTAAATCTGCCTTTTATGTCACAACGCCCATATACTATGTGAATGATGTACCTCATATCGGACATGCCTACACGACTATAATTGCCGATGCTCTCGCTCGCTTTAAAAGACTTTCTGGAGAAAAAGTTTTTTTCCTCACTGGTACAGATGAACATGGCCAGAAAGTAGAAAAAGCAGCGGCAGAGAAAAAGTTAGAACCTAAAGAGCTGGCTGATGAGGTCGTGGTCAGGTTTAAAGATCTATGGAGAGCGCTCAGCATTTCCTATGATTACTTTATCCGTACTACCCAGCCAATTCACGAAAAGACAGTCCAGAAAATTTTCAAAAGATTAAAAGAAAAGGGGGATATTTATAAAGGAATCTATAAGGGTTGGTACTGTATTTCAGACGAAAATTTTCTTCCTGAGGATGTACCGCTTCAAGAAGGGAACTACAAAATCTGTCCTGACTGCGGTAAACAAGCAAATATTGTCTCTGAAGAGTGCTATTTCTTCAAACTATCAGCCTACCAGAAACCTCTTCTCGATTTCTATGCTAAAAATCCCACATTCGTCCGTCCCCAAAGCAGGATGAACGAAGTTGTAAGCTTTGTTCGCCAGGGACTTAAGGACTTGAGCATAACCAGAACAACAGTCAAGTGGGGTATCCCAGTACCTGAGGATCCCGATCATACTATTTATGTCTGGTTTGATGCTCTCTACAACTATCTAACAGGCATAGGATATGACTGGAATATGGATCTCTACACGCAATTCTGGCCTGCTGCAGTGCATTTTATCGGTAAAGACATCCTCCGTTTCCATGCAATTTTTTGGCCTGCTTTCCTAATGGCGTCTGATTTTCCCCTTCCTCATTGCGTTTTCGGCCATGGCTGGTGGTTAAAGGATGAGACAAAAATGTCCAAATCTAAAGGTAACGTCCTCGACCCTCGTATTATCTTGAAGACTTTCAAAGCAGACCCTTTACGGTACTTTCTTCTCAGGGAAGTGCCCATCGGACTCGATGGAAATTTTTCGCATGAGGGATTTCTACACAGAGTAAATTCTGATTTGGCAAATGACCTAGGTAATCTTGTTCACCGGACGCTGACTATGATCAGAAATTACTTTGGGGGAACAATTGAGGTGGTAGATGATGAAGAGAAAAGTGATAAAACGTTGCGGCTGGCCTTTGAAGACCTCAAGAAGAAAACTTTTGCGTTTTTCAATGAATACGCTCTGAACAAGGCACTTGAAGAAATCTGGGTTTACATAAACTCGGTAAACAGATACCTCGCCCAGAATGAACCGTGGAAGCTGGCCAAGGATAAGGCCAAAAAACAAAGGCTGGGAAGGATTCTATACCAGACTGCTGCGGCTATCCGTGGCATAAGCTATCTTCTTTTCCCCGTTATGCCTGAATCATCAGAAAAGATATGGGAATCTTTAGGAGAGGACACTTCTATGGAAGAAGAATTATTTTCAGAATTCAAATTTGAAAACTTAAGGCTCGGCCTGAATGTCAAAGAGCCCAGGCCCCTTTTCCCAAGGATTTCTCTAAAAGATTTCTTAAAGGAAGAAGCGGAACAACCCGCACCAGTCAAAAGGGAGGAAAAAATGGAATATATATCCTTTGATGAATTTAAAAAAATGGACCTTCGAGTGGGAGAGATCCTGAAGGCAGATAAAGTTGAAGGTACAGACAAGCTCATCAAGCTTGAGGTTGATATCGGAACTGAGAAGAGAACCATGGTAGCCGGTGTAGCAGATGTCTATTCCCCTGAAGAACTCGAAGGGAAAAAGATTGTAGTGATTGTCAATCTGAAGCCTGCTGTTATAAGAGGAATCGAATCTAAGGGAATGCTCTTGGCTGCTGAAGTAGAAGGAAAGGCAACAATTCCTTTCTTTGATCGTGATGTCTTGACAGGAGCTAAAGTCAGATAAAAAAAGGATATTTAAAATCAATCAAAGAGAATATTTTTAAACTCTGCCGATACTTCTTCTTGGAGAGGGGGAATGAGGAAAATGGAAAGAAGGGATTTTTTATACACACTATCAGGTAGTCTTGTTGCATTTAGCTTCCTTATTTTTCCGAATTCAGGGAAGAGAAAAATTCATTCAGTGAATGCAGAAAAGGAAGAGGGAGAGCCAGAAATTGTGGTAAAAGTTCTGGGAACAGCTCAAGATGGGGGGTTACCCCACTTCGCCTGTTTCTGCAGGAACTGTCTTCGAGCTAGGAAGGAATCTCAGTTTTCACGTCTCATCTCATCCTTAGCCCTCATTGACCTAAAAGAGAGAATATTTTTTATGCTGGATGCAACTCCTGATATAAGACATCAGTTGGATATCGCACTCGAGAGATTGGGAGTGGAAAAAGCGCGTTCAAAATACCTTCCTCAAGCTGTTATCCTTACCCATGCACACATCGGTCACTACACAGGTCTGATTTTCTTTAGTTATGAAGCAATATCATCATCTGATTTGCCAGTCTATTGTTCAAAACGCATGAAGAACTTCTTAGTTAATAATGGTCCCTGGAACCAGCTTGTTCGCCTTAAAAACATATCTATTCAGACTATCTCTTATGATCAAAAGTTTTCCTTGACACCGCAGCTATCACTCACTCCCTTCCAAGTGCCTCATCGCGACGAATATTCGGATACTCTCGGCTTTACTATTTCAGGGAGGAGAAAGAAGCTGCTCTATATCCCTGACATACAGAGCTGGAAGGCATGGAAAAAGTCAATAGTGGAAGAAGTAAAAAATGTTGATATCGCTCTTATAGATGGAACGTTTTACAGCCCAGAAGAGCTTCCTGGGCGTGACCTTTCTCAAATAGGTCATCCTTTCATAAAATCGAGCTTAGAGCTTTTAAGGAAGGCAGTAAGAGAAGGAGCAGCAAAAATATATTTTACCCATCTAAACCACTCCAATTTAGCCCTTAATCCGGAAGGAAAGGAACAAAAAGAAATTAAAAATGAAGGATTTGAACTAGCTTCTGAAGGAATGGAGTTTTATCTCTAGACTGCTAGATTTCTAAATATTTCTGTAGCCTTTCCTCGGAAACAGCCCCTTTCCTTAGAATTCTCGGTTTTTCAGATGTAAGATCTACTACTGTAGAGGGCTTAGTGCCAGGAGCTTTTCCCCCATCGATTATAAGGTCAACCTTTCCCATGAAAGTTCCTATTACTTTCTCTGCTTGCGTGATTTCTTTCTCGCCTGAAATATTAGCGCTTGTGGCTGTTATGGGAAATTTCGCTTTCCTTATGAGCTCTCTAAGCCAGGGGATATCAGGCAGCCGAATTCCAATAGCTCCAGAAAGTCCAGTAAGCTCTTCTGGTAATCGAGAAGATGCCTTCAAGACAAGCGTCAGAGGGCCGGGCCAGAATTCCTTTGAAATGGATGAAAATGAGGCAGGAATTTCTTCAGCAATGTCTTTTATTTCATCCAAGTCAGCTATGAAAACTGGAATAGGTTTTAACTCTTTTCGTTTTTTTATATGGCAGATTCTTCTGATTGCTTCTGGGGAATAACATTTAACTCCAAAGCCATAAAAAGTGTCTGTAGGATAAGCAATAACTCCATTATTCACTAAAACTTGAGAAATGTTCTCAATTTTATCAAAATCAATGAATTCAGTGTTAATCTTGATAATTTGAGTCTTGGTAATCATTTATGCAGCAAATAAACTAAAATAGAAAACTAGCCGAAACTAATTATATACTATAGGGTCAGGCTTTCATAACTTTTATAATTTGTAACAGATGAAAATTTTAACAGCAAGCGCTACGCAATTAGTTCATTTTAAACAATATCAAATAAATAAACTCCTGGCCTTCAATTAGCTAATGACTCTTTTTATAAAAGTTATGAAAGCCTGACCCCAAATTTCACTTGACTCTGAACCATATCTGGTTTATATACATTTACTTAGGCAAAAAATAACGGACAGGATAGAGGACAATTGACCTTTTTTAGCCACAGCAAAGCTTTTTGTCCTGCCTGAAATTATATTTGCATAATTTGGCATATAATTTGCTGTTATTCTGAGCGAGGAGGAATGAAATGAGAAAATATTTAATTATTATGTTTGGATTGCTTCTACTGGTTCCCAGCTTGGTTTTTTCTGATGCTGCATCTTTTAAAGTTACCTATTTTATTCCCCGGGCTCAGAGCGATCTCTGGGAGATCGAGTTTGAAAACATGGATTTTTCCAAAAGTAGTTTTCAAAATACATCAATGGGTTTCTCCTATGAGTATTTTCTGACCAGAGAGATAAGCTTTCTTATCGGAATAGATACCTATTCACAAAGAAAAGTCGGCCTGTATAAAGACTATGATGGCATCACATTTGATGAGGGAGACTTTGCTTTTCTTAAAGACTATGGATTTGAGGGAGATTTTTCTATCAGCCACGTCTTTGATGTTTCAATAACTCCTATCCAGCTTTCAATGAAACTGGCTCCCACAGGAAGAAGATTCAGGATTATTCCCTATTTAGGAGCCGGTGTGGGTATTTATCTCTGGAACGTAAGACTTCAAGGAGATTCAATCGACTTCGATGATATCTGGGAATACGAAGATGAAGATGGTTGGGTGTATGAAATATACCAAATATACCTTACAGACGCCAGGGAAGAAAACAAAATCAATTTTGGATTCCACGCCTTTGTGGGTTTCTCGTACCCAATAGCTCGACGAATGAGTATAGACACTGAATTTAAATTCATAATGGCAAAAGGAAATTTAACAGAAGGGTTTGAAGGATTTGAGCCTTTCGACTTAAGCGGATATCAGATTTCGTTGGGACTGAGCTATTGGTTTTAATTAGGGAATCTGAATAAAATTTAAAAAGAGCCTATCTGTTCGAGCGCAATCTTTCTTCGATTAATCGAGCAACCTTTTGACCTGAGAGAAACATTCCCCCAAACACAGGACCCATTCTTGGGCCTCCAAAAACAGCGTTGGCAGCCATGCCACAGACGTAAAGATTGGGAAAGACTTCTTTTGTATTAGCTAGAATTGCTTTCTCCCCTTCATCAGCCCACATGGGCCTTTCACCATTAACCCGACCTGAAGGAGTTAAGAGCCTTGCTCCTGACTTTTGGCTGACGACCTGGGCGATTTCAGCAGCATGCCCTGTGGCGTCCACAACAAAGGAACTTCTAATAGTAAGAGGATCAACATGCAGCTTGGCTACTTCAACAGCAGCCCAGTTTATGACTACTCCCCTGATTTCATTGTCATAGATGAGAACATCTTCTGCAGCAATGCAGTTAAAAATATGTGCACCTTTCTTTACAGCCTGGCTGAGTAGAACTCCAAGAGCCTCCAGGGAAGAGGCCACGTAATAATTTTCCTTATAATGAGTTGTGTTAACACCCAATTCATCAAGGAGAGGCTTAGATTCCTCTTGGATGATGATTTTATTGAACATCATACCTCCGCCAGGCATGCCTCCTCCCGGGCGGAGTGCTTTCTCCAAGACAATTACTTTAAATCCCTCTTTGCTTAAGAAATAAGAAGCACAGAGGCCAGAAGGACCCGCTCCACATATAATTACATCGCACTCCAAATTCTCTAGAATCTCTTTAAAATACGACTCAATAATAGCTCTTGAAATAACAATATCATCTAACATAATCTACCTCTTTTAAGCTCATATTATAAAAAGCAGCTTCCACAAGGTCAATCACCTATTTCCGCTATCTAATCCTCGGATTTAAATCGATATTTCTCTACGAGGAGAAGATATTTTTGAGCTTCATCTTTTTTATTTCTTTTTTGAAAACCTCTAATTAATATTTGGCACTTTCTTACCAGCTCTTTCCTCACCAGCATTTTTTGTTGAGGTGATAATCCAAGATTTAATGCTTTCTCTAAAGCTTTAATCCTGAATCTATCCATTCCCCAGAATCTGTGAGAAAGCTGGTCTGGATGACCTCCACGCTTGATAATTAAAGGTCTGGGGATTAAATAAACCGGAAATCTCTGAGCAATCCTGATGCCAAAGTCATAATCTTCGCATACAGGAAATTCCTCATCAAAATTGCCTACTTCCTCGAAGATTTCTCTCTTGAAAAGCGCTGAAGAAAGGCTGAGAAGGCACAGGGGTAAAACTTTATCAAATATCCACCCTGAATACTTCTTATGCTTTTGCTTGGGATTAACACGCAATCCTCTTCTTATCCAAATTTCATCTGTGTAGCATACTTTTACCTGCGGAATGTTTTCCATAAAATTTATCTGTATTCTTAGCTTTTCCTTCTTCCACAAATCGTCTGAGTCTAAAAAAGCAATATAATCTCCCCTCGCGAGGCTTAGCCCAACATTTCTTGCAGCACTTATCCCTTTATTATCCTGGAAGTGATATTTCACATTGCTTCCAAAAGACCTGACAATTTCTGGTGTACTGTCCGTTGAGCCGTCATCAATCACTAAAAGTTCGAATTTATCTGACTGAATCTCACTCAGGAAATAATCTTGTTCCAGTACAGATTGTATGGCTTGCTTCAAGAATTGAGCCCGGTTGTATGAAGGAATAATCACACTAATCATTGAAATTCAGGATTCAACACAACATTAGGTGATATTCAGAAAGGCATTTTCAATCATTTCAATCTCAATATTATGAATCAAGATGCTAGAAAATAAGTAAAAGAGCCAGCCATCCTCCCACGCATGCTGGGAAAATAGATCAGGCATTCCAAAAAAACAAAGAATCAAGATTTGGTTAAGACGCTTTGGTTATGGATATTTCTTCTCTTATCTCAAACGGGATTTTGATCCTTCCCCATACAGTTGTTATCTCAGCTTCTCCAGAAAATCGGCATAGTGAGGAAGTAAGTTGAAGAATATTGTAAACCTCTTTTCCCACTTCAAAAAAATTAAGGAGTAAAGAAAGGGAAAAAACTTTCTCCCCTTTTTTTGTAATACTCTTATCGCCTTCTATCAATCCTTGACTCAGGATGTTTTCGCCTAAATAAAGACTATAGCTCAACTTATCCACCAACAGCTCAAAGCCATTGTTGTTTTTAAATTTTACACTAAAAAGTAGATCTGCCCCTCCTATGGTCAGGTCTTTGACCTCAAGAGCGAGAAATTCAACCTCAGGCTCTCTAAAAATCGGAAACTCTCCAGAGAAGGTGAAGGGAACTTTATCCCCTTTTTTACTGGAGTATGAAAATACAAAATTACCGGATAAATAACAAACAGCTTTATCCTCAGCTTCCATTCCTGGAATAGCTTTAAATAAGAGATCATACGTTATTTTCAGGGGAAGGGAAATAAGAGTATCCCCGTTAGCGTCTATTCTAATAGGATTTTCAAGATCAGTCTCTAAACGCAGGTACTCCTGACTATTGACCAGGAATCTGTAGTCATAGCCCGTAAGATAAACGGGCTTTGAAGAGGAATTTTTTATATCTATATAATAAGCAAGGAGTAAACCAGAGCCACTTAAATCCTGAATTTGTCTTTCTCTGAGAGAAATTGCAATGCTTTTCTTTATAGGCTGGGCTGAAGCCAAAGATGCTAGAATTATTAGCAAAACTAAAAAAATGTAAGAGTTTTTACTTTTATATGCCATTATTAAAACTTACTCCGAGCATAAAGGATACACTAATTAAGAAATCAGAACAAGTCTTCGACCTCTTCGTTGCCCGGGAAAGATGGCCATGCTTTTGGAGAAACTGCTGGACAAAAATGAGGACAAATCGTTGCAAGCGCAAAAAAGAAATTCTTACAAATCATTTTTCCCACAATTTATATTTTGCCGGATGATTTAAGAAATTTGCCACGAAGAGTGGTAAGAGGAGCTAGGCTCGTGACTTTTCCCAGGCAGTGACTATCGCCATAAAGAGCATCCAGAAGATTATGATGGCCATTGGAATGAGAAAAAAGGGAAGTAATTGAACTGTTGTTTTTAACAGCGAGCTGAATATTTTGCTCGCTCCAATGTTCGTAACAGCGTAGTTTTTTATCTCCTGAAAATTTGAGAACAGAAGGAAAATCACACCTATAACGAAGACGACGTATGATGTGATCCTGGAGATTACAATGGGTTTCAATGCTTTCTTCAACAGTTCTTTTTCTCTCCTTGGGTGGGCATGAGCACTGCGCCAGATTGATTCTGCTTCGGGAAGTTTTTTCAGGGAAATATTGTCTCTCATCCCAACATCTTTGAACCGGTTCATCCATAGATAAACTGCTGCAGTTTCTTCGCAATCCGGACATACGGCAAGATGGTTCCTTATTTCCTGCGTCAATCCCTCTCTTTTTAAGCTGTCGATTATCTTTTTTTCTAGATGACAAATCCTTTTTCCCATATTTTCTCTCCCTTTTCTTGGCGTTTTTCTCTCAATAGACCAGCAAATTTCTTCCGTGCATTGAAGACTTTTACTTTGACGCTATTCTCTTTGCACTTTGTGATCTCCCCTATTTCTTTGTAGCTGTAGCCCTCAACATAAGCCAACCAGAGGAGGATTCTTTCTTTTGGTTTCAATAATTGAAATGTTTTCTCCATTTCTTCTGAAATATGCGTTCTGTTTTCCCTGCTCTCTGTATACAAATTTTCTTTGAGAGCTTTTTTTCTATCTTCGAATACTCTATTCTCTACTTTAATTTTTCTCTTTTTGTCGATTATCAATCTGAAGGCGATCTTGTACAGATAAGACCTGAGATGAATTACGCTCACAATAACAGGCTCTGCTTTGAGGAATCTGAGGAACGATTCCTGAAATATATCCTCTGCGAGATTTTCATCTCCACATATCTTAAAGATGTAAAGCCAGAATGGCCGGGAATACTTCTGATAAAACTCCGTGAAAAATTCCTTCCAACTGTCTTTCGACTCTTGATCCATGTATAAACAGCTTTCTCAGCTCGATTTTATAAAAGTTTCCATCTCTCCTTACAAAGAATCATTATTTCATTGCCTGACTTAAGCGAAGAGAAGCCTAAACAGAGATCTATGGATTCTTGCTCTGCCCTTCAATTATTCCCCACTTTTTACCCAGTTGGAAGGAGATGAAATTCGAAACCAAGAATCCTACTCCCAGGGCTATGATGACGATTCCAATAATCATCAGGACTTTCATTTCATCTGCATATATCAGAGAGATGATGAGAAGAGCAATTCCCAGAATGGCAAGAATGATTCCTCTTGTAATGGAAGACAGGAGCTTGTCTCTTATTCCTGAACCGTTAATTCTTAAAAACTTGAGAAAGTTTTCTCCTGCCTCTGTTTGGAGAAATCCATTCAGCTCCTGTACGTTGGAGAATTTATCAACAATTTTGTTTTGTATATCCTTCTTGTGCTTCATTTTTCGCCATTCCAAGATGACCCAGACTACCCATCCCCAGAAAACAAACATGGCGGGGATCACTAATATCAGGGCAAGATCTCTTGGTCCATCCATGCTAACCTCCATTCAATTTGTTCTATTCTTATAACGAATGAGCCTTTGGTAAGGTTAAAGAAAAAACATTTAAAAATTATAATGAATTTTAATTAAGGACTCATCAATCTCAAACTTGTGCAGAAGTTCTTAAAATTGTCAAACACGAGCTCTTGATGGCGGCTGAGGATAAGGGGAGGCTACTTCCGAAACTAAGTCGAAAAGGCTTTTTGACTGAATTGAGGAAGGAATCTATATTATTCCTCACTGTTTTGCTGTCTTTGTCGTATTGCCTTAATTTCCTGTCAATTGGCCTTACCTTCTTGTTTAAGATATCTCCATCCCTTACCCTCAGCAGTTGAAAAATGTAGAAAATTGTGAGGGATTTAGGGGGGATCACAAAAATAAGGACAAATCGTTGTAAGCGCAAAAAAGAAATTCTTATAAATCTCTTCTGTATTTTTCAATCCATAGGGCAAAGGAAGGTCTGCCCCAAAATTTGATACGCCTAATCTCTCTGCCTCTTTCGTAAAGAGAGGCAAATCTTCATTGGTCAATATCAGGTTAAATTGTGCTGTGCCAAAATTTTCAATATCCTCAATCTTTGTATTCCTAGTCATAACACAGTTAATGTCTTTAAGATGCATTATTCAGTCTGGATTTTAGAGAGGTGGCGAATGGTTTTACTTCCCACAGCCCCTCAAAATAACGGATGTAATTATTGGACGGACTCGTTTACTTTGATTCAGGGAAATGTTTTAGTATTTCTTCCCCGAACTGCAGAAAATCTTTTCTCTGAACGTTGTCGTAGTCTTCAAAAGGCCGGCTCCTACGCACGGATAAGTCTTCCAGCATTTTATAGTCATCAGGATTCAGCAGTCTCTTTGTGATTCTTCCGGGAAAAGTTTTCTTGGCAACTGGCGTTGCTCCGGTGAGTTTTATAATCAGGTCGAGATAGCGGTCTGCCCGTTCACTTCCTCCCGCTCCACATACAGAAAAAACTGCCTTGGTTTTCTTGGATATCAAGGAAGCGTTTTTCTGGATATAGTCTTCCAGATGCTGTGCGACTTTGCCTCCGTAAATCCCGGAGCCCACGATCAGGTAATCGAAGGAAGATAAGTCAGGATTTTCCCTGGCATCGAAAACATCGGCGATAACACCCATGCCTTCGGAAATCCAGATGGAAGCATCCCTGTTACTTCCGTATCTGGTGCCAAACAGAATAGCCCATTTGTTCTTGCTCGGATTGGGGAAAAATTTCAGAGAATAACCATCGGAAATCAGAAAGGCTGTTCCTCCACCTAGGAGGCAGGACTTGAAAAATTTTCTTCGGTTCATTAGCTCTCCTTTCCAAATATATGTTGATGGTTCTAACACATTAGAGCAAAAACGTGTTAGGACACTTTTGCGCTTATGATAAATTCTAAGGAAAAAGCAATTCAGGTGCAAGGAATATATACCTGATAGGGTACCTTCTTGCTCGCCTCTTGGAGAACTTTTTGTGCTTCGTCAGATTTCCCAAATTTCGCTGCAACAGCATAATACCACTCTTCTGTATTTCTCAATCCATCTGGCAAAGGAAGCTCTTCCCCAAAATTTGGTACACCTAATCTCTCTGCCTATTTCGTAAAGATAGGTAAATCTTCATTGGTCAATATCAGGTTAAATTGTGCTGCACTGAAATTTTCGATATCCTCAATCTTTGTATTCCTGGTTATAACACAGTTTACACCGATCCCTAACCTGTTTAATAAATCTTTTATTCCCTCAAAGTCGAACAACCAGTTCTGCGAAGCTAACAAATAAGGTCCTACTATGTTTACAGTGTCAGGTTTCTTGGTAACTCCAGTTTTAGCAAACCTTGTCAGCAAGGTTCTATAAGTCAGGTCATAGCCAGTAATATCCCACCCTTTGAATCCAGGTGCATCAACAGAAATTAGCAGGAAAAAAAGTAATAAAAATGCTAAAATAGGTAAAACATAAGAAAGGAAACTATGGAGAAGATTAAAGCTGAGTTTCGGGAAAAAGAATTTTTCGTCAACATCTTTGGCAAAGATGTGTATGCAGTTGGCGGCTATGTACGAGATTTGATTCGAGGAATTCCTTCTGAAGACATAGATATTCTTATCACTCATCACTCTGTAGATGAAATCATAAAAAAAATCGAATCTTACGGAAAAGTAGACCTTGTCGGAAAGAGTTTTGGAATTATTAAGTTTACCATAGAAGGAAAAACATACGATATTGCATTGCCCCGAAAAGATGCGCCAAAAGACACTGGAATCAAAAGCCACAAGGACTTTCTTATCTCTGCTGAACCCGGCCTCCCCATAGAAAAGGACCTGGAAAGACGTGATTTCCGCTGCAACAGCATGGCTCTAAGACTTGCCGACGGAAAAATAATCGATCCTTACGGTGGTCTTAAAGATACAAACGAGAAATATATCAGGCTGACCAATCCTCAAACCTTTCCTGATGACCCGCTAAGAGTTCTCCGAGTTGCACGATTTGCTTCAGTCCTTTGTTTTAAGGTAGATACTTCGATATATGAGGTATCCAGGGATATAGACTTAAGTGGATTAAGTGTAGAAAGAGTGAATGAAGAGCTCTTTAAAATGCTTCTTTTTTCGCCGCTTCCCTCTGTGGGCCTTGAAGAACTTCTTAAACTCGGGGCATTGCGTCAGGCTTTCCCAGAACTCTACAGTCTTACACTCTCAATTCAGGATTCCATCTTTCATCCAGAAAAAGACACGTTTGGTCATCATACTGTCTGGTATCACACTAAATTGACTGTAGACCAGGCAAAAGTTCTGGTTGACTTAAGCAGCATCAATCAGGAGAAAAAGTTAGCTTTGCTTCTAAGTGCCCTCTTCCATGATATCGGAAAGCCGGCCACAGCTCAGTGGGAGTTCAAGAGAGGAAGGATGGTTATTACCAACAACGGCCATGATATTGCAGGTGAAAAAATCACTAAAAAAATATTCAATCGTGTTAAGATTTTCTCTTGGAATGGGTACAATCTGAGGAAAACGGTCCTTTTCCTCATCAAGGCTCATCATCGGGCAACAGAATTATGGCAGAATAAAGATGTGGTTACCAAGAAAGCATTTAATCGTTTAGCAGCTGATATCAACGGAGAAATTGAGCTCCTTGTCTACCTCGACGCAGCTGACCGTGCAGGAAGGAAAGAAAGTCTCATAAAGGCATTGGATAGACAGGCAAAATGGCTCCTCAATAAATTCAAGGAGCTGAATGTTTCAAAAGAAACCATTAAGCCTCTTATCATGGGCAGGGATTTGATAAAAATGGGAGTCTCTCCGGGACCTTCTATGGGAAAAATTCTTAAAAAGTTATATCTGCTCCAGCTCGATAATGAATTCGAGACAAAAGCCCAGGGGCTTAAAATTGCCAAAAAAATAGTCGCAAAACAACTCCTATGAAAATCTTAGTTGCAGGCGGTGCAGGATACATCGGTTCCCATACTGTCAAAGAACTCATACGTGAGGGATTCGAAGCACTCATCTTCGATAACTTATCCACTGGGAAAAAAGAACTGATTGCCGGTGGGAAGCTGGTGGTGGGTGACTTAAGGGTCAAAAAATCTCTAAAAGATGTCTTTTTGTCGAAGAATATCGGAGCTGTTCTCCACTTTGCCTCTCTCATCCGAGTGGGAGAATCATACATTGATCCCCAAAAATACTACACTTCTAACATGATTAGCAGTCTGAATCTGCTAGAAGCTATGCTTGAGGCTGGCGTTAAATATTTTATTTTTTCTTCAAGTGCTGCCGTCTATGGTGTACCTAAAGAAATTCCTATTACTGAATCTCATCCTTTAAATCCCATCAATCCATACGGACAGACAAAGCTTTTTGTAGAGAGAGTACTTCAAGATTATGAAAAAGCCTACGGGCTAAAATTCATCTCTCTCCGCTACTTTAATGCCGCTGGAGCTGATCCTGAAGGGCACCTTGGAGAAATGCACCAACCTGAATCTCATCTCATTCCTAACCTTCTTCTTTTCCTCTTGGGGAAAAAAAAGAGCTTCGACTTATTCGGAACAGATTTTCCAACTCCCGATGGAACAGCTGTGAGAGACTACATTCATGTAACTGATCTAGCAAGAGCCCATGTCCTTGCTCTCCAGCATCTTCTTGCCCACTCAAAAAGTGATTTTATAAATCTAGGTACAAGTAAGGGATATTCTGTACTTGAAATTATAAAAAACACTGAAAAAATTACTGGGAAAAAAATCGCATACAGAGAAAAGCCGCGACGGAAAGGAGATGTCTCCATTCTTTTAGCTTCCAAGGAGAAAGCTGAACGGATTTTAGGCTGGCATCTTCAATATTCTGATATTTTAAGTATAATCAAGACTGCTTGGAAATGGCATGAGAAAACATCCTATGTAGACTGAATAAAATAGCTTTGTCCCAAAGTGACGGGATGTCTTGTCATTGCGAAAAGCGAAGCGATGAAGCAATCTCTTAAGGAAGGGCATTAATCTATTTGTTTTCAATGAGATTGCCACGCTCTCTTCGATCGCTCGCGATGACAATGGAACTGCCTTTTTCGAACACTTCTTTTAATCCCATCACTTTGGGACAAACTCAAAAAATTAGATGTTACTTCGCGCCTCAAGGATCGATATAATCTCATATCACCGCCTAGTCTAATTACCATTACTCGCACAACAAGTCCAGTTAATTCATTTTCAACAAATCTATTTAATTACCGTGTTCCTGGGCCATAACGCTGACGAAACTGCCGGCTTCGCTCGCAATTACTTATATTCTAATGGGATTGCCATGTCGCTTTGCTCCTGGCAACGACAATTTAGTCATTTTTTTTTCTACAGACTATGATTCCTTCACTTCGGGACAAAGCTTTTTATTTATTAAGTGTCTGTCACACAGCAGTTACTCAACTTCAAGAAAGGCAAGGAAGGCCTCTTGAGGAATATCAACTCTGCCAATTTTCTTCATTCTTTTTTTTCCTGCCCTCTGTTTCTCAAGCAGCTTCATCTTTCTTGTATAGTCACCGCCGTAAAGCTTTGCCAGGACATCCTTGCGGTATGACTTTATTTTCTCCCGGGCAATCACACGCTTCCCTATGGCTGCCTGAAGAGTAACTTCGAACTGCTGGCGAGGAATGAGCTTTCGCATCTTTCCCACGAGAGCTTTTCCCAATTGATATGCCTTATCCTGGTGAACAATGAGAGAAAGAGCATCCACTTGTTCTCTGTTTATGAGAATATCCAGCTTCACTAAAGGGGCCTCCCTGAAACCTGAAAGCTCATAATCCATGGAAGCATATCCTTGAGAAATGGACTTGAGCTTATTGTAAAAATCAAAAACAACTTCACTTAAAGGAATGAGGTAGGTTAAAAAAATCCGTTGAGAGCTGATATATTCTAACTTTTTCTGTTCGCCCCGTCTACTCTCCAGGAGCTTGAGCACTGCACCGAGATATTTAGCAGGGGTTAAAATAAAAGCTTCTATCAGGGGCTCTTCTATTATCTTTATTTCGTAAGGAGGAGGTAAATGCACGGGATTATGAATTTCCCTGACTTGATTATCTTTTGTTGTGATTCGATAACTAACATTGGGAGCGGTTGTGACGAGGCTTAAATCAAATTCTCTCTCGAGCCTTTCCTGGATAATTTCCCGGTGAAGAAGGCCCAGAAAGCCACACCTGAAACCAATACCCAGGGCAGGAGAATTTTCAGGCGTAAAGTAAAATGAAGAATCATTAAGCCTCAGCTTCTCAAGAGCATCTCTCAAATCTTCGATACTGCTTTCGCCGCCAGGAAACATTCCACAAAAAACCATGGGCTTCGCTTCTTTAAAGCCTGGAAAAGCGTTGGCAGTTAGTCTGCTCTCCTCAGTGATAGTGTCCCCGATTCGGGCATGGGCTAATTCTTTAATTCCGGCTATCAAATATCCTACTTCTCCGACTGATAGCTGCTCAGCTTTAACAGGCTTTGGTGTCAAGTAGCCGATCTCTTCAACTACGTAGCGAGCGTTTGTAGCCATGAGCTTAATCTGTGAACCTTTCTGCATAATCCCTTCGAAGATACGCACCAGCACTACAACTCCTCGGTAGGAATCAAACCAGGAATCAAAGAGTAATGCCTTGAGAGGAGCCTCAGGATTGCCTTTAGGTGGAGGAATACGGTCTACGATACTTTCCAGCACGCTTTCAACGCCAATGCCTTTTTTAGCACTAACCTCAATGGCTTCTTCTTTCTTTAAGCCGATAATACTTTCCAGTTGCTCCAAGGTTATCTGAATATTTGCCTGAGGAAGATCAATCTTGTTTATGACAGGAATGAGGACGAGATCATTCTGGAAGGCCAAATACGTATTAGCTAAAGTCTGTGCCTCTACTCCTTGAGAAGCATCGATAACAAGAAGCGCTCCTTCGCAGGCTGCAAGGCTGCGGGAGACCTCGTAAGAAAAATCAACATGGCCTGGAGTATCAATCAAGTTGAGGATGAACGTGGAGCTTGAGTTTCTCTGGTAGCGAAGGCGGGCTGTCTGCGCTTTTATAGTAATCCCTTTTTCTCGCTCCAGATCCATAGTATCCAGAACCTGGTCTCTCAGTTCCCGGGGAGAGAGTGCTCCTGTTATCTCCAGGAGGCGGTCAGCCAGAGTAGACTTGCCATGGTCGATGTGGGCAATAATGGAAAAATTCCTTATATTATCCATTGGGGTCCATTGGGGTCAGGCTTTCATAACTTGGATAACTTTTTCCAGATGATTGAACTGCGCTTTATCTTTAGTAACTCCTTCCTCAATTCTACGGATCATATTTGATATACTTGAAATATCTCTTCCCAAAAACTCAGCCACAGATTTGTTACTAATCCCAGCATGCCTCGTTGCGATGTATGCACATAAACTTCGAGCATCGGATATCTTCTGTTCTCTGCTTCTACCCAAAATACATTCTAATGAAATTCCCGTTATTTCTGAAACTATTTTTAGAATTTCGTATAAATTTTTTTCCCCTGAAACTAAAACATTTTGATCTTGAAGACGGATAAAATCCTGTTCTCCATTTTGAATTCCGCTTTGATCTTGGTTTTCTATCCTCTCCTTCATTCTGCGTACAAACTCTGAACCCTCTAAATATAGCTGGTCATTTACATTGTCAAATAAATCTCCATGCCCTTTTTCTATGCCCTGTTGAATAAATTGTCTATACTTTCTTTCAGCAATAAATTTGTCTTGAAAAAGCATCTCGAAGATAAAACCTTTTGCCACAAAGGACTGATTTAAATATCCCAGATAGACGCGATGGCTGCTCCATAAATAATCCTCTATATCGCTCACTAACGCTGCTCTCACAGGATTAAGGTGGATGTACCTAACCAGCTCTAAAAGATAAGAATCCTTCTCGCAGAGAATTGCTTTATATCTAGCCTGGAATACATGACCCACAGATTTATATTTATTGTGAAAATAAGATGTATAGCTTTGTTGAATTCCCTGCATAACTTTTGAAAGAGGTGTGACATCTGTTTTTAGGAGAAGATGTATGTGGTTGGGCATGAGTGTATAAGCATAAAGAGTAAATTTATATCTCTGGTGATATCTCTTGAGCCGTAGAATGTAAATTTTATAATCCTGGTCATCTTTAAAAATGACTTGTCTATTGTTTCCTCTCGCCAAGACATGATAAAACGCACCAGGAAACTCAATCCTATTCTGTCGTGCCATCCCTACTTATAAGACGTTTCAACTCCAGAATATTGGCAAAAATAAAGAATTTAATCAAATTATCCAAGTTATGAAAGCCTGACCCCAATGGCAAAGGGTTGACTTTTAGGGAGGAGTGAAGTATTTTTTCTATAGAGACCTAAAAATAAGCCTTCAGAGGAGGTTTTAATGTATTTGATTGGACCCGTGGGCCCGACTGAATTATTGTTAATAGTCTTGATTATTGTCATAATCTTCGGTGCTCGAAAACTTCCAGAACTGGGAAAATCCTTAGGAGAAGGCATAAAGAATTTTCGAAAATCAATAACCTCGAAAGAGAAGGAACCACCGTCGGATAAGCCTCAGCCTCCTGCTAAGGAAGAATGAAACGGATTATTGAAAAACTATCCCAAAAACGCAGAGAAAAAGAAGAAGATTTCGCTAAGAGACTCAAAGAAATAGAGGAAAAGAGCAAGGAAGACTTCTCTTTAAAAAATTCCCCTCGCTTTCAAAATCTCCTTCTTCACCTGAAAGATACCTTAAAATTTAAAGAAGCACCCTCCAAAAAGAAAAAGCGCCGCTCCTTGACATCCTTTATTCAATCCTCGAAATCAGAATCTTCCCAGGAGCTCATCAACCAGCAGGTTTTTCTAATTCTCAAAGAGTTCCAGAATGGGCTGGATCAAAACTTCGCCCAGGTAAAAAATCTTATCTCCGAACTCCAAGATTTAGTCCAACTCAACACATCATTGGGAGATGCCAGGGACAGAGAATGGGATGCACTGGGATCGAATCACGTGGGCATGATTTTTAAGAGCATGGAGTGGCGGGTAGACAAGCTGGCGGCTGAATACGAAGATGTGAAAATTCTGATGAAAAAATTTTTATTTCTCAAAGAAAAGTTGGAAAGGCTTCTTTCCGTTCTCGAAGAAAAGAAATTACCCTCACAACCTCACGTTAAAGAAATATTAGAGCCGCTGCAAGATTGGCGATACGCAGGTTTTGAAAATAGATTCAGAGGCTACCAAGAGGAGGTAAAAAAACAGCAGGAAAACTATCTTCCTTACTTTAAAAAGAAAGGCAAAGTACTGGATTTAGGCTGTGGAAGAGGCGAATTTGTCGAGCTTTTGGAGAAAAACGGCATAGAAGCTGTGGGTGTCGACCTCAACGATCAGATGATTGAAACCTGCCTGGAGAAAGGCCTCAACTGCCAGAAAGGCGATATCCTGGAAAAACTGGCAGAGTGGGATGACAGCTCTCTTGCGGGCATATTCTCATCTCAGGTCATCGAGCATCTTCCTCCTTCCTATTTGAGACGTCTTGTGGAGCTTGCTTATTTTAAGCTCAGTCCTTCAAGCTATATAGTGCTTGAAACAATAAATCCCACATCGGTATTCAGCCTGGTTCAGATTTACTTTCTGGATCTCTCCCATCAAAAACCTGTCCATCCCCAGGCCCTTAAATTTTTACTGGAAAGCTCGGGTTTTGATGATGTAGAGATTAAATACTCTTCTCCGCCAGAAGAAGAAATGCTTCGAAATCTCCCTGGAGCTGATGAGACTTCATCCATCCTGAATCAAAATATTGACAGCCTGAATAAGCTTCTCTATGCTCCCTCTAATTATGCTGCTGTCGGTTTAAAAAAATAGGCTTTTCTTGCTCTTTTGAAAACAATGTCACTCTATGCAGGCTTTGACTTAGGTGGAACGTACCTTAAATACGGCTTAGTGGATGAAAAGGGAATAATTTTATTCAAAGAAAAAGCGCCCTCCCCTGCTGCCATCGAAGCTCTTCTCAATCTCATAAATAAACTCTGGGAAGAAATTAAGAGAAAAGGAAAGGAAGAAGTCAAGGCTGTAGGTTTTGGGTTTCCGGGAATCTTCAATATCAAAGAGCAAAAAACTTATCAATCTCCCAATTACCCTTCCCTCGATAATTTTGAACTCCAGCCAGCACTTGCTCGCTTTATAGAAGTTCCTTTCTGGATTGATAACGATGCAAACATGGCTGCCTACGGAGAATTTAAGGCTGGAGGAGGAAAGGGAGTTCAGATCATGGTTTTACTGACCATAGGCACAGGCGTAGGTTCAGGAATTATCTTGGATGGTAAAATATATCATGGAAAATGCGGGTTTGCCGCTGAGCTGGGACATGTCATTGTCAACCACGAGGGAACCCAATGCAAATGCGGCAGTTATGGCTGCCTTGAAACAGAGGTTTCGGCTCCTAAAATAGTAAAGAATTATAATTCTCTGGCAAAAACAAAAGAAAATATTTCTGCAGAAGAAGTATATCGCCGGGCTCGAAGAGGCGATGGGGCGGCTCGCCAGGCATTTGCCCGAGCAGGTTACTACTTAGGAATCGGACTAGCTTCAGTAATCAACTTTTTAAACCCGGAGAAAATATTGCTGGGTGGGGGAGTCATGTCAACCGGCGATTATCTCTTTTCTCCTGCGCTTGAAGAAACGCGAAGACGATCATACAGGGCATCCTTTGAGTGCTGCTCCATCGAAAAGGCAATTCTCGGGAACGATGCTGGAATCATCGGATCCGCACTCTTGGCAAAGCATAATTTGGTATCACAGCTATAACTAGACTCATTCCATATTTAACGTATTCCCCTTATATTCGGTATATCCTAATATCCTATCAAGATGTTTATTTCCTCCAACTTTATTTTGGACGTATATCTTATCTTGAATATTTTATAAAGAACTGCTTATTTTCCTGAACAAACCTTAAGAAATTATAAAAGTTATGAAAACCTGATCCTAATACTCAACCAGTCTTTTCTTTTGAAAGCTTTTCTGTAAGTTATCCAAGTTATGAAAGCCTGACCCCATTGCAATGCGATGAAACCAAAAAATTGAATTTGATTCAATTTTTTGGATAAAAAGAGGGAAATGAGAAACGGCTAATGTTGTTAAAGTCTTGATTATAAATAATTTAGTTTGATGTGTTAATTTGGCATAAATATTGCTTTTGAAAAAATTAGTTAATACAGCATATTACTAAAAAGGAGGTGGAATAGAGGGAAATAAAATATGAGTAGGTTATTTGTTGTCTCTTTTCTGAAAGAAAAGAGGCAGGGTGTTTCCCTTGAAACTCACAAGGGAATGGGAAAATAATAAAATAACGCTTAAGGAGGAATAATTGAGTAAAAAGTTACTCAAAGTGCTATTGATCTTAAGCCTTTCCATAGGGCTCACCTCAGCAGCTTTCTCTCAGCAGACTGGTTCAATCAGAGGCACAATAGCTGATACTGAAAATAACTTTCTTCCTGGAGTCTCGGTAACAGCTAATTCTCCTGCTCTGATGACACCGCAGAATTATGTAACCACAGAGACGGGAACATACAGGTTTCCTGCTCTTCCTCCTGGTCACTACGACCTCACCGCTGAATTGCCGGGTTTCAAGACTGTAACCAGAGAAGAGATCATCGTCCGGGTGGGTATGGTCATTACCATTGATATCGTCATGGAGATGACAGCTCTCGAGGAAAAAGTTACGGTAACCGCAACCTCACCAACAGTTGACGTGGAGCAGACAAAGCTTTCTGTCATCATGGATAAGGAACTGCTGAAAAACATCCCCATGGCTCGAGACCTGTATGACATTGTTAACGCAGCTCCAGGGGCCATCTCTGAAGAACAGACCTACAGAAGAACTTCCTCAATCCACGGTGGTACTGTCCGAAGCAACACCTATGCTTTTGACGGCGTCAACATGAACGACCCTGTGGTCATGTATCCTCTGACAAACATCAACTTCGATGTTATGGACGAGGTAGAGATGGTTACAGCCGCTCATCCAGCTCGAATCGGGTATACTGACGGAGCTTATATCAACATCGTGACCCGTTCGGGAGGAAACAGGTTCTCAGGAGGAGCTGTTATCTACTACACCAATGAGGGAATGAACCAGATCCTGTGGACAGAAGAGCATATCCAGGCCTTAGAAGTTTCAAAGCCGCAGGTAGACAAACTGAACCTAGACGGTTCCTTAACACTCGGTGGACCAGTCATACTCGACAGGCTGTGGTTCTTCGGCAATGCCCGATACATCAAGCAGGAGATGAAAACAAACTTCATCCCGTTTACAGACATCTTAGGGCGGTATCACGGCGCGTATAACTGGATTCACGAAGAAAAAATGGGATTCATAAAATTCACCTCACAGGTCACTACAAACATCAAATTAATGGCAATGTATAACTATATCGACCGCTATCGCCCGATGTACGAGGAGCCCGGCTCAAGGCAGCCTTTCATCTCAACCCGAGTCTGGGATCATGAAACAGGACATACCGGAACCGCGCTCTTCAACTACATCCTCAACCAGAACACTTTCTTCGACATAAAAGGTAGCTTTGTCCGCCGCTGGTTCCCCATACCCATGCAGCCAGAAGCCCAAGGACTTCCCTGGATCAATGACTATGCTGAGCCTTACGCCATGATTACAACAGCCCGGTTCAACGAGACCTATCTCAGAAAGAGGGTCCAGGGTGAAGCTCATGCCACTCGCTTCCTTGATGATTTCCTCGGCGGAAACCACGAGATTAAAGCCGGAGTAGAGTATGAGCAGGCCTACGGTGACTGGGATTGGTGGAGAAAAGACAACCTTCTCTGGTACTGGTACGGCGGCCCTTATTACTACGACACAACAACCTGGAAGGGTGTTCCCAACGTAGGAAGAGGGAGGATTTACTTCTACATCTGCGGTCCTGATGAGGGCTCAACCAAGATAATCGACAAAGCCAACAGAATCGGCTTTTACCTCCAGGATTCTGCTACCTTTGCCGACAGGCTGACTGTGAATGTAGGTGTCAGGTTTGACCGGACCACAGGTTGGAAGCCTGCTGTAACCAAGGAAGCCGGTGGTAATCCGATGTCTGTCTGGATTGGAGAGAACTACGTCAAACCTCATACTGCAAAAACGTATCCTGATAGATGGGGAGGACAAGGCGTTAATCCTTACGCACAAATGACTTCTGACGAATGGAAAGACATCATGGTCTGGAACGCATTCTCTCCGAGAATCGGCATGACCTTTGATGTCTTCGGCGACGGAAGGACTGCCTTGAAGGCTTCCTTTGCCCGCTATACTGAGTACATGATGCTCCAGTACTTCTCTACACTTCATTCCTTCTATCCTCGCTCCTTCCGCTACTACTGGTATGATATGAATAACAACCAGCTAATTGACACCGCCGACGACTTCACTGTTTATCCCACTGACTACAGAGTCATGGATCCTACCTTTTCCGAAAAAAAGCTCGCTGATGGCACCACATCCCCGTTAAACGATGAGTTCACAGTCGGTATCTGGCACGAACTCTTCAAGAACTTCTCACTGGGTATGAACTTCATATACAAGAGCAAAAGCAATATCTTTGAAGATGTCCGCTGGGCGCCTGACACTAACGAATACTGGTACCACTGGGATCAACCAGCAGCCAAGAAATACTGGATACCTTTCACTACCATCGTTCCTGGAACTGATGACTATCCTGATCAAAAAGTTACCGTCTATGTCATGTCAAACGATGCGCCGGAAACTTTCTACCAGGCACGAAATGTTCCTGAGCTAAGCAGAAAGTACTGGGCCTTAGAGTTCATCTTCAACAAGCGCATGGCTGACGGCTGGCAGTTCAGCGGCTCTGTAGTTTACAGCAAGGCTTACGGCAACATCGGCGGCTGGTACGGCGTAAGTTGGGGCTGGTCAGGAGGTGGTGACAGTCCCAACGCTTTCGTTAACACCGATGGAAGACAGGACGTCGACAGGCCACTGCAGATAAAGCTCATGGGTACAGCTCAGCTGCCTTACCGCATATTTCTCAGTGCTTACTACAGGCTCTTTACCGGATCACCCTGGGGAAGGTATGCTAACATCAGGCCACCTACTTCCTGGTGCAATGCTAACAATGCTTACAGAGACTACTACGGCGTCTACATTGAACCTCTGGACACCAGACAAAACAGAGGCTCAAACTACCTTGACCTAAGGCTCGAGAAAGAATTCAGACTCGGAGACTTCGGAAGGCTCGGTGCCTATATCGACTGCCTCAACGTACTTGGCTGGTCTGGTGTTGGAGTCGGCCGCGATGACATCTACCAGTACAATCCATCCGCTGAAAATGTAAGCGAGCCTCAGAACGTAACACTTGAGTCCGGCTACAAGGTCATCAGTTCTGTAAGCGGAGTCAGGACAGTTAAGTTCAGCGTCAGGTTCAGCTTCTAATACACCCTCGCGCAGAAACTCAAAACCTTCCGCCTGCTAGATGCAGGCGGGGGGTTTTTTTTAGAAAAGGGGAAGCCTCACTACTGCCCGGTTATGCCTGAAATAAAATATTTGTGTTGATATTATTGAAGTTACAGCTCAAAAAATTAAAAAATGGTTTCAAATCGATTAGAGTGATTTTTTGCATAACTTAATAAAAATAATTAAGTTACACGGAATTACATTCTAAAGTTGGGACAGCAGTGGGACGGATTACTTTTTAACTTTTTTATTTTTTCATCTTTTCAATGGTGGCGACTATGTTTCTTATCTTTGGAACCTCAGGATTTTCGGGGTCCATCTCTATGAACTTGTTAAAATTTTCGATTGATTTATCAAAATCTCCCTTGTTGAGGTAAACATACCCCAGCTTCATGTACGGTTTTGACCAATCCTTTTTTATCTGAACGGCTAACTCAAGATACTTAATTGCCTCATCAATTTTTCGGTGAGAGAAGAAAACTTCTCCCACATTATAGGCAGCCACCTCATCCTCAGGGGATATTTCCAATGCCTGGGAGAAATGCTTCTGGGCTGTTTCAAAATCTTCCTTCTGAATGTACAATTCTCCAAGTGCTGTAAAAGCCCGTAATGCTGTGGCAGTGTCTCCGCTGTAATCGCCATAGGTCTCCATAGTCTTATCCAGGACCATCTTGAACTCAGCTTCAGCTTTATCCAATTCTCCCTTTTTCATGAAACAGGTTCCTATGTTGATATGAGCCTGGTAAATCTCTGGGTACTTGGCCAGGAATTCTTCGAATACTCCCAAGGCTTCATCGTACTTTTCTTCTTTTATGAGGAGATTTCCCTTGTCAAACAACTCAAAAGATTCCTCGTCGGCCAAGAGGGCTGAAAATCCTGTCATCTTCTTCAAAGTAAAGGTTATGGGAGGATTTCTTCTTAGCTGACTGACATTCATATCCACGTATGAACTGCTGTAGCCCTTCTTGGTAGCTACTACTCGCCAATAGCCGGTTCCCATTCCTGCTACAGCAAATTGTCCTTTTTCATCAGAATAGCCCTGAAGCTTTGTCTTATAGCGCATGCTCTCGACAGTAACCAAAACTCCCTCGATTGGACTCCCGCCTTCATCAACTACAACACCATTAATCCTGCCCTTTCCCATATGTTCCTGGGCTGAAATAAATGCGTACATTGAAAAAATTAAAAATAATGCCAAAGCAGTAAAAATTAAGAACATATTCTTAACCAAATGACGCATATTACCCTCCTCGCGTAAAATTAATGCTTCCTTCACTTTTTCCCTTTACTCCTAGCTCTTGTTCCTTTCACGAGAAAAGATTAGGAGCTACATTTTAAGGGGAAGAAGTTTTTCTATTTCCTGGGCCCCGCTAAGATTTTTTAAACAAATATAGACAGTATATTCGCCCTTTTCCAGCCACATTCTAACCGGAACTTCTACTTCCCATGCTTCTCCTATATGCTGCTCCAGGAATTCCTCCCTGAAATCTAATGGATGCTCATTTCTAAACTGCCAGATAATCTCATCAGCTGCATCCTTTACATGGACCTCTATTTCAAGTTTTGCCCTAAGCCTCCCTGCTTCCTCTTCGAAGACAATTTTTTTATAAGGCAGAAGGATGTGAATTAAAAGGTTACTTCCAAGATCCTCGTCCTTCTGCTTTATTAAATTCCAGGAAAAATTAAAAAGTGCTCTCCTGAGATAGAGTTTTGCCCGCTCTGCTTCCTCCTTGTACAATTCATGGGTAAAGATAAGATTTGGCTGAAACTGAGTCTCTATACCCATGGTACCGGGAAGTAATTCGTCCAAGTTGGTAGTCAGTTTATAATCACCGGTTCCGTAGGCATCAACAAAAATTAGTCTGATTGAATGAGGCTTCTGCAGAGAAGAAAACAGATCGTAATAGATCCAGATCTCAGTTGGTTTTTCGCCTGCTGCAAGTCGTTTTCCCTGAACCATATCTCTGGGATCCACATAGGGATCGATGGGGTGTCCACCCATGGGGTTTGTCTCCCTTTCATTGGGAGGGCCAAAGAGGATATAAATCCGGCCTCTATCCTGAAGCCATCCTGGTCTGCCTCCTCCTTTAAAGAGTCGGTTGGCTTCTTCTATCCTGGCAAAATAGGCCTCTTTAAACTCATTCCGCTCTGTTTCAAGAGTGGGATCCCTCCTCTTCCAGAACTTATCGATGAATTCATCCCGGGCTGAAGGAGGAAGCTCTAAAAAAATCTTTGCCTCCTCACTCGTAATGATGTACCTCACTTTGTTGTAGAATTCTTCGCTTTCCGGATCAAGCCTCTTTTCCAATCTTTTGAGGGCACATGAAACGAAAAGAAGGCTCAAGCCCAGAACAATGATTATTATCAGAATTGCTAATTTCCGCATCCTGTACTCCTTGAATTTTTATTATAATTAAAATTCCTTCCTTTGCCAATGGGGTCAGGCTTTCATAACTTGGATAATTTTGTATTCCTTCTGCTCATTCCTCAAAAACTTTAATTTTTCTCCTGCTATTCTATAAAAAATTAGGGTGGCAAAGGCCTGATGCCGAACTCCACTATCTAACCCAAAACTCCATCGTTTTTTCTAATTCCTCGGCCCCTGTTCTGTTTTTGATGAGAATATGGAACAGGTTTTTTCCTTGATGAAGCTTTTCCAGACCTTCTTCCAGGGCAAAGGGAATTTCAATCTCGTAATCCTTCTTTCTTTTCTCCCGAAGCTCGAAATCATCGATTGTAATAGTGAAAGATTCCTGGTATTCCCAGATTAGACTGTCAGATGAATCTTTCAGCTCAAGGTTAACATCCAGGGTAGTCACAAGTTTATCATCTTCAGTTTTGAACCAGATAACTTCATACGGTACTCTAATAGTAATGATGCCTTCAATTCTCTCCGGACCAACATAGGTCTTTTTTATATCCCAGGTAAAATCAAAGAATCCCTTTTCTCTCTTAAATGTTTTGGAAAGATATGACTGAGCAAGATTTAAGTCATGGAGGTGGGACAAGTTGAGTGTGACCAGTTCATACGAACCGTTGCAGTAATAATCCAGGAAAAGAACCGGGAAATTACCATAATACCATATCTCCCGGCAACGACTATAAGGGTCTCCCCCCATGGGATAGGTTAATCTGTCAGTGGGAGGTCCGAAAAGGACATAGATTCTTCCTCTGTCAGTCATCCATCCCGGTCTACCTTCTCCTAAAAAAAGTTCATTAGACCTTTCAATTCGGTTTAAATACTCAATTTTAAACTCATTCACTTCTGTATCAGGATCAGGATCGCGGCGTTTCCAGAATTCCTCAATGAATTTGTCTTTTTCTGAATCAGGAGTTTCTAGAAAAATCTTTCTCTCATCCCCGGTGACAATATACCGCACTTTGGATAAAAATTCAGCATATTCAGGCTTAAGCTGTCGCTCTAATTTATACAGACGGCAGGCGGGGAGGAGGATAAAGAAAGATAGGAGAATGACAAAAAACGATCTTTTCATTTTTTCTCCTTTAATGCCTCGACGTTCTTTTTAATTTGAGGCTGATTGGCATCTATTTCCAAGGATTTTTCCCAGGCCAGCAAGGCCTCCTCTGCATTTCCCAGCTGGAAATAGCATTCGCCCAAGGCATTTAAAACATGTATGTTCAGCCCGTAGGCAGTAAGGATTTTATCAAAAATATCGATAGCTTTGTCTAACTTCCCCATATTCTGGTAAGCTTTACCCATCATAAAATAAATCTCGTATTTTGGCTGTGGCTTGCTCAAAAAAGGAAGAAGAAGAGGTTCAACCTTCTCGTATTCAGCCAAGACCATATAGAGACGGGCTAAATTCAGAGCAAAATCCTCTGAATCTGGCTTTTTTTGGAAAGCTTTCTCCATGTTAGTTCGAGCTTCACCTATTTTGCCAGAGTTAAAGAGCTGGGTTCCAATAACATGGTAATAAACAGGGTCATTAGAGTCTGGTAATATTTTTGAATAAATCCAGGGACGGGCAATAGCTGCAAGATATGTGATATCAAATTCATCGCTTTCAAAAAGCACCTCCCGTCCTTCTGCCATCAAAGAAACCTGCACTCTGTAGTGGGCAGGAGGGAAATCCTGAAGGGAAAATTCTTCAACAATATTGGGTAAATCTGGGAATTCAGTGACTTTTTTGGAAATGGAACGAAATGCCTCCCCGCTCTTGTAAAACGTGAACCTTACCTCTCCCTTTTCCCTCAAGTACTCGTTAATTCCGTGAATCTGAAAAGCCACTACCAGTGGATCCTGCTTGAGAAAGACTCTATTTGGCTGAAAATATACCTGGTACTGGCCCAGGCAAAAGGGCTTGAGCTTGCTCGTTATACCTTCTGATTGGATGCGCTTGACCTTGTATCCTAAAATCATGGAAACCATCTGGAGCGGAGTTTCCTCTTGAGGAATGAGAATGTCTCGTTCCAAAGAAGTAAACTCTTTAGATACTTCATTCTTCACAAGTACTGAAAACTTATAGCTTCCGGGGATAATGGGGAACATATCATGAATGTTGAAGGGAATACGGCTCAAACTTTTCATCCTTTCCTGATCAAACTCAAGAGAAATCGTCTTCTCATACTGGTAAATTATTTTTCCCTCCAAGTTTGTGATTGTTCCGTTAAGTTTGAGGTTTGTATAATACTTATTCTCGTAGAAATTAACAGAAAGCCTGTCTGGCTGGATGGCATAGTGAACAAAATAAACTCCCGAAGGTTCCTTAATAACTTTGACTGAAGTGTCGCTGTCGATGTAGTTGGCTGTATATTCAACCTCCACGATATCTTTATACTGAAGGAATTTTTGGGCATATCTATCTTCAATTTGTCGGCGGGGAACAGTTTCCACCTTCTGGATCAGCAGATCGGAAGCCAAAGAAGGACGGCCAAACGCTGCAGATTCTTCTCCTGGGATTAGAGAGAGAGAAACATCGGCTAGATTGGGTTCCAATTCCATCAATTTCTTATACGCCTCGAAATAGTCTGCCGGGTCTCCCCAGTATGAAGTCATTAGTGCCTGGGGGCCATCTTTTAAAGGACTGTAGAGTCTGTACTCACCTGTGAAACTCTCCTGGTAAAAAACAAGGTTAAATCCAGGCGGAAGGCCCAGGTTTGTCTTTCCCTGATAAAACCAGACCTCCGCAGGATATGTCATGGTTTTTCCCTCGAACCTTTGAATGTCATTTGGCTCCCCGAGAATAATGTAAATCCTTCCTCTGTCTGTTTTCCAGCCTGCCTTCGGAGTACCCCTACCGAAGTAACGGTTTGCATGATTTATGCGGCTGTAGTGCTCTTGTTTAGCCTCATTCTCAGGAGTTCCTGGCGTGGGATCACGCTGCTTCCAGAAAGCTTCAATGAACAGGTCTCTCTCCCTGTCTGTTTTAAGTTCAAGAAAGACCTCGCTTTCACGGGGGAGGATTATATACATAACTTCCTCTTCCAGCCATTTCTTGTGCCGGGGAGGGAGTTCGCTTACCTTAGTCTTTGCTGCCTCGACAGGCAACATAAATGAGAATAAGAGGATTACAATCGCCAGCTTCTTTCTCACTTGAGAGCTCCTTTCAGTAACCATATTTAAATTAATATTATGTTATGTATTTTCGTAGACCTCACAAATGCTTACTTTATAAATTAACTCTATAAGGGAATAAATTCAAGACAGCAATATCGTATGTAAGCATCTTTTTTTCCGTGATAAAGAAAGAAAAGCGTGGGTATACAGTGAAGAAGGTCGTATGAGTGTGATTTGTCTCGTCTCTTTCGCATCCTCTGTTTATATCTTGCTTTCTGAGCGGCTACTCTGACCACCTGGATAAAGGTAGAGTTTAACATTATTATGCAATCTTTGTGCCAAAAAATTAACATTTCTTTTGTCTGGTTTATCGCCTGTTTCTCACAACGCTCTCTTTTATTGATAGTTGGACAGCTCAGATTTTCACCCTGGGTCTGCCTTGTGTGCTTTTTTATTGCTGCTTTTTGTTTGGACTAAGGCATCACTCTCTTCGCTTTCTGCCTCCTGCCCCTCTATTATTTTTACTTTAAAAGTTGTTTCAGGGTTTCAAAATCTTTAGCGGCGAAATTCCCCCAAAGGTAAGGAAATGTCAGTTTGTTATGAAAAAGGGGGTCAGCATCCTCAGCGATAATCCCATTCTCCACTAACGTAATCCACTCAGCAGTGCCAGGAATAGGAGAAAAGTAAGCTAATCGAGGTCTTGCCCCTAATCTCCGAACATAAACAATGCTTTCTCTTATCCCAGAAATTTCCTGGTCTGGAAGGCCAACCATTAAATAAACATTTATGTCTTGGCGGCTGTATCCTGCATTCTCCAGGTGGTATAAAGCTTTCTCTAAATCACTGGCCGAAACCTTGGAAGAAGCTTTGGCTAAAACTTTATCCTCACATGATTCTTGGCTCAGGAAAACCGACTGAAAATTTGCCCTTTTAAAAAGCGTAGCAAGTTCAGCATCAATCTCTCTCAAGTGAAGGCCGTTGGGAGTGTGAAAAGCTACAGGAATTTTTTTCTCAATTACTCCTTCTAAAAGAGGAATGAGACAGTGTTCTTTTCGAAGGAGGAGAGCATCGTCATAGAAGGCAAAGTTTCGAGTATGGAACTTGCGGCAATTATTCTCTATCTCAAAAATAATGGAGGAAGGTCTCCTCTGTTCAAACTTCTTATAGAGTAGAGGCGTCGCGCAAAAGGAGCAGGCGAAAGGACAGCCTCTTGAAGTTAAAAGTGGAAGGTTCTGCTTGTTCCTTAAAAAATCGAATCCCGGGAAGGGAAGTTCTTCAATAGATTCAACATGGACTTCAGGAATATGCCCATCGCCAAAGACTTCTCTCAGTAAAGGAAAGACTTTCTTCTCACCAGGGCCCTGAACAACAAAATCGACCCCGGTGAATCTCCGGGCATGCTGGGGCATTAAAGTAGCGTAAACTCCACCTAAAACAATTGGAACGCGACCAAATTTCTTCCTTACGAGGTCAACCACGAGCTGGACTCCGGGATACCAGTACGTCATAGTGCAGGTTATAAGCACAAGGTCTGGAGCAGGAACACGACCAAGCTCTTGGAGGAAAATAGGCATAGGAATTCCGTAGCGAGAATATTTCCGTGGTACGTCTTTCAGAACAAAGGGTTTGGGAACTTCTTCTTTGAGAAAAGGGCCTCTTCCATCTCGCTTTACTTTTATTTTCCTGGGCAAAAGTGGGTGGTAGCGGTCCAAGCAGTCAATGAAACTCATACGGAAATCTGTATATTTTCTAAGGAGTGAGGCTATGTAGAGGAGCCCTAAAGGTCTCAGCCAGAAATCATAGGCAGTAAAGTCATAAATCCAGGGATTAACGAGAAGAATGTCCTTTCTGGATGGCATATGTCCGTTATAGGATCATATCTACACTTTTAACTTTTTCATAATAAGAAAAATGCGCTTTCCCTTTGGCAATTTATTTATTCTCTTCTAGATAAAAAAGTTAAAAGTGTAGACTTAACCCTCCTGATAACGGTGGTGCGGAAGGTGGGACTCGAACCCACACGGTCTAACAGACCATAAACTCCTGAGGCTTACGCGTCTACCAATTCCGCCACTTCCGCACTCAACACTCTCTTAAGAAAACAAACAAAATATTTGTTGCTTTTTCATTGCTTATTATAATCTCTGCAAAAAAAAGAGTAAAGACTTGACAAAACACTGTTCTGTACTTATTTTAGGAGAGCGTGAACATTTCCTCTAGACCCGCGCTTAATACCTATATCTACTATTTTTTCTTTGTCTTCCCCTATTTAATCTGCCAAAGGAGGTCAGATGAAATTATTGGAACGGAAACAGATCGAAACGCTCAACGAATTTAAAAGCAGAGATTTCCTCACCACTTCCTTTTACCTCGATACCGATAAGAGCAAGAGGACAAAAAAAGAAATAAATCTCGCCTTTAAAAATCTCATCGGAAAAAACAGAACCCAGGCAGACAAAATGGACGTAAGCAGAGAAAAAAGAGAATCTCTAAATCAAGACCTTGATAAAATAAATCATTTTTTCAAACAGAATAGTGCTTCTTACAATTATCCAGGGCTGGCGATATTTTCCTGTGCCAGGGAAGACTTCTGGCAAGTTTTTAGCCTTCCTGATCCCCCACGAAACACAGTATTCTTTGACCACAATCCTTATGTCAGACCCCTCTCTGCAATACTCGATGAATACCACCGAATCTGCACACTTCTCATCAACCGCAGAGAAGCTGCCTGGTATGAAGTCTACATGGGAGAAATATCACGGCTCAAACATCTCACTGCTGACGTTCCACCCGAAGTAAGAGAAGGAGGTTGGGAGGGTTACGAATCTAAAAGAATTGAAAGACACGTAGCTACTCACCTCCGCGAGCATTTTAAGAATGTAGCCCAGATTACGTTTAACTTTTTCAAAAAAAATCATTTTAACTGGCTCTTTTTAGGATGCAAAGATGAACATTGTGTAGAATTTGAATCCCTTCTTCACCCTTATACAAAAAGCTCTCTGAAAGGCAGAGTCAAAGCCAAGTCCAGCGATTCTGTGGACAAAGTGCTAAAAGAATCTCTTCAATTGGAAAAGAAACTTAAAAAGGAAGAAGAGGATGAAATTATTGATCAACTTATATCAGAATTGGAAAAGGGAGGATTAGCAATCTCTGGAGTAAAAGATACGCTTAAGAAATTGAACCGCGGCGAGGTTCAGACTTTAGTCATTACCCGCAATTTCGCAAAACCAGGAAAAATTTGCCCTAGGTGCAATTTCCTTTTTTTAGATGAGCTCCGGTGTCCCTCATGCCGGATAAAAACTGAAAGAGTTGTTGATGTCATTGATGAAGCAGTAGAAGCATCGATGGATAAAAAATCTCGGGTAAAACATATCAATCCACCTTCGAAACTCAGGAGGTACGGAAATATAGGTGCCTTCCTGAGGTATAAAACATAAAAAAAGTAGCCTGTCCCCTTTTTTATTTAAAAGAGGTGCGAGTGACCAAGGAGTAAATTATAGGGATCACAAAGAGTGTCAGCAACGTCGTCGCCATTAATCCGCCGATCACTGTGACTGCCATGGGTGCTCTCATCTCAGCCCCTTCTGAAACACTCAGGGCCATGGGCATCATCCCCAAAATTGTTGTGAAAGCTGTAATTAAAACTGGCCGCAGTCGAACAGAAGACGCTTGAAGGATAGCCTCGCTCTTTTCAACTCCTCTCCGCTTCAACTGATTCATGTAGTCCACCATGACAATACCGTTGTTGACAGCAATCCCGCCGAGCATGATAAAACCTATGAGCACGGGGAGGCTGACGGGTTTTCCCGTGAAGAGCAAAGCTAATATTACTCCAATGAGACCAAGAGGAATTGTGAACATGATCACGAAGGGATGAACAAAGGATTCGAACTGCGAGGCCATGATCATGTATACCAAAAGAGTTGCCAGTGCAAAAGCTCCAGCCATGATGAGAAACGCTTCCTGCATTTGTTCATACTGACCGCCGAGTTCAACGAAATATCCTGAAGGCATCCCTCTCTCTATATCAGCTATCTTCCCTTTAATGTCTCTCACTATACTCCCTAAATCTCTTCCGGCTATATTGCCAGTTACAGTTATCTCTCGAGCTTGATTTTCCCGGGTTATCCTGATGGGCCCTTCTCCCTGTGATATCGATGCTACCTGGTCTAAGCGAACCATATTGTTTAAAGGTGTCATTATGGGAATATTCTTTATATCATCTAAGCTGTCCCGTGATTCCTTGTTAAACCGGACTCTGATATCGATTTCTTCGCTTCCTTCACGAAACTGTGTGGCCACCTTCCCTAAAGATGCAGTCTGAACGGTGTTGGCAACTTGGCTTACCATCAATCCCAGACGAGAAGCTTGCTCCCTGTTAACCCTGATGTGGTATTCAGGTTTGGCCTCAGCCATGGTATGGGTCACATCTCTCAGCCCTTCTATATCTTTTATCCTCTCTACCATGTTATCTGCGATTTCTTTAAGAATAGTAAGGTCTTTCCCGAAAATCTTTACCTCAACTGGAGTCTGAGCTCCACCCATCATCTGGCTTAAATCCATGGCCTCAAATTTCACGTCTTTCAGTTTCGGGAGTTTACCACGAATCTTCTCCATAATTTCTATATCCAAGAGCGACCTCTCACTTTTCTTTACCAATCCAACCCAGACTATTCCCTCGTGAGTGCCTGTGGTACTGAATCCTCCTGCCAAATCAGCAGGGCTCTCCTCAGCTTGAGAGCCGACTTGGGCTGAAACTGTTTCCACTTCAGGCTGTGTTGCTAATACATCTTCCACCAGAGAAACAACACGGTTTGTCTCTTCGAGAGCGGTCCCGACAGGCATCTTTACAGACAGTATGAGCATATCTCTATCCATATGCGGCATGAATTCTGTCCCCAGGAAGGGAACAATGACAAAAGAGAGCAAAAACAGGCCTAAAACTCCACCAAGAACCCACCACCTTCGGCGAAGAGCCTGGTGCAGTATTTTACGGTAGAAATTTCTGACACCTTCAAACTGCCTTTTTCTCACTTTCTTTCCCTCTTTGTCATACCTGTTATTTGCTTTGAAAATAAGTGAGGCAACCATAGGGACAACGGTAAGAGCCACGAAAAGAGAAGCAAGGAGAGAAAACGCTATAGCCAGAGCCAATCCTCGGGTCAGCTTCCCGGTGATACCCTGAGCGAACACCATCGGGAAAAATACAGCGATAGTCGTTAAGGTCGAGGCAGTAATAGCCATTCCCACCTCAGAGGCGCCTTTTTTTGCAGACTCATTCTTCTCTTTTCCTTCTTCCATGTGGCGAAATATATTTTCAATAACCACGATAGAATTGTCCACAAGCATTCCTATACCGAGGGCCAAACCTCCAAGAGTGAGGAGATTTATAGTGTATCCTGCAAGGTAAAATGCTATAAAGGTTGTGATAATAGAGAGGGGGATGGCCAAAAAGATTGTTATGGTCGGACGCCAGTTGCGAAGGAAGATCAATATGAACAAAATAGCCAGAATTCCGCCGACAAGTGCGTTGTTTCCTGTTCTGCGGATAACCTGTGTAATCATTTCTGACTGGTCCATGAAGGGGAAAAATTCTACATCAGGAGGAAGAGTCTTTTGTATTCGTGCCAGCTCTTTTTTCACAGCATTAGCTGCAGTAACAGAGTTGGCTCCAGAACGCTTGCTGATTACATAGAAGACTCCATTCTTACCCTGTATGCGGGCGAGAAATCTTCCCTCCTTCATGGTATCTCTGACCTCAGCCACATCCTTCAAGTAAACAGGCTGTCCAGCTTGTGTCGTTCCGACTACAGTATTACGGATATCATCAAGAATCTTGTATTCTCCAAGAGTCCTAACCAGAAACTCAGAATGTCTCTCTTCGATATAGCCTGCGGGAAGGTTCAGGTTTTCCATCCTGAGTGCAAGTAGAATCCGATCCAGAGCCAGATTATGAGATTCGAGAGCAGCCTTATCAACATCAACTAAAATCTCTCTCACTTCCATCGAAAATACCTGAGCTGAAGCAACACCATCAATCCTCTCCAGCCTGGGAGCCACTTCATCTTCTATTAACTCCTTCAATTCATAGGTGGGCATATCAGCAGTAATGCCTCCAAAAATGATAGGAAACTGGCCGATATCGAATTTAACTACTAGGGGATCAGTTGCCTCCTCAGGGATAAAATTCCGGTAAAGACCGACCTGATCTCTAACATCCTGGGCGGCAAAATCGAGATTGGTTCCCCACTCAAATTCAACCATGATTACAGAAGCGCCTTCCAGCGTTATCGAATTGACTTTATTAACCCGGTTAACAGAACTTATGATTTGCTCTAAGGGTCTGGTAATCGTGTTTTCTATGTCTTCTGAAGAAGCTCCAGTGTAGACGGTAATGACTGATACTGTTGGAAATTCAATATCAGGGAATAAATCAAGACCGAGCTGCGTAAAGGCTATAACGCCTAACACCACCAGAATCATGGCCAGCATGGCCGTCGTGACTTTTCGTTTAACAGAAAATTCTGGTATTTTCATTCTATTACCTCTTTAATATCTAATTGAGCTCCTTCCTCAAGGCCGTAGTTGCCCACGACAACAACCAGGTCTCCTTCCTTGAGTCCGCTTACAACCTCTATCCTGTCTGAATTTTGAAGGCCAAGGCTGACCTCTCTTCTCTCTGCTTTACTATCTCGAGCTAGAATAACATACTTATTCTCAAGGACAGCCTTCTGAGGAATAACCAGTGCGTCTTCATGAGTGCTCACCTCGAGCACTACTTCTCCGAATGTGTTAGGCCTCAGGATCAAACCTTTATTATTCACTCTAATCTCAACCTTGAATTTTTTTGTTAAGGGATCAGCAGCGAGGTTTACAAGAGACACACGCCCCTTAAAAACTTCTTCAGGAAAGGCTGCAACTTTGAGCATAGCCGTATGGCCTTTTTTGATTCGTACAATATCCTGATGCGAGACATCTATTTCTATTTTAACTTGAGAAAAATCCATCAATGTCAGGACTCCGCTGTTGGGAGAAAAACCTCCCATCATGGGATTAATAACATCGCCAACTTCTGCGTTTTTCGAAGCAATAATTCCGCTGAAGGGAGCCTTCATGAGCGAAACGTCCAGGTTGTAGCTGGCCAGATTAACAGCAGCTCGTGCCTGCTGAAGCTGAGCTTCGGCTGCATCATAGGCAAGTCTCCCTTTTTCATACTGCTGGTCTGAGACTGCATTTTCACGTTTCAAACGCTCCATCCTCTCCATGTTTCTCTGGGCATCTTTAAAATTGGCTTCTGCAACAGCCAATCCTGCCTTTGCCTGCTCAAGCTGGAGCCGAATTGCTCTGGTGTCTAACTCGGCAAGAAGCTGCCCTTCCGGGACTCTGTCTCCCTCATCCACATAAATCTTTGCGATTTTTCCTCCGACATCAGGAGTAATGGTTATCTCCTTCCATGCTTCGACAATTCCTGTATAAAAAAGTTTCTCTGAAATTTTTTGCTTTTTAACTTTAAAAACTTTAACAGGAGCAGCACCAAAAGTTTCTTCTTTTACGCCTTCTTCCTGGCCAGAGGGGCGGCAGGAGAATAAGGAAATAATAAGAAACAGAGCAACAAAAACTTTAACCTCATTTATCTTTTTCATGTGATTCCTCCATGTGCCTCTGTCAATTTCATAGTTTGTTTTCTTCTATATTCAATCATTCCACCCAATTCCTAAGGCTTTATCCAATTGGGCTAGAGACATAACATAATCATACATAGCCTGTGAATAATTCGTTTTAGCCTGAGTGAGAGCTGCTTGAGCAGAACTGACATCAAGAGTTGTGGCCATACCTTCCATAAAGTTCAGCTCAGCAATTCGCAAGCTCTCCTGAGCCTGCTCGACATTTTTTTCCTGAGATAAAAGCGACTCCCTGGCTTCTTCTAGCTTCAAGAAAGCCTGACTCACTTCAAACTTTACTATCTCCTCAAGCCCTCTGTTGGTCAATTCAAGCTCTCTTATCATTGCTTTGGATTGGGCCACACGAGCAGAAGTGGCAAAGCCATTGAATATAGGAATAGTAAGGACTAGATTAATGGCATAATAGTTCTGCCATGTGTCCTTCTGAAAGCTAAATTGATCTGCCCAGAAATTATACGTGCCTGAAATGGCGAGTAAGGGCAGACCCGAAGCTCGAGCCAGTTTCACCATCTCACCTGCCATCTGCTTCTGGTATTTGAGCTGACTTATTTCAGGCCTGTGCTGCAGAGCTTGTAAAATACTTTCCTCTAAATCTGGCTCGACAGGCTCAAAGGTTAAATCTCCTCTAATCTCTACAGGCCGAGAAAGATCCAAACCAAGTAGTGTTTTAAGACTTAGCTCAGCTATTTTTAAACTGTTCTTGGCTTTAATCAATTGGGGTTTCAAGTTTGCCACCTGCACTTCAGAGCGCAGAAGGTCGAACTTGGAGGCCATCCCTACATCATAAAGATTTTTAACATTCTTAAAATGCTTTTCTGCAACATCCACAGCCTCCTCTGCTACTCTGACAAACTCCCTTGAAAGAAGGTAACCATAAAAGGCACTCTTTGTGTTGAAAACAATTATGTGCCGGGACTGTCTGACTGATTCCTCGGTCGAGAGAAGATTGTACTTCGCCTGTTTGAATCCTGATATCAGCCGACCACTCGTGAAAAGGGGTACAGAGAGAGATAGGGAGAACTGGTAATCTTTAGTGAAATCGATGGAAACCTTTTCTGGAGGCTGGCCGGGGATGAACGAGGGAAATTCAAGTTCAAAAAGCTTTTCATCAAGAGTATAAAGCCCTTGCGCGTTGAGAGAGGGAAAAAAGCTTGACGCTGCCTCTCTCAGCTTAGATCTGGCTGCCTCGACTCTCTCTCCAGTGGCAAGATGATAGGGATTCTGAGAGATAGCCAGACGAATACTCTCTTCAAGGGTTAAAACGAGCTTCTCCTGCGGCTGAGAGAATTTAGCCGCTCCTAAAATCAAAAGAAATATCAGAAAAAGTCTTCCTGTCTTCCTCATCATGATGCTCCTTTTCATTCCTTTTCTTCTTTTTTTATGCCATGAAAAAAGTGGCGTTGAATTAAAGTTTCGCCTTTCTCTAAACTGTATTTTCTATCTCCCCAGTATCTTCCGTAATAGAATCCGTAGAGCATGCTTTCCAAGACCATGGCTGTATCCTTGGCATCAAGCTTGCGGAATTCTCCGCTTTCGACTCCTGAATTGAGTATCTCACAAATTCCATTGAGCATTTCTTTATGTTTATCCTTAATTTTTTTTATGTATAATTTTTCCAGTTCAGATGTCATGGTCTCCTGCTCTGTCGCAAAAATTTGCAGCTTTTCCATGAGAAATTTGTCCATGAAGAAAATTCTGGCGATATTTTCTTTCTCTTCAAAATGCCTGAGCACGAGGTGAGCAACTTCTTCTAATCTCTTTTCTGAACTTCCTCTTTTCTTCTTCGTCTCTCTTAACTTTTGATTCAACTCCTCTAAGGAATTTACGATTATCTCAATAAAAAGTTCTCCTTTGCTTTTAAAGTAGCGGTAGAGAGTAGCTTTAGAAAATTGGGCTTCTTCAGCAATATCATCCATGGTAGCAGTGCTGTATCCTTTCTGAGCAATTACTCTCTCAGCGGCTTTAAGGATAAATATCTTATTATCCTCGCGTCTATGGAGTTCTCTCTCAAGCTTGAGATTTCTTTTTTCCATATTAAACCTCAAAGTTTTATTTTTAAACTTATAAGTTTAATAAAATTACTTAATAGTTCAATTTAGCATCAAAAACTGCTTTTGTCAAGCATAATAATTCAACAGAAAGAGAACAAAATTAAAAGCTTCTCCTAGGTGTCACTAATGTATCTGAACGAGAACAGGCATTGGTGTCAGGCTTTGTCATTATGGTGAGCATTGGAATAGATTTTATGCTTTGGGCATCTTATTATAATAAAGCCTGACCCGGAATTCAGGCTTTGCTCAGCCTTCAAACGGTTTTTATAACCGCATGCGGGATCAGGCTTCGTTATCCATGTTACACCAGAGGCTAGATTCTTGCTTTCGGCTTCCATTCCTGATGAAGCCTGATCCCAGGCTCTTTGGGACAAAGCGGGCGTGCCTTAAAGCCGCATGCCTCTTCGGCTGATGACTTCTTTAGCTCTCATCGCGGAAAAAAAGATGCTTACGGCCGAAAATAGTATTCTACAATTCAGATCAAAGTCAATTCAGCCTTAACTTGTTGAATTTATATAGTTTAGCTTGTCACAATTCCTAATATACTCTTTGATATATCTAGTCATTTTTACTATAATAAAATGTAATGACGAGAAAGCAGTTGAGGATCTTTTTCCTCCTCCTCTTCTCATGCTCCATAATTGGGAGCATACTCTTTGCATATCCCAACGCTGCCTCCTTTTTCCCTAAGAAGATAAAGCCGGTGTGGTGGGAGATAAAAATTATCCTCTCGACAGACGGGGAATACAAGCTGGAACAAAGAGAGATTTCATACTCAGGAGACTTCTATTTCAAAATTCTCTGGACAGGAAGTATGGAACGAGATAACTCAGATTACATCATCTACACAAAAGAATGCGAATTTCTCGAATGGAAAGTTCAAGAAAAAAAAGTATCCTCTGAATCTGAGGAGACAATATCTACAAAAGATTTCAAGCAGAAGCCCTCCTTCTCTATAAACTACATTCTACGAAAGGGAGCAAATCTTTATTTCGATTTCACCATTCAGGAACTTTCAATCCCTCAAAATGGTTCAATCCCCAAGGTATATCTCCAAATGCCCTCTACAGGAGATTCCGAAATTCAAACAAAAAATGACTACAACTACCACTTAGCTGGAGGTTCAAACCTAATTTATATTCAAGAAAAAAATATCTATAAAAAAACTGCGGATAAAGGATTTGCCTGGACATGGAAGCAGAAAAAATGGCTTGTTGGCCAAAAAATACCTACCCGCCTCACTAACCAACATAAGGTTAAAGTCAAAATCTCGATAAAACCTCATTTTTGAAAAAATTAAAAGGGGATGGTTCAATGCTAAAACATAGAAAAGTCCCAGGGATTAGGCACGTGGGTGGTATTTATTATAGACACTGCGAAGTCTCTCTCGGCTCACATGGGTATAAATCTGAGTAGTTGTAATCTGACTGTGTCCCAACATAAGCTGGACTGACCTCAAATCAGCTCCCCTTTCGAGAAGATGAGTGGCAAAAGAATGACGAAGAACGTGAGGACTAATTTTCGAGACAAGCCCAGCTTTTAAGGCATATGTTTTAAGAAGCTTCCAGAAACCCTGTCGGGTGAAAGCACCGCCCCGATAGGTAAGAAAAAGATATTCGCTCGCTCTCTTTGAAAATATGGATCTCGCTTTATCCGAATATTCCTTAAGAGCTTTAATGGCTGAAGTCCCGAAAGGTACAATTCTCTCCTTCTCTCCTTTCCCACGACAGATGAGGAAACCATCTTCCAGATTTAAGTCTTTCATCCTTAAACGAATTAGCTCTGAAACCCTCAGGCCAGTGGCATAAAGGAGCTCCAGCATAGCCTTATCTCTGATGCCAATAATTTTTTCCTCATCGGGCTGTGCGAGCAGTATCCCCACCTCCTTCACAGTCAGATACTTAGGAAGGGAAATCAAAGGCTTTGGAGAGGAAAGGCTAGAAGCTGGATTCTTTTTCACAACTCCATCCAACACCAGAAAATTATAGAAAGATTTAAGCGAAGATATAATCCGGGCTAAAGAACGAGAAGAAAGACCTGTGCGGCTCGTTGACTGTATGAACATGGCTAAATCTTCCTCTCCTGCTTCAGGCACAGCAATTTTTTTTCTCTGCAAAAACCGAATGAGCCTCTCGATATCTCGGCGGTATGAGATTATGGTATTGACGGATAATCCTTTTTCTACAGAAAGGAATTCAAGGAAAAGTTGAAGAACATCCTCAGAAGAGGAAGAAAAATCTTTCATCTAATGAAAGGATTTAACCTTTTTTCTTGAGCAACTGATGTGGAAGGCCCGTGGCCAGGAAGAACAATCATCTCTTTAGGTAAAGCCAATATTTTATTCCTTATAGAATTTTCCATTTCCTCCCAGCTGCCTCCAGGAAGGTCTGTCCGACCCACTCCTCTACAAAAAAGAGAATCGCCCGAAAGGAGGAAGCCGTCTCCGAGAAAACTGACGCTACCCGGGGAGTGACCAGGTGTATGGATAACGCGAAGATGAGAATTTCCGATTGTAATCGTGTCTCCGTCTTTAAAAAAGCTATCAGCAGGAGGAGAAGATTTTGTTTGGAGGAAAAAGCTCAATTCAGATTGCTGGACATTTCCCAACATATAACTATCTGAAGCATGGATGCGAAGAGGAATACTGTACCTCTCCTTCATATCTCTGTTGGCTCCGATATGGTCAATATGACCATGAGTGTTGAGTATAACAACAGGCTTGAGGCTTTTCTCATCAATTGAGGTAAATATTTTATTTGGTTCACCACCTGGATCAACAACTGCACACTCATGAGTCTCCTCACAGGAAACAAGGTAGCAGTTAGTCTCTAAGGCACCAACAACCACTATTTTAAATTCCATTTTTTCCTTTTAACATAATAAATCTCTCCTTCTCCTTAGTCAAGAAGAGGGGTTAGCATTTCCAAAGAGTTTTTTATCACGGAAAAAAAGATGCTTCTAGAAGAGGGTTTAAACATCACATTTTAGTGATTAAAAGAAATCAACAATCAGGATGAATGTTTCGAAAGTACTCGACCTTTGCCCAACGAAATAAATTTTTATTATGTGAAGGTCAGTGGGTGAAAAAAAAGTTAAAATTGTAGACCTGACCCTTATCATGGTATATAATCCTGCCCTAATGAATCCGGAAACTTGGCAAATTCAAGTCTTTAAAAAGTCAATTTAAAAAAGGAGAACTTCCATATCCTCCAAAAAAATATAAATATAGATCCGAACATGATGATTCTCGATTTTGGCTTTGC
Organism: Candidatus Aminicenantaceae bacterium; assembly: GCA_041862375.1. Classification (GTDB taxonomy): domain Bacteria; phylum Acidobacteriota; class Aminicenantia; order Aminicenantales; family Aminicenantaceae; genus WVZL01. The sequence continues at coordinate 50,203 of JBGVTE010000084.1, forward strand.
TCAAGGTATCTTAAGTTACTTTCTCCGTCAGAAAGGATACTGTCTCGCAGTCTGAGCACAGAAAACTGCCTTCCAATCCAAAAGCTAAAGAGATGGAACTGAGAAAAAAGATTGGATTGTTCCTTGGGCCGCTCTTATTCCTAGGAGCTTATTTCTCTCCCCTTCTTAAGGCAAATACAAAGGCTCATACCTTATTTGCTATTTTTCTATTAATCGTAGTTTGGTGGGTAACTGAATGCATCCCGATCCCTATCACTGCCCTTCTCGTGCCTGTTTTCATAACTGTTTTCAGAGTTGCTCCTGTTAAAGATGCCTTTGCTCCCTTTGCTAACCCTATAATCATGCTCTTTTTAGGCAGCTTTGTCCTTGCAAAAGCCATGAGTGTTCATCAGCTCGATCAGAAAATAGCATACTCTATTCTTTCGCATAAATCCATCAGCCATAAGCGTAACCGAATCCTCTTTGCCCTTGGCATGACTACAGCCTTTCTTTCCATGTGGATAAGCAATACTGCCACAACAGCCATGATGTACCCCATCGCCCTCGGCATTCTAAGCACCTTCAACTCAGCTAAAAAAGAGAATTCAGCATATTCCTTTGACCTTGTCCTCTTGCTGATGATTGCCTATTCTGCCTCCATCGGAGGAGTCGGGACTCCCATCGGAAGTCCTCCTAATCTCATTGCCATAGGCATGCTCGAAAAACTGGCAGACTTCAAGATAACTTTCTTCCAGTGGATGGTCATCGGGTTCCTCGTATTAATTCCCATGTTTTTTGCCCTTTTTGTGTTCATGAGATTCAGGATCCGAAAAGAAAAAATCTCTGTTGAGAGCACTGCTCATTTTTCGCCTGAAAGCAAAAAAATTACCCGGGGTCTCACTCGACCCCAAAAAAACGTCCTTGCAGCTTTCTCTGTCACTGTCTTTCTCTGGACTTTACCTGGCTTTGTCTCTTTAATCTGGGGAAAAGAGGCCCCGCTTTTCCTCTGGCTTCGAGATCATTTCCCCGAAGCCGTAGCAGCCATAATTGGAGCAAGCCTCCTTTTTCTGCTGCCTATCAATTTTAAACGAGGACAATTCACCCTGCCGCTTAAAGAAGCTCTAAGAATAGACTGGGGAACACTCCTGCTCTTTGGCGGAGGGCTATCCTTAGGCTTCCAGATGTTTAACACAGGTCTGGCTGATTCTATCGGAAAGTTCTTCATCTCACCTGGTGAGTCTGCCAGCTTATCTCTTATTACGTTCCTCTCAATAACTTTAAGCGTTTTCCTCACCGAGGTAACTTCTAACACAGCTTCAGCTAACATGATTATTCCCATCATCATTGCTATCTCTAAAGCTGCCTCGATCAGCCCTCTTCCTCCAGTACTAGGAAGTGCAATCGGCTGCAGTTTTGCTTTTATGCTCCCTGTGGCAACTCCTCCTAATGCTATCATCTACGGCTCAAGATTGATTCCTCTGCCCAAAATGCTTAAGTGCGGCTTCTGGCTCAATATCATTGGAATCATCATTATTTGGATTAGCATCAGAGTCCTTTCCTCACTCCTCGGACTGATATAGGGGACGATTCTATCTTTATTTTATTAAGAAATAAGTTTTGATATAATTGACCTAGATGGATGCCTATTTATCGCAAGAAGCTTACCAGTTCCTCATCAGCTTAAAACTCGTTTCGCCAAAACCAAACTTAGACGGACTTCTTATCGGTCATAAGAGAGGGCACAGGATTATTGTAGAAAAAATCCTTCCTACTCAGAAGGGGTTCTATTCCTCTTTCAAGAATTACGTAGCTCTAGACGAGCATTTCGACGGAAAGCTCGTGGGATTTTTTACTTTTGACTCAAATGAGAAAAAGCTAAATAAAATTCTCCTGCCCTTTGCCCTCGGACAGCTATTCTTAGATATTCATCTGAAAGAGAAGAAAAAAATGGATATAAAATCTTACATCATAGACTTTGAGAAAGATTTCTTTCTCTCTTCTGTTAACTTAAAGTTGCCTCAATCATAGGGATAAAATGAATACTCCTTTGAACAAAGATCAACAGAATTTTCTCCTTGGCTTAGCCAGGCGAGCAATTGAACATTTTCTGAAGAAAGGAAAAACACTAACAGTGAGCATCGAGGATGAAGTCCTCAAGGAAAAAAGAGGAGCATTCGTAACACTCAAGATTGACGATCAACTTCGGGGCTGTATCGGCTACCCTTTTCCCTATAAACCTCTTTATGAAACCGTGATTGAAGTTGCTGTCTCTGCTGCCAGCCAGGACTACCGTTTTCAGCCCTTGACTCAAGTAGAGCTTCAGGATACAAAAATCGAAGTTTCTGTTCTCAGCCTTCCTAAACCCGCTGATGATGTAAAAGAGATAGAAGTGGGCAAGCACGGAATCATAATCTCTAAAGGATTCAATAAGGGCCTCCTTCTTCCACAAGTTCCTCTCGAGTACAACTGGGATTTAGAAACATATCTCCGGCATGCCTGCTTAAAAGCTGGACTTGACGAGGATGAATGGAAAAAGAAAGCTACAATTGAAGTCTTTACAGCTCAAGTTTTTTCAGAATAACACGCTAAGAGCAAGGAGAATTCATATTAGTAATCGAAAGTTTGAATATATCAGGACAATAAGCGTTACTTCTTCTTCTTGAACTTCTTGTCTTGAAGCATCTTTTGGGCGTCTTTTTTAAACTCATCCACTGGATTAATCCAGCGAGAGTCAGATCCCATGTTAAGCACATAATCCAATTCAGCCCTTGCCTCATCTATCTTTTTGAGAGAAAGATAGGTATCGGCTAAATAGATTCGTGTTAAGGCATCGTTGGGACCAAGTTCCTTAGATTTCGATAAATATTCGAGAGACTTATCCTTGCTTCCGCCGGCAAAACCAGGCACTTTGAAATAGACACGGCCTAATACTCTGTCCGGTCCTCCATCTTCATACGAACGGTCTATTTCTATGACCTTTTTCATGGCATCTTTTATATCGTCAACTAAAAACAGACTCTTAAGCACTCCTCTTGCTTCTCCATAAACTCCGTAATTAACGCCGAGCCAGTAGTAACCATCAGGCTTTTCAGGTTCAAGTGCCACAGCTTTCTTGGCATTGTATATTCCCTGGGAGAAAATAGTCTTTTTTCCCTTCTTGCTTTCTGTATTGGCACCGATGTAATAATGTATCCTGGCCAATCTCCAGTAAGCTTCATACTTGTTCTCTGTTATTGTCAAAGCTTTCTGATATTTGGCTTGAGCCTCCTTGGCTGCGGTCATATCCATCATCTCCTCATATAACTTATCTCCTTGAGCAATCAGCTCTTCAGCATCCTGAGAAAACAATGAGAAAGACAAGCTAAGAATAAGAAAAACTAGGAAAAATAATTTTGCCTTCATGTGCCTCTCCTTTTTTTGTGTGTATTTATAGCATAAATATCCTGAAAAGGACAACAATTAATTCCTTTAAGTAAGCATCTTTTTCCCCGTGATAAGGAAAGAAAAGCGTGGGTATACGGTGAAGAAGGTCGTATGAAGGCTGAGCGGGCATGGTTTCCGATTGGAGGGAGGAAGAGCGAAGCCTGAATCGAGCCGCTTTGACTCGCTGGGGCAAAGCGAGCGTGCCTTCAAGCCGTATGCCCATCGCTCAATGACTATTTTAATTTTCATCACGGAAAAAAAGATGCTTATTTTCTTTAAGAAAAATATGAGTCAGCTTTTTTATCAAGCTGACACAATAGGTCTTCGACCTTCTGTCGCTCTCTTTCTAACTCACCTTCCCCCAGGCCAGCGTCAAAGGTATAAGGAGGTCCATACATGGCTACAACCTTTGAAAAAGGATAAAACATCAAAAAGTCATCCCAGCTCTTTAAAAATTTTTTTCTAGATGTAGAAAAGCTGAAGGGAACAAGATGGGCTCCTGTCTCTTGAGCCATTTTAATACAGCCGAGCTTTAGCTTCCTGTTAGGTCCCCTGGGTCCGTCTGGCACTATTATCAACTCACCTCCCCTTACAAGCTCGCTCTTCATCTGGTTCCAAGCTTTCACGATAGCATGAGAGCTTGAACCCCTGATAAGCTTGAATCCCCATCTGGACATAATCTGGGCAGCAATCTCTCCGTCCTCGCTAGGACTGACTAGAGGCATTATCCCTCTTTTACGAAAAAAAAACGGAACGATAAAAATTCTTCCATGCCACACCAAAAAAATCACGGGCTTTTTCTGCTCTCTCAATTTCTGGTAATCTTCTTCGCCGATTACGGTCATTCTGGTAGACTTAGCCCATAACCATAAAACAGCTTTCCCCAGAACTCCTACAAAAATCCACTGGAGTTTGCTGAAAAATGACATCGCCATACATAATATACAAATAACGCCGAACAGTAAACAGTATTAATTTTCAAAGTCTAAACCATTAAGGATTATGAAAGAAAAGAAGTGTAATATTCTAGAATCCGATAAAAACATAATAGACTAATTAAAAATTGTATGTATAAAAATCCGAATTATAAAAGTTATGAAAGCCTGACCCCATTGATTTTTTCCCACGCCAAGCCCACAATAAATCCTGCCAGACTTAACGCGAGACCATAAGGGAGAGATGAAGGCCAAGAGGGCAAACTGAGGAAAAAAAGGTTCAATTCGCTCAAAAAGCTGAGGATAGAAAAGCCTCCACCGAGAAGAAGACTCAACAAACCTGCCATGGGCAGCCTTTTCTTTAAAAAGATCATGGCTATCCCTGGAATAAACAAACCTTCCGCCATGATTTCGGAAGCGAGTCCCAGAGTTTTCAAGATATTTTGAAATTTAGTTGCGACAAGAAAAGCCATGATTCCTACAAAAAAAGTAGAAAGCCGACTAACTGTGACAATTCCTCTTATCCGACTTGAAGAAAAAATCTGCTGGTAAATATCTCGAGTCAACGTTAAAGCACCTGTATTAATAGCAGAATCCATGGTGGACATGATAGCTGCTACAAGTGCTACAAACAAAATTCCACCTAATAAAATCCCAGTCTTAGAAGAGATGAGTTCTGAAAGAAGTGGATTTGTAATCTGCTGGGAAGGGAATACGGGGAGAGAGAGTATGCCTATCAAAACAACAAGGCTGTAGAGTAAGAAAAACACAGCTGACGAGGCAAACAGGCCCTGCTGAGCTTTCCGAGCTGTTCTGGCAGCCTGGATTCGCTGCCACGCGATAGGGGAGATTGTCCAGGCTAGAGTGAAAGAAAGGAGTATAAGAAAATTCCTTTTAAAATCGAAAAAAAAATTGAAATAATGGCTCTTTCCCATCTGGGAGGCTAATTCCGTAACTCCGGCAATCGAGGATGAAGTCTGTAAAAAAAAGAAGAGGCTGACCAAGCCAACAGTTAAAAGGAAAAACTGAAGACTATCAGTGACAACCACAGAAAAAAATCCACCAAAAATCGAGTAGAGAAGCACAACTGATGTCCCCATAGCCAAACTAAGGATGTAAGGAGTGCCCAGAAAAACTTTTAAAAAACTTCCGATCGCTACCATTTGCGATGCTGCCAGAACAATCATGTACCAGATGATTAAAAGAGAAGCCATGTGGCGTACACCTTTCCCATAACGGAGCTCGACAAGGTCTGGCAATGAAATGATAGGAAGACGATGTATAGGCCTGGCTAAGAAAATAGCCAACACAAGAACAGTGAGCACAGTGGGCATCCCAACTATCCAAAAAGAGCTCACTCCCAGCTTAAGAGCCTCATCAGTAGAGACGAGGGTGGAAGTAGCTCCAAACCATGAAGCTGAGAGAGAAAGAAAAATTAAAAAGGCAGGAAGATTCCTTGAGGCGAGAAAAAAATCTTCGAGGTTCTTCATTCTCTTTGAAAACAGGAAGCTTACAAAAAGGATAAGAAAAAAATAGACAAGGAGAAAGAGGAAAAACTCAAATTTCATGGTAGAATTTATACCAAAAAAATCCTGTCCTTAGCAAATCATGGAATTATTCTTCTTTTGTGAAAAAAAAGTTATTGGGAATGGATGAAGCGACCTTTGAAGATTTAGCCTTCGGAATTCGGTCTTCGAGGGAAGTCGACGCAGTCGGAATTGCATACGCAAATAATCCTGTTGTATGCTATAATTCAAAAACTATGAGGTATATAAGAAATATCCTAGGGGTAGTTCTTGGAGCCGTACTACTTTTCTCTCTCACACCAGAAGATGTCGCCCTCAGGACGGAAAAGATGCTTCATTCTCTAAAATCCATTCAGGCTGATTTCGAACATATCTTATATTCCATGTCTATTACTACTCCCCTAAAAGAAAAGGGGAAGTTCTATTTTAGAAAACCCGATACGATGAAATGGGTATACCAAGACCCTGAAGAGAAAATATTTCTGTATGAGGAAGGAAAATTCAATTTTTATATTCCCGAAGACAACCAGCTTATGCGGGGATTCCTTTCAGAAGAAAATCATGAATCAGAAATACTAGACATTTTATCCGGCAAGACGAAACTTCAAGATAGCTATCACATCGAATTCAGCACCTTTCCGACGGAAAATACTAGTATCTATCAGCTAAAATTAACGCCCGCAGAAGAGGATGAATTTTCTCATATCCTCGTAGAAATTGATGAAGAAACATGGCTTATCCAAAAAATAATTTTTTTTGATTGGGGAGGTAATAAACAGGAGTTTATCTTCCGCCACATAAAAATCAATGTTCGTTTCCCCCTTGACTTGTTCGAACTCAAGATTCCCCCTGATGTCGAAATAATTGAAAAGTAATTTTAAAAACCATTCTTCACTTTTCTCGTATAAATTAATGAGGACAGGACGTCCTCCATGATCGAAGATAAGGAATTAATTGAGAGAATCCTTCAGGGCGAAAAAGAGGCCTTCGAGATGATTATTCGAAAATACGAGAATCCCATGCTGAACTACATCGGCCGTATGGTTGGAGAGCGAGAACTTGCTCTTGAACTCACCCAAGAAGTCTTCATCAGGAGCTACACCTCTCTCAATTCTTATCAACCTCAGTATAAATTCCGAAGCTGGCTTTTTAAAATCGCATCAAACCTAGTCATCGACTACTGGCGAAAGAAAAAAGTTGCTACCTTCTCGCTCAACCACCGGAATGTACGGGAAAACCAGAAACAATCCATCCAGGTTGCAGATGACGAGCCCTCAATTATACAAAAATTTGAACTTTCACAACTTAGGGAAAGAATTGACCAAATTCTAGAAAAAATTCCAGCTTCGTACAGGGAATTGTTTGTCTGGAGACATATTAATGAGTTAAGCTATGAAGAAATAGCTGAGATAAAAGAACTGCCTGTGGGTACGATTAAAAACCGAGTCTTCCAGACGAAAGAAATAATTCGTCAGCTTTTGGAGGAAAGGCCATGAATTGCCCTTCGGCTGATCAAATTTATTCTTACTTAGAAAACGAGCTAACATCTTCCGAAAATAAAGCAATCGAAAAGCACCTATTAATCTGCCTGAAATGTAGAAAAGCTCTTGAAGTAAGAAAATTCCTCCTTCAGGCTATTGAAACCCTTCCTTCTTGGCAGGTACCATCTGGTTTTAGCCAGCAGGTTATGGATAGAATATTCCCGGTTAAGGTTTCAATCCGAGGATGGCTTACAGCTTTTGCTTCGGGATTTGTGGCTTTTGTTTTAGGCTTCTTCATCTATGTTCTCGCAACAGGCCAGAATCTATCTTCTCTTCTCATTAATCTCAATCAAAGCTTACTAGAACAAGCAAAGAGCATTTCTCTCGTTTTCATCAAATTCTTCAAGTTGATCTCTGTCTCCCTCAAAATCATCCATCAACTGTCTGGTCAATTTATCAAAGCTCTAACCCTCCTGACAACCTTATTTAGTCCTGAAGTTCAAATAATTATTATTATCTTCACTCTTATCCTGATAACTTTCTCAATCTATGGTATAGGAAGAAAATTTTTAATCGGAGAAAAACAATGAAAAATAAAATATTACTGGCACCCGTTCTTCTTTTCACCCTTGCTGTGTTCATCCCTCTCCAGAGCCAGCAAAGCGCCGCTATGAAAAAAGAAATCAATGTAAGGGAAGGTGAAACTCAAGATAACATTTTCACCTTTGGGGGGAATGTCGTCATAGAAGGAGAAGTCAAGGAAAGTGTAGTTGCTTTCGGAGGGATAATTATTGTAAAAGGCGAAGTCAAGGGATCTGTTATCGGAATCGGTTCGAACATCACGCTACACTCTACAGCTATTGTTGGAGAAGATGTTTACTCCATCGGAGGTACACTTACTAAAGAACCGGGATGTATCATCAAAGGCGATACAGTTTATTTCAAAACATCTGAAGACATATCAAAGTTTCTCAGAGGGGCTTTCAAGGATGTTTTTTCAGTCTCCTTCATTCCTCTAATACTCATCATAAAAACACTAACCTTCTTCATCTGGTTTATTCTTGCACTCGTACTAGCAGCTCTCTTCCCCAGGCAGATTTCTCTTGCCTCTACTCAAATCAGGAAATCATTCGGATCCATCTTTGGAATCGGGCTCTTAAGTATCGTTATCTATATTGGAGTAGTCATATTTTCAGCCCTGCTGTGCTTCCTCATCATAGGTATTCCTCTCCTCGTCTTTTTCGTTATCTTAGGCGTAGTTATTCAAATCTTTGGCCGAGTTGTCCTTTTCTTTTTCCTCGGCGAAAGCCTCATCAAGGCCTTCAGTAAATCTAAAATATCTCCTCTTGTAGCTGTTATCGTTGGCCTGGTTCTCTTAACAATCATCAGGTTCATCCCTGTTATCGGTTTTCTATTCTCACTTTGCTTGAGCATAATCGGGTGGGGTGTAGTGATTAAGACAAAATTCGGTACGACTGAAAATTGGTTTAAAAGAAGAAGTTAAACCTCGAGAATTTCCTTTTCTTTCGAAGAAGCCATCTCTTCAATTCTCTTCATGTATTCTTCGGTAACTTCCTTGAGTTTATCGTATCCCCAGAACTTGTCGTCTTCGGTAATCTCTTTTTTCTCTTCCAGCTCTTCAACATTCTCCTTGCTCTCTCTTCTCATGTTTCGAAGAACAGTCTTTTCATCTTCTAACATCTTTTTTATATGCTTCGCAAGTTCTTGTCTTCTTTCCTCATCCAACGGGGGGATTGGTATCTTAAGCACCTTGCCATCGTTGATAGGATTGAGGCCTAAATCAGCGCTTCTAACCGCCTTATCGATTGTTTCCAGAAAAGAAGGGTCCCAAGGCTGAACAACTATTAAAGTGGGGTCATGAACACCAAGAGTAGCTACTTGATTCAGGGGCGTCTGTGTTCCGTAGTAATCAATCTTTATGTCTTCTAAGAGATTAATGTTCGCCCGCCCTGTTCTCAACCTGCTCAGGTCTTTACGAAAATGTTCTACTGAACGCTGCATGTCTCTCTCGAGTTCCCTCAGTATATCCTTGACCATAGTTATCCCTCTTAAAAAATTTAATTTAATAGACTACTGTGCCAACTTTTTGGCCTAAAACAGCCCTTTTAATGTTCCCATGCTTTCTCAGATTGAAAACGACTATAGGAAGATTATTGTCCCTACACAGCGTAATTGCTGTGGAATCCATAACTTTCAAGCCTTTTTTTATCACATCCAGGTACTTAATAGAACGAAATTTCTTGGCAGCCTTATCTTCCAGTGGGTCGGCTGTATATACTCCGTCAACTTTGGTCGCTTTCAATATCACCTGAGCCCTAATTTCCAAGGCCCTCAAGGCAGCTGCTGTATCAGTAGTGAAATAAGGACTTCCGGTACCAGCACTGAAGATTATAATTCTTCCTTTCTCAAGATGTCTTATAACTCTTCTCCTGATAAAAGGTTCAGCCACTGCCTTTATTTCTATGGCTGAGATGAGTCGAGTTAAAATGCCCTCATTCTCCAATGCATCTTGAAGTGCGATGCCATTAATTACAGTAGCGAGTAATCCCATATAATCGGCAGAAGCACGGTCCATTCCTGCTTCAGTTCCTACGACACCTCTGAAGATATTTCCTCCACCGATCATGATGGCAATCTGGACGCCTAAATCGTGAACTTCTTTTATTTCCTGGGCGATTGATTTTGTGGTCCTTAGATCAATCCCGTATGGCTGGTCACCTAAAAGGGATTCACCGGAAAGCTTTAATAAGATTTTATCATAAGCAGGCTTAGGTAAGGACATAACGAAATCTTATGACTTGCTAATCTCAAACCGAGCAAATCTACTTATTTTTATGTTTTCTCCAAACTTGGCTATACAGGAAGCCACAAGTTCTTTTACTGATATTTTATCATCTTTTACATAAGGCTGGTCTTCTAGACAAACCTCCTCAAAAAACTTTTTCAATTTACCCTGGACAATCTTTTCTACTATTTCTGGAGGCTTACCAGAATCCTTGAATTGTTCTCGGATAATATCTTTTTCTTCATCTAACACTTCTGAAGGAATTGTCTCAGAAGATACGTACTGAGGATTTGAGGCTGCTATATGCATGGCAATATTTTTAACCAGCTCTTTAAATTCTTCATTTTTTGCGACAAAGTCAGATTCACAACTAACTTCTACCAGGACTCCTATTTTCCCTTTTAGATGAATGTATGAACCAATAACTCCTTCGGTAGTTTCCCGACTCATCTTCTCCTTGGCCCTCGCATATCCTTTCTTTCTTAAAATAGTAATGGCCTTTTCTACGTCTCCATTACTTTCCTGGAGTGCTTTCTTACACTCCATCACTCCAATTCCTGTTCTTTGTCGGAGTTCTTTTACAACTTCAGCTGATATCGCCATTTCACACTCCTAATTTCATTCAGGTTTATCGAGTATACTCTCTTCAGAGCTTTCTTTATCAACTGATGGTTTCTCTGATGAAGGAACAGCTTCTTCTTGAGCTGGAATTTCTTCCTCTTTTTTTGCTCCCTGGAGTTCCTTCTCCATTTTGCTCTTTTTCCCTTCTAATATTGCTTCAGACATTTTTGATGCGAACAACTCAATAGCTCTTACTGCATCGTCATTTCCCGGGATAGGATGATCTATGTTTTCGGGATTCCCGTTAGTGTCGACCACTGCCACTATCGGAATATTCATTTTTCTAGCTTCTGCAATTGCAATTTCTTCTTTAGCAGAATCTATCACGAACAAGGCCCCGGGCATCTCTGTCATAGTTTTTATTCCACCGAGATTTTTTGAAAGCTTTCTGTACACTTTCTCCATTTTTGACTGCTCTTTCTTTGTGAGAAGCTCCCATCTCCCGTCTTCCTTCATCTCTTCAAACTCTATTAATCTCTCTACACTCCCTCTAATAACATCAAAGTTTGTAAGCAAACCTCCCCACCAGCGCTGGTTTACGAAGTACGACTCGCATTTTAAGGCTATATCTTTGATTATATCTTGAGCCTGCTTCTTCGTTCCTACCATGAGTATTCCTTTTCCACTCTCGGCGACTTCCATTATAAACTGCAGGGCTTCTTTAAAAATCTTTATAGTTTTCTGCAAATCAATTATATAGATTCCATTCCTCTGGCCGAAAATGTATTCTTTCATCTTGGGATTCCACCGCTTTGTCTGATGGCCAAAATGGACGCCCGCTTCTAAGAGTTCTTTCATCGTTATTGATACCAACAGAAATCCTCCCTTTATCTCTTGTGATATTGAGGTGCTTTTCGTGCTCCCAATAATCCGTATTTCTTCCTTTCTTTAATCCTGGCATCTCTCGTTAATAAGCCAGATTGTTTGAGGGCAGACCTTAATTCTTTGTTAAACTCAACCAATGCCCGGGCAATACCTAGCCGAATCGCATCTGCTTGCCCCGTAATTCCCCCTCCATCAACTCGCATGAGAATATCAAATTTATTGTCAGTTTCTGTCAAAAGAAGGGGTTGCTTAATTTTGTACTTATGAGATTCCAAATTAAAATATTCATTAAAGGAGCATACCTTTTTATTAACAAATAATGTTATGTCTCCCTTCCCGGGTCGGAGAAAAATTCTTGCGATAGAGGTTTTTCTCTTTCCTGTTCCGTAATACTGGATTAAACTCAATGTAGCCTCTCCTTAAAACTGGTATTCTTGGGGATTTTGGGCCTCGTGAGGATGACGGGGACCTTTATATACCTTAAGCTTCTTAAATGTGGCGCGACCCAGCTTGTTCTTGGGAATCATTCCCCAAACTGCTCTTCGAATAACCTCCTCTGGCTTCTTCTTCAAAAGCTCCCCGAATGTTTTTTCCTTCAAACCTCCAGGATATCCAGAGTGAGAATAGTATTTTTTTTGCTCTTCTTTTCTACCGGTTACTTTTACTTTCTCGGCATTAATAACAACTACATAATCACCGCAATCAAGAAAATTCGAGAATTTAGGTTTCCTCTTGCCTCTCATCAGTATGGATATCTCGGTAGCCAGACGACCAAGAATTTTCCCTTCAGCATTAATCAGCCACCACTTCTTCTCAATCTCATCTTTTTTTTGTACAAAAGTTTTCATACTCTTTTACCTCAGAAACAAACCCTTAATCAGGTATGATGAATTAAAATACTAAATCTTGAGATAGATGTCAACTTTTAATAGGGTAGAATCAATAGGTTATGTAAAGTAAGAACTAAGTCTCGAGCGAAATCCTTAACTTACCCTCCAGGAGAAAGAGGGGAAATCCTAATGTATCCAGACCTTCGGTTTTCTTCTTCTCATGTATATTCTTATGAGAAGAATTCCGATCAGAAAGCCGCCAATATGGGCAAACCAAGCTACTCCCCCACCCAAACCAATGTTTAAAACCTGAAGTAAAAACCAGATTCCAAGAATAACTGCTGCAGGAATGGGAAGAATTCGAATGAAGAAGAACAAAAAAACCAAGGTTAAAACTCTCGCGCCAGGATAGAGGATTAAATAAGCACCCAACACTCCTGCGATAGCTCCACTAGCCCCTATCATCGGATAAGGGGAATTTGGATTAAAAATGATATGGGTAAGACTTGCTCCTAAGCCTGATAGCACATAAAAGATGATAAAGCGTACTGGCCCCAGAAAGTCTTCAATATTATTACCGAATATCCAGAGGTATAGCATGTTTCCCAGAAGATGAAAAAGCCCGCCGTGTAGAAACATAGACGTGAGGAGAGTTAAGGGAGGAGAGATTCGGGCAAAATAATCTGAAGATATCCAAGGGAAGTAATGGATTGACGTGAAATGCGTAATCTCGTAGGGGATAGCTCCCATTTTATAGATATAATACTGAAACTCCTGAGGAGAAAATACTTGGTATAAATAAACCAGAATATTAAGTCCGATAAAAAGAACGGTTACATAGGGAAAACGAGACGTGGGATTTTCATCTCTGAGGGGAATAAACATACACGCTAAATATTATCTTGGATTAAACGAAATACTTTTGAAATATTAAGGAAATAAATCGACTCTTTCTTTACTCTACTCTTCTCAGCTCTTCTTCAAGACGCTTTCTGGCTGTTTCCCTCTTCCTCAACTCCATATACCTAGCAGCGTTTCTCTCTCCATCAGCTCTATGCCGCTGAGCTTTTGAAGGCTCTAGCCTTGCCAACACACTCTGATAAATGACACTCAGCCAGGAATACGGCTCGGGATAATCAGGATCTAGCTCAGCAGCTTTTTTGAGAGCAGCTACACCGTCATAGGCGGTTTCTATTCTTTGATCATTTGTGAGATCTGGATCACCGTAGGCCTTTAACCAGCGATTTACTCCCTTCGAAAGATACACCTCAGCATTATCCGGCTCCAATTTGCTCCTCAACTCATGGAATCTATTTGCTCTATCAAAGTCTTTTCTCGGTGGTAACTCATAAAATCGGGCCATGTAACTATAGCCTTGAGGACTTTCGGGATCAGCCTCTATCCTTCTCAAGTACATTTCTTCTGCTTTCTTATAGGGGGTCTTCCCTACCGTCTCTTCTTTTCCTTCTTCCTCGCTTCCGCCAGCATACCTCTTATAAAACTCAGCCACAACATAATAATTGTTCATATTGCCTGGTTCCATCTCAATGATATTCAAGTACAATTTCTCAGCTTCTTCGAAATTTCTCAATTTATCATACATATCTCCCAGGCTGTAAATAACTTCTTTGTTATCGGGGTAAAGTTCATATGCTTTGGTCAAAGCTTCCAAAGCTTTCTGTGCTCTCTCCTGGTTCTCTGGAGAGTCCACGCCGGGTCTGTAAATATTCTTATGAGATTCACCTAAAAAGCGGTAAGCCTCTCCTAATTCGGGATTAGCCTTTAGTGCATTTTCATATTCTTCGATAGCCTTACGGTAAAGACCATCAGCAAAGTATTTATTGGCTTTAGAAAAATAATAATTGGCTTGTAAATTGCTTGTCTTTAATTTTTCACAGCTCGTAAAGATGAACATTACGGCTATCACCAAAATAATCATTATAACGAGTTTGGCAGCCTTTCCAACCATGATATCCTCCTTTATAATTAGGTCCTTCCTCTTGTATTAATTAAATTTCATTATTTCCGTGATAAATAAATATATAATAGAATAAATGGGCAAAGTCAAGGAAAATAAGGGAAGCAATTATTTTCCCGCGTTTAAGAGAAGGAATTAGAAATTTTAAATAAAAGAGCTTGTCCCAAAGTGACGGGATTAAAAGAAGTGTTCGAAAAAGGCAGTTCCATTGTCATTGCGAGCGATCGAAGAGAGCGTGGCAATCTCATTGAAAACAAATAGATCATGCCCTTCCTTAAGAGATTGCTTCATCGCTTCGCTCTTCGCAATGACAAGGCATCCCTTCACTTCGGGATAAAGCTAAAATCAAAGAGCTCGGGATTAAAATCAATAATAAAGAGGCCTTGTCTCAAAGTTTCTTGATTAAAGTCTCTCAATGACAATTGGAGAAATACTGTTAATGGTGTCTATTACAATCAAGCAATTTTGGGACGGACTCAATA